>WOUS01000002.1:348716-451553 GCA_009772985.1 Anaerolineaceae bacterium
TCCGCCGCTTTCAACTACGACGCGACCGACCCAGCCATTGCATTTGCCAGCCGCACGCCTGCCAATCCTTACGGCTGGAACAACACCAACGTGACCGTGACCTGGACCTGCACCGACGCGACTTCACTCGTAAACACCGCATCATCATCTCTTAGCCAGTCGGTTTTTGCAGAAGGGACGAACCAATCCGCCACCGGCACGTGCGCCGATAACGCCGGGAACACGAGCGCAAACATCCAGACCGGGATCAACATTGACAAGACTGACCCGTCTGCAAGCGGCGCACCGAGCCGGTCCCCAGACTACAACGGCTGGTATAACGACCCGTTGAATATAATTTTCACCGGCGCAGACGACCGGTCGGGCATCGCCTCCTGCTCCCCCGCCATCCCCTACAGCGGACCGGACGGTACGAATATTGTGGCCGGAAGCGGCTCATGCACCGACCAGGCCGGTAATTCCAGCGCGACCGTCGCGGCGAGCGCCTTCGATTACGATGCAACCTCCCCGACCGCGGTCGTATCCGCATCCGCTCCGAATCACGGTGATTGGTACAACCAGCCGCTGACCGTTTCGTTCACCTGGAGCGACAACCTGTCGGGCGTGGGCGCTCCCTGCACCACCAGCCAGAACTACTCCGGCCCAGACGGCAGCAGCGTACCGGTCAACGGCGCATGCACCGACAATGCCGGGAATCCCGCCGCCGCCTCCCTGGCCATCAAATACGACGCCACCGCGCCAGTCAGCGTGAACGGCGCGCCGGACCGGGCGCCGGACAAGAATGACTGGTACAACCACGCGGTCAATGTTGCCTTCGCAGGCAACGATTCCACTTCCGGCATAGACACGTGCAGCGCGATTCTGTACATCGGTCCGGATACCACGGGCACGTCAGTCAACGGCTCCTGCGCCGACCTGGCCGGCAACACGAGCACGGCGGTCGCTTCCAGTACGTTCAAATACGACACCACGCGTCCCATCGCAACAGGGAGCGTCGCGCCCCCGAATGAATACGGCTGGTACAATGCCGACGTAACGGTGACATTTTCCGGGTCCGATGATCTGTCGGGGATTGACACCTGCACCGACCCGGTGGTGATATCCACGGAAGGGAGGGAACAGTCCGAAGTCGGGTTCTGCAAGGATATGGCCGGCAACATCAGTTCGGTTGTCTCCGTCCTGCACATCAACATTGACAAGACGCCCCCCGTGATCACGTTCATCCGGCGCGATCCGCCCCCCGACCTCTCCGGCTGGAACTACACTCCCGTCACGCTGATGTGGTTCTGCTCCGAAAGGCTCTCGGGCCCGCTGCAGTCGCCTGTCACGGTAACGGTGAACACCGAAGGAGCCGGACAATCCGCCGAAGGCGTGTGCGAGGATAGGGCCGGGAACAAAAGCGCGGACAGGCAGGGCGATATCAACATCTATCTGGGCAATCTGCCGCCCGTTCCGCCAACGCCGACCTCGACAGCGACCGCAACCTCGACCGCCGCGCCCGACGAGACGCCGGTCCCCGCGACCGCAACCTCCGCACCGGCGCAGGCGGCCGCCTCCTCAACCGTTGAGCCGGCCGGCGGCCAGCCCCCGGCAACGGACGGCGAAACGCCTCCGGCCGGCAATCCGACGCCCTATTACCTGTTGGGCGGCCTTCTCGGAACTGGCTTGCTGGGAGGATTGGCCTACTTCCTGCTCAGGAAGCCCCGCAAATAGAAGCGCCCGGATACCCCCGTGCGCAAGCAGAATCTCCCGCAAGCAATAAGCCTGCGGGAGATTTCCGCGGCAACACAAATAGATATTATCCGCAATAAGAGTTCTGCATCGAATTACCCGAATTGAGCAGATTTTTTCGAGAAATTCGTGGAAATTCGATGCAAAAAACGAGCGGTCAGCCTATGACGGATAAAGTCTAATGACGGTTGTCAATACGGTATAATCAGCGCCATGCAGCATCCCATCATTGGTGTCCGTTTCGCACAAATCGGCAAATCCTATCACTTCAACGCATCCACCGTCCCGGAGGTCAAAGTCGGCGACCACGTTATCGTTGAGACTTCGCGCGGGAAACAACTTGGAGAGGTGACGCAGATCGTGAAAAATCCGGTTGCCACGCCCGAAGGCTGGAAACCGGTGGAACGCATCGCCACCCCGCGCGACCTCGTCCTGCGCCGGATGTGGGCGCAGAAGGAACTGGAGGCAATGATCGCCTGCCGCGAGCGCGCCGCCAAACTGAAACTGGCGGGGGTCAAGATCGTGGCCGCCGAGTACTCCTTCGACGGGACGCGCCTGACCCTGATGTTCAGCACCGAGTCCGAAGACAAGGCCGACCTGAAATCCCTGCGGCATGATATGCAGAAACAGTACCAGCAGGCGCAGGTCGAGATGCGGCAGATCGGTCCGCGTGACGTGGCGAAACTGCTGGGCGGCATGGGCGCCTGCGGACTGGAAACCCGCTGCTGCTCGAAATTCCTTTCCGAGTTCAGCCCCATCTCCATCAAAATGGCAAAAGAACAGGGCATCTCGCTCACGCCCACCGAGATCACCGGCATGTGCGGACGCCTGCGCTGCTGCCTGGTCTACGAATACGAACAGTACGCCGCCGCCCGCAAGGAACTGCCCAAACGCAACAAGCACGTTGTCACGCCGCTCGGCGAGGGCAAGGTCATTGACGCCAACCCGCTGCGCATGACCATTCGCGTGAACATCCCGGAGGTCGGCAACCGCGAGTTCGACCGTGACGCCGTCCAGCCCTGGGACGAACTCGAAGCCCTGCGGCGCAAAGCCGAACAGCCCTGCGAGAACTGCGAGAAGAAAGCATGACCGAACAGCCCGGCGACTGGCCGACCCCGCAGAAGATCCTGGTCATCCTGGCCCACCCGGATGACCCGGAATTTTTTTGCGGCGGAACGCTCGTCCGCTGGGCGCGCGCCGGGCACGAAATCCACTACCTCCTGCTGACCTGCGGCGACAAGGGCGGAGACGCCGACGCCACGCCCGCCGGACTGTGCACCACGCGCCACGCGGAACAGGAGAACGCCGCCGCCGTCATCGGCGTTAAAACAGTGCGCTTCCTGGACCTGGAGGACGGCGCGCTCGTCCCGAGCCTGGACCTGCGCCGCGAGATCGTCCGCGCCATCCGCCGCGAGAAACCGGACATCCTCGTCACCTGCGACCCGACCCTGCTCTACACCCCGCTCGGCACGCTCAACCACCCCGACCACCGCGCCGCCGGTCAGGCCGTGCTGGACGCGGTCTTCCCCGCCGCCGGGAACGTCCACTACTACCCGGAACTGCTCCGGGACGAAGGGCTGGAGCCGCACACCCCGCGCGAGGTGTGGGTCTCGCTGGCAAACCAGCCGACGGTTGTCCTCGATGTGACCGGCCTGTGGGAGGTCAAACTGCGCGCTCTCAAGGAGCACAAATCCCAGATCGGCGACGCGGACAGGTTCGAGGTCCGCATGCGCTCGCGCCGCGCCGCCGACAGCACGGAAGAGAATCCGCGCTACGAAGAAAAATTCCGCATTATCAAATACGCGTAGGACAAGTCTGAGACTTGTCCAACAAAAATACGCGCAGGGCAAGCCTGAAACTTGTCCAACAAAAATACGCGCAGGGCAAGTCTCAGACTTGTCCCACAAAACGAGGTTCCCATGACCGACTTTCTCTCTGAAGCCCAAGCCCTTTTCGAATACACCCAAACCCTGCGCCGCGACTTCCACATGCACCCCGAACTGGGATTCCAGGAAGTACGCACGGCGGGCATCGTTGCCAAAGAACTGACCGCCCTCGGCCTGGAAGTGACCACCGGCGTCGGCGGGACAGGCGTGATCGCCATCCTCGGCGGAACGAAACCGGGACCGGTCGTGCTGGTGCGCGCCGACATGGACGCGCTGCCCATCACCGAGGAGACCGAGGCCGCGTACGCCTCACAAACGAAAGGCGTGATGCACGCCTGCGGCCATGACGCCCACACCGCCGTCCTGCTGACCGTGGCGCGCATGCTCCACGCCCGCCGCGCGGAACTGCCCGGCACGGTCAAACTGGTCTTCCAGCCCGCCGAGGAAGGCATGGGCGGCGCGGAAAAAATGATCGAGGCCGGCGTGCTGGAAAACCCGAAAGTGGACGCGGCCCTCGCCCTGCACGTCTGGAACGAGCGTCCGGTCGGCTGGTTCGGAATCGCAGGAGGCCCAACCATGGCCGGGGCGGAAATCTTCAAGGTCAGGGTCATCGGCAAGGGCGGGCACGGCGCCGTCCCCCACCTGGCCGTGGACCCGGTGCTGGCCGCGGCGCAGGTTGTCAGCGCGTTGCAGGGCATCGTCTCGCGCAACGTGCCGCCGCTCCAGACCGCGGTCGTCAGCGTGTGCACGGTCCACGGCGGCGAGACGTTCAACGTCATCCCTCCGGCGGTGGAACTGACCGGCACGATCCGCACGTTCGACGCTGCGGTCCGGCAGACGGTCCTGGCGCGCTTCGAGCAAACGGTCCAGGCGGCGGCCGGGGCAATGGGCTGCCGGGCGGAGATTGACCTCCAGCGCCTGACGCCGGCCACGGTCAACGACCCGGGCGCGGCCGCCCGCGTCCAGGCAACCGCCCGCCGCCTGTTTCCCAAAACGGACGTGGATACAACCAACTACGTCACCATGGGTTCCGAGGATTTCGCCTTCATCCTGGAAAAGACGCCGGGCTGCTTCTTCTTCATCGGCACGGCCAATCCCGACAAAGGACTGGATGCCGCCCACCACCATCCGAAGTTCGACATTGACGAATCGGCCCTGCCGCACGCCGCGGCGCTCATGACCGCCGCAGTGGTGGACCTGCTTTCCGGCAAAACCGGTTGACTTTCGGAAAGTTTTCCCTATAATGGGTGTCAAAGGAGAACGCCATGATAGAAAATCCAGAAACCGCCCCGACCCCGCAAACACTGCCCCCGCCGCCTCCGCCAAAGAAAAACACGTGGAAGAAAGTCGCCATCGGATGCGGCATCGCCCTGATTGTGTTCATCTGCTGCGCCGCGCTCGTAGGCGTTGTATATCTGGAGCGGGACAAGATTCCCGGCCTCGACAGCCTGTTCTCCAGCCTGGGCGACAACGGCAACCTGATCGCTTTCACCTCCTACCGCAACGGCGAAGGCGACATCTACGTCATCAACGTTGACGGCAGCGGCGAAACACAACTGACCAGCAATCCCGCCAAAGACATCCTGCCGGCCTGGTCTCCGGATGGGAGGCGGATCCTTTTCACTTCCAACCGGGACGATAATTACGAAATCTATATCATGAATGCAGACGGCACGAACGTCATGCGCCTGACCAATAATGCCGCCTCCGACTCCGCGCCGGCCTTCTCGCCCGACGGCCAGTTGATCGCCTTCTTTTCCGACCGGAGCGGCAACTACGAGATCCACGTGATGAACGCGGACGGCAGCAACGTCCGCACCGTGACCGACATGCCGGACTCCTCCGAATTCAGCCCCACCTGGTCGCCGGACGGCCAGCAGCTCATTTTCTCCTCCGGGAAAGGCACATCAATCAACCTGTGGCGCATCAACCTGGATGGGACCGGCCTGACGCAGTTGACATACGATACCGAGATTGCGCGCTACCCGTCCTGGAACGGGAAAACGGGACTGGTGGCCTACGAGACCAACCGCTACGGCTCCGCAGAAATGGATTTCGATATCGTCATCATGAACTCTGATGGCGCGAACGAGACGCGCCTGACGTTCACCTCCAACGACGACGCCCTGCCAGACTGGTCGCCCGACGGCACCATGCTGGCCTTCGCCTCGAACCGTGACGGCGACCTCGAAATCTTCATCATGGATGCGGACGGCGGCAATGTCCGCCAAATCACATCCAATTCCGAAAGTGACGGCTCGCCGGCCTGGCAGCCGAGACCGCGCTAATCTCGCGCAGATGACAAACGGGACGGCTTTTACAAGCCGCCCCGTTGATTTTTTTTGAAAAAGATTGAATTTTAAGGTGTTTCCCCCTATAATGGGTATCAAAGGAGAATGCCATGATCGAAAATCCCGAAACCGCCCCAACCCCGCAAACGCTGCCCCCTCCGCCTCCGCCAAAGAAAAACACGTGGAAGAAAGTCGCCATCGGATGCGGCATCGTCCTGGTCGTGTTCGTCTGCTGCGTCGCGCTTGGTGCGATCGCCTACCTGGAACGGGACAAGATCCCCGGCCTCGACAGCCTGTTCTCCAGCGGCCCCTCGCACGAAAACGGCGACCTGATCGCCTTCACCTCCTACCGCAACGGCGAAGGGGACATCTACGTCATCAACGTTGACGGCAGCGGCGAAACACAACTGACCAGCAATCCTGCAAACGATACCGATACCGAGTGGTCGCCGGATGGGAGCAAGATCGTCTTCACCTCCGACCGTGACGGCAACAACAATATCTATCTCATGAACGCAGACGGCTCCGGCGTAACGCGCCTGACCGACAACGCCGCCGATGACGCCTCGCCCACATTCTCTCCCGACGGCCAGTTAATCGCTTTCCTTTCCAAACGGAACGGCAACTACGAGATCCACGTGATGAACGTGGACGGCGCCAACGTCCGCACCGTGACGAATTCGCCGAACACCGCCGACCTCGACCCCGCCTGGTCGCCGGACGGCCAGCAGCTCATCTACGCCTCCGGGACGGGCCTCGTAATCAACCTGTGGCGTATCAACCTCGATGGAACCGGCTTGACACAATTGACCTACAATACCAAGGATACCTTCATCTCCTGGTTCCCGTCCTGGAACGGGAAAACGGGCCTGGTGGCCTTCGAAACCAACATCTACGGGTCCAAATTTTCCGATTTCGACATCGTCACGATGAATCCCGACGGCTCGAACCAGACCCGCCTGACATTCACGGATACCAACGACTCCTTCCCAGAGTGGTCACCGGACGGGACCATGCTGGCCTTCGTCTCCAACCGCGACGGGAACTTCGAACTCTACATCATGAACGCCGACGGATCCAACATCCGACGGTTGACAAACAACTCCGAAGATGACGGAGCGCCATCCTGGCAGCCAAAGCCGCGCTGACCTGAACATCCGACAAACGGGACGGCTTGCAAAAGCCGTCCCGTCATTTAACAAGATATAATTCCCGCCATGGACAAAATCTTCGTCATCGGACACGTCAATCCCGACACCGACACCATCGCCGCGGCCATGGGCTACGCCTGGCTGCTGCGGGAACGCGACGCCGGCGATTTCGTTGCCGCCCGCGCCGGGGCCGTTAATCCGCAGACCGCCTGGACGCTGAAACGCCTGGGACTGGACGCCCCCGTCCTGCTGAACGACGCCTCGCCCCGCTTCGAAGCCGTGACCCGCCGCCTGGATACCGCCCCGCCCGACGCTCCCCTGCGTGAAGCCTGGGCCATCGCTGCCCGCACCTGGGGCCTGGCTCCCGTTGTGGACGCCGACGGCAAACCCTGCGGCTTGGTGACCGGCGCCAGCCTGTTCGCTTTTATGAACGAAATGGTCGGTCCGCACCCGAAGCGGCAGGAAATGAAACTGGCCGAGATCCTCGAAGCCCCCTGCCGCGACGCCTGCCAGACCGGCATCCCCCAGTTCCCGGCCAACGCCCGCATCCGCGACTCGCTCAACCGCATCCTGCGCGAGGAAGGCGACAATTTCTTCGTCGTGGACGAGACCGGCCACTACGCGGGCGTCTGCCGCCAGCGCGACCTGCTCAACCCGCCGCGCCTGAAACTCATCCTGGTGGACCACAACGAGCCGCGCCAGGCGATTGCCTCGCTGGAGGAAGCCGAACTGCTCGAGATCCTCGACCACCACCGCCTCGGCAACCCGTCCACGCACGTGCCGATCCGGTTCACCGTGGACATCGTCGGCAGCACCTCCACCCTCGTCTCCGAGCAGATCGAAGAAGCCGGGCTGTCGGCTCCGGCGCAGGTGGCCGGGATGCTGCTGGCGGGCCTGCTCTCGGACACGCTCGTTCTGACCTCCCCCACCACCACCGAGCGGGACCGGAAAGCGGCCGAGCGGCTGGGACGCTGGGCTTTCGTCCGCGCCGGACCGTTGGCCGGGGAGACCATCCAGGCCTACGGGCAGCAGGTCCTGAACGCTTCCGCCGGCCTGACGGCGCGCGCCCCCGAGGAGATCGTCGGCACCGACCTGAAACTGTACGAGGCCGGCGGGTACCGGTTCGCCATCGCCCAGGCCGAAGTCACCGACCTGGTGCAGTTGGCCGAGGCGCGCGAGAAACTGCAAGCCGCCTTGTCCGCCCTGCGCGACAAGCGCGCCCTCGACTTCGCCATGCTGATGGTCACCGATGTGGTGCGCGGCTCCAGCCGCCTGCTCCTGACGGACGAACTGCCCGAACTTTCCGACCTGCCCTACCCGCCCCATCCAGACGGCACGCGCCTGGCCGAAGGCGTGGTCTCGCGCAAAAAGCAATTGCTGCCGGTGGTGCTGGGACTGCTGGAGCGATGATCAAGCCTGGAAAGGCGGCGTGAACCAAAACAACCGGAAGCGACCATTCATTTTCAAAAAGCGCCCGCCCCACTGGCTGCAACCCGGGACGCGACAGAAACTGCGCCTGCCGTGCAGCGTCATTGGGCTGGCCGTCCTCGCGCTCCTCTTCTGGCTGGTCCCCCCGCTCCTGGCAGAACTCTCCGCCGTTTCCACCCTCATCCCGAACACAACCCCGCTCGTCCGCCCGCCGACCTTCACGCCGTTCCCCACGCCCACGCTCGAACACGGCGGGCGGATCGTCTTCACCTGCACGCGCGGCGACTTTATGCAACTGTGCACCATCAACGCCGACGGCACCGGCCTCCGGCGGCTGACCGACCACAAGGCGCACGACTACTATCCCATCTTCATGCCGCAAGGCGACGCTTTGCTATACGCATCCAACCAGACCGGCAGTTTCGACATCTACCTCCTGCTGCTGAACAGTTCGAAACTCTACCAGTTGACCGCCGGCATCGGCAACGCCTTCTCCCCGGACCCTTCGCCGGACGGCAAAACCATCCTGTTCGCCAACCGCCCCGCGGCGGGACCGGCCGCGCTGTGGCTGATGGAAACCACCGGCAAGAACCCGCGCATCCTCTACAGCGGGAGCGGAGCCGTCGTCGGCGCAGCCTGGTCGCCGGACGGCGCATCCATCGCCTTCGTCATGGAAACGGATCCCGGAAACTATCAGGTCTTCCTGCTCGACCCGCAGGCCCCCCAGCACGCGCCGCGCCGCCTGACCCAGAACCTGGCCGGCCTCACCGGCAGCCTCGACTGGTCGCCGGACGGGAAATACCTGCTGCTCTGCGCCGGGCCGTCGGGAGATAAAGACATCTATCGCCTCGAAGTCGCCACCGGCACGGTCGTCCAGTTGACGGACGGCGGCAACAACGCCGCCGCCTCCTACTCGCCCGACGGCCTGTGGATCGCCTTCAACTCCCTGCGCAACGATAACCAGGCCGACCTGTTCGTCATGCGCGCCGACGGAACCTACCAGCGCCAGTTGACCGACGACCCCGAACCCGACTGGCAGCCGCAGTGGGAGCCGTGAAAACCAAGAGCGCTACACTTGAGTTTTTAGGATAAAATCACGGTGAATTACTCAACTTTCCAGGAGGACATATGGCCAAAGAGTTGGATTTTGAGGCTCACGATAAGCCACTGATCGACGTGTTATTCGGGAACTATAAATTTAGTATCCCCCGCTACCAAAGACCATACGCATGGGGCGAGGATCAAGTAGCAGATTTTTGGTATGATCTCACAGATAATCCAATTGGCGCGTTTTTCTTTGGCTCGTTCATATTTAATTATGAAAAACTTGATGAGACGGGATACATAGATATAGTTGATGGGCAACAAAGAATACTCACTCTCATGATCTTTTTGGCCGCCTTACGCGATGTAACCAAGAAATACGACAGCAAGTTAGCAGAATTGATTCAAAACAAAGATATTTGCATTGATCAAAGAGATGGTTCTCTGGTGAAAAGGGTAAAATGCGGCGAATCTACCAATCCTTTTTTTAGTAAATACATCCAAGAATCCGAAAACAATATTGTCGATTCTAAAGCAGGAACAAAAGAAGAAGAGAGCATAAGGAAAAACTACGAGTATTTCATCAATAAAATTCAATCCGAAATAGATCGAGCTGATTTACGTATCGACAAACTTGAAAAATTGAGGGAGTTTAGGTCAAGAATTGAGAATATCGTTGTAATTCACATTCAAATACCAAACGAAGAAGATGCATACGAAATATTCGAAACAACAAACGCGAGAGGGGTCGACCTTAACGTTGCCGACTTGGTAAAAAATTTAGTGTTCAAGAATTTAAAGGCGAAAGAAGACAAAGATCTAACTAAAGAAATTTGGCAAGAAATAGAAAACAACATCCAATCCGCCGGTTCGGAAATGAGAAAATTCCTTAGGTATCATTGGATATCAAAATACAACTTCGTAACTGAAAAGAAGTTATATAAACACATTAAGAATGAAAACCTTGGTTGGGACAAATTCCTAGAAGAATTGTGGAATGCGTCAGAGCTATATCGCATATTGTTTCAGGGCAATGATGATGATTGGCGTAGTCAGGAAATCAAGAACGCAGAAGAAGTATATGAATCAATCAGCGCAATTCAATCCATGAATGTCACGCAATGTTACGTACTATTGCTCAGCATTCTTAGAAACTACAAAAAGCTTGGAACCGACCCAACAAGAGTTTTTAACCTAATTGAAAAATTCTCTTTTATGTATTCGGCTATCTGTAAACTCCCAGGTAACAAACTAGAAAGAATGTATTCTCGGTATGCTCAAAAAGTGGAAGAAATTGTAAAAAAGGAAAGCGAAAAAAATATTCCTTCAAAAATTCAGTTCCTTTTCTCTGAATTCGAAAAAGAAATTAAAGCGGAGAAACCACCATTCGATTATTTCTTAGAGCAATTCCAAGACGTAAAATACAAAGGGTCAGAAGGCGGGCGTTTGTTCATAAAATATATATTGAATGAAATCAACGGCTGGATGGAAGAAACCCGCGAATACAAAATCGCATTTTCAAATGTCAATGTGGAGCATATTCTGCCTCAAAAACCAGATAAAGAATGGGGGCTCTCAATTGTAGAGATCAAGCCCTATGTTAATTTACTCGGAAATTTAACTCTTGTTGATAAAAAAATCAATTCAAGAATCGGTAATAAGCCCATCAAAGATAAACTACCCGAATTAGAAAAATCAAAACTTCCTATCACGAAAAAAGTTATAGAACAAATAAGAACAAACAAAAACAAATGGGATAGAGATGCAATCCTTGAGCGGCAAAACCAATTAGCAAAAATTGCATTCGCTAAAGTTTGGGACTATTAGCTTATGAAATCGATTTACCAAGCTTTAGTCGAACTCGAAGCGACTCACCAGCCCGCGGCCCTGTGCACCGTCGTCAAGGCCAGCGGCTCGACGCCGCGCCACGCGGCCAGCAAGATGTTGGTTTACCCGGACGGGCACATCCTCGGCACGGTGGGCGGCGGCGAGTTGGAGAACCGCGTCCGGCAGGAAGCGCTCGACTCACTAAAAGATGGCAAGCCGCGTCTCCTGACGTACAACATGACCGATCCGGCCCGCGGCGACGCGGGCATCTGCGGCGGTCAGGTGGAGGTGTTTGTGGAACCCGTTTTGCCACCCCCAATGGTCGTTGTCATCGGCGGCGGACACGTCGGCAAGGCCGTGGCGCACCTCGCCAAATGGCTCGGCTTCCGCGTGGCCGTCTCGGACGACCGTCCCGAATTCTGCACCCCCGAAGCCAATCCCGACGCGGACGAGTTCCACGCCTGTCCGCTGGCGGAACTGCCCCTGCGCCTGAGCATCACCCCGCAGACCTGTCTCATCCTGACCACGCGCGGCTCCCAGGTGGACGCGGCCGGCCTCCCCGCCCTGCTCGAAAGTCAGGCCGGTTACATCGGCGTCATCGGCTCGCGTAAACGCTGGAGCGAAACCTGCAAACAACTCAACGAAGCCGGGATCGCGGATGAGCAACTGAAACGCGTCCACTCCCCCATCGGCCTCGGCATCGGCGCCGAGACGCCGGAGGAGATCGCCGTCAGCATCCTGGCGGAAGTGTTGATGCTGCGCGGCGGCGGGTCCGGGAAGCAAATGAAGGAGCCGCGTTAATGGGACGCGGACACCTGCACTTGCGTCAGGTGCAAGTGTGAACGCGGATGTTCCCCTTCCTCCTCCGCGTAAATCCGTGCTCGCCTGCACCCGTTCGCCTGTCCCCCGCTTTATGGGGGATTGGGTGTCCGCGTCCCATCCAGTAAAACTTTTCGGGGATGGCGGCGTAGATTAATCTGTGTAGAATGACTTGTAGCCAACCCCTGTTCCGGCTATAATGAAATCCGTTGAACTGAAACCAAAAAGGAGATACCTATGGCAGACATCTTTGATGTTATTGATTACCCGAACGAGATGGAAAACGAAATCGTCCATCGCTTCCCCGACAACACGCGCGAGGGCCAGTACAAACTTGGCTCCAACGTCATCGTGCGCGACGGGCAGAAGGCGGTCTTCTTCCGCGACGGCCTGGCGCTGGATGTGTTCGGTCCCGGACGCCACGTCATCGCCACCGCCAACGTCCCCCTGCTGACCCAGAAATTGCAAGACATTTTCACCAGCGGAAAAACCGTCTTCCCGGCGGAAGTGTACTTCGTCTCGATGAAGGAATTTGCCAACCGCAAGTGGGGTACGCCCCAGCCGATCCTCGTCCGCAACCCGGGCATGGGCCTCGGCGTGGCGCTCCTGCAAGGCTACGGCTCCTACGGCTTCGAAGTCAAGGACCCGCAGCAACTCATCCTGCAGGTGGTCGGCAAGAAAACATCCTTCACGATTGACGCCATCGAAGAACGCTTGCGCATCGCCCTGCTGTCCAAACTACAGGACACGCTCAACGAGTGGGGTGCCAAGATGGCCGTTCCCGAACTGATGGCCAAGACCATCGAACTTGGCACGTACATCCAATCGCTGGCGGAGGAGGAGTTCAACGCCCTCGGCCTGACCCTCAAGCGATTCATCATCGGCAACCTGAAACCGTCCGAGAAATCCGCCCAGGAACTGCGCGACATGGGCATGCTCGACATGGCCACCTACACCCAACTGCAGGCCGCAGACTCAATGCGGGATGCTGCCAACAACCCGAGCGGCGGCGCAGGCCTGACCGCCGGCATCGGCGCCGGGATCGGCATCGGCAACCTGATGCAGCAAGCCACCTCGGGCGCCATGCAGCCGAAGACCGCCACCAACGGCGCGCCCTCCGGCGGCATGCCCGACGTGATGACCCCCTCCGAGGCCGCCGCGGTGTTGAAAGTGTCGGAAGAAGACGTGATGGCCGCCATCAACGATAAGAGCCTGAAAGCCAAGAAACTCGGCAACGCCTACCGCATCAGCAAAGAGTCGCTGGAAGAGTTCTTGAAGGGATAGTAAAAAGTTAGAAGGAAGAAGCAAAAAGTTTAAGGAGTCAGGCAGATGAACTGAACCCTGAAAACAAGACAGAAAAAGAAAGACCCCGATGAGTTATCTGGACAGACACCTGGTTTCGCAGGGTGTCTGTCTTGTTTTCAATTGTGTCCGTTCGTAGTTGTAAAAGCAAACGTAACCATCAATGACTTGGTGCGCCTCCTCGAAAGTTGGATTGCAGACCTGCCGCAGCGATTCTTCTTTGAGATGCCCGAAGAAGTTTTCCCAGGAGCGTTGTTCCAACAATTGCCGCGTCGGACGAATCTCCTGGCTGGACGCGGACACCCAATCCCCCATAAAGCGGGGGACAGGCGAACGGGTGCAGGCGAGCGCGGATGTACGCGGAGCAGAAATTCATCTGTTTTGATGAAACTTACTTCACCGTATGCAGCAGCGCCATATTCGGCAGCCTAAACTCACTCACCGGGAAGCCCGTCACCAGCACCACCTGCCCGCCGGGATGGACGAGTCCCGATTCCTTGAGCGAGGCCTCCACATGCGCGATCATCGCCTCCACCGTGTCCGCGAACGGGACAATGTGCGGGGTCACGCCCCAGGCCAGCGCCAGCCGCCGGTACGTTTCCTCGACCGGCGTGAAGGCCAGCACCGGCACGCACGGACGCGCCTTCGACATCAGCACCGCCGTCCGCCCGGAGCGGGTGAAGACGGCAATCGCCTCCACATCGCGGTCGTGCGCCAGTTCGCGGGCGGCGCGGACGATGGCCGCCGCGTCGTCGTGTTCCCCGGCCTCCAGCGCCTGCCCGCGCCCCCACTTGTCCGCGTCTGCTTCGGCCTGCCGGACGATGCGATCCATCATCGCCACGCTCTCCACCGGGTACGCGCCTACCGCGGTCTCCGCCGAGAGCATCACCGCGTCGGTCCCGTCGTAGACCGCGTTCGCCACGTCGGAGGCTTCGGCGCGCGTCGGCAGCGGCGCGTGGATCATCGACTCGAGCATCTGCGTGGCCGTGATGACAATCTTCCCTTTCCGGTTCGCCTCCTGGATGATACGCTTCTGCGCGCCCGGCACGTCCTCCGGCGGCATCTCCACGCCCAGATCGCCGCGCGCCACCATCACCCCGTCCACCGCCTCCAAAATTTCATCCAGGTTCTCCAGCGCGGCGGGCCGCTCCAGTTTGGCGATCAGCAGCGGGCTGTTCTCCCCGCCCGCCTTGACGATTGCGCGCACCGCCTGCACGTCCTCCGCCGACTGGACAAACGACAGCGCCACCGCCTCCACGCCGAGCGACAGGCCGAACTTCAAATCGTCCGCGTCCTTTTCGGTAAATGCCGGGATGTCGAGCCGGACGCCGGGCAGGTTAATGCCTTTGTGCGACGACAGTTCCCCGCCGATGACCACTTCCGCCGTCACGGCTTCGACAGGCTCAGCCCGGTGGCTCGCGGGACCGGCTGCCTGGGCGCGCAAAACCAGCCGCCCGTCGTCGAGCAGGATGCGGTCGCCGGCATGGACGGCTTCAAAGAGTTGGGGAAAATCCACAGGGATGGATACCTGACCGTGGACGATGGACGGTGGACGGCGGCTTTCGGGATGGAGCAGGACAACCTGACCGGCCGTCAGCGTGACCGGGACGGGCAGCACGCCGACGCGGATCTTCGGTCCCTGCAAGTCTTGCAGGATCGCCAGCGGGCGCCGCAAACGCGCGGAAACGCGGCGCAGGCAAACGGTCCGGGCGGCGTGCGCTTCGTGCGTCCCGTGCGAAAAGTTCAGGCGGGCCACATCCATCCCGGCCAGCAGTAGTTTTTCCAGCGCCTCTTCCGTCTCGCTGGCAGGGCCGATGGTGGCGACGATCTTGGCTTTGCGTTCTGTTGGAATCATTCGGGGCGGTCTCCCGCCCCGAATTATACGCCAAACAAGCATTAAATTCTTACCGCGAAGGAATGAAGCCCGCGAAGTTTTTTTCAGAGTCGCGAAGGCGAGGCGCCCTTCGCTCCCGCAGTTCTTCCTTCGCGCTCTTCGCGGCTTCGCGGTTCAATCTCCTAAATGTAGTTCAGTTCTTTGGCCTGCTTCTCCAGGTCGGCCCGGAAATCAGGATGGGCCACCTTGATGAGGGCGTTGGCGCGCTGGCGGATGGACTTGCCGTACAGGTCGGCCACGCCGTACTCGGTCACAACGTAGCGGACATGGTTGCGCGAGGTGACCACGCCCGCGCCCTGCTTGAGCATCGGGGCGATGCGCGTGACCTGCGTTCCGTCGCGCAGGGTGGTGGTGCTGGGCAGGGCGATGATCGGCACGCCGCCCTTCGAGCGGGAAGCGCCGTAGATGAAGTCGGCCTGGCCGCCAACGCCGCTGTAGAGTTTCGGACCGATGCTGTCGGCGCACACCTGCCCGGTCAGGTCCACTTCGATGGCCGAGTTGATCGCCACCATGCGCTCGTTCTGGGCGATGACGAACGGGTCGTTGACGTATTCGGTGCGGTGGAATTCCACGAGCGGGTTGTCGTCAATCCACTTGTACAATTTGGTGGTGCCGAGGACGAACCCGGCCACGATCTTCCCGATGTGGATGGTCTTGCGGGCATTGGTCAGCACGCCTGCTTCGACCAGGCCGATGACGCCATCGGAGAACAACTCGCTGTGGACGCCCAGGTCTTTCTTGTTGTAAAGGAACTTGAGCACAGCGTCCGGGATGGCGCCGATGCCCATCTGCATGGTCGCGCCGTCGGGGATCAACTCCGCGATGTAACCGGCGATCTTTTCGATAATGTCGCTTGGCCCTTCATCGCCCATCGGCAATTCAGGGATGGGATAATTGACGGGGACGATGTGGTGCAGGCGGCTGACGTGGATGAAGGAGTCGCCCAGGGCGCGCGGCATCTGCTCGTTGACTTCGGCGATGATGATCTTGGCCGATTCCGCCGGGGATTTGGTCAGGCCCACTTCGACGCCCAGGCTGCAGAAGCCATGCTCGTCGGGCGGGGAGACGTGGATCATGGCAACGTCCACCGGTAAAATCCCGCGCTTGAAGAGCAGGGGGAATTCGGACAGCAAAACCGGCGTGAAATCGACGCGCCCCTCATGCACCGCCTTGCGGATGTTGGCGCTGATGAACATGGTATTGACCCGCAAATGCCCTTCCAGGGCCGGGTTAACGTAATCTGCCGGGCCGATGGTCAGCGCCTGGCAAATCTCGACATCCTTGAGTTTGGGAGCGTAATGGACCAGCGCCTTCAGGACGGTTTGCGGCACCGATACATTGCCGGTCATGAAGATGCGGTTGCCCGACTTGATCGCCAGCCGGACAGCCTCCTCGGGAGTGGAAATCCTGGATTGGTACGAATCGCTAAGAGCCATGACGCTCTTCTCCTTTGATATTGAAGCGTGTAAGTTTAAAGATCTCGCCGTTGCGGGTATTGACGGAGGCGGCAATCCCCGGATTCTTTTCGATGGCCTGATCCACTCCCAGGTTGGCGATTTCGGAAATGAAAGGCAGAGCGAAGTTCATGAAGGCGTGCGTGGAGGTGCGCGCCACGACGCCCGGAATGTTCGGCACACAGTAATGGATCACGCCCTCCTCGACGTAAGTCGGGCGGTCGTGCCGGGTCGGGCGGGAAGTCTCGAAACAGCCGCCCTGGTCAATGCTCAAATCAATGATCACGGAGCGCGGTTTCATCTTCGCCACCGCGCTGCGCTTGACAATGATGGGAGCGCGTTCGCCGGGAACGTTCACCGCCCCGACCACCACGTCCGCGTAGGCGCAGCAGCGCTCGATGTTCCTCTCGGTGGAAACCATCGTGCCGATACAGGAAAATTGTTCGTAGATGCGCTGCAGGGCTTCGATGCTCTGATCCAGCACGGTGACGTGGGAGCCGAGGCCGATGAAGGCGCGTGTCGCATTCCGGCCTGCCGTCCCCGCGCCGAGGATGATCACCTCGGCTGGCGGGACGCCGGGCAGCCCGCCCAGCAGGATGCCCTTCCCGCCGTCGTTGTTCTGCAGCAGGCTGGCGGCAATCTGCGCGGTCATGAATCCGCCAATCTGGCTGAGCGCGCTGAGCACCGGGCGGCTGCCATCCGGCAGCTGCACCTGTTCCCAGGCAATCGAAGTGATCTTCTTCGCCAGCAGGGTATCAATGCGGTCCTGCCGCGAAGAAGCCAGGTACAGGAAACCGGCCAGCGCCTTGCCCGGCGGAATCCATTCCAGTTCATTCTGGAGCGGACGGGCGAACTTGAGCACCAGGCCGGCCCGTCCATACGCCTCTTCGGGCGAGTAGACAATGGTCGCGCCGCCGTGTTCGTAATCCTGGTCGCTGAACCCGGCGCCGGTCCCGGCTTCGTTTTCCACAAAACAGGCATGACCCTGGCGGGTGAGCATTTCCACGCCGGCCGGGGAGAGGCCGACGCGGAATTCGAACTTGCGTCGTTCTTTCGGTACGCCTATATCCATATCTTCCTCCGAATTCCATAGACCTCCGAGGCCAAAGCCCGCAGAGATCGAAAATCAATTACACCATGTTCAGCGCGGCGCGGATGGACGGCAGCGCCCAGTCAATGGTGTCCTTGTCAATCACCAGCGGCGGCGCGAAGCGGATGACGCGGTCGTGGGTTTCTTTGGCCAGGATGCCCTTTTGCTGGAGCGCCTCGCAGAAGCGCCGCGCCCCGCCCGCGTTCGCGTTCAATTCGACGCCGATCAACAGCCCCTTCCCGCGCACTTCCTTGACGTGCGGGCTGGGGATCTCGCTCAACTGCTCGACAAAATACTCGCCCATTTCCGCCGAACGCTGGACAAGGTTCTCGTCCACGATCACTTTCAGCGCGGCGCGGGCGACCGCCGCCGCCAGTGGGTTGCCGCCAAAAGTGGAGCCGTGCTCACCGGGCGTGAACAGGCCGAGGATTTCTTTGTCCGACAGAACGGCCGAGACTGGATAAAAGCCGCCGGCCAGCGCCTTGCCGATGACGGTCACGTCGGGGCGCACGTCCTCGTGCTGCGCGGCGAACAGTTTCCCGGTCCGGCCCAGGCCGGTCTGGATCTCGTCCGCGATGAACAGGACGTTATTTCTCTTGCAGAGTTCGGCCACCTTCTGGAGATAGCCCTTCGGCGGGATGATAACGCCGCCCTCGCCCTGGATGGGTTCGAGCAGCACCGCCGCCGTATTCGGCGTGATGGCTTTGGCAATCGCTTCCGCATCGCCATAAGGCACGGTGACGAAGCCGGGCGTGAACGGGCCGAAGTCGTCGCGGTAGAGCGGCTCGGTCGAGAAGGAGATGGTGGAAATGGTACGCCCGTGGAAGTTGCCCGCGCAGGTGATGATCTCGGCCTGGTGGCGCGGGACTTTCTTGACCTGGTAGGCCCACTTGCGGGCAATCTTGAGCGCTGTTTCGACGGCTTCCGCGCCCGAATTCATCGGCAGGGACATTTCGTAGCCGGTCAATTCGGAGAGTTCCTGGTAGAGCAGGGGCAACTGGTCGTTGCGGAAGGCGCGGCTCGTGAGCGTTACCTTGCCAGCCTGTTCCACCAGCGCGGCCAGGATCTTTGGGTGAACGTGTCCCTGGTTGACCGCCGAGTATGCCGACAGGCAGTCGAGGTACTTCTTGCCGTCCACATCGTAGACCCAGACGCCGTCGCCCCGGGTAATGACGACATCCAGCGGGTGGTAATTGTGCGCGCCGTATTGTTCTTCGAGAGCAATGTAATCTTGTGTTTTCATAATTTCCTTTTTTGTCATTGCGAGCGTTCTTTGCGAAGCAATCTCCTCCTTCGACAAGGAGATTGCTTCGGGCGGCAGAACACGCCCTCGCAATGACACTTGTCAGGCTACGCCACGCCAAACAAGCGAGCGAGAATGGCTTTCTGCGCGTGCAGACGGTTGTGCGCCTGCGGGAAGATGACCGAGTGCGGACCGTCGGCCACTTCGTCGGTCAGTTCGTGGTTGCGGTGAGCGGGCAGGCAGTGCATCACGATCACATCCTTGTCCGCCTCGCTGACCAGTTGCGCGTTGACCTGGTACGGCGGGAAGACGGCTTCGCGTTTGGCAGTTTCTTCCTCCTGGCCCATGCTGGTCCAGGTGTCGGTATAGATGACGTGCGCGCCCTTCACGGCCGCGCGCGGATCAGTCAGGAACGCCAGTTTGGACCCGCTGCCGGCCGCGGTCTTTTTGGCCTGCTCAACGCTCCCGGCGGGCATGTCGTAGCCTTCCGGGTTGGCAATCGTGAAATTCCAGCCGAGTTTGGCCGAGATCTGCATCAACGAAACCGCCACGTTATTCCCGTCGCCCACGTAGACCACGCTCAAGCCTTTCGCCTTGCCGAATTTCTCCTGGATGGTCTGGGCATCGGCCATCGCCTGGCAGGGATGGCTGAAATCGCTCAAGCCGTTGATGACCGGCACCGACGACCACTTCGCCAGTTCCAGCACGTGGGCATGCTCGAAGACGCGCGCCATCACAGCCTGGACGTAGCCCGACAGCACGCGCGACACGTCCGCGATGGACTCACGCTTGCCCAGGCCGATCTCGTTCGGCGAGAGATACAGCGCGTCGCCGCCCATGTGCCGCATCGCCATGTCGAACGAGACGCGCGTCCGCAGGCTGGCCTTCTGGAAGATCATCCCCAGCACCCTGCCCTTGAATAGCGGCGGGTTGCCGCCAGCAAAGTGTTCTTTCTTGAGCCGGACGGCGAAATCGAGCAGGTCTTGCAGTTCTTCCGAAGAGTGGTCGGAAATGTCAAGGAAGTGCCTCATAGACAATCAATCTCCTTTGAATTGACTTTCGCTTGCTCCGGCGGGATTTGTAATCCCGCAGACGGAGATTTCAAATCCCCGTCAAGCAAAAGCAGGTAGCGCCTGTGGATTGGTGGTAAGTATCAAACCTGTCGGCCCGCCCGTCAAGTGCAAACCGACAGTTTTATTCGTGAAAAATATCACGTTCCGTTCCTGACCTTCTGCCAGTAACGGAACAGCCCGCTGGCGGCAAAACTGATCGGGTTGCCGACATCATACGCCTTCCGGGCTGCATCGTCCAGCCCGGCAGCCAGGCCGTGGGCGCGCAGGAACTCCGTGTAGCGGAGGGTGAGCGTGTCGCTGTCCGGGATGCCAGGCATGTTCTGCTCCAGCCAGGCCTCCACATCGTCGAGGAAGCGCGCCGCCAGGGTCAGGTGCGACACGGCGTCGTTGTAGATGCCGAAGTGAGTCGGGGCAATGCGCGTGCAGCCCGAGGCCTTCATCCGCTCCAGGCTGGCGCGCCACTTCGCCAAATGCGTCTCCGGCGGGACGAACGGCAGGCGCACGTAGGCGTGCTGCCCAAAGCGGACACCGCCCACATCGCCCGAAAAGAGCACGTTCTCGCACAGGTAGGAAATGTGATGCTCGGCGTGGCCGGAGGTGTACAGCGCCCGTATGCGCAGGTCCCCGGCGGCAATCTCCGCCTCGTCCCGGACCTCGACCAGGCGCGCGGCTGGGACGGGTTTCATCGCGCCCCACAGCCTGTCCATATACTCGCCGTAGAGACGGGAGGCGCTGGCGACGAGTTTTTCCGGGTTCAGCATGTGCGGCGCGCCGGCCGGGTGGACGTACACTTTCGCCCCCTGCGAGGCGAACCAGCCCGCCGCCCCGGCATGGTCGAGATGGACGTGCGTTAACAAGACATGGGTCACGTCGCGCGGGGTCAGGCCGTGCTCGCCCAGGGCGGCGGTCAACGCCGGAAGCGTGGACTCAGGCCCCGGGTCCACGAGCGCCGCGCCGCCCGCGTGCGGGATCAGGTAGGCGGCGATGTCGCCGGTCCGGTCGAGAAAGTTCAGGTCAATCGTGGCTATTGTCATCCATCATGCTCGCATCGAAAAGAAGGATTTGGGATAGTAGCGGCGCTGGAAATAAACCGCCGGGAGCGAGAGACCCGCGCCGAGATCGTCGCCAAAGCCGACCTGGCAGACCGGCACGCCGCGCTTCAACAGGCCGGCCGCGACCATCTCCGCCCCGTCCGCGCCGCCAAAGGTTTCCGCTTTGAGCAGCACCACCACCGGGCGCAGGTTGCGGCGCTGCAAATCCTCGACCGCAATGAGCAGTTCGGGGCGCGCCGCCGGCGTGATAAGCACCACGCCGCTGCCCAGCGGCAGGAGTTTGGCCTGCATGGCGACCAGGCCGAGCAGGGGCATCTCGCCCTCCGGCTGGAGCAGGGCCAGCGTTTCGAGCAGTTTGCCCATCTGGCGCTCACCGCGTTCGCCCGAAACGACGGTGAAACGCCCGGCCGCGCAGGCCAGCCCGACCGCCCGTTTTTCGGCCAGGAAGAAACGCGCCAGCGAAGCCGCCGCGCTGACGGCATACTCGAACGTGTCGCAGGGCAGGGTCACTTTGGGGCGGCGGAGCAGGAAGCCTTCATCGGCCACCGCGCGCGAGGGTTCCGCCTGCGCCGCCTGGACCGCGCGCTGGGCGTCGAGGAACAGCCAGATGTCGGCCTGCGGGTCCTGCTCGAATTCCTTGACCATGAACCGGCCGCGCCGCGCCGTGCTAGGCCAGTGGATGCGCTTCATCGGGTCGCCAGGCACGTACTCGCGGATGCCGGCGGCGTGCGGCGTCACATCCATCGTTTTCTGGCGGATGGTCTTGCCGCCCGGCAGGAGACCCTGCGGCAGCGGGAAGGTCGGGATGTCCACCGTCATCGGCAGGACAACCAGCGTACCGCTTGCCGGGAATTCGCGCTGCACCGGGAACAGGCCGAACAGGTCGCCCGAGGCAATCGTGGTGGGGCCGAGCGGGAAGACGCCGCGCCGCGTCAACAGCGTGCGGGCGGAATAGAAGCGCCGCTGCCGCGCCCCGATGCCGGTCAGCAGGCGCGACCCGGCAGCCATCGGCAAAGGCGAATGGTTGACCACTTCCAGCCAGAGAGAGCCTGGCCAGGGCGCGCCGGAAATCTCGAAATGCTCCTCGAACATGTCGCCCATGCTGGCGCGCTGGAGGCGCGCGTCCCGCTTCAGCCGGACGCCGCGCAGGGACAACAGCGACCAGATGTAGCCGCCCGCCAGCAGGAACAGGGCCACGTAGGCAATGCGCGCGTAAGCAACCGTGCCCGTCATTGCCCGGCCAGCCAGGCCGAGCACCACCAAGGCCGCCAGCAGCCAGCGCACGCCGGAAGCGGATTTCATTTCTCCGCCGGCTCCTCGTAATCGCCGCCAGGCACGGCCAGCGTTTCCACGATCTCAGAGACGATGCGCTCGGCTGAGAGTTCGCGCAGCCGCGCCGCCGGTCCGACAATGACGCGGTGCGCCAGTACCGGCACAGCCAGTTCCTTGATATCGTCCGGCAGGACAAAATCGCGCCCGTCGAGCGCGGCCAATGCCTGCCCGGTGCGATACAGTCCCAGCGAACCGCGCGGGCTGGCGCCCAGGTACACGTCCTGGTGCTGGCGCGTGTGGTTGATGAGGTTCACCACGTATTTCTTGATCGAAGGCGAAACGAACACCCGCTTGATGGTATCCATCGCCTCCAGCAGTTCGGCCAGTTTGATGACCGGCTTCAGCGTCTCGATGGGATGATGCAATTGCTGCCGGTCGAGGATCTCGATCTCGTCCGCCGGGGCGGGATAACCGATCCGGACGCGCAGCAGGAACCGGTCCAGCTGCGCTTCGGGCAGGGGGAAGGTGCCTTCGTATTCAATCGGGTTCTGGGTGGCAAGCACCATGAACGGGCGCGGCAGCGGGTGCGTCGCGCCGTCCACCGTCACCTGGCGCTCTTCCATCGCCTCGAGCAGCGCCGCCTGCGTCTTGGGCGTGGCGCGGTTGATCTCGTCCACCAGCACCACCTGGGCAAACAGCGGCCCCGGGCGGAACTCGAACGCCTGCTTCGCCTGGTTGTAGATCGAGACGCCGGTCACGTCGCTGGGGAGCATGTCGGGCGTGAATTGCAGGCGGTTGAACGAGCAGCCCAGCGACTTCGCCAGGCTGCGCGCCAGCACCGTCTTGCCGACCCCCGGAACGTCCTCGATGAGAATGTGCCCCTGGCAGAGCAGGCCGACGACGATCCTTTCGATGGGCTGCCGCTTGCCGACGATCACCTTCTCCAGGTTGCGGATGAGTCTTTCGCCAAATGTTTTAATGTTCGCCATGTTCACTCCTCGCTGGATATTTTACCCGTACTTCAGCCCGGAACCAGTCAGGACAACCACCACCGGGTCGGGAAATTCATGGATGGTCTGCCGCAGCGCGCTCCACACGATGGCGGAGGTCGGCTCGACGTAAAAACCGAGACGGGCCAACGCCTCGCGTCCCGGCAGGATCTCCTCCTCGTCCGCGGCGCAAACGGACCCGCAGCCTGCCGCGACCGCCCCCAGCACCGCCGCGCCCCTCAGCGGCTGCCGGACGCGCACCCCCTCCGCCAGGGTCGCGTTCTCGGCCACAAAGCCCAATCCCTCGCGCCCGGCGGTGAACAGCGCCCACAGCGGAGCGCAGGCACGCGCCTGGACGCCGACCATTTTGACAACCGAAGTCTGGCTATCAATTAAAGTTTGGTTGTCAGTTACAGTTTGATTATTAGTTATAGTTGGGTCATCAGATAAATTTCTGGCTATGCGCAACTGTTCAAATCCGCGTCTCAGGCCGAGCAGGAATCCGCCCTGCCCTGCCGGGACGATGACCGCGCCGGGGAGCCGTCCGCCCAACTGCTCGAAAATCTCGTACGCGGCGGTGGCGTAGCCGGGCAAATTGAACGGCAGCCAGGCGTGGCTGGCGTAGGCCGCCTTCCCGCCCGCCGCGCGGCGGACGGCCTCGGCCACGTCCGAGCGGGAGCCGGGGACCGGCACCAGGTCCGCGCCGTAGGCCTCGATCTGCGTCCGCTTGGGGCCGGAGGCGGAGGCCGGGACGAAGATGCGCGCCCGGATGCCGGCACGCGCCGCGTAGGCGGCGAACGACGCCCCGGCATTCCCGGAGGAATCCTCCACGGCTTCCTTCCTCCCGCGCAGTTTCAGCCAGGCGGCGATGAGCGCCGAGCCGCGGTCCTTGAAGGAGCCGGTTGGATTCTGATATTCGCATTTGAAGAACACGTCGCGCCCAAAAGCCTGCGCCGGGACGAGCGGCGTGTTCCCCTCGCCGAGCGAGACAGGTTCGGCGTCCGCGGGCAGGCCGAAGGCGTGACGCCAGCGCCAGATGCCCGGCTGGGCCGGGGCCGCGCGGGCGGGGTCGAAGTCCGGCAGAACGGCAAAGTCAAACAGTCCGCCGCATTTCGGACACTGGTATGGCAGGCCCCTGGACGGGTAGCCGCATCCGCAATTGGTGCAAGTAATCATTGGTTGGCAGGTTGGAAGGTTGAAAGGTTGGAAAGTTGGAAGGTTGAAAGTTATCGGTCGAGTTTGGGATGGTGGTCGCCTTCGACCCAGAATTCTCCGTCCGGGCCGACTTCCTTTTTCCAGACGGGGACGATTTCTTTCAGCCGGTCAATCCCGTAGCGCGCCGCCTCGAAAACGCCGGTGTCGCGATGGGCAGTGGTGCAGGCGATGACCGTGGTCGGCGTGCCCGCCGCAAGCCTCCCAACGCGCTGGATGATGGCGATGCCCTGAAGGTCCGGCCACTTCTGGCGCATTTCGTCGGCCACCTGTCGCATTTTCTCTTCGGCCATCGGCTGGTAGGCTTCATAGTCTAGATGACTGGTCGCGTGCGCCGCGCCGCGCGTCGTCAGGCCGCGCACGATGCCGGTGAACACGACCGACGCCCCGGTGGAGGGGAGAGTTACTTGCGCGAGGAGGGCGTCGAGGTCGAGTTTTTCTTCGGTGATGGATATGATAGTTGGATAGTTCATAGTTGAGTAGTTTTGTAGTTCAGCCGCCTGAGACAGGAGGGAAGAAGGCGATCTCGGCGCCATCGGGAACAACCGCTTCGTCAGCAGCATATTCGCGGTTGATGGCCGCCATCATGGAATCGCGCACTTTTTCCAGGCGCGGGTATTTCGCCGCCAGCAGGTCCGTGAGGCCGTGAATGGTGGTCCCGGCGGAGATTTCGAGTTCGATGGTTTTGGAGCCAACATAATCTCGGAGGGTGGCAAACAATAAGATTTTTACGCGGTTCATGTTTCTTTCCTCGTTGACCGGGCGGATACGTAGGGGCAGGCCTATGTGCCTGCCCGGGGCGGACACGCAGGTCCGCCCCTACGGGTTGATGATATCTCCCGACTTGCCGCCATGCTTCTCGACCAGCCGGATGTTCTGGATTCTCATCGTCTTCTCGGCGGCCTTGGCCATGTCGTAGACCGTCAGAGCGGCCACGGCGACCGCGGTCAGCGCTTCCATCTCGACGCCGGTCTTGCCGGTGGTCTTGACGGTGGCGGTGATGCTCACGCCGGGCAGAGCGTCGTCGAGGGCGAGGGTCACATCGGCGTGGGTGATGGGCAAAGGATGGCACAACGGGATCAGGTCCGAGGTCCGCTTGGCGGCGGCGATGCCGGCAATCTGGGCAACCGTCAGCACATCGCCTTTTTTGAGCGCGCCGGCGCGCACCAGGTCCAGCGTCGCCTGTTTCATCACCACTTCGCCTTTTGCGATGGCGAGGCGTTCGGTATCAGATTTTCCGCCCACGTCCACCATGCGGGCGCGGCCGGATTCGTCGAGATGGGTCAGTCGGGAAGCCATGCCCGAATTATACCCGTCCCGGTCGCAAATTGCGCTTTCTCAAAAACAGGGAGGCGCAATTTGTACCCACGGGTATTATATGACCATGGGTATGATATACGTTATAATTCCGGCGCCATGGAACCGTTGCAACCGCCTGCGAAGTACACCGTTCAGACCGCCGTCTACGAGGGACCGCTCGACCTGCTCCTGCAACTCATCGAGCGCGCCGAACTGGACGTGACGGCGGTGGCGCTGGCGCAGGTCACCGAACAATACCTGGCCTACATCCACGCGATGAACGTGCCGCCGGAAGAGATTTCGGCGTTCCTGGTGGTGGCGGCGAAACTCCTGCAGATCAAGTCGGAGGCGCTGCTGCCGCGGCCGCCGGTGCGCGAGGTGGGCGAGGAAGACCTGGGCGAGGCGCTGGCGAGGCAGTTGCGCATCTACAAGCGCTTCAAAGAGATCGCGGCCTGGCTGGACGAACGGGGGACGCAGCACCTGCGGACCTACCTGCGGGTCGCGCCGCCGCCCAAAGTGGAGGGCCGCCTCGACCTGTCGGGCATCACGCTGGCGGACCTGATGGCTGCCGCGGCGGCGGTCTTCGCCGAGGAGCAGGAGAAGGCCGCGCTTGGCACGGTCATCGCCATGCCGAAGATCACCATCCGCGAGAAGATCGCGCTGATCGCCGCCCGGCTGGGGCAGGAACATCACGCCACGTTCAACGCCATGCTCGGTCCGAATCCGACCCGGCTGGAGGTGGTGGTGACCTTCCTGGCGCTGCTCGAACTGGTCAAGCGTTACCGGGTGGCGGCGCAGCAGGAGGGGCTGTTCAGCGAGATCCGCATCGAACAACTCGAGCAGTGGGGGACGGACGAGGAGCTGGAGATCGAGTTCGAGTAGAACGCGTCAAGACCGGCCACGAATGGCGCGAATTTTTCCGCAGGCTTCGTGAAATTCGTTTCATTCGTGGCAGAGATTCGCACATCTGAATAAAAAGAGAGCCGCCCACAAAAAAAAACGGCTTTATAACCTCCCGGAGTAAAATCACCCCATGACTCACGCCGAAAAAATCGCCTCCCAACTCAACGTCAAGGCATCCCAGGTGGATGCCGCCATCCTGCTATTGGACGAAGGCAACACCGTCCCGTTCATCGCCCGCTACCGCAAGGAAATGACCGGCACGCTGGACGACGAGCAGGTGCGCATCGTCGCAGACGAACTCGCCCGCCTGCGCACCCTGGACGAGCGCCGTCTCGTCATCCTGAAATCCATCGAGGAACAGGGCAAACTCACCGACGAACTCAAGTCTGCCATCGAAGCCGCCGGAACCCTGACCATGCTCAAGGACCTGTACGCGCCCTACAAGCCCAAGCGCCGCACGCGCGCCATGGCCGCCCGCGAAAAGGGACTGGAGCCGCTGGCCGAATTGATCCTCCAGCAGGGCATGGACGCGCGCCCGCTGGAAGAGATCGCCGCGCCGTTCCTGAACGAAAATGTGCCGAACGTGGAGGAAGCCTGGCAGGGGGCGCGCGACATCGTGGCAGAAACCATCAGCGACAACGCCAACGTGCGCGCATCCACGCGTGAAAAGGCGCTGAAATTCGCCAAAGTCGCTGCCGAAAAGATCGAGGACGCGGTGGACGAGAAACGCGTCTACGAGAGTTACTACGCCTTCGAGAACCGCGTCGACCGTCTCCAGCCGCACCAGGCGCTGGCCCTCAACCGCGGCGAGAAAGAAGGCGTCCTGCGCGTGCGCGTCACGGTGAACGAGAGCGACTGGCGCGCCGCGGTCCTGGCCGAGTTCGAAGGCGACATGCTTTCCCCCTTCATTGACCAACTGGAACTCGCCATCGAGGACGCTGCCGGGCGGCTCCTGCTCCCCGCCATCGAGCGCGACGTGCGCCGCGAGTTGAGCGAAAAAGCCGACAGCCACGCCATCAACGTCTTCGCCGTCAACCTGCGCGCCCTCCTGTCCCAGCCGCCGCTGGCCGGCCAGACCGTGCTCGGCCTCGATCCCGGCTTCCGCACCGGCTGCAAGGTGGCGGTCGTGGACCCGACCGGCAAACTGCTCGACACCGGCACGATCTATCCGCACGCGCCGAAAAACGACTGGACCGGGGCGCTGACCACGCTCGAAGAGATGGTGAACCGCCACCACGTCACGCTCATCACGATTGGCAACGGCACCGCTTCGCGCGAGACCGAGCAGCTGGCCGCCGAGTTGACACGCGGCGCGCCCGCCGTGAAATACCTGATCGTCAACGAGGCCGGCGCGTCCGTCTATTCTGCTTCTCCGCTCGCCCGGCAGGAATTCCCCGACCTGGACGTGTCCATCCGCGGCGCGGTCTCCATCGCCCGCCGCGCCCAGGACCCGCTGGCCGAACTGGTCAAAATAGACCCCAAGTCCATCGGCGTGGGCATGTACCAGCACGACGTGGACCAGTCTGCCCTCGGCCACTCCCTCGACGGCGTGGTCGAGAACGTGGTCAACAACGTCGGCGTGGACGTGAACACCGCCTCCCCCGCCCTGCTGACCCACGTGGCGGGCGTCGGGCCGAAACTGGCAACCTCCATCGTCACGTATCGGGACACAAACGGAGCGTTCCGGTCGCGCGACGAACTGCGCAGCGTCTCGGGGCTGGGACCGAAAGCCTTCGAGCAAGCCGCCGGCTTTATGCGCATCCGCAGCGGAGTCAATCCGCTGGACGCATCCGCCATCCATCCCGAATCGTACGCCATCGCCGAAGCCGTACTGGAACGCGCCGGCCTGCCCCCGCACTTCGGGGGCCTGACCGCGGAGGCGTCCTTGCCCGAGCGGAAGGCCGCGCTGGATATTTTGGCAGGCAGGTCCCCGGTCGAGAAACTCGCCGCGGAACTGAACTGCGGCGTCCCCACGTTGAAAGACATCCTCGAGCAACTCGTCCGCCCGGGGCGTGACCCGCGCGCTGATACCCCCGCGCCCATTCTCCGCTCCGATGTGCTCAAGACGGAAGACCTGGCCGCCGGGATGACGCTCAAAGGCACCGTCCGCAACGTGGTGGATTTCGGCGCGTTCGTGGACATCGGCGTCAAGCAGGACGGCCTGCTGCACAAGTCGCAGATCCCGCACGGGACGCTGTTGAAGGTCGGGGACATTATTGACGTGGAGATCCTGAAGATCGAGCCGGAGCGCGGCCGCATCAGCCTTGGGCAGGTAAAGGCGTAGCCGCGGTTGATCAAACTGTAAACCCACCATTTTTTGAAAAGTGTTATGCTGCAAACACTCTGTGATGTGTCGCTGCGAGGCGGCGGTTTCCCGCCGAAGCAGTCTCCCGACCGGCGAGGGGATTGCTTCGTCGGGCAAAAAGCGCCCTCCTCGCAAAGACACATCCAACTTTTTCTGTGATTGCAACAGAATATTTGAAAAGCCAAAAAAGAAGAGCCGCCCGCAATGGACGGCTCTTTGTATTTCCCTTTGACGAACCGGGTGGTTATTCCTTACCCAGGAAGTATTTCTTGACGAACCAGACGACCAGGACGGTCAGGACGACCGGGCCGAGGAACATGAAGACCGCGCCGAAGATGGTGGTCAGATACGGCCCGAGGAACGGGATCGCGTCCAGGACATTGTAGACCGCCGCCAGCACCAGGTAGCGGATGCCGATGTGGATGATGTCGTTCGAGTCGAAGTAGAAGATCGCCACGAAGATGCCGATGAGCAGCAGGATCAGGGACAGCCAGAGAGCCTGGAACCCGATCAGCGCGGTGATGACCGCCACCAGCAGGCCGAGGAAGTACAACCACTTTCCGATGTTTTTCATTTTTTCTCCTTATTGGAATTACTTGGATTGGGTTGCAATCGCGATTACGAACAGTACAACACAGGCAACGCGGGAGAGTTGCGGTTGTGAAAAAGGGAACGGGAAGGTGCGCGGGGCTTGACAGGGGTGCTATAATAATTGCAGAGTGTTTAATCTTGCGCCGCCCATAAGCCGTTATACTGTCGCCATATAACCCCTGTTGGGCGTTTATCCTGCAAAGATGGAATTAGTGAATATTTAAAAAACGACTTGGTTTCCGTATGCTTGAAAAGCAAAAAGGAGAATTTCAATGAGTTTCTTGAAGAATCTGTTTAGCAAAAAAGGGGAGCCAGAAGGCGAACCTTTCATCCCCTCGCCAACACAAAATATCCCTGGGCTAGAGCCAATCATTGTGCAAGCCATCGAAAATTTGTATCCAGACACAGAACAGCAGAAAAAAGTCTTTAAATATGCCCTTGACTACATACTTGCATACAAAGAAAAAATAAAGCGAGATGATACAAAAGGATTACTCGCAATGCTTGCTTATAGCAACGGAAGAATAGAGAGTCTCCCATCCCCCTCGCTTTGGTTTGATGGTCGTTTTAGGATAGAAGAAATAGATAACATGTTTCGCAAGATGAAGGACGCAGAAGAATGGGTTAAGTCAATAACAAAATCGCAAGTTGGATAGGTTGTGTTTTGTGTCATTGTCAATTGCGAAACTGTGTATAAAATCTTATTAAGTTGGCAATGTCGTCTTTTTTTCAGCGGCGAGTCTGGCTCAGCAAAAAACGCCCAACAAAGCGTGCAGTGGATTTGTGGGATTCTGCGCGGTTTACAAGCATTTTTCTGACTTCGAGTTTTTTCGCCTCTCGAAGTGAGCCTCGTCTCGCCCACACGCGGCTAACGCGAACCGTTACGCCGCGCACGAACTCCCCGCCACTTTCATCGTGACGGGGAGTTTTGTTTTGTCACGCCGCTTCCGCCAAATACCCAGCCTTCTTGACCGCGGCGATGATCGCGGCATCGTCCACTTTCGACTCATCGAACTCGACCACCATCTGTCCCTTCCTGTAACTGGCCGAGACCTGCTTGATTCCCGGCAGGTCATCCTCGATGCTCTCGACGCGCATCGCGCAATTGGGACAGTGCATGTCGTTGACGCGGAAAACCTTTTTCACCATAATTTGCCTCAACGGATTGCGGAGTCCGACGACTCCAGTCATCGGGCGTAACGCCGAAGTCTGGAGACTTCGGACTCCGCTCCTTTACTATTGATCGAAAACGATCTCGCCGGTGTACATGCCCATCGAGCAGGTGAACCGCATCACCGTCCCGGCAGGCTGGGCCGGGATGGGAATGGTCACCGTGCCGGTCTCGGGCAGGAGTTCCTCCACGCCCAGCGCCGGGATGACAAAGTCACGCGCGCAGGAAAAGGTCCGGTTTGTCACGACGTTGAGCGTGACCGCCGTGCCAGACTTCGCGTTCAGCACTTGCGGATAGTATCCGTCGTTTTCCGCGCTCAGGTACAGGGTGACGCCGTCCGATTGCGGCAAGGGAGACGACGCCAGGGCCGGCTGCGCTGTCTCCGCAGGCCGGAACCAGTTCGCCAGCGCAAGCGGCGACCCGACCAGGTTTAGCCCGCTGTTGACCGAGACCAGTCCCAGCACGAGGACGACGACCGCCACGAAGCGCATGAACCATTTCTCCAGCCGCGCCCCGATCCGGGTGGTCAGGTACGCCACCAGGAAGAAGACCGGGCTGGTGCCGAGGACAAAGGCGAACATCAGCGCCGCGCCCTGGAGCGGACTGCCGGTGGCGAGCGCCACGGCCATCATGGCCTGCGTCACGCCGCAGGGGATGAGCACGGTCAGCGCGCCGAGGAAGATGGGCGTGAACCAGTCTCTGTGGGGGCGGGTCTGGGACCCGCCCTTACCATTCGCCGCGCGGCGGATGTAGCGGGTGATGAATTTGGGCGACTCGATGGCGAAAATGCGAAAAATCGGGTGGACATTGAACATGCGCAAGGCATTGCCAACCATGAAGATGCCGATGCCGATCAGCAGAATGGCGCGCACGGTGGAGTTGAGCGTCAGCACCGAGCCGAGCAGGCCAAGCAAAAATCCCAGGATGGTATAGGCCACCAGTTTCGACAGCAGGAACAGGGCGATGGGCAGCGCGGTTTTTGGATGAGCGACGCGCTTGCCTTTTTGCGTCCCGGCTTCCAGAATATCCTGTTCGATCTGGTGCGCCAGCGACGAAGCCAGCAGTCCGCCCTGGACTGCCAGGCACGAGAGTCCGCCTGTGGTCAGGCCGGTGATGAATGCTACGAGGTATTGCTCCATGAGTTATTTCCTATAGTAGGGGCGACCCGCCCGGAAGGGCACAGAGTCTCAAAAGATCATGAAGGGTCGCCCTTACGAATCAGCGCTTCCCGCCGTCCCAGACGACGAACGGCATGTTGATAACCACGCCCGGTTGTTCGATGGTCACTTCCCCGGCAGCCTCAGCCGCCAGCACGTCCGTAGCGGACTTGAGTTCGCGTGCCGCGGCCGGGTCGGCCCAGGTGACCAGGTTCAGGCGGCGGAGCGGACTGTAGCCGTCCGTGCCGGGAGGACTGTCGAACACATCCGGGGCAAATCCCAGCGGACCCATGCCTTCGATCCCGTTGGTGAACACGTAAACGTTCGCCAGGACGCTGTTGGGCACATCGTCCAGCGAAGGCACGAACAGGACCGGCGAGTCCATCATGTCGGTCAGCAGTCCCGCCACCTCCGCGTCGGAGGCTTCGGTGTGCATGAAATAGATTTCCTGGCCTTCGGCGTACGCCCGTCCAACAGGCAGGATGGCAGTCATCTCCGCTTGCTTTGGCGCGCAAGCAGAAAGCAGGAACAGTCCGACAAACAGTAAAGCAAAAATACTGGTAAAACGTTTGGAATTCATCAAATACCTCTCTGATTTAGATTTTTGTTTTCCTCAGCCGCAGACTGTTGGAGACCACGAACACGCTGCTGAAGGCCATCGCGCCCGCCGCCAGCATCGGGTTCAGGAAACCGAGCGCCGCCGCCGGGATGAGAATGACGTTGTAGAAGAACGCCCAGAACAGGTTCTGCTTGATGGTGCGCAGCGTCCGCCGCGACAGGCGGATGGCGCGCGCCACGCCGCGCAGGTCGCCGCTGATGAGCGTGACCGGGGCGGCGGCCATGGCCACGTCCGTGCCGGTGCCGATGGCAATGCCAACGTCGGCCTGGGCGAGGGCGGGCGCGTCGTTGACGCCATCACCGACCATGGCGACTACGTTGACAGGTTTCCACGTTTGCACGTTTCCACGTTCCAACGTGTCAACGTGCAACGTTCCAACGTGTGACGTGCCAACCTGTAACTTCTTAACTTCCTCGGATTTGCCTTCGGGAAGAACTTCGGCCAGAACGATGTCAATGTTGACCTGCTTCGCGATGGCTTCGGCAGTCTTGCGGTTATCGCCGGTGATCATGGCAACTTTGAGTCCCATGCGATGCAGCTCGGCGATGGCCTCGACCGAGCCGTCCTTGAGCGTGTCCGCCACGGCGATGACGCCGCGCACCGACCCGTCCACGGCCACCAGCATGGCGGTCTTGGCCTCGGACTGGAGCCGCTCCACTTCGGGCGCCAGTCCGTTGAGCGGATAGCCGCGCGCTTCCATCATGCGCAGGTTGCCCACGCTGACCGCGCGCCCGTCCACTTCGGCGGAGACGCCCGCCCCGGCTTCGGCCTGGAAACCGGCCGGTTCGCTCAACGTCAACCCTCGCGTCGTGGCCTCCGCCCAGATGGCCTCGCCCAGCGGGTGTTCCGAACCTTTTTCAACAGAGGCCGCAAGCCGGAGAAGTTCTTCACTAGCGACTAACGACTGACGACCAACGACTACATCCGTCACCGCCGGTTGTCCTTTCGTGATCGTGCCGGTTTTATCCAGCACCACCACGTTGACGCGCCCGGCACGCTCCAGGGCTTCGCTGCTCTTGAACAGGATACCCATTTCCGCGCCCTTGCCCGTGCCAACCATGACCGCGGTCGGCGTGGCAAGCCCCATCGCACACGGACAGGCGATGACCAGCACCGCCACCAGGTTGATGAGCGCCCGCGTGAAGCCGTTGATGTCCGCGTTGACCGGCAGCGGCGGGCCGAAGAAATACCAGCCCGCAAAGGTCAGCGCGGCGATGGCGATCACCACCGGAACGAACCACGCCGAGACCTGGTCCGCCAGTTTCTGGATCGGAGCCTTGCTGCCCTGCGCTTCCTCCACCAGCCGGACGATCTGCGCCAGCGCGGTCTCTTTGCCAACTTTCGTGGCCTCGAATTTGAGCAGTCCGAGTTTGTTGAGCGTCGCGCCGATGAGCGGGTCGCCGGGGCCTTTTTCAACCGGGAGCGACTCGCCGGTCAGCATCGCTTCATCCACCGCCGAACGCCCGTCCACGACCACGCCGTCCACCGGGATGGTCTCGCCGGGGCGCACCAGCACCAGGTCGCCCACGCGCACGTCGTCCGTTGCCACTTCCAGTTCCGCGCCGTCACGCACCACGCGGGCCGTCTTGGCGCGCAATCCCATCAACTTCTTGATGGCATCCGACGTGCGTCCCTTGGCCCGCGCTTCCAGGAACTTGCCCAGCCGGATGAGCGTGATGATGACCGCCGCCGTCTCCAGGTAGACGTGCCCGTCCAGCCAGCCGAAGACGATCGGCAGCGAGTACAGGTACGCCACCGACGAACCCATGGCGATCAACACGTCCATGTTGGCCGAGCCGTTGCGCAGCGCCTTGAACGCGCCCACGTAATACTGTCCGCCCACGTAGAACTGCACCGGGGTGGCAAACGCCAGCATCACCCAGTGCACCCAGTCGGCGTGCGCCCACATCCCGAACAGGCCAAAGTCGCGCGCCATCGAGAACAGGAACAGCGGGACGGTGAAGATCAGGCCGATGATGAGCAGGCGACGCTGCTGACGGATCTCCGCTTCGCGCGCTTTCGCCTCGGCGTCTTCCGCCACGCCGCCCAGCTCCACCGCCTCGAAACCGGACCGGGAAACTGCCGCGCGGATTTCGGCCTGGCTCACCACGGTCGGCACGTAGCGCACCCGCGCCCGTTCGGCGGCCACCGAGACCTGGGCTTCGAGCACCCCTTCCAGTTTGAGCAGCGCTTTCTCCAGCCGCCGCGCGTCGTTATCGTCCGCCAGGCGCTTGATGACCAGGTCCGCTTCGCCGGTGGCGACCCCATACCCGGCTCGTTCGACGCGGGCGATGAGGTCCGGCAAGCCGACCGCCGCCGGGTCGAAGGTCACGGTGGCGCGTTCGCTGGATAAATTGACTACCGCCGCCTGGACACCGGCCTGCTTTTTCAGGCCGCGTTCGACGGTTGCCACGCAGTTGGCGCAGGTCATGCCGGTGACGGGTAATGTGAGTTGTTTGGTTTCAGTCATGGAGTGTTCCAGTGTCAAGTAATCCCGTGTCAAGTCCCCACAAAAACAGGAGCACCTGACACGAGAGAACGTGATACGCTCTTACGCCGCGACCGGATAATTGATCTCGGCCATCAACGCCTTGATCTTCGTTTCATCCGCCGGGGCATCGAAGATGATCTCGACCATCTTGCTGGCCGCGTCCGCCTTGACAGACTTGACACCTGCCAGGTCCGAGACCTCGGTCTGGATGGTGTGGACGCAGTGTCCGCAGGAAATGTTGGGTACGGAATAGGTTACGGTTGTCATGGGTTTCTCCTTGGGTTTAGTGAGTAGAGAGCAGTTCGACATTTGACTATTCTCTATTCTCCGCTCTCTGTTCTCTTTTTTACACTTTCGTGGAGGTCTCGAACACCTCCAGCACTTCCTTCAACACCCGCTGGCGCTCGGCGGGGTCTTCACCCTGCACCGCGGTGATGACGCACGAGTTCAGGTGTCCCTCCAGAATTTGCGCGCTGACCTTGTTCAGCGCCGCCTCCACCGCCTGCACCTGACGGATCACGTCAATGCAATACGTATCCTCCTCCACCATGCGGATGATGCCCTTGAGATGGCCTTCGATGATCCGCAAACGTTTCAAAACATTTTCGTCTTTCATTCCTCCTCCTTCGTTGAAGTCCTGCATCTTTTCCAGCCATCCCCCCCAGGGGGATAGGGTACATAATGCCCGAAATATAACCTAACTTGTCCTAATTGTCAATAAATCCCGGACCGCAAAGTGATTGTCAATTGATGGAACGCAAAGAAGCATTGAGTGTTATGATTTGTATATTCCACCCCAAAAAGGAGAAGCCATGTCACGCATAGCGATCATCACCGACACCGATTCATCCCTGCCGGCAGAACTGGCGAAGAAATACGGCATTGTTCAGGTTCCCATCATCATCCAGTTTGGCGACGAATCATTCCGCGATGTGTACGAGATCAACAACGAGACCATCTTTGCCCGCATTGACAAGGAAGGGAAACTGCCCACCACGGCAGCCCCCTCCCCCGGTCAGTTCATGGAGGCGTTCAAGGCCGCCTTCGATTCCGGCGCGGACGCCATCCTGTGCCTGAACATCAGCAGCGAGATGAGCGCCACGTACGCCTCCGCGCGGCAGGCCGCCGAGATGCTCCCCGGCAAACGCATCGAGGTGATGGACACCCGCAGCCTCGGCATGGGCCAGGGCTATATGGTGCTGGCTGCTGCCGAGGCAGTTGCCAAAGGCGGCTCCATCGAAGATGCCATCGTGGCCGCAGAAGACATCCGCAGCCGGACTTATCTGTTCGGGGCGTTGGCCACCCTGAAATACATCGCCATGAGCGGGCGCGTCTCGCACCTGGCAGCCGGCATGGCGGGACTGCTGGATATCAAACCCATCCTGGCCCTGCAAAACGGGAAACTGGAATTGCTGGAAAAAATCCGCACTCAGGGAAAATCATGGGCGCGCGCCGTCGAGTTGACGGTCGAGAAAGCCGCCGGGCGCAAGATCGAAAAGATGGCCGTGATGAACGTCAAATGCCCGGAAGCGGCGCAGCAGTTCGAAGGTCAGTTGCGCGCCGCCCTGCCATGTCCCGCCGAAATCCTGCACGCCGGCATGAATCCGGGACTGTCCATCCACACCGGCGCAGGGATGGTGGCCGTGGTCTTTGTTGTGGCAAAATAGCAATCGGCACGAAATCGGCCCCCGCCCCTACTCCTCCCCCGAAATTCGGGGGAGGGTTTGTAAAACAATCACGTCTCACCCGGTATAATCAGGGCATGGAAACTTCCCGCATCCTTTTCATCCACGGCTCCGAAAGCAACGGCCAGACCTACAAAGCCCAGGCGCTGCGCAAGACTTTCCCCGGTCTCGTTTCCCCGGATTTCACCGGACCGCTGGCAGTGCGCATGGCGCAGATGGAGTCCATCGTCAAGGATGATAATGGCTGGACGCTGGTCGGTTCCTCGCTCGGGGGGCTGATGGCCGCGCTTTTTGCGACGCAGCATCCGGGACAAGTCTGTAGACTTGTCCTACTGGCCCCGGCCTTGAACCTGCCTGAGTTCTCCCGCCGCCTGCCAAAACCGGTCAACATTCCCACCCTCCTGATCATCGGCAAAAAGGACGATGTCATCCCCGGCGAGGCCGTCCGGCGGCTGGCGAAACAAGTTTTCCCCAAACTGACCTATCTCTCAGTGGACGACGATCACCGCCTGCACTACACTGCCGACCGGCTGGACTGGAAAGCGCTGCTGGGGTGATGGCACGTGCGCTGACCGGTCTCACAGCCCGACTGCGTTACAGAATCCATCGGCCTTTCAACCGCCAAATAAAACAGAGCCTGCACCATCGAAGTGCAGGCTCTTGATTTCAACCATTCACAAGCCCCTAAAATGTGAGCACCAGTTTTTTTCGCTCCAGCCAGTAGGCGATTGCGATCACTCCGGTCACCAGTACGGATATTTCCGTGACCACCAGCCAGAACGGTGCATCGGCGTATAAGATGGGAAGACCCGGCAGGAACAGGATGCCAATCAGCGCATAATGGATGATGTAGAGGGCAAAAGCATTTTGTCCGCAGGCGATCAGGGCATGGAAATTCATCCGCAGGAAGCGCGCCAGCAGGTCAACCAGGCCGAAAACCAGACCGCTGGTGCCCAGGCTGATCAAAACATAAGAGGCCGTGGCGCGATGCTCGCTGATCGGGACGATTCCCGCCAGGGCAATGCCGGCCGCCAGCGCCAGGAACACAGCCAGCGGGAAGTAGAACTTCCGCCCCCGGCCTGGATCATGGTACAGGTCGGCAAAAACCGTGGCGAGGATGAGCATCGTCGCCCAGGAAAGCGAACCATAGAAGCCGCCCATGGACCAGCGCAGGACGCCATCCAGCCAGAAACGGTCAAGCAGCAGTTGATAAACCGCCAGGGATGCCAGCCCTGCCAGGGCGCGGTACAACGTCGGCAGGCGGATGACCGCCAGTGTCAACATCCCCGCCACGCCGATCATTTGCAGGATGCCCCAATTGATCCAATCGGGATCGTTGACAAAGCAATATTCGATGGCGCTGATCAACGCCCCGGCGCCAAAAATCATCAAATACCGCTTGAAGAATTGTCCATATGTTTTAGACAACCCGGAACGCTCGGCGCGGTGGGAAAAAGAAAGGCCAAAAGTCAAACCGATGGCAAAAATGAATAGTGGCGCCCCCAGATCAGAAGGGGTCAGCCCGATATCGAAGGAGCGTTTCAGCCAGTCCGGGATCAGCTTTACGCCGGTGATGTAATGCCCCGCCACCATCGCCAGGATGGCCAGGCCGCGGAACTGGTCTATCGAAGAGATACGGTTTGTGTTCATGGCTTTTTCCTTTGAAGTACATAACACCGCGATGTTCAATCGGGTTTCGCCCGTTTCCCATTCCTTTCCAGGATAGTGAAATAAATGATTTCGGGCGGCAGTCAAACTGCCGCCCGATTTCGTTTGCTATCCTCCGCCGACCACTGCCAGCAGCCGGACGGTATCCCCTTCTTGAATCACGTAATCTTTCGTTTGCATTTCGTCTTTAACGGAGACCATCGCCACCAATTCAGGCTTGATGCCCAACGAGACGAGGGTATCACGTACACTGCGTCCCGGCTCGACGGTGAATTCGTCCTGCCCGCCAATCAGGATCCTCAGCGACGCGCCCAGGCGCAGGGTGGCAGGCATTTCAGGCGACCACCGCGCTCAGGCCGAGGCTGGCGATCGTTTCGGGTTTCGGCAGCCCGTCCGAGGTCCAGCCGCGCTGCTCGTAGTACATATCCAGCAGTCGGTTGACATCCTCGAATTTGGTAATCTGGCCCTTGGTGGCGCCGCTCGTGGGCGCTTCCTCGTAGAAGCGCGGGGACGGCATGTCCCAGGCGCGGCCAAAGCCTTCGTTCTCGCGCGCCCAGTAGAGGCGGGTCAGGTTCCAGATGCGTTCGCCGACCTTGTCCAGGTCTTCCCAGGAGCGATGGACGCCGGTGATGGCTTCGAGCGCGGGAACGTAGAGGTCGCGGTCAATGCCCAGTTCCACCCATTGCAGGCGGCAGCCGCCCAGCACGTCGAACATCGGGCGGAAGTTTTGCAGCCAGATGACCCGCGCCACCTTTTCAGGGACGACCTTCTCGCGGCCGACTTGCAGGTCATAGGTGATGGCCCACGAGCGGTTGTGGTGCGCGCCCACGTCGCAGGTCATGTAAGCCAGCAGCATGGCGGTGGCGTTGTGAGTCGCATAGCCCGATTGTTCCATGCCTTTAACCTGGATGGCAAACTTCTCGCTGCCCTTCCCCACCTTTTTGGAAGCGCGCTTCACGCCTTCGGCAAGCAATGCGCCGAAGCCTTCACGGCGGGCAATTTTCTCGATGAGCGTAAAGGTCGCTTCGATATTGCCAAACTTGAGGTCCAGCCCGTCGGTGTCCTTCTTGGTGAAGATGCCCTTTTCGTAACATTCCATCGCCCAGCCGATGGCGTTGCCGGCGCTGATGGTGTCAATGCCCAGTTCGTCGCACAGTAGGTTGGCATGCGCGACCGCCTCGATGTCATCAATCCCAAGGTTGGAGCCCATCAGTCCAATAGTTTCGTATTCCGGGCCTTCGACGTAATTATCGTATTTCTTATTACGGCTGTACTTCCCGCACGGGCAGGGGCAGCCAAAGCAACCCTTGTCGGTGATGACGATCTTCTCGCGCATCACCGGACCGTAGAGATTCTTCCCATTTTCAAAGGAGCCGGCGCTGAAGTTGCGGGTGGGCAGCGCGCCAACCTCGTCGCACCAGGAGACGACAATAGTTGTGCCGTAGCGCGTCCATTCCTTCAAGCCCTCGGCGTCCTTGCAAGCCTTGTAGAGCGCCATGCCGGCCTTGCGATAGGCGTCCTTGTCCGCCACCGGGATGGACTTCGTCCCGTGGAGGACAATCGCCTTGACCTTCTTGGAACCCATCACCGCGCCCACGCCGCCGCGTCCCGCCTGGCGGCCGTAGTCGTGGTTGATGCAGGCATAGGGGACCATGTTCTCGCCGCCAACGCCGATGACCGCCACCTGGAACTCTTCGCCGAGTTTTTCCTTGAACTGCTTCTCGACCGCAAACGTGGACTTGCCCCACAGGTCGGAGGCGTCGCGCAGTTCGATCTTATCGTCGTCAATGAAAAGGTAAACCGGCTTCGGGCTTATGCCCTCCAAAATGATGCTGTCCAGCCCGGCGTAGCGCATCTCCGCCGTAAAATGCCCGCCCATCGAGGCGCTGGCGTACCCGCCGGTCAGCGGGGCTTTGGTTGTCCAGTCGCATTTTCCGCCGCCGGGGATGAGCATTCCCGAGATCGGGCCGCTGGAGATGATGAGTTTATTCTCCGGCCCCAGCGGATCGGCGCCCTTCGGCACTTCCTTGAGCAGGAAATAGATCCCGAAGCCGCGCCCGCCGATGAAATCACGCGCCACGTCCGCCGGGGTCGGGTCCTTCGAGACCGTTCCGTCCGTCAGGTTCACGCGCAGGATTTTTCCACCATAGCCATTCATATCCGCCTCCTTATGCCTTCGCCGCTTCGGTCTCGGAGATCCAGAGCGCGCTCGTGCCGCACACCAACACGCAATCGCCGCACAGGTCGCACTTCCAGGCCGTGTTCGCCACGAGGTCCGTCTGGACGAACATCACGCCCTCCGGGCATTCCGGCACACAGGCCTCGCACAGGGTGCAGTCGGCAGGATCCACGTAGTAGGCGCCCTTCTCGTTCAACTTGATGGTCTCGGTCGGGCAGACTTTGGCGCAGTCGCCGCACTGCGTGCAGACCTTGACCTCGTACACGCCGGGCGCGGGAAAGTGCGGCGCGATGACGATGGCCGCCTTCTTGGGATTGTTCTCGCCGAACAGGTTGAGCGAACACGCCACCCGGCAGGCGTTGCACCCCGAACACTTGGAACTGTCCACGTATAACCGCATAAGCGACTCCTTTCTCTGATCGTTATTCTGATTATACAGTTTAATGCCCGCTTCCAGCGCGGGAAAGAGACATCCTTCCTCTTTTCGCACGCAAGCCTTCCTAAATTCCCTGCACTACCGGCAAGAATCATCTATAATAGGGGCATGGATAACCGCATCGGACGCATTGGCACATTTTTTATCCTGATCGGCTGCGTGCTGGTCGCCCTCTTCATCGGATCGGTGATAGGCAAGGGGTTCAACGTGCCCTACCTCCTGCTGGGCGCGGTGGCCCTGCTCCTTGGATTTTCCCTCCGCCGCCGCGCCGCTCCCCCTCCCTCCAATGGGCGCATCGGCACTTTTTTTATCCTGGTCGGATGTGTGCTGCTCGTCCTTTTCGCCGGGTCGGTGATTGGTGGGGAGTTCAATATTCTCTATCTTTCGTTGGGCAAGGTGGTTGGCGAGGGGCCCAATATTCTCTGTCTTTTGCTGGGCGCGGCTGCCATGTTCCTCGGCATTTCCGTACTCAAGGCAAACCGACGCTCCCGCCAACGCCGTGAAGAAGGACAGCAAAAGAAAGATCAGAAAAAGAAATGACCAAACTCACCCCCCTCTCCGAAGCAATCGCCAACCTGGTACATGACGGCGACACCATCTACGCCGCCGGGTTCACTCACCTCATCCCCTTCGCCGCCGGGCACGAGATTATCCGCCAGCGCAGGCGGGACCTGGTGCTTGCCCGCGCCACCCCCGACCTGATCTACGACCAGATGACCGCCGCCGGGTGCGCCCGCAAGGTTATCTTCTCGTACATGGGCAACCCCGGCGTCGGCTCCCTGCGGCTGGTGCGCGCCGAAATCGAAGCCGGGCGGCTGGAATGGGAGGAATACTCCCATTTCGGGATGATCTCCCGCCTGCAGGCCGGCGCGGCCGGACTGCCGTTCATGCCCATGAACCAGACCGGCGCCACGGACCTGGAAACTGCCAACCCGCTCATCCGGCGCGTCGCCGACCCCTACGGCGGGCGCGACGTGGTCGTCGTCCCGGCGCTCAACCCGGATGTCGCCATCGTTCACGTCCAGCGCGCCGACGCCGAGGGCAACGCCCACATCTGGGGCATCATCGGCGAGCAGAAAGAGGCCGCCTTCGCCTCGAAACGGGTCATCGTCACCGCCGAGGAGATCGTGGACGCGGCAGTCATCCGGTCCGACCCGAACCGGACACTCATCCCCGGCTTCATCGTGGACGCCGTCTGCCACGTGCCGTACTGCGCCCATCCGTCCTACACGCAGGGGTACTACGACCGCGACAACGCCTTCTACCTCGAGTGGGACAAAATTTCCGCCGACCCGGCCGCCGCGCAGAAATGGCTGGAGGAATGGGTCTACGGCGTGAAAGACCGGGAGGCGTACTGGCAGAAACTCGACCCGCAGGTGCGGGAGCATCTCAAAGTCAGCCCTCGCCTCAGCGAGGTGGTGAATTACGGACGATACTAAACCATGCCCACATTCTACCGCCAGGCTCAGGAAGATAAATTCACCGGTTCCCCGGCTTACCTGGAATCGCGGCAAAGCGCGTTCCGCAACGACCAGGCCAGCGGCCTGATCGAGATCCAGGCCACAGCCGAAGACCGGATCGTGCTGCTCTACGCCGACGGACTGCTGGCCGGGTCCTACCGCCTCGGACCAGACGCCCGCACGCGCATCCCGGCGAGGGAGATCGCCTCCGGCTGGGACAAGCCCGAAGCGCCCATCCGCACGGTCAGCCTGCCCGACCCGGCCGGGCGCTCCCTCTGGCTGGCGCTGGAGAGCCGCACAGTCGGCAGTCAGGAGGTCCGGGACGCAGCGGGCTGGAACCGGTTCATCGAATCGAGCGGCGAGAATAAACTGAGCGCCCTGGTGGAGATCAACTCCGAACAATGCGACGGGTTCCTGCACGTGCAGAATGGACTGATCCAGCCCACGGAGACCATTCTTTCCACCCCGCGAGGCTTCCTGCACAGCCTGGCAGAGGCGCAGGCGTACCTGGCCGGCCCGCTGAACATCCGCCTGCTCGAGCCGGAGAGCGCATCCCTGCCGTGCCAGTGCGCCCTGCTGCGCTTGAGCGCCACACGCTGGGGAAACCGCCTCCTGGCCCGCTATCTGGAACTGGTCGGTCAGAGACTCCTGCAAACACTTAACAGCAAATTGAATTCGATGCTCGTCCCCTGGCAATGGAACATCCAATTGACGAATGTGAACATCATTGACCGGCATTTCTTCCCGAAGGTCGAGATGGCCGTACAGGCCTACCGCGCCCTGTTCATCACCATGAACGAACAGATTGCCGAGGTGATCGGCGGCATGCTCGCCCGTCGCCTGCTGGCCGAAACGTACAGCCAACTGGAACCGGAGGAAGTCATGCTCCTGGAATCCCGGACATTGACGCCGGTGGTGTTTGCGGAATAGGGCCGCCATGACAACTCTCACAAAAAACCGGAAGCAGCCGCGGCCTCTCATGGTGATTGCCGTACTTGTCGCAACGGCCATCCTGGGTATTTTCGTTTATCTCTACCGGTACGAGCCTCTCCCTCTGGCCCTGAATGATTACCTGATTTACGGCATCATCCTGCTCGCCGCAATTGCAGCGGCAGCGCCGGGGACATTCCTGGCAGCGCAGTTCGAACATAGCGAACCGCCGCGCCGGGTCTGGATGATTTTCACCGCCGGCTGGTGGTTCTGGGTATTGGGCGAACTGCTCGGGTTTTACTACCGCGCCAAATTCCCGGACGGGCTGCCGGAACTGACCCTGATTGACCTGTGCTGGACGGTCGGCTATCTCCTTTTTGGGCTGGCCCTCTATTACCAATTCCGGCTCATCTATGGAAACCGGAGCAAGACCGGCCTATCGCGCTACTTCATCATCGTGGGATTCACCCTGCTCCTGACCCTGGGCCTGACCACGCTGGCGCGCCGCTCCGGGCTGGGCGAGGGCTATACCTGGTTCAGCACCTACCTGTCCGTTTTCTACCCAGTCTGCGACCTGATGGCAGGGATTGCCGCCATCTGGCTTTCCATCCTGTTCGGGCGCGGCCTGTGGGGGCGCCCGTGGTGGGGCCTGATCGCTTTTGCAGTGGCAGATTCCATCAACATCTTCGACTGGCTGGGCGGACTCGAGGCGTTCCCCGTCAATACACAAAACATCCTGTATCTCGCCTCGGATACGCTGTACACCCTCGGCTACATCATCGTCGCTCTGGCGTTCCTGTCCAGTTACTGGCTGGTCTCATATCCGCCAGCCGGCGGCAGCCAGCCGGTTGCCCGGAATGCGCCCGCCTCTTGACGCGGGCCGAGAATGAACAACCCCGCGGCGCAATGATCCCATCCCTCGACTTTGGCGGGAACGGCCCTGCCCTGCACTTCGCCCACGCCAACGGATACCCGCCGGAATGTTATCGCCCGCTGCTGGCGGGACTGTCTGCACATTACCACGTGTTCGCCATGCGCCAGCGCCCGCTCTGGCCGGACTCCCAGCCTGCCGCGATCAAAGACTGGCATCCGCTCACCGGCGACTTTTTCCGCTTCCTCGACGAACGGAATCCCGGCCCGGTCATCGGCGTCGGCCACTCGCTGGGCGGAATCGTCACCCTGCGCGCCGCCCTGCGCCAGCCGGAACGCTTCCGCGCCCTCGTGCTGATGGACCCGGTGCTGCTCCCGCCGGCCGGAATCGCGCTCATGCGCCTGGCCCGCGCCTTCGGCCTGTCCTACCGGGTGCATCCGCTCATACGCGCCGCCATGAACCGGCGCCGGGTATTTTCGGACCGCGACGAGATCATCCGCGGATACCGGCGCAAACCCGTCTTCCGGTACATGAGCGACGCCAGCCTGACAGCCTATGCCGAAGGGTTGACGCGCCCGCGCCCGGATGGACAACTGGAACTCGCCTACAGCCCGGAATGGGAAGCGCGCATCTACGTCACCGGCATGTGGCGCGACATGGACATCTGGCGCGGCCTGCCCGGCCTGCGCGTTCCCCTGCTCATCATCCGCGGCGCAGAGACCGACACCTTCTGGGCCCGCACCGGCCGCCTCGTCGAGCGAAAACAGCCGCAGGCGCGGGTCGTATCGGTGGACCAGTCCACCCATCTCGTGCCGCTGGAGCGCCCGGAAGAAGTGTCTGCACTCATCCTGTCTTTTTTGTCTGAAGCGCTGAAGATCTCGTAAGTCCGAAAGGAAAATATGACCGACTTGAATATCTCCCCAGCCGAACTCATGATCATCAACGCCGCCCGCATGTTGAAGGACGGCGACACGGTCTTCGTCGGCGTCGGCCAGCCCAACCTGGCCTGCAACCTCGCCAAGCGCACCCACGCCCCCAACCTGGTGATGATCTACGAAGCGGGCGTCATCGGCGCGGAACCGGCGCGCCTGCCGCTCTCCATCGGCGACCCCACGCTGGTCAGCGGCGCGCTGTCGGTGGTCAGCATGTACGACATTTTCACCAACTACCTCCAGCGCGGCAACGTGGACGTGGGCTTCCTCGGCGGCGCGCAGATTGACCGCTACGGCAATATCAACGCCACCCTCATCGGCAGTGACTATGCCCATCCCAAGGTGCGCCTGCCCGGCTCCGGCGGCTCGCAGGAGATCGCTGCCTGGGCCAACCGCTGCTACGTGATGACGCCGCACCAGAAACGCCGCTTCCCGGAAAAATGCGACTTCACCACCTCGGCCGGATTCCTCGACGGAAAAGGCGGGCGCGAGAAAGCCGGCCTGCGCGGCAAGGGCCCGGTGGCGGTCGTGACCGACATCGGCATCCTCGAACCCGACGGGACCGGCGAACTGGCGCTCACCGCCCTGCATCCCGGCAAGACCGCGCAGGAAGCCATCGAAAATACCGGCTGGCCGCTGAAGGTTGCCGCGGACCTGAGGACGACTGAACCGGTCACCGAAAAGGAACTGCGCATCCTGCGCGAGGAACTCGACCCCACCGGCATCTATCTCAAGGGCGGGTAGACAGCGAAGAGTCGAGAGTCGGGAGTCGAGAGTCGTCAGAAAGGAGAATGAAAAATGGAGGACCAACAGAAAATTCGCGGTTTCAAGGATTTGATTGTCTGGCAAAGGTCAGTTGCACTGGCAGTAAAAATCTATCAGATCACGAGGACTTTCCCGCGTGAAGAAATCTACGGCTTAACTTCACAAATCCGGCGCGCAGCAATCTCAATTCCATCAAACATCGCTGAAGGGCATGGACGAGGGTCTCAATCGGCCTTTGCCAGCCATCTCGATATCGCCCTTGGCTCTGCGGCCGAACTCGAAACACAATTGGAGATCGCACTGAAAATCGGCTATCTTTCCCAGGAGAATCACGTCTCTCTCCTCGCAGAACTCACCGAAATTACTCGTATGCTCTATGGCCTTTTAAACAAAGTTCAACCCAATCGCCACGCCCACTAACGACTCCCCGCTGACAACTCACGACTCATGAAAGTCATCTTCTTCGACCTCGGCTCCACGCTCATCTACGCCAAAGACCCCTGGGCGGAATTCTTCCGTCTCGGCGACGCGGCGCTCCTGCGAGCGCTTCGACATGCCGGCCTCCCGCTCGTCGGCGAGACGTTCCACGCGGAGAACGGCACGTTCATTGACCGCTACTACGCGCAGTACATGCCCACCGACACCACCGAGCGGACAGCCTTCTCCGTCCTGCGCGAGATTTTGGCGGAAAAAGGATACCGGAACGTCCCGGACCCGATCCTGCGCGCCGCGCTGGACGCGTTGTACGCCGTCACCAACCGGAACTGGTACGCCGAGGAAGACGCCCTCCCCACGCTGGCCGCGCTCCGTGACGCCGGATACCGCCTCGGCCTCATCTCCAACACCTCCGACGACGCCCACGTCCAGGATTTGGTGGACAGGAACGGCTTCCGGCCTTATTTCGAATCCGTGACCACCTCGGCCGGGCTGGGCATCCGCAAACCAGACCGGCGCATCTTCCAGGCCGCGCTGGACCATTTCCGGGTCCCGCCCGCAGCGGCGGCGATGGTAGGCGACATGCTCGAAGCGGACGTGCTGGGCGCGAACGGGATGGGGATGTACAGCATCTGGATCACGCGGCGGGCGGCGTCCGGTCCCGACCCCGCCATCGTCCCGCAAGCGACCGTCGCCGCGCTGCACGAGATCCCGCCGCTGCTCGCGTCGCTCAAATAATCCGCAAAAAATTCCTCGCTCAAAGGGCTTGCATTAGACAGGGATTTTTTATATACTAGATTCACTTTTCCCGTTCGCGAGCAAGGAGGCTCCCATGTATTTACAGGAAATCCTCGAAGTTGCCATTGGGCTGGTGTTCATGTGGCTGATCATCAGCGTCGCCGCCATGTCCATCCAGGAATGGATTGCCAACCTGTTGCAATGGCGCTCGAATGATATGGAAATCGTCATCCGGCGCATGCTAACAGGGGAAAATGTCCGGGCCAACAAGGCCGTGGAAGATGCATTCCAAAATCTGGGTGATTTGCTCTATGAACATCCTCTTATCAAGACTCTTTCCAAAGATTCCAATTGGTTTGAGAAAACCTGGGTTAAATTTCTCAATCTCTTCCACAAAAAAAGCACCAAAATTGTAGCAGGACACCCTTCTTACATTCCCAGCAGTAAGTTCTCCCTGGCACTCTTCGACATTGTGATGAATGCGGGAACTGATAAATCGCCCATTCATCTGGCGCTCAAACAACTCGACCAAGCCTTTGAAACCGCGAACACAGAATTGGCTGCTATAAAGAAACCCAACCTTGAAACGATTTTTGGGGAAGTCCTGAAACAAGCCCTGAATGATGTTAAAAGCCTTGCCGGAACTCCACTTGGAGATAACGCGATTGACAGCATCAAGTTCAGGATAGAGTCTCTCGCCAAACAATACCCTGAGGCGACTCCGATTACTGATATCCTGGTACCCCAAATTAGCCAATACTATCAAAAAATCGCAGCCGAGAAACAGATGACCATAAGCGATGCAAACACAGACGCCGAAGTCATGAAAAGACTGCGCATCAGCATTTTAGCGCTTGGCGCCACCAACCCGGAACTCATGAAATCCTTGAGGAGTCTGGTTACGGGCGTAGAAGGCTACGCGGCCGATAAGGAAAAGAGCCTGGCCGTTGCCCGGAAAAATGTCGAAACATGGTTCGATGATGCAATGACCCGTCTCTCCGGCTGGTATAAGCGCAAGGCGCAGTTGACGGCTCTAATCATCGGCCTGTTCCTGGCCATCCTGCTGAACGTGGATTCGATTGTCGTTGCCACGTCGCTGTGGCGCGAGCCGACCCTGCGCCAGATAATCGTTGCCCAGGCAGAAGCGTATGCCCAACAAAACGAGACGCTCCCGCAATCCAGCGATGGTACAACCACGCCGACTCCGCCCAAGACGGTCGAGGAATTGCAGGCAGACCTTTCGGCGCTGAATATCCCCTTCGGCTGGGAGACGGAGGCGTATTTCGTGGCAGCCGGAGAAACCTGTCAGGTCATCCCGGTCAGCAAGAATGCGGTCTGGGGCGTGTGGTCCAAGAGCGCCTGCAAGCGCGTCAGCAATGCCCCGGTCGACTCGACCGGATGGTTGAGCAAGATCGCCGGCATCCTGATCACCGCCATGGCCGCAGCCCAAGGCGCGCCGTTCTGGTTCGACATCTTGAAGAAACTGGTGAACGTCCGCAGTTCGGGAGCGAATCCGGCGGAAGAAAAACCAAAAGGTTAGCAGATTCTCCTGAGGTGAACAAAAGAAGGCCGGAGTGTTTTCCGGCCTTCTTGTTGTTTTCCAAGATCGGGCTAAATCTCTCTCCCCTCGAACTGGCTGTTGTAGAGTTCGGCGTAGAAGCCCTTCTTCGCCAGCAGTTTCTCGTGCTTGCCCTGCTCCACGATGTCGCCGTGGTTCATCACCAGGATCCAATCGGCCTCGCGGATGGTGGACAGGCGATGGGCGATGACGAAACTGGTGCGGCCTTTCATCAGGTCGAGCATGGCCTTCTGGATCAGCGCCTCGGTATGGGTATCCACCGAACTGGTGGCCTCGTCCAGGATCAGGATGGCCGGGTCGGCCAGGATGGCGCGGGCGATGGTCAGCAGCTGCATCTGTCCCTGCGAGATGTTGGTGGTTTCCTCGTTGAGCACAAAATTGTAACCGTCTGGCAGTGTGCGGATGAAATGGTCCGCGTGGGCGGCTTTGGCGGCGGCGATCACTTCCTCGTCGGTCGCGCCGGAACGGCCATAGCGGATGTTCTCCATGATTGTGCCGTTGAAGAGCCAGGTGTCCTGCAAGACCATGCCAAACATGCAGCGCAGGTCCCCGCGGACAAAGTCCCGGATGTCATGGTCGTCCACCAGGATGGCGCCATCGTTGACATCGTAGAAGCGCATCAGCAGTTTGACCATGGTGGTCTTGCCGGCCCCGGTCGGGCCGACGATGGCGATCTTCTGTCCAGGTTCGGCATAGAACGAGAAATCGTTGATGATGATCTTTTCGGGGTCGTAGCCGAAATGGACATTCTTGAAATCCACGCGGCCCTGGATGGCGTCCACCGGGATCGGCCTGGCGGCGTCGGGAGTCTCCTCGGCTTCGGCAAGGAACTCGAAGACGCGCTCGGAGGCGGCCATGGTCTGCTGGAGCACGTTGGAGATGTTGGCGATCTGCGCGATCGGCTGCGTGAACGAACGGACGTACTGGATAAAGGCCTGAATGTCACCGATGGTGATCGTCCCGCTGACGGCAAGATAGCCGCCCAGGATGACGATACCAACGTAGCCCAGGTTGCCGACAAAATTCATGATGGGGAACATCAGGCCGGAGAGGAACTGGGATTTCCAGGCCGAATCGTAGAGCGTGCCGTTGATCTGGTCGAAACGCTCGACGCTTTTCGCTTCGCCGTTGAAGGCTTTCATCACAACATGGCCGCCGTACATTTCCTCCACATGGCCGTTCAGGTGGCCGAGATAATCCTGCTGCCGCTTGAAGAAGACCTGCGACCTGCCAACGATCAAGCCGATGATGAGGAAGGACAGGGGGAGCATCACCAGGGCGACCAGCGTCATCTGCCAGGAAATGGAAAACATCATAACGAGCACGCCGATCACGGTGATCACGGAAGTGATGACCTGGGTCAGGCTCTGGTTCAGCGTCTGGCTGATTGTGTCCACATCGTTGGTGATGCGGGAGAGGATTTCGCCGTGGTTCGTACCGTCGAAATATCGGAGCGGCATGCGGCTGAGCTTCTCGGAGATGTCCTTCCGGAAGCGATAGGTGATGTTCATGGACACGCTGGACATGATCCATCCCTGGATGTAGCCAAACAGGGAGGAGATCAGGTACAGAGTCAGGGCCAGGAGGATGATGTTGCCGATATAGGTAAAGTCAATCGAGCCGGTCCCGGAGATCTTTGCCATCACGCCTTCGAACAACCGGGTGGTGGCCTTGCCCAGGATCTTGGGGCCGGCAATGGACGCCGCCGTGGAGGCAATGGCAAACAGCATCACCACGAGGATCGGCGTCCGGTATTTTCCCAGGTACTGAACCAGTTTCTTCAGCGTGCCTTTGAAGTCGCGCGGCTTGTCGCCTTTCATCATCGCCATCGGGCCGCCGCGTCCCAGCGGACCGCCCACCGGAGCGGCCGCGGGGCCGCGACCGGATGCCGGTTCGCGGTTTGCTGCTGGAGTCGGGGTGTGCGTCATGCCAATTCCTCCTTGCTGAGTTGTGACAAGGCAATCTCTCTGTAAACGTCACACTCCTTCATGAGGTCCGCGTGGGCGCCCATGCAGGCAATCCGGCCTTCGTCGAGCACGATGATCAGGTCGGCATTCTTGATGGTCGGAACGCGCTGGGTGACGATCAAAATCGTGCTGGAGGCGGTATTCTCCTTGAGCGACTTGCGCAGGGCGGCATCGGTCTTGAAATCGAGGGCCGAAAAACTGTCGTCGAAAATATAGATCGGCGCTTTTTTGACCAGGGCGCGCGCAATCGAAAGGCGCTGCTTCTGGCCTCCAGACACATTCGCGCCGCCCTGGGAGATCTCGGCCTGCATCCCCTCCGGGCTGGCGGAAATGAACTCGGCGGCCTGGGAGACGCCGGCGGCCAGTTTCAACTCTTCTTCGCTGGCATTTTCGTCGGCGTAGCGCAGGTTGCTCTCGATGGTGCCGGAGAACAGGTTGCTCTTCTGCGGGATGTAACCAATCTTCTCGCGCAAGTCGTGCTGCGTGACGTCGCGGATATCCATGCCGTCCACCAGGATCGCGCCGCTGGACACTTCGTAGAAGCGCGGGATCAGGCTGACGATGGTGGACTTGCCCGACCCGGTGGTACCGATAAAAGCGGTGGTCTGCCCCGCCCTGGCAGTAAAGGTGATGTGATGGAGCACGTCCTCCTCCGCGCCGGGATACCGGAAACTGACATCGCGGAACTCGATCGTGCCCTGGAAGGGAGCAGGGAATTGCGCGGGGCGCTCCGGGTCGTTGATCGCCGGTCTGGTCTCCAGCACGTCGGCAATCCGCTCGCCGGAAACGGCCGCGCGCGGCAGCATGATGAACATCATCGCCAGCATCAGGAAGGCAAAGACGATCTGCATGGCATACTGCATGAAAGCCATCATGTCGCCCACCTGCATCTGCGACTGGGCCACCTCGTGCGAACCCACCCAGATGATGAGCAGCATCAGGCCGTTCATGATCATCATCATGACCGGCATCATCACGACCATGACGCGGTTGATGAACAGCAGGGTGCCGGTCAGGTCCTGGTTGGCCTTGTCGAAACGGCCCTCCTCGAACTTCTGCATGTTGAATGCCCGGATAACCATCATGCCCGACAGGTTTTCACGCGTCACCAGGTTGAGCCGGTCAATCAACTTCTGGATGCTCTTGAACCTGGGCAGGGCAATCGAGAAGACAGTCAGGATCAGGCCAAGCAGCACCACCACCGCCAGGGCAATGATCCACCACATGGACGTGGTCTTGCTCAAAGCGCGGATGATGCCTCCGATACCGATGATGGGCGCGTAGATCACCATGCGCATGATCATCAGCACCACCATCTGGATCTGCGTGATATCGTTCGTGGAGCGCGTGATCAGAGAAGCGGTGGAGAACTTGTCGAACTCGGCGCTCGAAAAACTTTCGACCCGCTGGAAAACATTCCGGCGCAGGTCGCGCGCCAGTCCGGCCGCCGTGCGGGCGGACAGGAAGCCGACGGTGATCGTGCAGGTCCCGGAAAGCAGCGTCAGCAAAAGCATCCAGAAGCCGATGCGGAGGATATAGTCGTTCTGCATCTTCCCCGCGTCCATTCCGAGGGCGGCATATTCCGCCTTGATCGGCGCGGCGGCGGCCTGGATGATCATGCTGTCGCCCAGGGACGCGAACTGTTCGTCGAAAGCGCCGCTGATCTGGGACAGACTCTCCGGCGGCAACTGGCTGAGCACGGTAAAAATATCCACGCCCGGCGGAAGTTGGGGCAGATCGAATCCCTTGCCCGCGGCCATCTGCGAGGCTTTTTCCGGGTCGGCCATGACCTGCTCGATGCCCGCCACAACCAGGAACGCACGGCCCATCACGGGGTTCAGTTTTTCGATCTCCGCGCTGTCCACTGCGTTCAGCACATAGACAGGCTCGCTGGCAAGGACGGGATATTCCTGGAGATATGTTTCGTAATCGGGCGAGGTCTTGTCCACCAGGGTGTAATCGCCCAGCGCCATGGCCTTTTCGTCCGCACTCATAAAGATGACCAGTTTGTTCATCTCGCTCTGGCGGATGGCCACAGGCACGGCATTTTCCACGCCCCCCTGCTGGATCCCGATATTGACGATCTTCGACATGTAGTCTGGCAGGGCCAGGTCGGCATTGGCCTGCACGAACAACAGGACAACCGAGATCAGGACCAGGTAAATATACGGTTTCAAGTATCTGGTAAGTCGAAGCATGATTGTAAAAACTCCTGTTCGTATTGGTAAGGAATGACCGGCAGGCTGGATCTGCAGGCACGCGCGAATGGGGCGCCTGCTCCTGCCGGGCGGTTACTCGTCCGTCTTGCGGGCCGCTTCGGTCAGGAGCGTGAGCGCCGAGACGATCATGGCTTGCTGTTCGGGGGTGAAGGCCTCCGTCAGCCCGGCGATCCACTGGCCGCGCGTCTCGATGCCCCGCGCAATCAGGGCGTGGCCTTCCTCCGTCAGCGTCAGGCGCTTGGCCCGGCGGTCCTGCGGATCCTCGGAGCGTTCGATCAGGCCGTCTTTCACGAGCCGGTCAATGGCCTGGCTGGCAGCCGCGTTGGTAATGCCCAGGTGGCCTCCCAACTCGGAGACGCCAATCTTGCCGCCATGATACAGGCGCATCAAAAGATTGACCTGCGTAAAGGACAACCCGGAATCATTCATAAAACGTTTAAAATCCCGCATCGAGCGGTGCATAAAAACTTCCGCCCATTCGCGGATAGTGTCTGAAAACTGCTTTGGAGGCGACATAATCAATCTCCTTAATTAGTTAAGAGCGCTTATCTATAATCCCATCGTGCTGGAATGTCAAGTCAAAAATGCCCGCGCGTCGCACAGTCTTATCAATGCATAATTCTATCGGCGGTCGAATCCATAAGGGCAGTATAATCACCCCCATGACAGACCTCTTCGACCACGCCATGCAGCAGCGCATGAGGGACGAAGCCCCGCTCGCCGCCCGGATGCGCCCGCGCACCCTCGACGAATTCGTCGGCCAAGAACACATCGTCGGGCCGGGCAAACTGTTGCGCCGCGCCATCGAATCCGACCGGCTGTTCTCGTCCATCATCCTGTGGGGGCCGCCCGGCACCGGCAAGACCACGCTCGCCCAGGTCATCGCCAACCGCACTCAATCCCATTTCGAGACGCTCTCCGCCGTGCTGGCCGGCAAGGCCGAACTCAGGGAAATCATCGAGGCCGCCCTGGAACGGAAACGCCTGTACCAGAAAAAGACCACCCTGTTCGTGGACGAAGTCCACCGCTGGAACAAAGCCCAGCAGGATGCCCTGCTCCCGCACGTCGAGAACGGGACCGTCCTCCTGATCGGAGCGACCACCGAGAATCCCTACTTCGAGGTCATCGGCGCGCTGGTCTCGCGCTCGCGCGTCTTCCAACTCCTGCCGCTGGCAATGGAGCAGACCGGCCGCATCGTGGACGCGGCCATCTCCGACCCGGAACGCGGCTACGGCAGCCGCCGCGTCCTTCTGGACCCGGACGCCCGCGCCCACCTGATCGACGTTTCCGGCGGCGACGCGCGCAACGCGCTGAACGCGCTCGAATTAGCGGTGGAGTCAACGTCTCCAGACATTGACGGCAACATCCACATCACGACGGACGTGGCGCAGGAATCCATCCAGCGCCGCGCCGTGCTCTACGACAAGGACGGCGACGCCCACTACGACACGATCTCGGCTTTCATCAAATCTGTGCGCGGCTCGGACCCCGATGCCGCCCTCTACTGGCTGGCGAAGATGGTCTACGCCGGCGAAGACCCACGCTTCATCCTGCGCCGCCTCATCATCCTGGCCGGGGAAGACATCGGCCTGGCCGACCCGATGGGATTGGTAGTGGCCGCCTCCGCCATGCAGGCCTTCACCTTCATCGGCCTGCCGGAGGGAATTTACCCGCTGGTGGAAGCCACACTCTATCTCGCCACCGCGCCCAAATCCAACAGCGCCGGGGCATATTTCAAGGCCTTCGAGCGCATCGAGCAGGAGGGCGTTGGCGACGTGCCGACGCACCTGAAAGACAACAGCCGCGACGCCGCCGCACTCGGTCACGGCAAGGGCTACGTCTACCCGCACATGGAGGATGGTCACTTCGCTCCCCAGCAGTATCTCCCCAAGGAACTGCTCGGCACGTATTTCTACAAGCCGTCCGAACAGGGGTACGAGGCCCAGGCCGGAGCAAGGCTGGAAATGTGGCGCGAGGCCCAGCGCAAAGCCCTCGGCATCGAACGCCGCGAGGATGTGCCGGAACTCTCTCAGGAACGAATTGACGCCCTGAAACGCAACATCAAATAACCTGACAACGTGCCAACCTGCCAACGTGTAGACGTGTCAACCTGCAAACATGCCAACACTCTTTCTCATTCGCCACGGCGAGAACGACTTCCTTAAGAAGAATATCCTGGCAGGACACCTTCCCGGCGTCCACCTGAACGAACGCGGACACGAACAGGCGGCGGCTCTCGCCAGGACCTTGAGCCTGCTCCCGATAACCGCCATCTACTCCAGCCCGCTCGAACGCGCCGTCGAGACCGCCCGTCCGCTGGCCGAAGCGAAGAAATTGGAAATCAACATCTGCCCCGCACTCGCCGACACCGACGTGGGCGAATGGGCTGGCCGCTCGTGGAAAGCAATTCAGCGCAGAAAAATCTGGGAAATTATTCAGGAAACGCCGTCGCAATTCCGCTTTCCGGGCGGGGAAAGTTTCGCCGAAGCGCAGGCGCGCGTCGTGGCCGCGCTCGAGTCCATCGCCGCCGCGCACGGCGAAGAGGACAAGGTCGCGGTCTTCTTCCATGCCGACCCCATCAAACTGGCGCTGGCGCACTACTTGGACATGCCACTCGACAACTTCCAGCGGTTGGCCGCGCATACCGGCTCGGTAACGGTCGTCAGGAAAAACGGTCCGGCTGTGCGCGTGCTGGCGTCCAATCTCAATCCCCCGTTCTCGTTCCCTGAATAACGTCAGTTATGGATAAGAAAAAACGAGTCGTGTCGTTGCGAGCCGCGCACTTTGCGGCGAAGCAATCCCCTAATTGGCAGGGGGATTGCTTCGTCGGGCAAAGAACGCCCTCCTCGCAACGACACAAAATCCTTATCCATAACTCAGGTTAAATAACAGACAACAGATCTTTTGCCACCCGTTCCCCTTTTTTCACAGGCGGATGGGCGCGCATGAACGTCTCACTGCCTCCGAGCAGGCGGTTGAAGAATCCCAGCGCCCCGCGCCGCATCCCGCCCCCGCCCTGGCTGGAGTGGCAGGCGCTGGCCGCGTCTTTCTTCTCCCAGACCGGGCGGATGTTGATGCAGGCATGCACAGGGAAATCCACCTCGGCGATGGCGGCAATGTCAATATCGGCATTCTTCCCAAACCTGCGCGGATCCTTGCCAACCAACCGCAGGATGAACACCGCCGCCTTCAACAATCCGTGCGGCATGGTGTGATAGTAGAGCGCGCCCGGCGCGAATGGCGCGCCCGCTTCGGGAAAGAACGCCGGATCGTTCGCCCGCTCGAACGCCAGCGTCGCCGCCTGCTGGATGTGGATATGGTCCGGGTGGCGGTAGCCGCCGACGGGGTCGAAGGTCAGGACGACGTCCGGCTTCAACTCGCGGATGTACTTCACCACCCGTCCCGCCACTTCCTTGACCGGGTGCCGGACCTGCGCTTCGGGATGGTCATTCTCCGGCGTGCCGGGCATGCCCGAGTCACGGTAGCCGAGGAAGAACACGCCTTTCAGCCCAAGGATGCCGGCCGCGCAGCGCAGTTCGGACTCGCGCATCTCCCCCACCGACGCGAAGTCTCGCATGTGTTCCGCGTCCGCTTCGCCCACCTCGCCGCGCGTCGCACAGACAAGATAGACGTCACAGCCGCGGGCGGCGTAGAGGGCGAGCGTCCCGCCCATGCCGAAGGATTCGTCGTCCGGGTGGGCCAGGACGGCAAGCAAGGTCTTGTTTGACATGGGAAGCATTGTACTATAATCAAGCAACTACCCAGGAGCAGGAATGATCAAACCCTACGAATGTACCCAGTGCGGTTCCACCGATTTCGCTGACGCGGGCGGTTCCCGCGTGCGCTGTTCTTTCTGCGGCAGCCTGTTCGCAGTGTTGACCGGCGACCCGAAACTGACCATCAACAAGGGCGCAAAAGTGGTCTTTGGGAAAAACGCCAACGTGGAAATCCGCGGCAGTGTGCAGATCCAAGATGGCGCAGACGTGGATATTCAAGGGAAAGTTACGGTGTTGAAAGACGGGAAAAAACAGGAATTCAAGTTGAAATTGATCCGCGAGTAATTGGAAATTTTCGAGACAAGTTCTAGTAAACCAGCAAACTCCGGTCAATTTCCCTTGCCCATGCGTTGATCCCCCCCTTCAAATTCCTCACCTTCCTGAACCCGGCGCTGGACCAGCAGTTCGAGCGCCCGGCGCGAGCGCGAACCCATCTTGCAGAACAATACAATTTCCTATTCGGCCAGCAGAGCATCCACCGCCCCGTGCGCTTCGTGCAACACCTTCTCCGAAACCCAGAGCGACGAACGCGCCAACGCATCGAGCAACCTATGCGCTTCCGCGCGAAACTTGATGGAACCGCTGGCTGCCGCCCATAACAGCAAGCCCACGGAGCCGTGCACTTCCAATCCCAGCGACTCCGCAAAGCGCCGGGCGCGTCCATCGTCGGTCAGGAACCAGTTTGCATCTTCCTGGATCGCCAATCCAATTGCCTGCGCTTCGCCGGCATCGATGTCGGCGCTTATCCATTTTCGCGCCTGCGCGGCAACGGACCTTCCCACAGGAAAAATCTTGATCCAGGCCGGGAGCAACAAACCGGCTGTGTTGCGCATGAATTCGGTTTTAACAACTGGCGGAATAAGAACAACTCCCGCATGTTCCAGGAATTCAAGCGCCCCGGCCTCGCTCAAATGGATCAGGGGACCTGTATCACAGACAACGATACGGCCCACTATTTTTTGCCCTTTTGCTTCATTGCCCAGGCAACATCATCCAGTTGATATTTTTCCGCCAGCACCCGATCAACCGCCGTCTTGGGAACAAGCCGGATGGAACCATCCGCTTCCACAATCGCTTCGAGCAAGTCACCTACCTCCACTTTAGCAGTGCGGCGGGTGGAGGCAGGCAGGGTGATTTGTCCGTTCGTCCGTACCTGTAGAAATTCAGCCATCATCTCCTCGCTTTCTGAAACCTTGAGTTCCTGATATTTATACTTATCATACAACATAACCCCATGAGTGTCAACAAAATACGACCCCGCGCACGCCATCGTCGCGGGGCTGCCTGGATGAAGGTTTGCTTTCAGCGGTCAAAATAACTGTCAATAAACCGGCAATCTTGTATCCACATCCTTTGCCCATGCGTTGATCCCCCCCTTCAAATTCCTCACCTTTCTGAACCCGGCGCTGACCAGCAGTTCGAGCGCGCGGCGCGAACGCGAGCCTGTCTTGCAGAACAATACAATTTCCTGCGCCGAATCCAGTTCGGAGAGCCGCGCCGCCAGTTCGCCGAGCGGAATGTTTTGCGCCCCCTCCAGATGCGAAATCGCCAGTTCATGCGGCTCGCGCACGTCGAGCAGGCGGATAGGCTTGCCGCTTTTCAGTTGCGCCGCCAACTCGCGGGCGGTGATGTCCCAATCCTTACCCGCCGAGCCTTCGTCATGTTCCAGTCCCGGCACGCCGCAAAACTCGTTGTAGTCAATCAGCGCGGTCACTTCGGGGTGCGGGCCGCAAACTTTGCAACCCGGGTTCTTCTTCAATTTGACGTACTCAAATGACATGTCGAGGGCGTTGTAGAGCAGCAGCCGTCCCGCCAGCGAGGAGCCAATCCCCAGCAAGAGTTTGATCGCTTCGGTGGCCTGGATGGTGCCAATCGTCCCCGGCAGGATGCCCAGCACACCCGCGTCCGCGCACGAAGGGACAAGACCCGGCGGGGGCGGCTCGGGAAACAGGCAGCGGTAACACGGTCCGATGCGGGCGTCGAAGACGCTGGCCTGCCCGTCGAAGCGGAAGACCGCCCCGTAGACATTCGGCTTGCCGGTCAGCACGCACAGGTCGTTGGTCAGGTAGCGGGTCGGGAAATTGTCCGAGCCGTCAACGATGATGTCAAACGGTTCGGCTATCCGCATGGCATTGGCGGATGTAAACGGCTCGTCGAATGTGTCCACATGAACCGCAGGATTGAGGTCCCGCAGCCGGGCGCGGGCGGAAGCGACCTTGCGCCTGCCCACCGCTCCCGTCCCGTGCAGTATCTGGCGCTGGAGATTGCTCTCCTCCACGGCATCGTAGTCCACCAGGCCGATGTGACCGACACCCGCCGCAGCCAGGTAGAGCGCGGCGGGCGAACCCAGGCCGCCGGTCCCGATGATGAGCGCCGAGGAGCCTTTCAGTTTGCGCTGGCCGTCCAGCCCGATTTCGGGGACGAGCAGGTGGCGGGAGTAACGCAGGATTTCTTCGCGGGAGAGTTCGGGGAGCATGTCAGCCGCCTGCAATGGAGGGGACGAGATTGAGAATGTCGCCGGGCGCGAGCGGGGTGTCCAATCCCTGCAAATCCCGCACGTTGCTGCCGTCGAGGAACAGGTTGACGAAAGCGCGCAGGGAGCCGTCGTCCTTGCACAGGTGCGGACGGAAGGCCGGGTACTGCGCCAGCATGTCATCCAGCGCCGCCGCGACAGTCGCGCCGTTGACCGGCACTTCCGCCTGGCCGTCCACGTAGGGCCGCAGGGGATTGGGAATGCGGATGGTGGGCATGGGCTTATTTTAGCCCATCAAGTCTTAAAAGTCTAACAAGTCTGACAAGTCAAAAGGTCTGACAGGTCAGACTGGACGACTTGTAAGACCTGTTGGACTTGTTGGACTTATATCGAAAAATCTTGACCATGCCACGAGTCATTTTGCGGCGCGTGGACGTGCGGTTTCTGGACCCCTCGACTATCCGCTCGGGGCGGCGCCTCGTGCCCGTTGACGCGATTCTCGAGCGCATCCACCCGTTCGAGCAGTTGCCTGAGCGCCACACCGACCACGTCCGGCAGGGACGTATGGTCGAGGTCAGGGGCGTCGCCGCTGTGATGCGGCTGGGAGCGTTGGACGATCTGCCCCGGCACGCCGACCACCACCGAGTTGGCCGGCACAGACCGGACCACGACCGCGTTCGCGCCGATACGGCTGTCGTCGCCGATGGTGATGGCGCCGAGGATTTTCGCTCCCGCGCCGACCACGACCCGGTCGCCGAGGGTCGGGTGGCGCTTGCCCTTGACGAGGCTGGCCCCGCCAAGCGTCACGCCGTGGTAAAGCGTCACGTCCGCGCCGATCTCGGACGTCTCGCCGATGACCACGCCCATGCCGTGGTCAATGAACAGGCCAGGACCGATAACCGCGCCGGGATGGATCTCGACGCCGGTCAGGGAGCGCGCGACCTGCGACAGGGCGCGGGCGAAAAAGCGGAGGTTGCGCTTCCACAACCAGTGCGAGATGCGTTGAATCCAAATGGCGTGCAGGCCGGAGTAGACGAGGAACACTTCCAGGCGCGAGCGCGCCGCCGGGTCGCGTTCGAGCACCGAGGCGATGTCGCGTTTCATCATGGCGAAATAACTCCGCAGGCCGCGCAGGGGCCGGATAACAGGATAAGGTTGAATTGCTTCGGTTGCCATAAACACTCCAAGAGTAAGGGCGACCCGTCAGGGTCATCCGAGAGGATTGACGAATCAGGCGGGTCGCCCCTATAAAAACTAATCTGACAGATCGGCAAACAACGCCGTGCTGAGATATCGCTCGCCGAAATCCGGGAGGATGACCACGACCAGTTTCCCGGTATTCTCCGCGCGGCGCGCCACCAGCAGCGCGGCCCAGGCCGCCGCGCCGGAGGAAATTCCGACCAGCAGGCCTTCCTCGCGCGCCATCCGGCGGGCGGTTTCGAGGGCGTCATCATCCGTGACCCGGATGATTTCATCGAAGATTTTTACGTTCAGCACATCCGGGACAAACCCCGGGCCGATGCCCTGGATCTTGTGCGGGCCTTTCTGCCCGCCCGAAAGCACCGGCGACGCGTCCGGCTCGACCGCCGCCACCCGGACCGACGGCTTGCGGCTCTTGAGCGCTTCGCCCACGCCGGTGATCGTCCCGCCGGTGCCGACACCCGCCACGAGGAAGTCCACCATCCCGTCCGTGTCGCGCCAGATCTCCTCGGCAGTCGTCCGGCGATGGAATTCCGGGTTGGCCGGGTTCTTGAACTGCTGGGGTACGAAATATTTCTCCGGGTCGGAGGCGGCCAGTTCCTCGGCCTTGCGGATGGCCCCGCCCATGCCGTCCGGGCCGGGGGTCAGGATGAGTTCCGCCCCGTAGGCGCGCAGGAGCATCCGCCGCTCCCTGCTCATCGTTTCCGGCATGGTCAGGATGACCTTGTAGCCCTTCGCCGCGGCGACCATCGCCAGCGCGATGCCGGTGTTGCCGCTGGTCGGTTCGACGATAACGCGCCCCGGTCTCAGGTCCCCGGACCGTTCGGCGGCTTCGAGCATGGCAAAGCCGACGCGATCCTTCACGCTGTGCGCCGGGTTGAAGAATTCCAATTTGGCGGCAATCTCCGCCCCCGCCCCCTCCGCGATCCGGTTCAGGCGCACGAGCGGGGTGTTGCCGATCAGTTCGGTTACGTTGGATGCGATTTTCATTCGATACTCCTATTTCTAAATTCTCTGCCACCTCTTCTCCCCCATCCGTGTTTTTCCGGATGGGGGAGGCCGGGAGGGGGTCGTTAACCGGAAAACAAAAAGACGGCGCGCTGCGCCTGCGAATACAAATCCATTCGCGGGGCCTCGCCGGCCGTCCTTTGCCTGTTGGCTGATCGTGATGCAACGGCCTGAGCCGTTACTTCCCAGGGGATGGCGGCTGGAAGCCCCGCCCCGGACACATGCAATTGAACATAGAATTTTGCTCCATAATATTTATCACTATTTTGATAATTATTATACGGTTATTTTCCGGTTTGTCAAGACAAAAAGGCTCTTGAATGCTTCGGCTGGATTTGTAATCCAGCTGCCGGAACGCCGGATTACAAATCCGGCGGAAGCACACGAGAGCGCCGCCAAAAAACAGGGCGCGCCTTCCGGCGCGCCCTGCCCTGTTCGGGAAAAACTACTCTTCCTGCCTGGCTTCCTGTTCCTTCTGGTGGGCAGCGATGATCTCCTGCGCCAGATGGTTCGGAACGATTTCGTAGCGGTCGAATTCCATCGTGAAGACGCCCCGTCCCCCGGTCATCGAGCGGATGACGGTGGTATAGCGCAGCATCTCCACCAGCGGGACCTGGGCCACAACCACCGTGCGCCCGCGCTCAGACTCGGTACCCTGGACGCGCCCGCGGCGGCTGTTCAGGTCGCCCATCACGTCGCCCATGTTGGCGTCCGGGACGGTGATGCGCACGTTCATGATCGGCTCGAACAGCACCGGGCTGGCATCCCGGACCGCCAGCTTGAAGGCCTCGCGCCCGGCAATTTCGAACGCGACCGGCTTGGAGTCCACGGGGTGCTCCTTGCCATCGTAGACGATGACGCGCACGTTGCTCAACGGGAACCCCGCCATCACGCCGGTCTGCAAAGTGGCGTGGATGCCTTTTTCAATGGCCGGCAGGTACGATTTCGAAAGGTTCATGCCAACCAGTTCATCGGTGAACTCGAAGTCCATTTCCGGGCACGGCTCGATCCGCAGCCAGACTTCGCCGAACTGCCCCGAGCCGCCAGATTGTTTCTTGTGGCGGTAATTGCCGTCGGCTTTCCTGGTGATGCCTTCCCGGTACGGGACCTTCGGCTCGGCCGTCATCAACCCGACCTGCAACTTTCCTTCGGCGCGGCGGATGGCCACGTCAATGTGCTGGTCGCCCATGCCTTGCAGGATGGTCTGTCCGGTGGCGTGTTCCTGGTACCAGGAAAGGGTCATATCCTCTTCGCACAGGCGGGTCAGCGTGGGGCTGATCTTGGCCGCGTCGGCCTGGGTCTTGGGCTTGATCGCCACGCGGAAGAGGGCGTTGGGATATTTGGGCATCGGCAGGGTCAGCGGATGGCCCTTATCGCACAGCGTGTCGCCGGTGGAAGTGGCGCTCAGTTTGGCGACAATGGCGATATCCCCGCTGTGCACCGTCTTGACCGGCATGGTTTCCTTGCCGCGCATGATGGAGAGACCCGCCATGCGTTCCTCGGCGCTCTTGACCTGATTCCAGATGCGGACGTCGCCCTGGAGCGTGCCGGAATAAATGCGGAAGTAGGTCAGTTTGCCGACGAACGGATCGGCGGTGGTCTTCCAGACATACAACGCCAGCGGACCGGCATCGGAGGCGGGCAGCGTTTCCTCACCGCCCTTGCCCTGGGCCACGGCCGCCGGGACTTCCGCCGGGGACGGGATCAGTTTGAGAATTGCGTCCAGCAGGGGCAGGATGCCTTTCTCGTGCCCGCCGGAGGCCGCGAAGACCGGGATGTACGCGCCCGAGCGGACAATGGCCTTGAGTCCCTTCGCCAGTTCCTCGTTGGTCAGCGTGCTGTTGGCGAAGTATTTTTCCATCAGCGCGTCGTCGCCCTCGGCGGCGGCTTCCATCAGCGCGGTGCGGGCTTCGTCCGCGGCAGGCTTGAGGTCCGCGGGAATGTCTTCGGCGGTCTTGCCTTCGTTGGCGTAGGCCTTCATCGTCACCAGGTCAATCACGCCCTTGAAAGCGGCTTTCTCGCCCCAGGGGATCTGCACCGGCACGAGGCGCACGGGCGAGTATTCCTGCACCGAGGCCAGCGCCTTTTTGAAGTCGGCGTTGTCGCGGTCCATTTTGTTGATGACCACGAAGCGCGGCAGTTTGAACACATCGCAATGGCTCCAGGCGATCTCGGTGCCAACTTCCATGCCTGCGACCGCGTCCACCAGCACGACCGCCCCGTCGGCCACGCGCAGGGCCGAGATGACCTCGCCGACGAAGTCGGTATAGCCGGGGGTGTCGAGCAGGTTGATCTTGTGGTCCTTGTACTCGACCGGGACCACGCTCGTGGAGAGCGAGAGTTTGCGGCGAATTTCCTCGTCCTCGAAATCCGAAACGGTCGTGCCTTCGTCTATCTTCCCCAGGCGGGTCGTCACCCCCGCGGCGTGCAGGAACGCCTCCGCCAGCATGGTCTTGCCGCCCGAGCCGTGCGAGACCAGGGCAACGTTGCGGATGAACTCGGTAGTATACTCTTTCATGTGGGATCCTCTTTATAGAGTGGGATGCTTCCAGCCGCCTGATTATACCAATGTTTTTGTTTTTCGCTTTTTGGTTTTTCCCGGCTCATTGGGAATCGCCGTGACATCCCCCCTCTGTAGGGGCGAACCTGCGTGTTCGCCCAGGGCAGACACCCAGGTCTGCCCCTACGCCGCGCCGCCAGACCTTTTTTCTCATGACCTTCTTCCGCCGCCGCTTGGGCTCATGGATATAAAAACTGTGGTAATTTCCCGGCTGGTAGGTTTGTTCCGCCAATTCCTTTTGCAGGGCCACCAGGTGATCCCCAGGTAGAGTTCAAACGAGGCGGTTGTCGAACGCCCGCGCTTGCCGCGTGAGGCATTGGCGTAAGCCCGTTCCAGATTTTCCCACGTGCAAAGGCGCTCCTGAAGATTCATGGGCGATTCAGAGATTCAGAGTTCAGAGAATCAGAGTACAGAGTTTTAGGAGATGGGAGAGACGCAAACACGAAAACCGAGGTGGTCGAGGATGAGGCCAGGACCGTAGGAGTCGCGGTACGCGCAGCGCGCGTACCTGCGATTGAAGCTGAACGACCCGCCGCGCCAAACGCGAACGCCGGAAACCTTCTCATCTTCGCGGCTTTTATCGGCCTTGTAAGGATACTCCTTGAAAAGCGTATGCGTCCACTCCCAGACGTTGCCAACCATATCGGCGATCCCGTAGGGGCTTTCGCCCTGCGGGTAGGCGTCCACCGGCGTGGTGCCGCCCTTGCGTCCTTCATCGGCATTGCATTTCGTTGGATCGAACTCATTGCCCCACGGCCACTCGTTGCCGTATTCGCCGCGCGCCGCTTTCTCCCACTGGGCTTCGGTGGGCAGGTGCAGGGTGATGGCACGCGTTTTCAATTCTTCCGCATACGTGGTGTTGAACCACTTGCAGTAAGCCATCGCGTCGTTCCAGGAAACATTCACGGCCGGGTGGTTTTTCTTCTCATCCCAACCCTTCACCGGGTGCTTCTCCTTCCCGATATACGCGGCGTATTCTTCATTTGTCAGGGGGAATTTTGCCATCCAGAAATCGGGCAGTTCAAATGTGTGCTGCGGCTTTTCCCTATCTTGGGCCAGAGAGTTATCATCCTTGCTGCCCATGATGAACTTGCCCGCCGGGATCTTGATGAATTCGAGGCCGCCAATCGTGATGCGGTTGGCCTCGCCGGTCATAACCTTTTCCGCGCCGCGCCAGGCTTCTCTTATTGCCTCGCGCAGGCGGGCTTTCTCGCTCTTCAGGGCTTCGAGCGCGGCTTCGGCTTCTGCCATTTTCTCTTCCGGCTTTTCGACAGGCGGTTCGACCGCACTCGCCACGGGCTTCTGCGGCGGGGCTTCGAGATGGGCAAATGCGTCCAGCGTAACCGAGTCGAATGTCCCGCTGAAAGCCTTGATCTCGCGCAGCACGCGCCGCAGGCGCATGAATTTTTCGTACTCCCGAAAAACCTTGTTCACCGCATCATCGCCCTTGCCGCCGCCCCATTTGAGCGCATCCTGCACAAATTTCAGGCGCAGTTCGAGGTCGTCAATATCGAAAATGCGCTTCTTGAACTCATCCGGCGCGGCGCGCATCAGCACCTGCCATCTGGTGAAATCGTCGCGCACCACACCCTCGGCCTGGCCGGTATTTTGCAGGATGGCCCATTGCAGGTTCAGGTCGTTGACAAAAGTTTTGACCTTGCGCGGATTCAGTTCCGCGCCGGTCACCAGCACCTGCCAGTGTTTCTGCAGTTCCACCTCTACTTTTTCGTCGGTCAGGTAACCTTTCATCGTGTCTGTGACGATGGGCGGCAGATCGAAACGCAATTGGATGATCTTTTCGAGATATTCCCTGGCGCTCTCGCCCACCACGCCGCTATCCTTGTAATGGCTGGCCACCGCCTGCTGGACAACTTCGGTATGCGCCCCCAGCACAAACACACAGCCGGGCTTATCGAGAAAGAGTTTCGCCGCTTCCAACACCTGGACGGTTTTCTCCGGCAGGCAGCGGTCCAGGTCGTCAATGAAAATTACCAGTACGCCCTTTGCGGGATCGATCTTGTCCACATTCAGTTTGCGATGCACCCAGGCCGCCATCAGTTTGTCGAAGGCTTCGTCGAACAGGTCCAGCATGGCTGTTTTCTCGGCAAAGGGCGTCGCCTTGGGTTCGCCGGTATTCACGCCAACCCCAACTTCGCCCACTTTGATGGAGAACCATCCCAAAACCGTATTGATAACGTCCCGGCGCGGGGTGAACGGTTCGAGCAAAGCCGCCGCGCCCTTGCTGACGAAATCATCCTTGAACATTTCCTGCACGATGACGCGCACCAATGCAACCAGCAACTGCTCTTCGTCGGCATACTTCCAGGCGTTGAACCACACCGTCCGGCAGACACGAAACCGCTTTTGCGGAACCTCGTCTTCGTTGACAAACTCCAGCGCCTCCGGTTTGGTTGGGTCGAGCAGGACAACCGTCTGGTCCAACTGGCGCTGGAGACGCCTGAGCAGCGTAGTCTTCCCCGACCCCCACGCGCCGCTGATGCCGATGGTCAGCGGGGTACGCGTCTCTTTGTCCGCGATCAAGCGCGCCAGCGTGACGGCGAACTCGTCAAAGTGGAAATGGGCCTGGTCGCTCTGGGCAAGCGGCAGGTCGTGCAGGATGTGCGGCGTTTCGAAAATCGGTTTCTTTTTCGGCATGGCAGAACCCCTTGCTGGAAAGGATGAACACCATCATTGTACAACAAAATCCATGGTTATAGACCCTAAAGGTCTTGGAGACCTTTAGGGTCTGAGCGTGTCAATCCACGAAGCGTATGAAAACCTGGTTGCCGAGCAGGCGGGCGCGCTTCGTGAGGCGGATTATGCCCTCACCCCCGGCCCCTCTCCCAAAAGCGGGAGAGGGGGGCAACACCCACTCCAGCAGTCCCAGCCCAAGCAACTCATCAATTTCCTTCCCAAACACGTCCGTCACCGGGACCCCGAACCGGGCCGCGAAATCCGCGGCGGAGACGCCCTCGCTCGTTAACCGCAGGCCGAGCATCATGGTCTCCTGCATTTCACTTCGGACGGTGGACGGTAGACGGTTGACCGTCGCTGGCGAAAAAGGAAATTCGATGTTCACGGTTCGAGATTCTGGATTCGTGAGGCGTTCGATATAGGTTTTGATGCGCAGCACGTTGGAATAGCGCACGCCCGCCGCGTATCCGTGCGCTCCCGCGCCGAAGCCGAGGTAGGGCTGGTTGCGCCAGGTCTGCAAGTTGTGTTCGCACTGAAAACCAGGCTTCGCCCAGTTCGAAATTTCATATTGTTCGTATCCGCTGGCGGACAGGAAATCCCCCGCCCACTCATACATCTCCGCCGCCGCGTCCGCATCCGGGACCGGGAGCAGGCCGCGCGCCGCCCAGCGCCCGAACGGCGTGCCATGCTCCACGGTCAGCGCGTAGAGCGAGAGGTGCTCCGGGGCCAGTCCCACGGCGCGTTTAACGGTGGCAGACCACCGGTCCAGGGACTGCTGCGGGAGGCCGAAGATGAGGTCGAGGTTCAGGTTCTCGAACCCGGCGCGGCGCGCCCAGGTCACGGCGTCGAACACGTCGAATGGATCGTGGATGCGTTCCAGTTGGCGCAACTCGTTCGCGTGGAAGGACTGGACGCCGAAACTGATGCGGTTGAAGCCGAGCGAGCGCAGGTCGCGGAGAGTGTCGAGGCTGACCGTGCCGGGGTTGGCTTCCAAAGAAGTCTCGAGGTCTGACAGGTCGAAATGGCCGCGGAGGGCGCGGAAGATTTGCTCGAATTGTTTCGACGTGAGCAGCGACGGAGTGCCGCCGCCAAAAAATATCGTATGCACGGCCAATTGTTCCGGGGCAGAATGGGCAACCGATTCGATTTCCCGAACCAGCGCGTCCACATAATCGGGAATGAGCGCTTCCTGCCCGGCGTAGGTGTTGAAATCGCAGTAGGCGCAGCGGTGCTTGCAAAAAGGAACGTGGAGGTAAAGAGAATAGATCATGGAGAATGGTTAATGGCAGTTGAGTTGCGGCGCGGCAGGCCGAGGAGCAGGGCAAGGGGCCCGGCCAGCAGGAGCCAGATGGCAACGCGCAGGCCGAAGGCGTCGGCGGCGAGGCCGATGCCGAGCGGCAGGAGTCCGCCAACGAGGCCGGTGACGTTCCCCAGCGCCATCACCGTCCCGGATTGGCCGGGCAGGGCGGAGTAGAGGCGGCCTTTCAGGATGGCGTACCAGCCGGAGTTGAAGAAGCCGAGCAGGCCGACCAGCGCCAGTTTAAGCCAGACTTGCGGGATGAGCAGGAAGGCCGGGAAAAGCAGGAGTTCGAGCGCCACGCTGAGGTGCAGGTAGGTCAGGCCGTCCACTTTTTCCAGAAGCGGGATGAGCAGGAAGTCGCCGAGCAGTCCGAAGACCAGCCAGACGAAGACCGCGCCCGCGGCCTGGGTCTCGGTCAGGCCGGCCACGTCGTGAAAGTAGAGCGCCAGGAAGCCCAGCAGGACGTCGAGCATCAGGTCGGAGAATTCGAGCAGCGCCAGCCAGCGAAGAACGTTCTTATTTCGTAAAGCGTAAAACGTAACGCGAAAACCGTCGAGCAAACCAGTGAAAGAGGGGATTTTTGGCAGGTTGGAAGCATCGCGCGGGATCTTGCGCCAGGCGAGCAGGAGCACGATCCCGGCCAGGAAGGCCAGCGCCAGGAACACGCCGCGCCAGCCGAAGCCGAGCGCCGACAGTCCCACCAGCAGCGGCGGACCGAGGACTACGCCCAGCGACCCGGCGAAGGTCCAGCGCGCCATGTTGTGGTCGTGGCGGGACGGATCGCGGTCCATCAGGGTGGCCTGCGACAGGCTGACGAACGCGCCCGAGGCGGGATAGAAAAGACAAAATGCGAAAAGCAAAAGAACGAAACTGACGCTCAGGCTGGTCAGCAGGAGCGCCAGCACGAAGCAAATCCCGCCGCCGAGAATGAGCAGCCGGCGCTTCCAGACATCGCCGAGAACGCCCAGGAACGGCTCGACGATGGTGGAGACGATCCCCGGCACGGTCAGCAGGATACCGATCTGGGTGTAGTTCAGGCCCAGTTCGGTCTGGATGAACGGCCAGGCGGCGCCGGTCACGCCGAAGACGAGTTCGTCGAGGAATTCGATGAGGAGGAAAGGGAGATTTGTCACAGACGCCGACCGCAGGTCACAAAAGTCACATCTTTTCTGCAACGGATTTGTTAATTCAATCATAACAGATTCCCGGCCAGGCATTGGTACAATTGGCCCATCCCATGTGTGAGGTGTGCTATGACAACGAACATCAACGAAGCAAAACTGCATAAGCGTCAGAAGTGGGCATGGTACATGTATGACTTTGGCAATTCCGCCTATGCTGCGGTCATCCTCCTGGCGGTATTTTCCAAGTACTTTGTCGAGGTGGTAGCCAAAGACGCGAGTCTGCCCGGTACGACACTATGGAACTATGCAGTCGTGATTGCAGCGGTGATCGTGGCGCTGATTTCCCCCGTTCTGGGAACGATTGCCGATTTCTCAAGGTCGAAGAAGAAATTGCTGTTCATATTTACCGCCATCGCAGTTATGTTTACTGGACTGCTCTTTTTCGTTCAGGGCGGGGATGTCTTCCTGGCAATGACTTTCTTCATCCTGGCCGAAATTGGTTACCGGGCGTCCCAGGTATTTTACGATTCGCTGCTTGTGGATATCTCTACCCCTGAGACCATCGGTAAAATATCCGGCAATGGCTGGGCCATGGGAATGCTCGGCGGGATTGTCTGCCTGGTGATCATTCTTATCCCGATCCAGGTGATTGGAGGCGCTTTGATGGTGCGCCTTGCATTTATCATCACCGCGTTGTTCTTCCTGATCTCATCCATCCCTGTGTTTTTATTGGTCAAGCAGGTCAACGAACCCGAAACCCTTCCCGCCGGAATGTCCACCATCCGCATGGCATTCAAGAAACTCGCCGAGACCTTCAAGAACGTGAAACGCTACAAGGAATTCATCAAGTACGCGCTGGCATTCCTGATCTACAACGATGGGATCATGATGCTGATGGACAATGCGGCTCTCATCGCAGCCATCCTTTTCGGTTTCAAGACCTCCGAATTGATCGTCCTGATCATTATCCTGCAAGTGGCAGGGGCGGCTGGTTCCTTCCTCTTCGGCTGGATCTCCAACAAATACAGCAGCAAGCAGGCGATTGTTTATGCGCTCATCATGTTGATGGCCGTGATCGGTTGTCTCTATATCACAGATTCCAAGACACTCTTTTATTTCATTGGCGCGCTGGCCGGTTTCTCGCTTTCCGGTGTGCAGGCAGTCAGCCGCACCATGGTCAGCCAGCTTTCACCCAAAACAAAGACAACCGAATTTTTCGGGTTCCTGTCTGTCGCAGGACGCACATCCACTGCGATTGGACCGTTCGTGTTCGGCACCACATTCGCGCTAATGCTCACCTGGTATACCAATCGTAATTTTGCTGTGGATATCGCGAACAAAAACGCGATGTACTGGGCGATTGGCACCGTGGTGGCGTTCCTGGTAATCGGCCTTATCTTCCTCTTGAGAGTGAAGAAGGTCACGCATAAGACTCCGATCAACTTCGATTGACGAGACGAACCCCCAATTAATTCTATGGCTGAGAAACTCCACCCCTTCCGCCGGCGGCCGGTGCGCTTCGTGTTGAAACAACTGTCCATCCCGGCCTTCGCCCTGCTGACGCGCCTCGAAATCAACGGCGCGGAAAACCTGCCCGACAAAGGCCCCCTGCTGCTGGTGGGCAACCATTTCAGTTTCATTGACCCGGTGGCCTTCGTCCGCTTTGCGCCCTGGCCGATCGAATTCGTCGGCGGGGCAGTCACGCCGCACGCCCCGCTCTGGACGCGCATCATCCCCTTCCTGTGGGGCTACCACAAACTCTACCGGGGGACCGGGTCACGCGCCGCCCTACAGGCCGCGGAAAACATCCTGAAGAACGACGGCATCCTGGGGATTTTCCCCGAGGCCGGGAACTGGGCCACCATCCTGCGTCCGGCCCGCCCCGGGACCGCGTACCTGGCAGCCCGCACCGGCGCGCCCATCCTGCCCGTCGGGCTGGACGGGTTCACCGAAGTGTTCCCCTCGCTGTTTCGCGGCCGGCGCGCCCGCGTGACCGTCAACATCGGCAAGCCGTTCGGACCGTTCACCGCCTCCGGGTCCGGGCGCGAACGCCGCGCCCAGCTGGACGAGATCGGCCACGAGATCATGCGTCACATCGCTCCGTTGCTGCCGCCCGAAAAGCGCGGCCACTACTCCGACGATCCCGCCATCCGGGAGGCCGCCAAAGGGACCGAGATCTATCCCTGGGCAGATAAAGTGGAGGGGGAAGTGGTGGGCGAAATCCACTAACCATACGGGCGGCCGCTTGGCCGCCCGTATCTTTGCAGGCAGGTTCGAGGCTTCGCCGTGAGCGCTCAGCCGAACGGTCCGGCCCCGAAGCGATTACCCCTGTTTCAAATGGTAGGGAATGTCAATAATCACCCGCCCGTATCCACGCTGGCTGCGGCGATACAACAGGGCGGCTTTTAACAGCCAGGCAGTCTGGTTGTGCAACAGGTTCTGCCACCAGTGGGGAGGAACGAACTCGGGCAAAATGACCGCGGAAAGCCGCCCGTCATTACGCTGTTCGTCGGTCTCGTCGAGATACTTGATCAACGGGCCGACAATCGAACGGTAGGGCGAAGGGACAACCGCCATCGGCACATCCGGCCACCATTGCTCCCAGGTGGCGCGCATTTTGTCGCCTGCGCCGGGTTCCAGTTCGACATACACCGCCGTCACTTCATTGGAAATCGAACGGGCAAAGTTGACCGCATCCACCATGGCGCGATGGACGCCGAAAATTGGTATCACCACCCGCAGAGGCGGCGCCGGTTTCAAGGATGGCGGCAGGCCGCGCAGGGTGAGTTCACCTGCCATTTTTTTATAATGCACCCTGATTTGCAGGAATATAAAAACCAGGAGCGGGATAAAAATAATTGTTATCCATGCGCCCTGCGCGAATTTGCTGATCCCCACCACCAGCAGGGCGCTGGCGGTGGCCAGCGCGCCCACGCCATTGATCGCCGCTTTGACAGCCCAGGCCCGGCCGCGCTCCCGCCACCAGTGCAGCACCATGCCGGCCTGCGAGAGGGTAAATGCCAGGAAGGCCCCGATCGCGAACAATGGCACCAGGGCATGGGTATCGCCATTGAAAACAACGATCAGGATTCCTGAGACCACCGACAAGACCAGGATACCGTTCGAAAATACCAGGCGGTCGCCCAGGCTGTTAAACTGGCGGGGCAAAAAGCCGTCTTCGGCCAGGATGGCGGCTACGCGCGGGAAGCCCGCAAAACTGGTATTGGCCGCCACGGCCAGGATCAACAAGGTGGTGGCCTGGATCACATAATAAGCCAGGCCGCTCCCCAGGAGACGCCGCGCCAGGGCGGAAAGAATGGTCTCCTGCGGACCGGCAACCACGCCCAGGAACTGCGTCAGCCCGATGCTGCCGAGGAAGAGAACGCCCATCAGAAGCGCCATGGCGATCAGTGTCCGCCCCGCGTTTTTCGCTGCGGGCGGGCGGAAGGAAGGCACGCCGTTGCTGATCGATTCGATGCCGGTCAGCGCGGTGCAGCCGGTGGAAAAGGCATGCAGGATGAGCAAAATCGTCAGCGGCTGGACAGCCGCCGGCGCGCTGACCGCCGCTGAAGGCCCCTCGACCGCCAGCCGGATCAGTCCGTAAACGATCATCAGCAGGTACGTGCCCAGGAATAAATACACCGGGATGGACATCACTGTGCCGGCCTCGCGCAGGCCGCGCAGGTTTGCCAGCGTGATCACCACCAACAGGGCCAGGGCAATCATTACCTTGTGCGTCCAGAGGGCCGGAAATGCCGAGGCAATCGCCGCCACGCCCGCGGTCACACTGACCGCCACGTTCAGGATGTAGTCAATCAGCAGGGCGGCCCCGGCAACCAGCCCCGGATACGTCCCCAGGTTCGAGCGCGCCACCACGTACGACCCGCCCCCGGAGGGATACCCGTGCAGGGTCTGGAAATAGGACAGCGAGACAATCATCAGCAGGCCGACAATGACCAGCCCGATCGGCCAGGCCATGCTCAGCCCGGCGGCCCCGGCGATCACCAGCCCGAGATAGATTTCCTGGTTGGCATAGGCGATGGATGAAAGTGCGTCCGGGGAAAAGGCCGCCAGGGCGCGGATCTTGTTCAATTTTTCGTGGGCGGATTGCTGTGTGGGCAGCGGCGGGCCGATCAGAATATCGCGGATGCGATTGAACATATCAGATTGTTTTATCCTTTTCGAACCAATCCAGCCACGCATGTCCGGCCACCACGCGGACCTCGGGATGGGCCGCCGCGAACTGGCGGATGCGCGGCTGGTGCGGACCAAGCGCCCAGCGGACGAGCCACTCCGGGGCTTCCTCGTTGAACAGGGCCGCCGCGTCGGAGGTCTGGAACAGCCAGCCGTCGGGCGTTTTGATGGTCACCCCGCACAGGCCGCGTGTGTGACCCGGCAGCGGCAGCAGCCACATCTCCGGCTCGAACGGCAGGCGGATGGCGTCGAAGTCGAACCACTTCTCCCCGGTATCGTTATACAGCACCCAGTCCGGGCCGTGGGCAATGTGGCGGCGGACGTAGGCCAGGTCCGCGAACTGTTTCCGCTTTCCGATAAAGGCCTCGTACTCCTTGCGATACACGTGGACTTTCGCCCAGGGGAAATCGGGCAGGCCGCCGCAATGGTCGAAGTGCATGTGCGTCAAAACAATGTGGCGCACGTTCTCGGGTTTGTATCCCAGCCGGGCCACCTGGCGGATAGCAGCCTCGTCCGGGTCGAGCGGCATCCGAGTGATGACTTTGAACAATTTCAGGATGCCGCTGTCGCGAACGTAGTCGTCCGCGCCGAGACCGGTGTCCACCAGCGCCAGGCCGTCGCTCGTTTCGACCAGCAGGTCGAGCGTGCCGCATTCCCAGTGACGCGGGATGCGGGCATTGCAGGTAAAACCGTTGAGGAGATGGATTGTCATTTTGTTCCTTCCTTCTCGAAGAAGTCCAGAAACATATGCCCGGCGATCAAGCGCACCTCGGGATGCGCCGCCGCGAACGCCTTCAGCCGCGGCACGTGCGGCCCGATAGTCGGACGGTAGAGCGCCACGGGGCCGAAGCGGAAATCCAGGTTGACCGGCGCCGCGTCTCCGCAGAAGAACACCCAACCAGTTTCCGTCTGGAGCGCGACCCCACAATGACCGGAGGTATGCCCTGGCAGCGGCACGAGCCAGACCTGCGGCTCGATCCCCGGCAGGCGGACGGCGTCGAAGCCGTACCACGTCTCACCGCGCAAGTCGTGGAGATTCCAGCGCGGCCCGTGGGCAAAGTCCGCTTTGTTGTAGGCAATTTCGAGGAGTTTTCGGGGATGACGCAGGGTTTCGTATTCGCGCCGGGCGACGTGTACCTGCGCCTGCGGAAAGTCCGGCAGGCCCCCGGCGTGGTCGAGGTGCAGGTGGCTCAGGACGATGTGGCGCACCGTTCCCGGGTCCCGCCCCGACCGGGCAATCTGGCGGACGAGGGCCAGGTCCGGGTCGCGCACGGCGCGCATGACGGTCATGAAGTCGCGCATCATGCGCGTGGGCTGCTCGTAATCGTGCAGTCCCAGGCCGGTATCCACCAGCAGGAGGCCATCGTTCGTTTCGGCCAGCAGGCAAACCGCTCCTATCCGACGATACGGCGGCCAGGGCAAGGATTTGGAGAATCCGTTGAGGATGCGGATGGGCATGACCATAACTATAGCACAGACCGGCAAATTCGATTGCCTCCGGGGGGACATCGGCGCTATAGAGGAACGGGGAAATGTCAAAGGGTGGGATGGGAAATTAATCCCGTTGACTCGCCCTCTCAAATCCTGTACACTGAGACGGGAGGCTCCCATGAACATTTCCTGTCGGTTTTTCATTCGCGCCCTCACCTGCCTGCTTGCCGCCTGTCTGCCGGGAACCTGCGGCGGGCGCTGGGAAATATCGAGATTGGATTATTCGCCGGATAATCGAGTGGAAAGGACAGAATGAAACCATCCCTGCTCCTCCTGACCTGCCTCCTGCTCGCCGCCTGCAACGCGCCGCGAGGGGAACCGCCGACGACAACATCCAGCCCGACGGCCCCCGCGCCGACCCGGACCGCGACCCTGCTCCCCGCGCCGACGCCGACCGCCACGCTGACGTTCACGCCCCTCCCCACCTTCACCCCGACCGACACCTTTACGCCCACGCCAACCCTGACGCCGTCCGTCACCCCCACGCCAACGTTCGCCTTCCCGACGTTCAAGGTCGTCATGCAGGCGCACTGCCGCTACGGGCCGGCCAAGGCCTTCCTCCACGCCGGCGACCTGTATCCGGGCGACACCGGCGTGGTCTGGGGCCGCTACCATCTGTCCAACTGGCTGTACGTCAGACTCGATAAACTCACGTACCCGTGCTGGGTCGCGCCGAGCGTTGTCGAAGTGACCGGCAACATCACCACGCTCCGCTACCGGGAATACAGCCTACCCGGTCCGAGCGCGCTATACAACCCGCCGGCCTCTGTCGCCGCCACGCGCAGCGGCGACCAGGTGACCATCACCTGGAATTCCGTCTACATGACCGTGGACGACGACCGCGGCTACCAGCTGGACCTGTTCGTCTGCCAGAACGGCGCGTACCTGTGGTGGCCGGTCTCCTTCCCCGACCAGTACGCCACCACCTACACGGTCACCGACCAGGCCGGGTGCGCCGAGCCTTCGAGCGGGAGGATCGCCACGGTGGAAAAACACGGATACACCAACTGGATCGGCATCCCCTGGCCGCCGCCGTAACTCGTAACTATTTTCACAGTTTTGCGTAATACACTATGATCTCGTAAATTCCATATCCAAGGAGAATGCAAATGGAAAGAAAAAACCGCACGCAACTTGCCCTGGGGGTCATCCTCATCCTGGCTGCCGCCTGGCTGATCGTCTCCCGCATCTATCCTGACCTGGCCTTCAGCCTTTCCTTCACTTCCTGGCCGATGTGGGTCATCTTCTCCGGGGCGGTCATCCTGTTCGTGGGGATGCTGGTCGGCGCGCCGGGGATGGCCGTGCCGGCCTGCATCGTGGCCGGGGTCGGCGGCATCCTGTACATCCAGAATGCCCAGAACACGCCGGAAAGTTACGCTTCCTGGAACTACATGTGGACGCTCATCTTCGGCTTTGTCGGCGTGGGCGTCCTGCTCTCAGGGCTGCTCGGCGGAACGCTCCGCAAGGATGCGGCCCACGGCCTGAACCTGCTGGTGGTCAGCGCCATCCTGTTCGCCATTTTCGGCACCATGTTCGGCGGCTTGACCCTCTTCGGGCAATATGCCGAATACGCCCCGATTGCCCTGCTCTTCCTGCTCGGCATCTGGCTCATCGTGCGCGGCCTCCTCCGCCGCAAATCCAAACTCGAGGAATAGGAGAACAGCCATGTACAAGCGTTCGAGCATCTTCTGGGGAGTCCTGCTCATCATCCTGGCCGCGCTGCTCCTGCTCCGCGAGATTGAATACCTGCCGGGCAGTGTCTGGGATTATTTCTGGCCGGCCGCCCTGATCCTGGTCGGCGTGTGGATGATCGTGGGCTACTTCTTCCGCGGGCGGACCGCGCCGCCGGAAAACATCAGCGTGGACCTGGGCAGCGCCCGGAGCGTGTCCTTCAAACTCAACCACGGGGCCGGGAAACTGAACCTGCACGCCGGCGCGGCCGCCGGGAACGCCTTGAGCGGTTCCTGCCGCGGCGGGCTGGAGGTCCAGAGCGAGACCGAGGACGACCGGCTCGAGGTCAAACTGCGCGTGCCGTCCCAGTTTTGGGAATGGAGCCCGGGCCGGGGTCTCGACTGGGACCTGGCGCTGACCGGCGAAGTCCCGCTGAAACTGAAGATCAACAGCGGCGCCAGTTCCGCCGCGCTCGACCTGGCCGACCTGCTCGTCACCGACTTGAAACTGGAGACGGGCGCCAGCAGCACGGAGATCACCATGCCGGCCCGCGCCGGGAACACGCTGGCCGACATCAACGCCGGCGTCTCGTCGCTGAAGATCAGCATCCCCAACGGGGTGGCGGCCCGCATCCGGGTCAAGAGCGGCATGACCTCGGTGCAGGTGGATTCGGCGCGCTTCCCGCGCCTCGAGGGGGACGTCTATCAGTCCGCCGATTACGCAGCCGCGAACAACCGCGCCGACATTACGCTCGAAGCCGGCATGGGTTCGATTGAAATCAAATGACCAATCAAATGACCGAGGAGGATCGAATGAAACGTTTTGATTACCGCATCGTCATCGGCGCCGCGCTCATCCTGGGCGGGATCCTGATGCTGCTCGATAAGACCGGCATCCTGACCGGCGCCACGGGCTACTTCTGGGCCGGCCTGCTGGCCGTCGCGGCCGTCATCTTCCTGTACATGTTCTTCAGCGACCGGAGCAAGTGGTGGGCGGCCATCCCCGGCTTCACGCTGGCGGGCATGTCGGCTTCGGCGCTCCTGCTCGACCGGTTGGGCTGGGGCGGGCTGGCCTTCCTGGGCGGCGTCGGCGCGGGCTTCTGGGCGGTGTACCTGCGCGACACGCGCCGCTGGTGGGCGATCATCCCCGGCGGCATCCTGCTCACGCTGGGCGCAACGTCGGCCATGAGCGAGGCGTTCAACGTCATGGATACGGGCGGCGTGTTCTTCGTCGGCCTGGGGATCACGTTCCTGCTGGTGGCGCTGCTGGCGAAGATGAAGTGGGCCTACATTCCAGCCGCAGTGCTGCTGGTGCTGGGTTTCTTCCTCGGCACCCCCTTCGAGGGCGTCCTGGAATACGCCTGGATTGGCCTGCTGCTACTGGGCGGCCTGGCCCTCATCATCGGTTCGTTCCGCAAGTAACCCCGATGACTCGATTGCAAAAACGATTCAACCACGAAGGTCACAAAGGAACACGAAGGAAAAGACCTTTTCTTTTCCCTTTGTGTCCGTCATATCCTTCGTGGTAAAACCTTTTTGCAGCAGGCACAAAAGACAGGAGCGGTCGTTTCGCCGCTCCTGTTTTTTTTTATTTTTTCCGTTCCTGATATCGTTTGTAAACCCTCTGCCAGGCTTCGGTTGGATTTGCCGGTTTCGCCTTCTTGTGCGCATCCTTGCTCAAAAGGAAAGCCATGTCTTCCAGCAGACCGGATATCGGTTCGCCGGGTTTATCCACGACAAAAGGCTGGCCGTAATTGATGGCATCCACAAACAGATCGGCGGTGTAGGGAATAGTGATCGCAACGGGGACAGAGAGCGCCGACTCGATCTTCTCTTTTGCCAGTCCGCGCCGCGGGAAAGTCCAGTTCAACACCAGTTTGATTTTTTCGGGCGGGTAATTCAACTTTGCATAAGTATCCAGCCCGGCGGCCACAGCCCGGAGGGAGGCCATATCGGGCGAAGCCAGCATCAATATGACATCTGCCGCGTCGAGCGCCTGGATGGCAATATCGCTTAAATCGTGCGGCAGGTCGGCAACCAGGTAATCGTACGACGAACGGAGCAGGCGCAGCGCCGCGCCGAGCGATTCGCCCTTGATGGTCTCCGCCTCTGTCGGATAGGTGGGCGCGGCGATGAATGCCAGTCCGCTCTCGTGTTTGGCGACGATGGACTGGATGACATCCATATCCAATTCGGCGGGGCTGTAGTGGGCCACGTCTGCCCAGGTGCGCTTGAGCGTGGAGTTCAACATCAGCGCCACCTGCCCGGCGGTCATCGTCAGGTCGAGCAAGGCGGTCGGCGTTTTCCAAAGGGAGAACAGCCCAACCGCCAGGTTGACCGCCAGGCTGGAGCAGCCCGTCCCGCCGCGCAGGCTGTGGAGGGCAATGAACTTCGCCTCCTCGTGCGCAGGAGACAGGCGCGAGGTCCGGGCGGATTCGGCGCGGCGCAGCAATGCCGCGAGGCGCGCCGCCAGTTCCGCCGGCTCGAACGGCTTGGTCAGGTGATCGTCCGCGCCGGCCTCAAAGGATTTTAGTTTGTCCTGCAGGCCGGTCTGGGCGGTCAGAACCAGGATGGGCGTTTGGGCAAACTGCGGCTGGCGGCGCAGGAGCCGGGCCACTTCGTAGCCGGTAATATCGGGCATCATCACATCGGTGATGATGAGATCCGGGGAGAGGCTGATCGCCATCTCCATTCCCTGTTTGCCATTCGACGCAAAATCAATTTGATAACTTTCCTCCGCGAGGGCGTTGGCAATCATTTTGTGGTAAATGGGGTCATCGTCAATTACAAGCAGGCGGGACATAGGCATCTCCTTATCCGGCATGGATTTCCATGCTTTTGAGATATTTTTCCAGGCGCGCCGCCTCGGCGGCGATGGCCGCGACCAGCGCGGGAGCATCGTCCAGGTCATCCAGCCTGCCCCTGGCTTCGAGGCGGGCGGCAAGCGAAGTGAGCGGCCCGGCGCTGAAATTGGAGGCTACGCCCTTGAGGTTGTGCGCGGCGCGCGTCAGGGCGGCAACATCACCGGAGTGGAGGGCGGATTTCAGTTCCTCCAGGCGGCCCGGCAAATGCTGGAGAAAGTCCTGGCACATCTCGGCGAAGAAGTTACGATCGCCGCTGAAACGCGGCATGGCGGCCTCCACATCGAGAGGCAGTCCGGCGGTTTCTTCCGCGAGAGGCGAGGCGGGAAGCCCGGTTGTCGTCTCTTTTTCTGCTTCCTCGCCAAAGATGCCGTCTTCAAATGCCAGTCCGCTATCGGGCTGCCGGGGCGAGGAGGCTTGTTCACTCCCGGCGTCGGACAGGATTTCCTGCGGCTCGCCGGCGGGCAAGGCGATCCAGCGGTCAAGGACATTCAGCAGGGACTGCGGATCGAGCGGCTTGGAAACATAATCATCCATGCCGGCTTCCAGGCAGCGTTCGCGGTCCCCCTTCATGGCATGGGCGGTCATGGCAATGATGGGAATGCGCTGTCCCTTCTTTTCCCACCCGCGGATGCGCTGAGTGGCTTCGAGGCCGTCCAACTCGGGCATCTGGACATCCATCAGGACCGCGTTGTACGCGCCCTGCTTGACCTTATCAACGGCCTGGAGGCCGGTCTCGACCGCATCCACCGAGAAGCCGGCTTTCTGGAGCAGCATGACGGCCAGCTTCTGGTTGACGGGGTTGTCCTCGGCCAGCAGGATGCGCGTCCCCTGCCGCTTGACCTCGGCGAGGGAATGCCGGGTGACCAGCCGCCCCGTCCCCGGCTTGAGCGGGCGCTGGCTCAGAACAGCGAGGAGGGCATCGAACAACATTTGCTGTTTAATCGGCTTGAGCAGATATCCGGCGCAGCCGAGGGCTTCCAGGCGGGAGGCGTCGCCGCGCTGCCCCATCGAAGTCAGGACAATTATGGAGACATGTTTAATCAGCGGATCGGCGAGAATTTCGCGGGCAGTCTGCTCTCCGTCCATGTCGGGCATTTGCATATCCAGCAGAACCACGCGGAAGGGATCGCTGGCGTGTTTGGCGGCGCGCAAGACCTTCAGCGCATCCACGCCCCCAACCGCCATTTCGGAACGGCAGCCGAAGCCTTCGAGAATCTTGGAGAGAATGGAGCGATTGGTGGCATTATCGTCCACGCCCAAAACACGCAGCCCCTTTACATTCACCGGGCCGCCCGGCAAGGGGGCCGTGTCTCTTTTTGCATCCGGCTGCTTCTCGAAGGGAATTTCCACCCAGAACGTACTTCCCACACCGGGAGCCGAATCCACTCCGATCTTCCCGCCCATCGCCTCGGTCACCTGCTTGGAGATGGTCAGGCCGAGGCCGGTCCCGCCAAAGCGGCGGGTGGTGGATCCGTCAGCCTGGGTAAAACGGCTGAAGACAGCCGCCTGCCTTTCCAGCGGAATGCCAATGCCGGTATCCTGGACCGACAGCCGGACCGTGACGTGCGTCTTGGTTTCAGAAACCGGGTCGGCGCGGACAACGATCTCGCCCTGGGAGGTGAACTTCAAGGCGTTGCCCGCCAGGTTGACCAGAATCTGGCGCAGGCGTCCCGGGTCGCCGCGCAGACCAACTTTCAGGTCCGGGTGGACGAGGCAGGCGAGTTCGAGACCCTTATCCTGGGCGCGCTTGGCAAAGGCGTAGGCCATATCCTCCACAGTCACACGCAGGTTGAAATCAATGGTTTCCAGTTCCAGCCGCCCGGCTTCGATCTTGGAAAAGTCCAAAATATCGTTGAGCAGGGTGAGCAGCGCCTCGGCGCTCTGCAGTGCAGTATTGAGGTAGTCGCGTTGTTCGCTGCTCAACGGAGTATCCAGGGCCAGTTCCAGCATTCCCATGATGCCGTTCATCGGGGTGCGGATCTCGTGGCTCATATTGGCCAGGAACTCGCTCTTGGCGCGGTTGGCTTCTTCGGCTTCCCGGCGGGCACGCGCCAGTTCGGAAATATCATGATAGATCGCCAGCGCCCCCACCTTTTCGCCGCCAACCATGACCGGAACGCCGAAAATTTCCATCTCGGACTGTGTCCCGTCCTTGTGATGGCGCATGCCGATCCCGTGGACCGGGCCGGTCATTGCCTGCTGTGTATACTGCTCCGCCTCGACGGAAGTGGCGTCGGTTGCGACGAACTTGTCAACCTCCTGACCGATGATTTCGGATTCGCGATAGCCAAACAGACTTTCAAAAGCCGGGTTGCAGGATACAACATTCTGATCGTTGTTCAGCACGACGATTGCGGCGGGGATATTCAGCATCAGGGCTTCGAAGTACTGTTTCTGGTGGAGCAGTTCGTTCTCGGCCTGCTTGCGGGCAGTAATATCGTGCAATATATACAGGATGCGCGTTCCGGCATCGTCGGCGGCGCTGGGAAAAACGGAAACATCATAACAACCTTTCAGGCACGGGAATTCCATCTCTCCGCTGGTATGTATCCATTCTCCCCCTTCTTTGCACTCGAACAAGGTTTGGGTCAGCGGTTTCCCAACCAGATCTCTGAATGCGAGATGAAGGTGTTCTGCCGCGGCCCGGTTGCAGCGCATGATCCGATCGTTCTCATCGGTCAGGAAAACAATATCGGAAACGGCGTCGAAGGTGGTTTCCCACTCCTGTTTGGCGCGCTCGATCACTGTTTCACCGTGACGCCGCGCGTCAATCTCGCGCTGGAGTTCGGCATTGGCAAGCGTGAGTTCCGCCGTCCGTTTTTCCACAGCAGATTCCAGATCCGCGGCGAAATGAGACAGCCGTTCCTGACGCCATCCTGCCAGTCCAAATGCCAGGCCGAGGAAGAGCGGCGCTGCATCAATGATCCACAACAAGGGATGACTGCTTTGTGTGGACAGCATGGTCACAAGGCTCAGTTGCCGGCCATCCATAAGCGACTCAGCAATCGTGCCGCCGATAGGGAAAAGCAGGCCAAACAGCGCCCCATAAATTGCATAACGCAGCGTGTACGAGAGACGCGCAAGTTTAGCGGACATAGGCTTCTTCCTTGGTAAGGACAGGCGCGATATTTCTTGATTCAGGATAGCACAGAAATAAAAATCATTTACTTACAAAACCGTTCTAACAGCCCGACAATTTCGATAGTGAGGGCGGAAATGAAAACGAGCCGGATTCGTCCGGCTCGCGGCATTTGAGGAAATTACGAAAATCAGACCGGCTCCACGCCCTGGATGTCGGGGAAGAACTGGCGCACCGTCCCCTCCACCCAGCCGTGCAGGGTGGACGGGGAAAGCGGGCATCCCAGGCACGCCCCGCCGAGGCGCACCTTCAGCAGTTTCCCGTCGAACGAAACGTATTCGACCGATCCGCCGTGGAACGTCTCGATATAGGCGCTCAACTGCTCCACCAGCGCTTTCATTTGCATTTCTGTTTTCGGGTCGGGTTTGGTCATTTTTGCGTCTCCCGTGCTGCCGTTCTGCTGGCGGATGTTGTTCACCAGCATGGACATGACTTCCGGCTTGCGCGCCCGCGTGCGCTCGGCAATGACGGCCGCCAGCCGGTCGAGGATGATCTTGCCCACTGCCGGGTGCTTTTCGCACAGCATCCGCAGATCCGCGCCGAGGATGCGCACGGTGGAGGTCCGGCAGACGCAGACCGCCTCCGACGTGTAGACCGAATTGCCCATCGCGGCCGACCAGCCGAACACCCCGCCCGGCAGGACGTGCGTCACGGTCATCAGCGGACCGTCGTCCGGCTTGTAACGGATGACCACTTCCCCTTCGACGACCAGGTAGAGGAAGTCTGCCCGGCCGCCTTGCTCGAAGACGGTCGTCCCGGCCTCGCAGGCCTGCGGCGCGAAGAACGGCGCCAGCAGTCGCAAGTCTGCTGCGCCAAGCCCTTCAAAAAATGCCAGGTTGCCAAGATTTTCAGATTTCATGCTATGCTTTGCTACCGGACAAAAGAGAAATGGGACGCGGAAAACGCGGATAAAACCGAGACAAAAATCAAAAAAAGCCTTTTTCCGCGTACATCCGCGCTCGTCCGCGTCCAGCCAGGAGATTTGTCCGGTAGAGAAATGCTATGCTAGGATATTAGTCAAACCGGACGTTCCTTTCCAGTGGCATATATCCTAAAAGTATAGACATTCATCCGTGTGTTTTGTCATAACTTATCCGCTTCGGGTATACTCGGAATGTGCAACTTTCCCGGCAAGGAAACATCCAATGAGTGAAACCACAACCGAAATTTCCGTTGAAGCCCTGCGCCGCGGCGACCGCGCCGAATTCGCCCGAATGGTGGAGGCCTATTCCGGACCGATCCACCGGCTGGCGCTGAAGATGCTCGCCCACCCGCAGGATGCCGAGGACGTGCTCCAGAACACATTCCTGAAAGCGCTCCAGCACATCCGTGGATTCGAAGGCCGCTCCAGCCTCTCGACCTGGCTGTACCGCATCGCCGCCAACGAAGCCCTCATGCTCATCCGCAGGCAGCGGCCCGAAACCCCGCTCGCGGACCTCGGGCCGGACGCGGACGATAACGAGGATTTTGCCCCCGCCAACCTGTCCGACTGGTGCTGCCTGCCCGAGCAGGAACTGCTGACCTCCGAGAGCCGCGCCCGCCTCGACCAGGCCATCCGCCGCCTGCCGGAAAAACTGCGCATCGTCTTCCTGCTGCGCGACATCGAGGGCCTGTCCATCGCAGAGACGGGCCAGACGCTCGACCTGAGCGAGACCGCCGTCAAGACCCGCCTGCTGCGCGCCCGCCTGCGCCTGCGCGACGACCTGGGCGCCTACTACGGCGAACGGCTCGGCGAAAGGAAGAAATAAAAAATGAGCGAACACGACCATTCCCAATGCCGCTCCCTGCTGGCCTCCCTCTCCGATTACGTGGACGGCACGCTCGGCGACGAACTGTGCGCCGACATCGAACGCCACGTCTCCGAATGCCGGGACTGCCGCGTGGTGGTGGACACCCTGCGCAAGACCATCTATCTCTATCACGAGACCGCCGCCGAAAATGCCAGCGTCCCCGAAGTGGTGCGCGAACGCCTCTACCGCGCCCTGAATCTCGAAGATTACCTGGCCTGACCTGCAACTTTTCCCCGCCCGCCGCATCCAAATCTGTAGGACAAGTCTCAGACTTGTCCTACTGCTAACAAGGAGAAATCATGACAAAACTATTGAACGAAGCCATCGAGAAACAGGTGCGCGAAGCCCTGGCCGGGATGAAGGAGCCGGTGCAGGTGCTCTTCTTCGGCTCACAGCAGAACTGCCCGGCCTGCGGCGACACCCGCCAACTGGTCGAGGAAGTGGCCGCCCTCTCGGACAAGATCAGCCTCGCCGTCCACGACGTGGACGCGGACGCGGCCCTGGCCGCGCAGTACCGCGTGGACAAGACCCCCGGCCTGGTCATCGCCGCCAAAGACGGCGACACTGTGACCGATTACGGCGTCCGCCTGTCGGGCATCCCGGCCGGGCACGAGTTCACCACGCTCATCCAGGACCTGCTGATCGTCTCCGGGCGCGACTCGGGCCTGGGCGCGGCGACGCGCGAGTTCCTCAAGTCGCTGGAGAAGCCGGTCCACCTGCAGGTCTTCGTCACCCCCACCTGACCGTACTGCCCGCGAGCCGTGCTGCTCGCGCACATGATGGCCATGGAGAGCCATCTGGTGCAGGCCGAAATGGTCGAAGCCACCGAATTCCCCGAACTGGCCGACCGGCACCACGTCAGCGGTGTGCCGCAGACCACCATCAACGACGGCGCCGGTCACGTGGTCGGCGCAGTGCCGGAACCGAACCTGGTGGCGGCCATCCTCGAAGCGCTCCAATAGCCCGCGATGTGACAGTCACGTTGAACGTGACTGTCACATCGCCCCTGGAAGAGAGAATGACTATGGACACCAAAGTCGTCTGGAAAAATGGGATGAGTTTCGCCGGCTCCGCCGGGACCGGCTTCACGGTCCCGCTCGGAGCGGACCCGGCCGTGGGCGGCGCGGACGATGGCTTCCGCCCGCTCGAACTGATGGGCGTCAGCCTGGCCGGATGCACGGCCATGGACGTGATCTCCATCCTGAAGAAAAAGCAGCAGCAGGTGACAGCCTTCGAGGTGCGCGTCCACGCCGACCGGGCGGAGCAGCACCCGAAGGTGTTCACGCACATCGTCATCACCTACCTCGTCACCGGCCGCGGCGTGGACGAAGCCGCGCTGCTGCGCGCCATCGAGTTGACGGCCACGAAATACTGCCCGGCGCAGGCCATGCTCGGCAAAGTCGCGCCGATGGAATTGAGATACGAGATTTATGAAGAGTCCGGGGGATTGGTCAAGAGCGGGATTTTTACCCTACCCACGGCATGACTGTGATTTGATCCAGTAGTTTTTTTTACCGCGAAGAAGCGAAGGTCGCGAAGAATTCTTGTGGGGCCGCGAAGAAACCCTTCGCGGACAACAGTAGCCTTCGCGTTCGCCTGCCCCCGCTCTTCGGGGGTCGTGCCTTCGCGGTTCATTTCCGCTTGCATTTTTTTTACTCCAACCCATCACTTCCCCGCCTGTAACTGGCTGTTCACGTCCGCATTCTTTGATGCAGTGAGGACGCGATTCTCGCGCGTCAGCGTGCCTTCGTAACCGGCCGCGCCGTTGTGCGCGATCCAGCCTTCCAGGTTGAACGGGATGGCGCTGTCGGCAGCAATCCACTCGCCGTTGTATTTGCGCGCAAGGTGGATGTGCGTGCCGGTGGACGTGCCGCCCTCGCAGGAGGGATGCCCGATCCGGTCGCCGGTCTTCAGGACTGCTCCGAGGGCGGCGCGGCCGTCCGTCGCCACGTGGAGGTAAAGGATGACCCAGCCGGTGCGCTCGTCGCCGTCGCCGTTCAGGTCGAGCACCACCACGCCCGGCTGGACGCGCGCCACCACCCCGTCTGCCAGGGCGGTGGCGTATTTATCGGTGGGGTAACAGCCGCTCTCGGCGGTGGCCGGGGCGAAATCAATCCCGGCAAACGGGTCGCCGCGGCCCCAGCCGGTGTGCGGACCGCCGGTATAGGCCCACGTCTCGCCCGCCGGGAACGGCAGCGCCAGCGCGGGCTGCTGCAAACTGACCGGCATGAACGCCGGGTCGTAGTCCGCCCACGGATCGCCGAACAGGGTCCAGTAGGTTTGCGAGAAACCGGTCGGTCCCACGGCGCGGTTGTAGGCCTCGCCCGAATACAGGCGCGAGTAATAATATTGCAGGCCCACCGAGGCGGCGTTCTGCCACGGGTCGGGACGCTCCAGCCGGGTGTCGGGATAGGTGAACGAGGTCAGGCGTCCGGTGCGCCAGCCGTAGTAGCCGTTGTTGAGCGTGTTCGCCGCCCAGACCAGTTGCAGGTACAGGCCGGCGTAGTTGTAGTCCCGGTGGCCGAGCGGGTACTGGCGGTCGGGCGCCTGCGGACGCGAGAGCGCGCCGGTCTGGAATTCCAGCAGGGCCAGCAGCAGGCGCGGACTGAGGCTGTAGTTGACCGCCACGTAGTCCACGATCCCCGCGCCGGAGCGGTTCGCGCCGCCCGCATAGCCTGTGTAATCCTTCAGCCAGCCGGACTGCGACGCCACGAACGCCTCGGTGTCGAAGCCCGCCGCCGAAGGCCCGTTCACGAACAGGTTGTCCGGCACGATCCGGAACGGCGTGCCCCAGAACTGCAAATAGTAGACCGGGATTTTCATCGGCATGCCCGGCGGCATGGTGGTGGCGTCGGCGGGGATGCCGGGGTTGGCGAGGCGGATTTCCGCGACGCTGGTGTTGAAATGCGCCGCCAGCGCGGGAAGCGTGTCGCCGGGCTGGGCGATGTAGTCCACCAGTTCGCCGGGTTGATAAGCAGGGCGCGACGGGAGCGGCGTCGGGGCCGGACCGGGAGTCGGGGTCGCGGCGACCGGGACCTCGGTCCCGCCCGCGGCGGGGGCGGGCAGGCAGGCCGACAGGAACAGCGTCAGCGCCAGAAGGAGCAGCGCGGCGCGAATGTGACAGTCACATCCAGCAGATCTATTCATCTTTCGTGCGGACAATCTGGGATTTGTAGGTGCCATTCTGGTTGGAGATGACGATCTGGTCGCCCTTCGTCAGCGTGCCCTGGTAGGGTTCCAGGCCGGCATGGGCCACCCAGCCGCTCAGGGTGAACGGCAGGGGGCCGTCGGCCAGCACCCATTCGCCGTTGAACTTGCGGGCGATGTGCAGGTGCGTGCCGGTGGAGTCGCCGCCCTGGCAGGAGGGATGACCAAGACGTTCGCCGGCCTGGAGCCAGGCGTCGAGCGGGGCGCGGTCCTTGTCGGCGATGTGCATGTAGAGGATGTTCCAGCCGGTCTGCTCGTAGCCGTCGCCTTCCAGGTCGAGCACCACCACGCCGTTGCCGGAGCGCACCACCCGCCCGGAGGCGGAGGCGATCACCCAGGCGTCGGATTCGTAGCAGCCGGTAACGTCGGCGGCGGGAGCGAAGTCGAGCGCGGCCAGCGCGCCCTTCTTCGCCAGGGATTCATCCTGCGTGAAGCCCCAGGCGGAATGCGGCCCGCCGGTGAAGGCCCACACCTTGCCAATCTCGAAAGGCAGGCTGAGCGCGGGCTGGGCCACGCTGGGCGGGAAGAGCATGTACTCGCGCGCGTACGGGTCGCCGAACATGCGGGCGTAGAGCGCCGGGAAGCCGTTTTCGGGGTCAATGGCGCGCATCCACTCGTTGTAGCCGTAGCGGCGGGAGAAGAAGACCTGCAGCGCCGCGGTCCCGGCGTTCAGGTCCGGGGCGAGGCGCATGGTCGTGCCGTCGGTCAGGGTGATCTCGGTCAGGCTGCCGGAACGCCAGCCGTAGTAGCCGGCGGAGATTTCCTGCACCGCCCACATCATCTGGCGGTAGAGGTAGCGGTACTGGAAATCGAGATAGCCGAGCGGATAGTCGGTCTGCGCCAGGTTGCCGGGCTGGCCGCTCACCCATCCGCTCTCGTATTCGATGAGCGCCAGCAGGAGGCGCGGGTTGACCGAGTTCTCGGCGGCGATGCGCTGGACGGCGTCCGCGCCGCTCGTCCAGCCGGTGGCGGACAGGTATTGCTTGTAAGTGTTCAGGTATCCGTCCTGCGCGGCGACGTAGGCGGCGGTGTTGAAATCCAGCGCGGCCGGGGAGTAGACAATCTCGCTGTCGGGCAGGAGGTGCAGGGAGGGCGTGAGCGCCTGTCCGCCCAGCCGGTCCGGGATGAGCAGCGGCGTCTCGGGGACCAGCAGTCCGGTCTGCGGGGCATCCGCCGGAGCGGTGATCTCCTCCGGCAGGACGCCGAAATGCGTTGCCACCAGCGGGAGCGTGTCGCCGGGCTGGGCGTAGTACAGCAGAGGCGGATCGGACGGCAGCGGCGAGCCGGACGGGGTGTCGAGCGGCGCGGGCGTGTCGCTGGGATTGGGCGTCGGCGAGACGACGATCGGTGTGAACGTGGCGAACGGCAGGGGGGTGTTCGGGTTGATCGTCCAGAAGACGGACGGGGTGTCGGTGGGTGTTGGGGTGCTCCCCCACAACGAGCCGCAGGCGGTCAGGATACCGGTAAGGAACAGCAGGATGGCATTGCGGAAGGCGGGCTTCATCGGGAGGATTATACCGCGTAGGGCAAAAGACCTCCGAGTTCTCCAAGAACTCGGAGGTCTCGACTTCGGGCGACGTAATTCCAGCCTGTTGTGCTAGGATCACTGCCAAAGAACAACACAACGGGTGTCGTTCCAGCATCTCTCAGATCTCTTGCAAGCCCTTCGAAAATATCAAACCGGCTGGCGTCATCTGCCAGCCGGTTTCTTTTCAACCAGTTTCTCCAATACGTCCAACAGCCTCTCCTCCCAATCCGCATCCTTCCCAAACATGCACCAGTAGGCAGACTTCCCGCCGCGCACACCCGGACCGAGGTCCGGCAGCCGTTGCGTGGATTTCTCCTCCGGGGCCGGGTAACGCAGGACAATCTGTCCGCTTTCCATACCGATGGACACCAGCCCGGCCTGCTCGGCGCGCATCTTGACCCGCATCTGGTAGAACAGGTTGGCGACCATTTCCGGGGGCGGGCCGAAGCGGTCGCTGAATTCGGCGGACAGCGCCTCCAACGCGGACTCGTCGGTCAGGTCGGCCAGGCGGCGGTAGAGGCGCAGGCGCAGGTTTTGGTCAGGAACGTAATCAGACGGGATACCAGCGGCCAGGGGCAGGTCTACGTTTATCGGACTGCTCAGGTGCATGTCAAACGTTAGCACGTTATTACGTTGAAGTGTTTGTGAATCTGAACCTGCCAACGTGTCAGCCTGCAAACGTGCAACGCGCAGACTCCGCACCGCCGCCGCGAGCAATCGCGTATATAAGTGAAATCCAACCGAAGCAATGTATCCCGACTGGCGCGTCCCCAGCAGTTCACCCGCGCCGCGCATTTCCAGGTCGCGCATCGCAATCGAATAGCCCGCGCCGAGTTGGGTGTTCTCGGCGATGATTTCCAGCCGTTCCTGGCCTTCGGGCGTGGGACGCAGTTTGTTGTGCCGGAAGAAGTAGGCGTAGGCGCGCGCCGCCCCGCGCCCGACGCGGCCGCGCAACTGGTACAACTGCGCCAGGCCAAACGCGTCGCCGCGGTCCACGATGAGCGTGTTGGCGTTGGGGATGTCGAGGCCGGATTCGATGATGGTGGTGCAGAGCAGGATGTCCACCTCCCCGGCATTGAAGTGGTGCATCACGCTGGCCAGTTCGGTCTCCGGCATCTGGCCGTGACCGATGGCGATGCGCGCCTCGGGGACGAGTTTCTCGAGGTGCATACGCATGGCGTCAATCGTCTGGACGCGGTTGTGAACGAAGAAAACCTGCCCGCCGCGTTCGAGTTCGCGCAGGATGGCCTGGCGGACGAGTTTCGGCGAGTACGGCCCGACGTGGGTGACGATCGGCAGGCGCTCCTCGGGCGGCGTGTTCAGGTTGGAAATGTCGCGCACGCCGGTCAGCGCCATGTAGAGCGTGCGCGGGATGGGCGTGGCGGTCAGCGTGAGAACATCCACTTCGGTGCGCAGTTCCTTGAGATGTTCCTTGTGCGTCACGCCAAAGCGCTGCTCCTCGTCAATGACCACCAGCCCGAGGTCCTTGAACTGCACGTCGGCGGAGATGAGCCGGTGCGTGCCGACTACGATGTCCACCGCGCCGTCTGCCAGCGCGTACAAAATCCGGTTCTGCTCGCGCGGCGTGCGGAAGCGGGACAGCATCTCGACCGTCACCGGGAAAGCCGACAGCCGCTGGCGGAAGGTGTCGTAGTGCTGCTGCGCCAGCACGGTGGTCGGGACGAGCACCGCCGCCTGCTTGCCGTCCATGACCGCCTTGAACGCCGCCCGCAAGGCGACCTCCGTCTTGCCGTAGCCCACATCGCCGCACAGCAGGCGGTCCATCGGGCGGTCGGCTTCCATGTCGCTCTTGATGGCGGCCAGCGCCTTCACCTGGTCGCCGGTCTCGATGTAGGGGAAACTGGACTCCAGTTCGCCCTGCCAGGCGTTGTCGGGACTGAAGGCGAACCCCCGCGCGACCTGGCGGCGGGCGTACAGGTCGAGCAGTTCCCGCGCCACCTCCTGCACTGCCTCCCGGACCTTGCGCCTGGTCTCGCTCCACTCCTGCGTGCCAAGATTCCCCGGCGCGGGCGGACTGCCGTCCGGGCCGATGTAGCGGGTCAGCCGGTCGGCCTGGTGGATGGGGACAAAGACCTGGTCGCCGTTCCTGTACTCGACGCACAGGAATTCGCGCTGCAATCCTTCGAGCATGCGCTGGACCAGGCCGACGTAGTGTCCGACGCCGTAGTCCACGTGGACGACCCAGTCGCCCGGATTCAGGTCCGCGTAGGCCGCTTCGGGCGTCTCGGCGAAGGGACGCGGGCGCTGGCGCGGCTGCGGGCGTTCCCAGCCGAAGATTTCGGAGTCAGTGATCAGGTAATTAGTGATCAGGGATTCGGAAACGAGCGACCAACCTTCCGAAAGAGAAGCCTCAACGAATTTAGGATTCGCGCCTGATTCCTGATCCCTGATCCCTAATCCCTTCTCAGCCCAGAGTTCTTCGAGGCGGGAGGCTTGGCGCGAAACTACGACCACTTCGTTCCCGCCGCTGATAATTTTTTCGAGATATTCGATAAACGGCTTGAGACGCCCGCCGAAGCGTTCGATGTGGCCGAACTGCGCGGCCAGCCTCTCTTCCGCCCCTTTTCCCCTCTTCTCCTCTTCCCATCCTCCCCCTTTCTCCCCTGCTCTCCTGCTCTCCTGCTCATCCGCTGTCGAACGTCCCAACTCCAGGCAAGGACGGGTTTGCAGCCCCTCGGCCAGTTCCGGCCAGGTGATGTACGGGACGGGAAAATCCGCGGCCAGCGTCCCTTCGGCAACGGACTCGGCGCGCAGTTTGACGGCTTGCTCCTCGATCTCGGCGACGGCGCTTTCGAGGATGCCCAAATCGTCCACCAGTAACAAAGTCTTTTGCGGGAGGTAATCCAACAAACTGGAAGGGTATTGGTGCAACAAAGGAATATGGAACTCGGAGATTTGGGAATCAGGTAATTCGGGATTAGGAATCAGGTATTCACGCGCAGGCGTGACAAGAATCGATTCAAGTTTTTCGACCGTGCGCTGCGAGGCCGGGTCGAACCGGCGGATGGTGTCTATCTCGTCCCCGAAAAAATCCAGGCGGACGGGGCCAGGCTCGGACTGCGGCCACACGTCCAGCAGGCCGCCGCGGTGCGAAAACTGTCCCGGCTCGAGGACGGTGTCGGCGGGCTGGTAGCCAATGCCGACCCAGGTCTCCAGCAGTGAACCCGGCGGGATGCTCTGCCCGGCCTTGAGGAGTTTGCAGGCTTTGAGAAAGTCACGCCGCGGCAGGGTACGCGTCATCAGCGCCCGCGCGGATGTGACGATGACCGGCGGCGCGGACGGTTTCTCCGCGAACGGCAGGTGGTAGCGCGCCAGCATGGTCAGCGTTTGCAGGCGTTCACGCCGGGTGGCGCTGCCCCAGGCGGCATTTTCGTAGAACAGTGGATTTGGCTCGGAGAAAATGTAGCGCACAACCTCCGGCAGCCAGAAGGCCAGTTCGTCGTGCAACTGGAGGGCGTGGTCGGCGCGGTCGGTGACGAGGACGATGGGCTGGCCTAGGTCTGCATGCAAGGCCGCGACGATAGGCAGGCGCGCGGCGCGCGGCAAGGCCAGTCCGGGGAATTGCTTCCCCGTCTCTAATGCCTCCAGCATTCGCTGGTACGCGGCCAATTTACGGATGTTTTCGAGCAAAAACTTCATAGGGATCGAACCACGGAGAAACGAAATCCGCGCAGGACCTCTCTCTATTCTCTATACTCTATTCCCTGCCCGTTATATTTATTCATCGCCGCGTCCAGCCCGTTGACGACAAACTCCAGCGCGGCGTCCGCGGCGCGGCTGAGCGTCTCGGAGATGACGGTCAGTTCGGCGTTCGAGAAATCCTGCAAGACGTAGTCGGGGGCCTGCATCTGTCCGGGCGGACGGCCGATGCCGAGCCGGATGCGGGCGAACTCGTCCGTGCCGAGGCGCTGGAGAATGGACTCCATGCCCTTCTGCCCCGCCGACCCGCCGTCGGGGCGAATGCGGATGGCGCCAAGCGGCAGGTCGAGGTCATCGTGGGCAATCAGCAGGTTTTCCAGTGGGAGTTTGTAAAAGTGCATCAGTCCTTGCACCGACTGGCCGGACAGGTTCATAAAGGTTTGCGGCTTGGCAAGGATGATCTTGCGCTCCATGTAGACCGCGCTCGCCACCAGCGCCCTGGATTGCAGGCGGGTGAAGCGCGCGTTGAGTTTCACCGCCAGCCGGTCCACCAGCATGAAGCCGACGTTGTGGCGGTTCTCGCGGTATTCGCGGCCGGGGTTGCCGAGGCCGGCGATCAAATAGGTTTCGGTCATATTATTTCCGTCTCAAACGCAAATACAAAGCCAGGAGCAAAAAGAGGAGCGTGACAGTCAAGCCGCCATAGAGAACACTCACATAAATATCGGACGAAGGCAGGATGGCCGGATTCTCCGCCAGCGCGGTCGGCGTGGGGAGCGGAGTGGCAGACGGGACCGGGGTGGCGGTCGCGGTCGGCAGGACCGGCGTCCGCGTGGGAGGCAGGGTGGCGGTCGGCGTGGGCGGGACGGGCGTCTCGGTCGGGGTGTAGTTGCGCACGCGCAGGTCCGGGACGAGGGCGTCAAGATAGGAGCCGTCCACAAGCGTGACGCGCAGCCGCAGGGTGTAGGTCCCGTCGGTGATGGCGGTCGTGTCCCAGACGGCGAGCGTCCCGTCCGTCACCGGCTGCCCGGAAACGGCGACCAGGAACCAGGTCCCGGTGGCATCGCCGGAATAGGCGAAGGAAACTTCCGCCGAGAGGAAACCGTCCGCCGCGCTCGTCCCGCTCACCGTCACCACACCTTGCACGGCCTGCCCGGCCTGCGGCGAAGTGACCGCCACCGAGGGGGATTGGGCAGACGCCAGCGAGGCTGGCAGGAACAGGATCAGGGTCAGGAAAATCAGGGCGCGCCGCATCCGGCCTCCGTGCGTTTTGCAAACGTTGAGTCTAACATGAAGGCGGGAGCGGGTCAACGTCCCTTCCCACAAAACCGCCCTTCTGGTAAAATCAGCCCCCGGAGCGTTGTACCCTTCGCTCCAAATCCAGAACTGAAAGGGCTTGAAAAATGAAAGTAATGTTGATCAAGGACGTTTACAAACTGGGGCGTGCGGGCGATGTGAAGAAAGTGGCCGACGGCTATGGCCGCAACTTCCTCATCCCGCAGGGACTGGCCGTGCTGGCCACCGCCGGGGCGCTGACCCAGGCCAACAAGATCCGCAACAAAGCCGTTGAGCGCCGCACCATCCTGAACGACGAAATGAGCGTGGTTGCCAAGCAGTTGGAGAAGGTCGAACTGACCTTCGCCGCCCGCGCCGGCGAGACCGGCAAACTGTACGGCTCGATCACCGCGCAGGAAGTGGCCGACGCCCTCACGCAAAAGATCGGCTCCGCCGTCAAGCGCCAGATGCTCGATATGCAGCCCCTGCGCACCCTCGGCGAGCACATAATCCGCGTCCGCCTGACCATGGACCTGATCCCGGAGATCAAGGCCATCGTCTACCGCGAAGGCGAGGCCGAACCCAGCCTGCCCATCGAGCCGGTCGCCGAACCGGTCGCCGAACCGGCTGCCGAGCCGGTTGCTGAACCGGTTGCCGAGCCGGCTGCCGAACCAGTCGCCGAGCCGGTCGCCGGGGATGATGCGAAAGCCGAACCCGAAGCCGAAGCGCCCGCGGAAGAAAAGTAAAAGAAGCAAATCGAAACGAAAAGACATCACCGGTTGGTCAGCACAACCGATGATGTTTAATTTATAATCAAGGCATGGCAGAGACAATCGGTCAGCAACTCAAGAATGCCCGTCTGGCGCGCAACCTGACCATCCAGAAGGTGGTCGAGGCCACGCGCATCCGCCCCCAGTACCTCGAAGCGATGGAGGCAGACAACTTCGACGCTTTCCCCTCGCCCGCCCAGGGACGCGGCTTCCTGCACAATTACGTGGATTTCCTCGGGCTGAAACTGGAGGAACTGTACGCCCGCGCGCGCGAGGAACCTCCCGCCCCGGCGGAAATCCCCGCCTCGTCCCGGACCGTGGAACCGGCCGCCGCGACCGAAACAATTTCCGCCCCCGCGCCTGAACCTGCCCTCGCTCCGGCCTGGACCGTGGAACCTGCCTCCTCGCCGGCGGCTGTTGCGCCGCCTGAAATTGTCGCTGCCGAACCCGGACCGGCGGAACTGCCTGCGCTCCCGCCCGCGCGCAAGGAGCCTGCGCCCGTGAAGGCTGCGCGCCCGAAAGCCAGACCCGCCCCGCCGGCCAAAGGCGCGAAAAAGCCCTCCAATACCCAAAGAACGGGTACACGTACCCAAAGAACGGATACGCGAGAACGGAGGCAGGCCGCCGCCAAACCGGAGGCGGCGCCGAAAACCGGCCAGCCAGCCGCCTCCAAACCCGCCGCCAAAGGGACAAAGAAACCTTCCGCGGCAGGGAAACGCGCCGCCCGCAAACCGTCCGCGAAAAAGGAAGCCGCCGACGAGTCGGCGTACATACCGGACCCGTACCGCCCGCCGCCCATCGTGATCACGCAGCCGGTCCAGCCGGAACTGCCGCTGACAATATCGGAACCGTTCCCCGAAGACGCCGTTTCCATCAGCGAGCCGCTCCCGGAATCGGAAACGTCCGCCGATCTGACCCCGCCGGCCATTTCATCGAAAGACATCTTCCTCGCCATCGGAGCGGACCTGCGCCAGCGCCGCGAACTTCTCAGCCTGACGCTGGACGAAGTCGAACGGCACATCCACGTCCGCCGGCGCTACCTGGAGGCCATCGAGGCGGGCGACTTCTCCAGCCTGCCGTCCTCGGTGCAGGCGCGCGGCATGTTCAACAACTACGCCCGCTTCCTCGACATGGACGCAGACGCCCTGCTCCTGCGCTTTGCCGAGGGCCTGCAGACCCAGCGCCAGGAACGCCATCCGCCCGCCGCGGAAAAGCCGGAGAAAAAACGCGCCCGGCTCGCCCTCCCGCCGTCCATCCGCCGCCTCCTGTCCGCGGACATGCTGATCGGCGGCGGCCTGATCATTGTCTTCTTGGTCGTCGTCCTGTGGGGCGTCAGCCGGATCGTCTCGCTCGGCGCGGGCGCCACGCCCGAACCGACCGCGCCCTCCATCTCCGACGTGCTGCTCGTCCCGCCAACGACCAGCGCGGAAGCCCCCATCGGCACGCCGGCAACGGGTCCGGCCGCGCTCCCGACCGGCGACATGACCAATGCGGCCGCCACCCTCCCAACCGGAGGAAACGGCCGCGTCAACATTCTCATCGTCGCGCTGGAACGCGCCTACCTTAAAGTCATCGTGGACGGGCAGGTCAAGTTCGACGGGCGCGTCGTGCCAGGCACGGCCTACCCCTTCGACGGCAACGAGCGGATCGAGGTCCTGACCGCGAACGGATCGGCCATCAGAATCACCTACAACAACACCGACATGGGCGTCATGGGGACCTTCGGCCAGATCGTGGATCTCATTTTTACAGCCAGTTCGGTTATGACCCCCACGGCCACGTCCACGCCCACGCCGACCGCCTCCCCCATCCCGTCCGCGACCCTCAGGCCGAGCGCCACGCCCCGGCCAAGCGCAACGCCACGCAGCAGCCCCACCCCCACCCCGTAGCCTTACCGGTACATGGCTCACTGTCATTTCGGGCAGGGAGCGATGGATTCCCCATGCCTTCTCCCAAAACATTCCACCTGACCTCCCTCGGCTGCGCCAAGAACGCAGTGGATACCGATTCGATGGCCCAACTGCTCGAACGCGACGGCTACCGCCAGGTGCTGGCGGCGGAGCAGGCCGGCGTGCTGATCGTCAACACGTGCGGCTTCATCGGCCCGGCGCGCGACGAATCCTACGCGGCCCTGCAGGCGCTGGCCGAAGCCAAACAGCCCGGGCAATTGCTCATCGCAGCCGGCTGCCTCACCCAGCGCTACGGCGCGGAGGTGGCCCGCCGCGTCCCCGGCGTGGACGGCATCCTCGGCACGCGGCGCTGGATGGACATCGTCCAAGTCGTCCGCAGCCTGCGCAAAACCCCGCATCCCCAACCCGTCTACCACCTGCCCGAAACGCCCACCATCGGCACGGACGAGGACGGCACGCTGCGCGCTTCGGTCGCCGGGGCCAGCGCCTACCTGAAGATCGCCGACGGCTGCCGCCGCCCGTGCGCGTTCTGCGCCATCCCGCTCATCAAAGGCACGGCGGTCAGCCGCCCGATGGAGGCGATCCTCGACGATGCCCGTGTCCTGCACGCGGCCGGCGTCCGCGAACTTGTGCTGGTCGCGCAGGACTCCACCGACTACGGCCGCGACCTCGGCATGAAGGACGGCCTGTCCACTCTGTTGGAAAAGATGACCGCCGCCGTCCCCGACATGGACTGGATCCGCGTCCTGTACGCCTTCCCCGGCTACGTGACCGACCGGCTGATCGAAGTGATGGCCGGCCATCCCCAAATCCTGCCCTACCTCGACATCCCGCTCCAGCACGCCCATCCCGCCACGCTGACGCGCATGCGCCGCCCCGCCGACGTGGACTGGGTGCGCCGCACGGTTGCCAAAATGCGGGCGGCTCTCCCCGGACTGGCTATACGCACTGCGTTCATCGTCGGCTACCCGGACGAGACAGAGGAGGAATTCCAGACGCTGCTGGATTTCGTAGATGAGATGCGCTTCGACCGCGTCGGCACATTCCGGTTCTCGTTCGAGCCGGGGACAGCCAGCGAAGCGCTCGGGGACCCGGTGCCGGCCGCCGTCAAAGAGGAGCGCTACCAGCGGCTGATGGAACTCCAGCAGGGCATCTCGCTCCAGATCAACCAGTCGCTGGTCGGGCAGACGCTGGACGTGCTCGTGGAAGGAACCAACAAAGGCGTCTCCCTCGGGCGGTCGTACCGCGACGCGCCGGAGATTGACGGCATGGTGCTTGTCGAGAGCAAGGTCCCCATCGGGAGGATCGTTCCGGTGAAAATTACCGGAGCGCTGGCGTACGATCTGGCTGGAATTTTGGCGTAGTTAAAAACATACATCCCCCGGCGACAAAAATCGGCGGGGGATGTTCTGTTCCCAAGATGGAATTACCCGGCGGGAGGTTCGGCCTGCGGTTTCCGCCGCCACAGTACGGTGAAAATCAAAACAAAAATCACCATCGCTGCCAGCGCGGAGAGCACCGAATAAACCACATCCAATTCCGTGACGGTGAACAGCGCGGGCGTGGGCATGACCGACCCGGTGTAATTGGCGAACAGGGCGGAAAAAAGGTTGTTGGCGGCGTGCATGCCCAGCGCCAGTTCCAGCCTCCCCTCCCGCAGGGTGATGTAAGCCATCACCGCGCCCATGGCAAAGTAAAACAATCCCATCAGGAAATAATTCGCCGAAGCCTCCGGGTTCAGCAGGTGCGGCAGTCCGAAGAACAGGCCGGAGATGGCGCTCAAGACCCAGAGATTGCGGATCCGCAGCCCGAAGCCTTGCAGGATGTAACCGCGGAAGAACAGTTCCTCCGCGCTGGTCTGGATGGGGACCAGCGCCAGGGCCAGGAAAATGAACGGGAGGTAGCGCGGCAGGTCCAGGGTCAGCACGTAGCGGCCGGGATAGAGAAACGCCTCCAGTAGCGCCGTCAAGGCAGCCAGCCAGAACCAGACGCCGAATGCCTGGAACAGGCGTCCCCAGTCAATGGAACGCGCCGGGGTGACGAGCGTCCGCAAGGGTCGCTGGTGGATGAATCGCACCGCCAGGAAAATGCCCGCCAGGAAAGCCCAGGAGGCCAGCATAAAAGCGACGAAGTAGACCGTCACATCCATGCCTTCCACGCCTCTTGAGGTGACAAAGACGGTGTGGTTGTCGCCCATCAATGTCAGGACGATCAGGATCGCGACCGGGATGGAGCCGATGATCTGCCAGACGAATAGAATGGTCAGAACGCCCAACAGGTAACGCCACCAATGGTTTTTGCCCAGACGGGCGAGGTCGAGGTATTCGTTCATAGGGCCGTCCTGGATAGAATTCTCCCGAAGAACGGGCGCTCTTCGGGAGGTCGGTTGTTATGGGGTCGGTGTGGGGATTTCCGGCGTTGGCGTTTCCCCGCCGGGGGTCGGCGTCACGGACGGGACAGCGGTCGGCGGGACCGGGTGGCACTTAAAATACACGGCCGTGGCGGTGGCGAAATACGGGATGTTATCGTTGCTGTAGACCGTGAACGCCGCGTCGAACTGCGCCTGGGCATCGCAAAAATGGCCGCCGCCCAACAATTGCTTGGCGTATTCGAGCGTGGCTTCGCGCCAGCGGTCCTGCGCCGTCTTGCAGGAGGAGTCCATTAGATTGGGATACCCGCGCATGGTCTGGGCGAAGTAATACTGGGCTTTCACCCAATCCACCTCCCAGAACGCGGCGCCAGCCATGTAATAGCGGGCAAAATTCCGCGCGCTGCTGGCATCCCCGTCCAGGGGGCCGAAGCGCTCCGCCAGGGTCAGGTCGTAGATCCCGCCCTCGAGGTTCGTATCCCGGCAGCTGGCGGGGAAGAGTTTTGCCATGCCGCGGCTGCGGAGGGCAATGTAGTACATGCCATCCACTTCGACGACGCGGTAGGTCGGATCGGTCTTGCGCAGGGCGTCGAGGGTGTTCAGGGCGTTCGTCCAGTCCTGGGCGGCGACGTACTGTTTGGCCTGGTTGAAGATGGCCTCCGCGCCGCGCAGGTCGGGAGTCGGGGTGATGGTCGGGGTGAGGGTCGGGCTGGGGGTCGGCGACATGCTCATCCAGATGTTCAGTTGGATCAGGGCTTCTTCCAGGCCGGGATAGGCCTGGTCGTGCTGGGCGACGAACTGGAAATGCTGGAAGGCCACCTCGTACTGGCCGTTGTCCATCGCATCCATCCCCAATTGGAACTGTTCGTCCACCTGCCGGGCAACAACGGTGGCCTCGGCCTGTTTGCGCTGGATGACGCCGGATTCGAACCCGGCAAAAATGCCCAGGGCGACAAGGACGAAAAATCCCAGGATGGGAATCCAGCGGGACAGGGGCTTGGGGGACTGCACGGTGGGAGTCGGATTGGTGTCGTTGATGTCAGACATGGCGGCTATTATACTCCACGTTTCTCACAGACGAAGCAGGGTGCGGACCTCGGGCCAGATGAGCGGCAGGGCGGCCAGCCCTCCGGCGAACATTCCCGCCAGCGCCGCCAGCCAGGCCGGGAGCGGCAGGAACTGCATCCCTGCCCAGGCCAGCGCGCCCGCCAGCAGCGCCGCCGGGACGGCGCGCAGGGCCGTCCCGCCGACATTCAGCAGGCCGGGGAACTTGCGATTGAGCAGGGTCAGCAGCACGAGCGCCTGCGTGGTGTAGGCAATGGCCGCCGCCAGCGGGATGCCCGGCAGGCCGATCCAGCCTGAGAACAGCCAGGCCAGCAGGATGAACGCGGCCACCTGTCCCAGCGCCGCCAGCAGCGGGACACGCGTGTTCTGGTTGGCATAGTACGAGCGCACCGCCACCTCCAGCCAGGTATCGCCCAGCAGGCCGAACAGGAACGCCCACGTGCACCAGGTCACCAGGTCGAGTTGGGCGGCCTCGTAGCCGAAGAAACGCGCCAGCAGCGGGCGGACGCCCACCGCCAGCAGCGCCGCCGCCGGGAGGCAGAACGCCAGCATGACGCGCAGCACCCGGTTGACGGTCTCGCGGAAAGTGTCGAGTTTGCCAGCCGTGACAAATCCGGCCAGCGTGGGCAGCAGGGCAATGGCGATTGCCGTCCCGATGATCGTTTCCGGGACCTGCTGGATGGTCCAGCCCAGGTTGAGCGCCCCCACCCCGGCCTCGCCGAACTTGGAAGCCAGGTTGTCGCGAGCCAGGAAATAGCCCTGGATGCAGGCCATCGTCAGCAGGCGCGGCCAGAGCAGGATGAGCACCCGCTGGACGCCGGGCGTTCTCAGGCCGATGACCGGCTTCCAGCGGAACTGGTAGCGGATCAGTCCCGGGACCTGGATCAGCAGGTGCAGCGCCGCGCCGATGATGACGCCGTACACCATGCCGTACAGTCCCAGCCCGAAGGCCGGCAGCGTGACCGGACCGAGTTGCATGCCTTCGGTTGGGGTGAGGACGGTCACGCCGAAGATCTGTCCCAGATTGTAGAAGACGGGCGCCAGCGCCGGGAACAGGAAATGCTGGTTGGCCTGCAAGCCCGAGGCGACCAGCCCGCTGATGGAGAACAGCAGGATGGCCGCCAGGTCAATGCGCATCAGGGAAGCGGTCAGCGCCTGTTTTTCGGGAGTGAAGTGCGGGACGATGACGTAGCGCACCAACGGTTCGGCCAGGAGGATAATGACCACCGCCGCCACCGCCGTGACGATAAACGCCAGGTTGACGATGCGGGCGAACAAATCCCACGCGGCGGGACGTCCCTGCCGATCCAGATATTCACGCAGCACCGGGATGAACGCCATGCCCAGCGCGCCACCGGACAGCAGGGCGGACAGGTAATCGGGAATGTTGTTGGCCGCGCCGAAGATGCCCATCCCCTCCAGGCCTACAACCTTGTTGAAGAGAAAGGACTTGCCGAAGGCCAGGATTTTATCCAGCGCGAAAAAAGAGGCGAGCAGGATGGAGGTCCGGGTGAGGTGCGTGAGTTTTGGCATGGGGCAAATTATAACCGTAGCGGCGACCTGCCGGCCGCCGCTACGAAAGAACATCTACCCGATGAACAATCCAACAGCCAGCAGCGCCGGCGTCGCCAGGTTGATGAGCACGTTCTGTCCCAGCGCGGGGATGAGCGCAGGCACGTTATCGGAATTCTTCAACACGTTACGGATGACCGGCACAGCCAGGATGAGGGTCAACAGGCCAAGCAGGGAGAAGACCGGCAGGACTCCGAGGATGACACCAAGCACGATGGCAGCATACGTCGCCAGCAGGAAGGCAATGTAAATATAGCCGCTCGCTTTCCGCCCGACGAGAATGGGGTAATGCCGCCGCCCGATGCTCCGGTCGGCTTCCACGTCCGGGAACTGGTTGAGCAGGAGCAGGTCGCTGACCAGGAAGAATGGGACGAGCGAGGCCGCAAAGGCCACCCAGGAATACTCGCCGGTCAGGGCGAAGTGCGCGCCCAGCACCATGAAAGTGCCGAAACCGAGACCCGGAGCCAGCAGGCACAGCAGCGGGTTGCGCGCCATCCAGACCGTATAGCCGTAAAGGAGGAACAAACCGGCGACTCCCAGCGGGATCAATTCCCAGCCCCAGACGGTGACGAAGAACAAGCCAATCCCTCCGGTGATGGCAAAGGCGACGAGCGCCGTCGCCAGGGCGGCCGGGGCCAGTTCGGGGTGCGCCTGGAGTGTGCCGCTGCCGCCGCTGAAGGGGGTCTTCTGCGTGCGGGAATCGAGGCCGGTTTTGAAATCATAATACTCGTTGAAGGCGTTGACGCTGATGTGCGCCGCCACTGCGCCGATGAGAACGAGCGCGAAGTGGAGCCAGTTCACGCTGCCTTTCGCGTACAGGGCGGCGCCCAATCCAACCAGCGCGCAGGCCGGGGCCAGGATGACGAATGGCAGGCGCATTGGGCCGAGGATGAGTTTCAGATTTTTCATTGATTGTCTCCTTATTTGAATTTGGAATCACTGAGGGCGTTGGTGCATGAAAGGCTAGACAAAAGAGGCGTGACCGTGTAAGTTTGGGTTTATGCCTAAACAAAAACACACACAGCCACGCCCGAAAACATT
>WOUS01000015.1 GCA_009772985.1 Anaerolineaceae bacterium
GCGGCTTTTTCGGCAGAGGAGACGAGGAACATGCCCTTCTGCCCCTGCGTCATCTCGGTGGCGACGTAACCGGGCTTGACCGTCAGCACGTGGACGCCGCGCCGCGTCAGCCGGTTGCGCAGGGCTTCGAGGTAGCACGTCAGCGCGGCCTTGGAGGCGTTGTAGGACGGGTTGCCGACGCGCCCGCGCTCCCCGGCCACCGACGAGATGCCGACGATGGCCCCGGCCTGCGCGGACTGGAAGAGCACCGCCACCGGGTTCAGCCAGGCCAGCGCGCCGAGGTAGTTGACCTCGGTGGTGCGGCGGTCCTTCTCGAAATCATAGTGCTTGAAGCCGGTCGGCAGGGCGATGCCGGAGTTGTAAACGAACAAGTCCAGCCCGCCCAGGTCGGCGATGATCTTCTGCAGGAGGGCGGGAACCGCAGCGTAGTCTGTAACGTCATGAGGATAGGCCAGGGCGCGCGTCTCCCCGGCGGCGGAATTGATGACGGAGCAGAGGGCAGACAACCGGTCCGCGCGGCGGGCGAGCAGGGCCAGGGTGTAACCTTCGCGGGCGAGACGTTCCGCCAGCGCGGCGCCGATCCCGCTGGAGGCGCCGACGAGGATCGCCCGTTTACGGGGCTGGAGCGGGGTGGCACGGGGAGGCAGGTCAGTGGTCATGGCTTCCTTCCTTGGTTATTGGAGATATTATACCCGCGCCTCTCCATACGCTTGCGCATTAAAATCGAACTTCCCATTTTACGAAGATGGTTGTATGATTGCACCCAATATCATTCGCAAACGGTTTTTTCCTTGTTCTGTTGAGGATGAACGGTGGACATTCCAGAATTACTAGATAAGGTTCGCGATCATCTCGAAGAGAACGATATCCCGGCGGAGAATCGCGAGTTCATCATCGAACTACTGGATGTGTTGATGACTCCTGCCGAGGGATATTCCAATGTTGCGCTGACATCCGATACCATCCAGCGTCTGGCAGACGCACTCATCAACAATAACAATATTCTGGCGGCCCTCCGGCGGCAAAGCGCAGAGTTGGACGCGCTCAAACGCATCACGCTCAACCTGACCGCCAGCCTCGAACTCCAGGCCGTCCTCGATGCGATTGTTCGGGAAGCCCTGCACCTGGTCAGCGACGCGCAGGACGCGCACATTTTCCTTTATCAGGACGGCAAATTGTCATTCGGGGCATCCCTGTTCGCGGGCGGAAAGAAAAACGTTCCTTTTGCCGAACCCCGGCCAGAAGGATTGACCTACACCGTCGCCCGGCAGAAGCAGGTCATCATCGCCGAGGATATGCACAACCATCCGCTCTACGCTGGCCACTCCAGGAAATGGGCCGGTTCCATCATTGGCATCCCGCTGCTGATGGGCGACCGCGTCGTCGGCGTGATGAACCTGGCGCGCACACAGGCGGGCGACTTCTCCCATCCCGAGGTCCGCCTGCTAACCCTGCTGGCCGACCAGGCGGCGATCGCCATCACCAACGCCCGCCTGCACGAGGCAGTCAAGGGACAGGCGCTTAACGATGTCCTGACCGGCCTCCCCAACCGCCGCGCCCTGGACGAACGCCTGGATACCGAAATCAAACGGGCCACCCGCACGGGCCTTTCTTTTGCCGTCATCATGATGGATATTGACGGCTTCAAAGTGATCAACGATAACTATGGTCACGATGTGGGCGACGATGTCCTGAGACAGGTCGCCCAGGCCTTGTTGCAGGCGCTGCGCGCCACCGACCTCCTGGCCCGCTACGGCGGCGACGAACTGACCCTCATCCTGCCCGACACCGGCTGGCCGGACGCAGAGACGGTCATTACCAAAATCCAGGACCAGATCACAAATCTCGACATCAACCTGCCGGACGGGACCACGACCCATCTGGGCGTTTCCGGGGGCGTGGCGATTTTCCCCCGCCATGCAAACACCGCCCCGAACCTGCTGCGCGCCGCCGACGAAGCCCTCTACCGCGCCAAGCGCCACCAGCGCGGCAGTTTTCAACTCGCCCAGCGCGGCACCGGCCAGCTGCCGAATGTAAAATAACACTGTCCATCCCACACGAACATGGAGGCTGAAACAGGGCCTCCGTGTTTTTATTTACGACTATAATTCAACCAACCCTGCCAAAGAGGAGCCTCCTATGCCCCGCAAAGTCAAACTCATCCTGAACCCAATGGCCGACATGGGCCACGCCTGGCGCATCGCCGAACAGCTGCGCCCCATCGTCGGCGAATACGGCCGCGCCGACTGGAGCGGCACCGTCTACCCGACCCACGCCACCGAACTGGCCCGCCAGGCAGGGTTGGACGGCTACGATATGGTCATCGCCGTCGGCGGCGACGGCACCGTGCACGAGGTCATCAACGGCCTGATGCAGGTCCCGGAGAAGCAGCGTCCCGCCCTCGGCATCGTCCCGGCCGGTTCGGGCAACGACTTCGCCCACACGGCGGGCGTCCCGCTCGATCCCAAGACCGCACTGGCAGCCGCCCTGAAAGGCGAGGCCGCGCCGATGGACATCGGCCTGCTCAAAGACGAACACGGCCGCTCGGAATATTTCGACAACACGCTCGGCATCGGTTTCGACACCGTGGTGACCCTGCGCTCGCACAAAATACCGCTCCTGCGCGGCTTCCTGATGTACCTGGTCGCCGTCCTCCAGACCATCATCGTGGACTTCGACCCATCGAAAATGCACATCGAGACCGATAAAATTTCCTGGGACGAGAACTCGCTCATGCTCGTCGTCTGCAACGGGCCGCGCGAAGGCGGCGGCTTCCTCGTCGCGCCGGAGGCCAAACCCGACGACGGCATCTTCCACTTTGCCAGCATCGCGGATGTTGGCCGCCTGATGATGTTCCGCCTCGTCCCCGAAGTGATGAAAGGCACGCACGGGCGCTTCAAATGCGTCCGCATGGGCGAATGCCGCAAAATGACGCTGAAATCCGAAAAGCCGCTCTACATCCACCTCGACGGCGAAATCTACACCGGCTTCGGCTCGAACACCTACCAGGCCTCCATCGAGGTCCTGCCCGGCGCGTTGAAAGTCGTGCGCGGATAACTGGTTACTGAATACTGATTACTGACCACTGGCGCTTCCCATGCCCGACCTCGTCCACTCCCTGCAATCCCGCGACCTCGGCCACCTGCGCATCGTGGCTGAACTATGGGGCGTGGAACTAAAATCTGCGGAGACGGGCGCGGCGCTGAAAGAACTTTCCGCTGCGCTGCTGGACCCGGAACCTGCGCGCGAGATCGTCGACTCGCTCCCCGCCGAAGCGAAGTCCGCCCTCGCCGCGCTGATCGAGGCGGGCGGCAAAATGCCCTGGGCCGCGTTCGCCCGCCAGTTCGGCGAACTGCGCCAGGCCGGCGCGGGGCGGCGCGACCGGGAGCAGGTGTACCTCCATCCCGCCTCCGCCGCCGAGATTTTGTTCTACCGCGCCCTGCTGGCGCGTGCCTTTTTCGACACCCCGAACGGTCCGCAGGAATTCGCTTATATCCCTGATGATGTTCTCCCCTTGATTAACCGCGAAGAGCGCGACCCCAAAAAAACGGGGGCAAGCGAACGCGGAGAAAAAAATACAAAAAACTCCGCGCTCTCGGCGATCTCTGCGGTTCAACAGGTTGAGCCTTTGGGCCGCGCGGCCACGCCGAAGGAACGCGCCCATCCCCTCCCCGCCTCCGACCGCCTCCTCGACGACGCGACCACTCTCCTTGCCGCCCTGCGGATGGACATGCAGCCGCCGGAAACAAACGTGCCGGTGGACGCGGTGGGCGGTTTGCTGCGTTCGGCTGGCATCCTGGCGGGAAACGATCCCCTTGCCGAAAAAGTCAAATCCTTCCTCGAAATGCCGCGCGCCGATGCGCGGGCATGGCTGGCAAAAGCCTGGCAAAACAGCGAGACTTTCAACGAACTGCGCCAGATCCCCGGCCTCGTTTGCGAAGGCGAATGGCGAAATGCGTCACACGTTACACGTCACACGTTGTTGGGTTTCCTCGCCGGCATCCCCCCCGGCAAGTGGTGGAGTCTCGCGGCGTTTATCAGCGACATCAAAGCAAAATACCCTGATTTCCAGCGCCCGGCCGGCGACTACGACTCGTGGTTCATCAAGCGCGAGTCGGACGGCGTCTACCTGCGCGGCTTCGAGCATTGGGATGACGTGGACGGCGCGCTAATCCGGTATCTCATCACCGGGCCGCTGTTCTGGCTGGGGAGGGTGGAACTGGCGACGTTGATGGATAGAGAAGTGGTTACCGCCTTTCGAGTTACCGAGAAACGGGTAACGAGTACCGAGAATGCGAAACTCACCGTCTCTTCCAATGGCCGGATCACTGTTCCAAGAACAGTACCACGTGTCACTCGTTATCTTATTTCCCGCTTCTGCGAATGGGAAGAAGCAAAAGTTGATGAGTACAAATACCGGGTCAGCACCGCCTCGCTGAAAAAAGCCGCGCAGCAGGGACTCAAGGTCAGCCAGTTGTTGAGCCTTCTGGCGAAGAACGCCTCAGCAGAAATACCACCCGCCTTCGTCAAGGCGCTCAAACGCTGGGAGATGAACGGTACTGAGGCCCGGGTCGAGGTCCAGACCGTTTTACGCGTTAACCGGCCCGAGGTGCTGGAGGAGTTGCGCAAATCGAAGGCGGCCCGTTTTCTCGGCGAGACACTCGGCCCGACGGCGGTGGTCGTCAAACCCGGCGCGCAGTCCAAGGTACTGGCCGCGCTGGCAGAGTTGGGTCTGCTGGCGGATGCCGGAGGAACCGAATGAGAACTGACGAACAAGCCGATTTTGATGTGGAAGTCCTGGCTGATAAAACAGTCGAAAAACTTGGGATAGCGGCAGGGCAGGTGATCTGGATCTGGGCCAATGTCTATTCTTTGGACCTGATCGAGGCTCTGGCGTTCCGCATCCGCGCCCGCGGCGCATTCTGGACGCTGCGACTCACCAGCGAGCCTTTACTTCGCAGGATCGGGCTGGAAGTGCCCGAACCCTACCTGTCACTGATCCCCGAACATGAAATCCGCTGGCTGGACGATATGGATGCGATCATTGAAGTCCGCGATCACCCACCGACGATTCCGGATGTCCCCTTGCCGCGCCGGCGGGCGATGGGAGCCGAATGGTTGGCCTTGATCGAAACCGCGGCTCGCAAAGGGGTCCGGCGTTTGATGGTATTTAATCCAACAGCTGCGCTGGCTTCGGCGTATCAGTTGCCTTTGGATGAATTGCGCCGGAGGTTCTGGCAGGCTGTCAACACCGATTGCGGCCTCCTGAATCGGCAGCAGGAGAAGTTTCAAAAACTTCTTCAAGGGACGCAGGATGTTCACATTACTTCCCCCGCAGGAACCGATCTGCGTTTGCGAGTGGACCAACGTCCCGTCTGGGTGGATACCGACAGCATTCCGTATGGCGAGGCGTACGTTGCACCTCACGAGGAATCTGCCAATGGGCTGGCAGTCATCAATAAGGCATTCTTTCGGGGGAGGTTGGTGGAAAATTTCCGGCTTACGTTTTCAGCCGGACGGGTGGTGGACGCCAGCGCTCCCAGCCCAGACGATACCCAAGCCTGGCAGGAAGTCATGGCCGCCTCCAACGGAGACAAGGATGTGATTGCCGAACTGGGCATCGGCGTCAACCCGGGTGTGATAGAGCCGATTGGCAATATTTCTCTGGATGAGAAGATTGGCGGCAGCGTCCATATTGCCGTTGGGATGAATGACAGGTTTGGCGGGAAGAACAAATCCAACCTGCACCAGGATTTTGTCATTCTCAAACCCACGGTCCGGTTTGATGGAAAAGTCGTAATCGAGAACGGTGCTTTCAAAGCATAAAAATGGCGGTTGTCACGCTTAAAACGTGACAGCCGTTTTATGCGGGCTTGCTATAATCGGAGTTGAGCAATGACAAAAAAACGCACCCATGTCGTCCTGATCGTTGGCATCATCGTGCTGGTCTGCGGCTGCTGTCTGGCCCCGCTGCCGGTCCCGTGCGGCGCGCCGGGAATGTCCTGCCGCACCGGGCCGGGTCCGGGAGGCGCATCGTCCGTTTTCTATGAACTGGAACCGCTTGGCGTGGCCGTTCTGGAATTGGTCTTCCAGGACAACATCCGCATCTATTATTGGACCTGGGACAGTTCTGATTGATTTCTCATTCTTCAGGAGATTGAAATGTCTAAAACCGATTGGATCACGCAGGAAATCGAAACCCTGAAATCTTCAGGGCTGTACAACCGCATCCGCACCATCGGCTCGCCGCAGGGCGCCTGGCTGGTGGTGGACGGGCAGAAGGTGCTCAATTTCTGCTCGAACAACTACCTCGGCCTCGCCAACCACCCGAAACTGGTCGCGGCGGCCAAGCAAGCCGTGGACGAGATGGGCGTCGGTCCGGCGGCGGTGCGCTCCATTGCCGGGACGATGACCCTGCACCTCGAACTGGAGAAGCGCCTGGCGGCCTTCAAGGGCGTCGAGGCGGCCATCACCTTCCAGAGCGGATTCACCGCCAACCTGGCCACCATCCCGGCGCTGGTCGGCAAGGAGGATGTCATTTTCTCCGACCGGCTGAACCACGCCAGCATCATTGACGGCTGCCGTCTCTCCGGCGGGAAGATCATCCCCTACGATCACTGCGACCCGGCTTCGCTGGAAGCGGTCATCAAGGAGAACCTGCCGCAGTTCCGGCGCGCCATCGTCATCACCGACGGCGTCTTCAGCATGGACGGCGACGTGGCCCCGCTGGACAAGATCTACGAGGTGGCGAAGAAGTACGACATCCTGCTGATGGTGGACGACGCTCACGGCGAGGGCGTACTCGGCAAGGGCGGGCGCGGCATTGTGGACCACTTCGGCCTGCATGGTAAAGTGGACGTGGAGGTCGGAACGATGTCCAAGGCCTTCGGTGTGATGGGCGGCGTGGTCGCCGGGAACGCAACCATCGTCGAATGGCTGCGCCAGCGCGGACGCCCGTTCCTGTTCTCGTCCGCCGTCACCCCCCCGGACGCCGCGGCCTGCATCGCGGCGATTGACCTGCTCGAGGCCTCGACCGAACTGGTGGACAAACTATGGGCCAACGCCAAATACTTCAAGGCCGAGATGAAGAAACTCGGCTTCGACACCGGTCTCAGCGCCACGCCCATCACCCCGGTCATGCTCGGCGAAGCGCCGCTGGCCCAGCAGTTCAGCCGCGACCTGTTCGAGGCGGGCGTCTTTGCGATGGCGCTCGGCTACCCGACCGTCCCGCAGGGCAAAGCCCGCATCCGGGTGATGATCTCCGCCGCGCACTCAAAGGATGACTTGAATAAGGGACTGGGAGCATTCATGAAGGTGGGGAAGAAGTTGGGCGTGATCAAGTAATCAGCAGGCAGCAAACGGTTTTCAACAAGCGGACACGCTTTCGGGCGCGTCCGCTTTTCAAACCCGTGTCTTCAAAAAGATTTCCGTCCACGCCCGGGAATACTCGCCCCCGGACCCGTCTTCTGCCATGTCCCACCAGGCCGAGAGCAGGCTGTGACAGACCGCCCACGCCCGCAGCCGCTGACGGTCGAACCCCAGCCGCTCCGCGAGGATGGCGATCCGCCGCTGCGTACGGCGGATGGCTTCCGCTTCGCCGGGCATCTCGCCCCACGGATTCATCAGCAGCGGACCGGCCTCGTACTCCGGCGCGCCGGCCACGCCCTTCGGGTCAATCACCAGCCAGCCGCGCTCGGATAGGAGAATATTGAAATGGTGAAAGTCGCCGTGCAGCAGCGCCTGCGGACGTTCCTCGGCGAACAACTCGCGCAGCATCCCCTCAACGATGTTCACCGTTTTCTCCGGGAAAGGCCCCGTCCCGCCGCCGAAGCGCGGACGGAGATCCTTCAACTCGTCGAACCAGCCGCGCAGGGACAGGAATCCGTCCGCGGCGGGAACCGGGCGCTGGATGCGCTGCATGACGTCCGCGGCGATTTCGGTGGCGCGGTCGTCGTCCGCCAGGGTGGCGAGCATTGTGCCGGGGTGGAGCCGCTCCAGCAGAAGCATCCCGGCATAGGCATCCGCCTCTAGCAGGCGGCAGGCACCCTGGCCGTCGTAGACGCGCAGCGCCTTGATCTCGCTGGTCAGTTCGACGTTAGGCACGCCGATCTTGAGCACAACGTCCTGAGCGGAGCGCAGCGGAGACGAAGGACGCGTCGCCGCGCAGACGTAGTTATAGGAAAGCAAGAATGGCTCGCCAAGCGTCAGGTCCCAGCGGCGGGCGGCTTCGGCGAGGAGATCGGGGAGGTCCGCCAGCCAGTCCGCGCCGTTGGGAAAGGCCTGGGTGACGTTTTTGGCGAAGACGGGAGGCAGGTTGATCATAAAATAAACATGTCTACTGGATGTCGTTGCGAGCGCCCGCCAGCACTCGTAGAGTGATGGAGCGAAGCAATCTCCTGGAACTGGCAAATAATTGGTCGCTCGCAACGACAGGATTCTACTTCTTCTTTTCTTCTACTGTGCGGAGCGTTACAGTTGGCTGTCCCTGCTTGCGAAACTGGAGAATGTCGGCATGGGTTTCTGCATACCGGCTCATGCCTTCGTTATCCCATGAGACGCGTCCTTGAACATACAGGGCGCGATATGTTCCACCCTGCACACTCTCACCGTGAAGCAGAACATCGTTCTTGATCTCGGCTTCCAGGGCGGCGATATTCTGACCGGCTGCTTCGATAAGCGGCTCGTATTCGGCTTCGAGGGCATCCAGTTCAGCCTGGATCTCTTTTAGAATTTCTGCCCGTCTGGCTTCGTAATCCATACGAGCCAGGTCGGCGGCGGCGTGCAGGTTGGTGAGCCGTTCCAGTTTGGCGGATACATCATCCCGGCGCGGAGGTTCTGCAATTTTGCCCAGTTGCTTGATGGCGATGTATCGCAGGTTTTTCTTGAAATCTTCCAGCGTGGTTTTATAACGGCATTTTTGAAGCACTTCCTCGTAGACCTGGCGGGCATACTCCGGGCTGAATCCCAGTCTTCCGGCGATGGCATCCAACGGTTCGGGAGGTTCGCCATCGAGGCCAAAACGACGGTTCAAGAGTTGGAACCAGGCATCTTTTCCAGAGTCGCTGGTCAGCCGTTTGTGGATAACCTCCACGAATTGCGAGACGACCGGTTCCATATGCTGGTCACGGAGCAATTCGATCCTGGCCTGTTCGAATCCCAGGCTTGCCAGAAGGCCGCTTATCCGTGTCTCTTCGCCAAGAATGGTAGAGAGAAATTGGTTCAGACCTGTGAGTTGAGTTTTGAAATCCATATTTGCCTCCTGAGATCAATACTTCTGCCAATGAACGCGCTTTTCATTGTACTGCGTCCGCGCCGGTTTCTCCTCCGCCGGGTAACCGACGTAGATCAGCCCCAGCGGCCGGACGTGACGCGGCAGTCCCACCACCTCGCGCACCACGCGTACAAATTCCGAAACTGGATAAACGCCGATCCAGACCGTGCCAAGTCCCAGCCCGGCGGCGGCGATGAGGATGTTCTCCCCGGCCAGGCTGCAATCCTGCACCCAGAACAGCCGCGCCGCCGGGTTCGCAGACAAATTCGGGTTGCCGCACACGACGATGGCCGCGGGCGCGTTGCGGTTGCCGAAGATGAGCCGCTTGCGGAACTGCGCCAGTTTCGCCGGGTCGGTCACCACCACGAACTCCCACGGCTTGCAATTCATCGCTGTGGGCGCGGACATGGCGGCCTGCAGGAGCAAATCCAATTTCTCCGGCTCGACCGGCCGGTCGGTGTACTTGCGGATGCTGCGGCGGTGGAAAATAATGTCGAGGATGGGATTCATGTCTGTTTGGCGGGGGCAGGCTCAAGGTCCAGGAAGCGCCGGTGAATGGTTAATGGGTCATGGAAAAACCATTCACTATTCACCATTCACCGTTCTCCTATTCAGGAAACAACTTCTCATAAACCTCCGGGCAATATTTCTCCACCATCCCGGAAGTCAGCCCGTTCTCCTTGCAGATGGCCGCGTACAGGTCCACCGACGGGCGGCGGAGGCGCGCCTGCGTTTCCACATCCAGCCCCCACAGGCCGAAGCGCTGCGTCCAGCCGCGCTCCCACTCGAAGTTGTCCACCAGCGACCAGTGGAAGTAGCCCTTGACCGGCCAGTTGAAGTTGACGCCGCGCCACATCTGGTGGATGTGCTGGGCGAGGTAGCGCGGGCGGATGTGGTCGTCGGCGCACTCGATGCCGTTCTCGGTGACGATGAGCGGCAGGTCCGGGTAGAGGCGGGTTGCCCAGCGGAGCGAGTCGAACAATCCCTCCGGCGTGTTGACGTTGAAACCGCTGTCGCTCAGGTCGGCGTCCTTCGGATAGAAGCGGCGGCCAAAGAGTTCGCCCGGCACGCGCAGGTCGAAGGCCACCGTGTCCACCGAATAATAGTTGATCCCCAGGAAATCCTGCGTACCTTTGGCCTCCGGGATGCGCACCCTGCCGAAGGGCGTGCGCATGACTCCGGTCGAGACCGCCGACGGGAAGGTGATGTTCAGCCCGTTGTACTGGATGTTCCGCACGAGCCGGTCGAGCGGCGACCAGGGCCGGGCCGGGACCATCGGCCGGTAGTGCCAGGCATACCCGGCGCGCGCCTCGGGCTGGAGCGCGTGGATGGCGCGGTAGGCGGCGGCGTGTCCGCGCGCCAGGTTCGCCAGCACGCTCATCGCAAGGCGGACATTCTTCTTCCCCGGCGGGAAAGTGTCGGACAGATATCCGCCGGCCGCGTAGACGTTCGGCTCGTTGACGGTGCACCACAGCGAGCAGTATTCCTTCAGCGCTTCCACCACCTTGCGCACGAACTTCTCGAACAGCGGCACGACGGCCTCGGTTTCCCATGCGCCCATCTCCGCCAGCCAGAGCGGATCGGTGAAGTGGTGCAGCGTGACCATCGGCGTGATGCCGCGCTCGCGCAGGCCGCGCAGCATGGAGCGGTAACGTTCCAGCGCGTCCTCGTCCCAACGGTCGGGAGCGGGCTGAATGCGGCTCCACTCGACCGACAGCCGGTGGGCGTTCTGCCCCGTCTCGGCAGCGCGGTCGAAATCCTCCTTCCAGCGCCCGCCCCACCAGTCGCAGGCCAGGCCGGACTTGCCGTTGGTGTGTCCCTCCTGCTCCCAGCGGTGCCAGTTGTTGTTGGTGTTGCTGCCCTCGACCTGGTGCGCGGCGGTGGCGGTCCCCCACAAAAAACCTTTCGGAAAATGGAATGATGCAGATGGCATAAAGGTCTCCAAGTTTTGAAAGTCTAAAAAGTCTCGCAAGTCTAACAAGTCTCACAAGTCTCACAAGTCGGACATGTCGGACTTGTAAGACCTGTTAGACGGTTTTACTTTTTCCGTGCAAGGTAGGCAAGATACAGCGCGACCGACCCGGCCACGGACGCGTTGAGCGATTCGATTTTTCCCTGCATCGGCAGTCTCAGCAGGAAATCGCATTTGGATTTGACCAGCGGGCGGATGCCCTCCCCCTCCGAGCCGACCACCACCGCCAGCCCGCCATCCAGCCGGACCTCGGACGGGCCGCGCGAGTCCGGGCCTTCGTCCAGGCCAACGGTCCAGACGTCCGCCTCGCGCAGTTCGTCAATCGCCTGCGAGAGGTTCGCCTGGGCGATGAGCAGGTGCTCGGACGCGCCCGACGATGCGTTGACCACCGCCGGGGTGACTTCGACCGTCCGCGCCAGCGGCAGGACCACGCCGTGGACGCCGACCGCTTCCGCCGTGCGCAGCAGCGTGCCAAAGTTCTGCGGGTCGTTGAGGGTGTCGAGGAGCAGCACGAAGGGCGGCTCGCCACGCCTGGCAGCCAGGTCGAGGATGTCGGTCAGGTTGGCGTAGGGATAGCCGCTGGCTTCGAGCAGCACGCCCTGGTGCGCGGGGTGGATCTTGTCCATGCCGGCGCGCGGCGCGCTGAGGACGGGAATTTTCCGCTCGCGCGCCATTTGCAGGATGTCGAGCATGCGGCCTTTTTCCTGCACCCCCTGGGCAACTTCCAGGCGGAAAACGTCCCGCCGTTTGGCGCGCAGGGTCTCATAGACGGCATTGCGGGAGTAGATGAATTCTTTCATGGGTTGATTTTACTTGAGAAACCGCTTGTCTTGCAGCGCATATTTCTGTATACTGAATGCGCACCAGCCAATGACCCGCCCAACGAGGGATACCATGACCGCTCCCAGCGTTTTCATCAGTTACAGCCACGACTCACCCGAACACGATGCCCGCGTGTTGGAATTGTCAAATCGCCTGCGCGCGGAGGGCATCGATGCGACAATTGACCAATACGAATCGTCGCCTGCCGAAGGTTGGCCGAAATGGATGGATCGGCGCATCGAAAAATCCGACTTTGTGCTGGTGGTTTGTACCGAGACGTACCATCGCCGCGTGATGGGCGAAGAAGAAAAAGGCAGAGGGCTGGGCGCCAAGTGGGAAAGCACGCTGACCTATCAGCACATCTACGATAACGACTCGTTGAACATGCGGTTCATTCCCGTTTTGTTCGCAGATAGCAAAACTGAACACATTCCCACGCCGCTCAAAGGGGCAACCTATTATCACCTCCCGGACCAGTATGAAAAACTGTATCGCCGACTCACCAACCAGCCGGAGACGATCAAGCCGGAACTCGGCAAACTGAAATCCCTTCCGCCGCGTGAACGGAAGCCCGATTATCTCGGCGCTAAAGTCTCCCTCGCTAAACTCCCCTCCACCAGCCCCGACCTGTTTGGCCGCAAGAAGGAATTGAAAGCCCTTGACGATGCCTGGGACAATCCAAACATCAACGTGGTTTCGTTGGTTGCCTGGGGCGGGGTGGGCAAGACGGCGCTCGTCAACAAGTGGCTCGCCGGGCTGGGAGAGGAATACTGCGGCGCGGAGCGTGTCTTTGGCTGGTCGTTCTACAGTCAGGGCGCGGCGGAGGGACGGCAGGTCTCGGCGGACCAGCTCATCGCCGCGGCGTTGACGTGGTTTGGCGACCCCAACCCGGCGGCAGGCTCGCCGTGGGACAAAGGGGAACGGCTGGCAGAATTGATCAAGCAGCAGCGCACGCTGCTCATTTTCGACGGACTCGAACCGCTGCAAAACCCGCCGCCGGTCGAGACGGGAAAGATCAAAGACCCGGGGCTGACCTCGCTGCTGCGCGAACTGGCACGGCAGAATCCCGGATTGGTCGTCATCAGCACGCGCCTGTCGGTGGACGACCTGAAAGACTGCCGGGGAAGCACGGTACTCGAAATTGATCTCGAAAATCTTTCCCCCGAGGCGGGCGCGGCGTACCTGGAACACCTCGGCGTGGACGGGACGGAACAAGAACGACAGGATGCGGCGCGTGACTTTGGTGGGCACGCACTGGCCTTGACGCTAATGGGCGGTTATCTCAAGGTGGTGCATGGCGGCGATATTCGCAAGCGCAGGGAAATCCCGCACCTGACCGACGACCAAAAGCAGGGCGCACACGCCCGGCGCGTGCTGGGATCGTACGAAGGCTGGCTGGCAGGCAAGCCTGAACTGGATATCTTGCGCTTGATGGGTCTCTTCGACCGCCCCGCCGAAAAAGGCGCATTGGACGCGCTGAGAAAAGAGCCAGCCATCGCAGGATTGACCGACGCGTTGCAGAAACTAAAAGATGCCGACTGGCAATTCGCGGTGGCGAACCTGCGCGACCTGCGCCTGCTTGCCGCGCCCGAGGCCGAAGACCCCGAAACGCTCGACTGCCACCCGCTCTTGCGCGAACACTTCGGGGAAAAACTAAAAACAGAAAACGAAAAAGCGTGGCGCGAGGGCAACAACCGCCTGTACGAATACTACAAAACCACAGCAAAACCATACCCCGACACGCTTCAAGAAATGGCTCCGCTCTTTGCGGCGGTACTGCACGGCTGTCAGGCGAGAAGACATCAAGAGGCGTATGATGAAGTGTATAGAAAGCGAATCCGTCGAGGGGAGGAAGAATTCGCTTTCAGAAAACTCGGAGCGATTGGTTCAGAACTTGCTATTATCTCCGCATTCTTTGACCCGCCGTGGCTAAAAGTAGTTGGAGGTCTCCGTGAACAAAGCAAGGCTTACCTGTTGACTTCAGCGGGCTTTGACCTACGTGCGCTTGGACGACTAACCGAGGCGGCTCAGGCGATACAGGCTGGTCAGGAAAACAACATTGTTAGAAAAGATTGGATGAACGCGGCGATACAAGCCAGCAACCTCAGCGAACTCTACCTGTCCATTGGCGATGCAACGCGCGCCCTTGCCTACGCGGAGCAAAGCGTCGAACTCGCCGACCGCAGTGATGATGCGTTTTGGCGAATGTGCAGTCACATAACACTTGCCGATGCACTGCATCAAGCAGGTCAACTTGTGGAAGCGGAAGCCGCGTTCCGCGAGGCGGAGGAAATGCAAAAGAAAAACCAGCCAGAGTTGCCGCTTCTCTATTCTGTGCAAGGCTTTCGCTACTGCGACCTTCTGCTGAGTCAGGGGAAAGCGCAAGAGGTGGCGCGGCATTCTGAGAAAATGTTTGAATGGCGTCAATCAGGCGATTCGCTTCTTGCCATTGCACTTGATAATCTCTCGCTCGGGCGCGCGCTCTCGCAGACTTCCGAAGTCTTGGAGACTTCGGAAGTCTCACAGGCCATCACTTACCTCAACCGCGCGGTGGATGGCTTGCGGCAGGCGGGACAACAAACTGAATTGCCACGCGGCTTGCTGGCGCGTGCGGAGTATTATCGGGTGACGGGGGCGCTGGAGAAGTGTCAGCGTGATTTGGATGAGGCGTTCGGCGTCGCGTCACGCGGGGGGATGGGGTTGTACCTGGCGGATTGCCATTTGGGCTTCGCCCGTTTGAAAGTTAGCAAGTTGGCAAGTTTGAAAGTTGAAGGGGCGAACCTGCAAACTTTACAACCTGCCAACCTGCAAACCGAAATTCGGGAACATGTGAGAATCGCGAAGAAGATGATTGATGAGATGGGGTATCACAGGAGGGATGGAGAGGTGGAAGAATTGGAAGAACAATTGAAATAAACGCGTAGGGGCGACTCGTCCGGGCTGACCTTGGCGATATTTTGCAAGGCTCCATGACCATACATGACGACCGATAGCACATGGAGAGTCGCCCCTACAATCCTCCCGGCGCAGGAAGGACAAATACCCCTGCGCACGAGGAAACCTGTGAATATTCAGCCTGGATTCCAGCCTCGCGCAGGGCAGCCAGCGCTTCGTCTGCCAGCCAGTAGAACTCATCCTCCCATTCGCCGCCCGCGGCAAGTTTGACCTTCTCCATCGCCGCCGCGTCTTGGAAAGCAATGTCGCCGATGATGATCCGTCCGCCGGGAGCGAGATGGGGGAACAGGCCGCGCAGGACGCGGATTTTTTCATCCAACTCGAAGTGGTGGAAAACGTAGGCCGAGACGATGCGGTCGAAGGGACGCTGGAACCCGGCGTGCAGCGGGAGTCGCAGGTCGTGCAGAACGAAGTGAGCCGCGGGAAGTTTTTGGCGCGCTTTGGCAAGCATCGGTTCGGAGAAGTCGGTACACCACAGGTCACACCCGGCCCGGGCGAAGGGCAAGGCCAGGTTGCCGGTGCCGGTTCCGAGGTCCAGCACCGAGAGGCCGGGACGCGGTTCCGCCAGCCTGAGAACCGTCTTCAGCAAGTCGTCGTAGCCGGTGAAGGGGAAAGCCTGCCAGTCGGCTACGGAGCGGTCGTAGGTCTCGGCCCAGTCGTCGAAGTCGCTGGCTGGAAAGATATCGTTTTCAGGCATGAGGTGATTTCAGACTATCCACACTATCCCCCCCGCCCCACCGGGCACATCTCCTTCAGCGGGCAGGCGGGACAGTCCGGCTTGCGCGCCGCGCAGATCTCGCGCCCGAGGCGGATGATGTTCAGGTGCGCGGCGTAATACGTCTCCGGCGGGAAGAGCGCTTCGAGATGCGGATGCGCCTGCTCCACCGTCATCCCCTCCGGGCGCAGGCCGAGGCGGCCAGACACGCGGTAAATGTGCGTGTCCACGGGGAAGGCCGGGCGGCCAAGCGAAAAGAGCAGGACGATGGCCGCCGTCTTCGGGCCGACGCCCTTGAACTTCATCAGCCAGCCGCGGGCTTCCTCCAACGGCAAATCTTTCAGGAAGGATAAACCCAGCGAGCCCCGCTCCGCGCTGATCTGGCGCAGCACCTGCTGGATGCGCGGTCCCTTCTGGTTGGCCAGCCCCGCCGGGCGGATGGCCGCCACAACCGCGGCAGGTTCGGCGTCCCGCGCCGACTCCCAGGTCGGGAAGCGCGCCCGGAGCAATTCGAATGCCCGGTCGCGGTTGGCATCGTTGGTGTTCTGCGAAAGGATGGTGGAGACGAGTTCGTCCACCGGCGGGAGCGGGTTGCGCCACGTCGGCTGCCCATAAAAATCCAGCAGGCGCTGGTGCACCTGCCGGGCAAATTGCTGCGGGTCTTTCATGCGGCTGGCTCTGGTCTCTCCAGGGTGAAGGCCGGACGGGACTCGCCCACCACCAATTTGCGCCAGTTGGTCACCTGCTTGACCGGCCCGAATTCGGACAGGGCGGCCAATTCCTTTTCGGTAATGGCGCCCAACTGCCGCAGGATCTCCAGCGCGACCGCCGGGCGGACGCGGTTGTACGTGCTGCCATCTGCGCGGCGGATCGGCATGTCGCCGTCGGAGATCTTGATGGCGATGCCGATGCCGGGCGAATCGGCGCCCAGGACCCCCGGCAGGATGCCGAGCATCTGATAGCCCTCCGCCCCGCCCTTGGCCAGGATGCGGCCCTTGCAGGCTTCCATCAGGCGCGTGTCGAAGCGCCCCGGCCCGCCGACCATCTCGGGGTGCGCCAGCATGGACTGGGTGATGCGCCGGCAGGCGGAGGCGCGTTCGGGGGACAGGCCGCGCGGGTCGCACAGGATGGCGAAGCCGCGCGCCGCGTTCTGGAGCGGGACGGCGAAGTTGGGCGCCGAACAGCCGTCCGTGCCAAGTTCGATCTCTCCGGCCGGCACGCCGGTCAACTCGGCAAACGTCTCCAGGATGGCCTGCTGGACGGGATGCTGCGGGTTGACGTAGTCCGAGATGGGCAGGCCGCGCATGCGGGCGTGGGCCAGCATACCGGTGTGCTTGCCCGAGCAGTTGTGCCGGTTCGGGGTCGGGACCTCGCCGCGGGCGCGCATCGCCTCCACCGTGGGCTGGTGCGAGAGCGGGTGCGATCCGCACAGCAGGTCGCTCTCCTGCACGCCGGCCTTGGACTGGATGCCCTTGAGCGCTTCCACGTGCTCGTCGGTGCCGTCGTGCGAGGCGCACATCAGGGCGATCTCTTTCGAGGTCAGGTGGAAGAACTGGTCGCCGCCGCCCTCGATGAACGGCAGGGCCTGGAACGGTTTGGCGCTGGAGCGCAGGAAAGCCGCCGTTTTCGGGCTGCCGTACCAGGCCAGCAGGCTCCCGGAAACGTCCACGACCGCCGCCGCGCCAAAGTGGATGGACTCGACAATATTCCCCCGCGTGGATTCGAAGATCGGCAGGAAGTCGCCGGTCACAGGTTACTCCTCCCCGGCCGCGACGCCGGGATGATAATGCCGGATGTAATACTGGGTCAGCCCGTGGCGCAGGCGGTGCGTGTACTGGCGCTGGCGTCCCGACGGGACCTTGAAACTGCCCAGCAGGTGCGGGACGAGGTTCTCCACCGCGTCGGGCGTGGACTTCTTGGCGGCCAGTTTTTCCAGTTTGCCGAGAACATGATCGAGGTGCTCGCGCTGGGCGCGGATCATGTCCACTGCCACCGGCCCGCTGCGCCCGCTGATGATCGTCCAGCCGCGGTAGGCGGGGGAGAGCAGGAGTTTGAGCGTCTCCAGCCAGGCGGGCAGGTCGGCGCTCGCCAGGTAGGGCGGCTGGTTCTTCAGCACCGCGTCGCCGATGAAGACCACCTTCTCCTCCGGCACGACCACCCAGGAAGCCCCGGTGGAGGGGCCGGGATGGTATTCGAACAGTACCGGGGAGTCGCCCCAATGGAGGGCCATCTGCTGGCTGAAGGTGATCTCGGGCGGCGCCCAGCGCACGTTGCCCAGCCCGCCGATGGTCTCCCAGTCTGCGCCGGTCTCGTTGCCCTGGGCCTTGAACATGTTCGAGCGGCTGCGGAAGATCTGCGCCACTTTTTCGTGGGCCACGATCGTGCAGTCCATGGCGCGTGCGCCGAGCGTCCGGTCTGGGTGGGCGTCGAGGTTGACCAGCATCCGGTCCGCGCCGCTGCCCAGGCTGAGCAGGGAGGCGCGCCAGGAGCGTCCGTCCTCGGACGAGGGCGGAGCGTCCACCTGGATCAGGCCGTGCGGCAGGTTGACAGCGCCCAGCACGACGCCCATGAACTGGTCTTCGATGAAAATATCCTTGGCAATGGCTCGCATGGATTCTCCTGCGGAATTTATTTCGATTTGAGGATCGGCAGGGTCAGGTGGAACCTGGCGCCCTGCCCGGGCTGGCTCTCGACCCAGATGCGGCCGCCGTGACCTGTGACCGCCAGCCGGCAAAAGGCCAGCCCCACCCCCAGCCCGCCCGGCATGCCCTCCTCTTTCAGGCGGGTGAATTTTTCGAAGATGCGCTCCTGGTCTGCGAACGGGATGCCGGGGCCGTTGTCCTGCACCCACATCTGCACCCAGTTGCCCTCGGCCTTCGCGCCGACTTCGAGGTCGCCCTCCGGCGGCGTGAACTTGGAGGCATTCTCCAGCAGGTTGATCAGCACGCGGCGGAGCATGTCCACGTCCACCCAGATGGAGGGGAGTTTTGGCGGCAGCGTCATCTTCAACACCTGGCGGCGGCTCTCGATCATCGGACGGACGGCTTCCACCGCATCCCCGGCCAGGCTGGAGGGCGAAACGGCCTGCTGGGAGACGATTGCCTGGCCCGATTCCAGCCGGCTGATGTCGAGCAGGGAACTGATGAGCCGCTGGATGCGGTCGGTGGAACGCATGGCGATCATCATGACCGATTTGACGGATTCATTTTCCTTGCCCTGGAGCAGCGAGGAAAGCACGTCGAGGCTGGAGACGATGTTGGCCAGCGGCGAGCGCAGGTCGTGGTAGATCATGGCCGTCATGTCGTCGCGCAGGGTGTCGAGGTCCTTGCGCTCGGAGATGTCGCGGAAGATCCATTGCAGGCACTCGACATCCTCGAAGACGACCCGGCGGACGTAAACCTCGATGGGCGAGGCGCGGCCGGTCTTGTCTTTCAGGACCGACTCGTAACTGTGCGTGTGGCCCGTTTTGATCTTGTCGAGGCGCGCGTTGCCCGTCTGCGGCCGGGCATCGTGCAGGTTGTAGATCGCCATGTCGTGCAATTGCCTGGAGGTGTAGCCGCTCAAGACGGCGGCCTGGCGGTTGGCCTCCAGAATCTTGCCCTTCAGGTCAGTGATGAAAATGGGATCAATGCTGTCGTCGAACAATTCGCGGTAACGCTTGTGCGCCGCCTGCAGGCGCTCGAACAACTGCGCGTGCTGGATGGCCGAACCGGCCAGGTTGCCGATCCCGGCCAGCACCAGCAGGGCGTCGGGGTCGAAGACGCCGGAGAGGGGGTTGACCGCCTCCAGCACGCCGATCACGCGTCCCTGGGCATGGATGGGAGCGCACGCCAGGGCGCGCACGTCCAGGCCGGCGAACTGGTCCACCTCCGGCAGGAAGCGCGTGTCCTCCCGCACGGCGGGGATGACGACGCCCTGCCCTTCGCGCGCCACCCAGCCCACCACGCCCTGCCCGGCCGGGATGGGCTGGCGGGAAATGCCTTCCGAATTCTGTCCGGTGGCGGCGTGGAAGATCAGGCTGCCGCTCGAGTCTGTCAGCGCCAGCGCCACGGTCTCCACCTGCATGGCCTGGATGGTCTCATCGAGGATACGCTGGAGCACCTCCTCCAGCCGCAGAGTAGCATTGATGGTTGCTGCGCTGGCCGCCAGGGCGGTCATCACCCGCGCCTGGCGCTGGCTTTCGGCGTACAGGCGGGCGTTCAGCACGGCGATGCCGGCCTGGTCGCCAATGGCCTGCATCAGGTCGAAGTGATCCTTGGTATACGCCCCCGGCGCCGGGTGGACGAGGGTCAGCACCCCCACCAGCCGTTCGCGCGCCAGCAGCGGCACACACAGCGCCGACTTGGCCCCGGAGCGGTCCACCGCGTCGTCGGGGCGGCGCAGCCAGCGTTCATCCTTGCTCGTGTCGGGGATCCAGGCCGGCTGGCGTTGGCGCATCACCCAGCCCGCCAGGCCGCGCTCCATCGTCTCGCGCAGCTGCTGGGTGGTGTGGTCGTGGATCTGCATCCCGTAGACGATGGCCGCGTCGAGCGTCTTGCCGTTATCGTCCAGCACCACAATGCTGCCGCGCTCCCCGCCGACGTTCTTCAACGACTGGAACAGCACCCGCTGCAAGACCGTGCGCAGGTCCAGCGCCGAGGCCAGTTCGCGGCTGACATGATAGAGCAGTTCAAGGGAGGAACGGAAAGTGTCGTCTTTCATTTGCTTAACTATACTTCAAACCTGCACCGGATATAAATAACACTATCATTTCACCTGGGTTAGTATAGCATACTTGGAAAAACGGGTTATCCGGATTGCTTGACGAATTTCCCGTGTTAGATTAATATCTAATACGTTAGATTATAATCTAACACGCCTATGACCAACATTGCCTGGGACACCGGTACCGCCTACGACCTCTTCATCAGCCTGCTCGTGCTGCACCAGGCTGCCGTGTTCGGCCTGCGCCCCTCCTGGGCGGCGGGCGTGCGCCAGCGGATTTCCGCGCCGCGGCGCGAATTCCTCGAGCGGATGTACTCCTTCTCCGGCACCGGGCTGGAATGGGTCTGCAGCCTGCCCAAGCCGAAGGACGCCTCCGACGCCCTGCGCATCGCCGCGGACCTGGAACCGGCCGCGCGTTTCGAAGCCCTGACCCTGCCCGCCGAGGTCCCCGCCGAGGCGCGCGCCGCCCTGCACGCCATCGCCGCGCGCGGCGCAGCCACCGCGGCCGAGCGGGAAACCCTGAAGGCAAACTACACCCATCACGGGCAGGCCTTGCGTCCCGCCGGGCTGGAAAACCTGGTGAGCGCCTGGAGCGACCTCGCGGCCTCCGGCGAAGGACTGCTGGCCGCCCTCCAGGAATACCACACCGTCTTCTTCTCCGAGGAAGAAACGCGCCTCCGCCCAGCGCTGGAAACCGGCCTCGCCCACGCCCAAGACCTGGCGGACCGCATGACAGTGGACACGCTGGTCGAGTCGCTCTCGCACGGCGTCCGCATCGCGGACCTGGGTTCGGTGCGCACGCTCACCCTGGCCCCGTCCTACTGGACCTCGCCGCTGGTGTTCCACATCCGGCCGCGGGCGGGACAGGTCCTGCTGGTTTTCGGGGTCAGGCCCACGGTCCAGAGCGTGGTTCCCGGCGCGGGGGCCCCGGACCTGCTGGTGACGGCGCTCAAGTCGCTGGCCGACCCGACCCGGCTGCGCATCCTGCGCTTCCTTTCGGGGGAGGCGCTTTCCCCCGCCGAACTGGCGCGCCGCCTGCGCCTGCGCCCGCCGACCGTCACCCACCACCTGCACGCGCTGCGCCTGGCCGGGCTGGTACAGGTCACCATCAACGAAAAAAACGAGAAGCGCTACGCCGCCCGCCTCGAAACTTTGAATGAGTTGAACGCTGCTTTACAGGATTTTTTGACCAAACAGGACGAGCATGACTGACATCGTAAAAACGTACTGGGCGCGCATCCGCCAGTTTTCGCCCAACGCCCGGCTGTTCCTCGCCAGCGCCATCATCACCGGCGCGGCGCTGGGCATTTACCGGTTGCTTTTCAATTTTTACGTGCTGAGCCTGAACATGGACGAAACCGTGGCCGGGCAGTTGACCTCGGTCAACAGCACCACCGCCCTCCTGCTGGCCCTGCCGATGGGCTACCTGGCTGACCTGCTGGGGCGCAAGAAATCGTTCATCATCGGCGGAGCGCTGGTCTCGCTGGCCATCGCCGGGATGGTGCTATGGCCGGGCAAGACCATGCTTTTTGGGATGAGCGTCATCATCGGCGCGGCGCAAAGCCTCTCCATGGTAAGCATGTCGCCCTTCCTGCTGGAGAACAGCGGCGTGGAAGAACGGACGTACCTCTTCAGCCTCGGCGCGGGCGCGCAGATGACCGCCTCCTTCGTGGGCAACTCCATCGGCGGCAACCTGCCCACTTGGATCGCCGCCCGGCAGGGAATCCTGCCGACCAGCAGCGCGGCCTACGCCGGGGCGCTGGCCCTTGTGGCGGCGGTGTCGCTGTTGGGACTCGTCCCGTACTTTTTCATGCGCATGCCAAAACTGGAACATTCCGAGCGGGCGCTGTTCGCGCCGTTCGCCTATGCCGCCAAACAGCCGGTCCTGCTGACCAAACTCATCCTGCCGATGCTGATCACCTCCATCGGGGCGGGACTGCTGATGCCGTTCATGAACATTTTCTTCCGGGTGGTCTACCGCCAGCCGGACCCGGTTGTTGGGAACCTGCTCGCCTGGGGCGCACTGGCCATGGGCATCGGCCTCATCATCGCCCCGCCCATCGCCGACCGGACGGGCAAGATCCAACTGGTCGTCATCACGCAGGGGCTTTCCATCCCCTTCCTCGCCATGCTCGGTTATTCGCCGTGGTTCGCAATGAGCGCCTTCGCTTACTACGTGCGCATCGGGTTGATGAACATGAGCGGGCCGGTCTACCAGACGTTCGTGATGGAAAAGGTCGAACCGGAGGCGCGCGCCACGGTCGCCAGCCTGGTCAGCATGGCCAACAGTTTCGGGTGGGCGTTCAGCCCCTCGATCAGCGGCTGGCTGCAAGTCAATTATGGATTCGGTCCGGTGTTTGCCGGTGTTCTGCTCCTGTACTCCGTTTCCGTCTACATGTACTGGAAATTCTTCTGGAACGCCAAACCGGCGCAGTCCCCTGCACCGGCGCCGGCCGATTGAAAGGAGGTTCCACGAATCCCAATTTCCAAACCCACGGGATGGCGCCCCGAGACGCCATCCCGTTGGGTTTTAAATACGCAACTTTTTGGCAGGGAACTCATCTAACCCTGTGACATAAACCAAGGAGCAGAAATCATGGAAATGCTGATTGACTTCCCCGGCGGCCTGCGCGTGGACGCCCACTTCGGACCGTTCACCGTCCACACCGACCAGCCGCCCGAGGCCTCGGCCCCCACGCCGTTCGCCACCTTCCTCGCCTCGCTCGGCGCCTGCGCGGGCATCTACGTGCTCGGCTTCTGCCGCCAGCGCGGGCTGGACGCCGAGGGCATCCGCATCCTTCAGCGTATACACACGGACCCGCTGACCGGCATGGTGGACAAAGTGGACCTGGAAATCCAGGTGCCATCCACCTTCCCTGCCAAATACCACGAAGCCCTCATCCGCTCGGCTGACCTGTGCGCCGTCAAGAAGCACTTCGAGAACCCGCCGCAGTTCGAGATCACGACCAAGACAGTCTGATGCCAGCCGATCCCCCCAATGTGAATGCCGCGCAGACCAGTTGCTGGTTGGCGGCGCTCACTTTTTAACGCCACTCGTCCCCATTTTGCGGGGAATGGCGTTAAAATCCTCCCGCCATGCAATACATCATTGACGGACACAACCTGATCCCCAAACTCGGACTGCGCCTCGACACCTTCGACGACGAACTGGACCTCGTGGCCCGCTTGCAGGAATTCTGCCGCCTGCGCCGCGCGCACGTCGAAGTCTACTTTGACGGCGCGCCGCCGGGGCAGACCGGACCTCGGTCCGCGGGCGCGGTGACCGCCCACTTCGTCCGGCAGGGGTCGAGCGCCGACGCTGCCATCGAGTCCCGGCTGGAGAAGATGGGACGGGCGGCGAAAAACTGGACGGTGGTCAGTTCCGACCACCGGGTCCAGCGCGCCGCGCAGGCCGCCCACGCCGAAGCGCTTTCGTCCGAAGAGTTCGCCCGGATGATGTCCGCCGCGCAAGCCGAACGTACGCTGCAAGCCAAAAGCGATACCTCCCTCAGCCCGGACGAAGTGGAGGAGTGGCTGGGCATTTTCAAAAGGCGGGGCTGAATTCGGACAATCCTAATCTTGTTTTAATGCAAAGTGGACAACTTTGGTGTAATATAACCAAGACACCTGTCCTCCTTTTACTGGTATAAGGTGTCAGCCATCGAAGGCCAGCGTGTCCCCCCCATGCCGGCCAGGATCGGTGGTGTCCCCTCCCCCTTAGATCACCAGGCTTCGGCCTGGTGATCGCGTTAATTGCAGGAGGGATTCACCGCGAAGCAGCGAAGTGCGCGAAGAGATCATTGAGGTCGCGAAGAAACCCTTCGCGACCTCAAAAGGACTTCGCGGCCGCCTGCCCCCGCATTTTGGGGGTCGTTTCTTCGCGGTTCCGATTGTTTTTCCCCGCGAAGCATCGCTGGCGGATGTATAATGCAGGCATGACCACCGCCTGCGCCATCGTCCCCTCGCCCGGGCACGTTTTCCCCGGACACGAGGAAGCCCCCTCCCGGTTCCAGTATTTCGGGGACTGGGACGCGAAACCGTACCGCGTGGCATTCCTGGACCCGGAGCCTGCCCCGCGCGAAGCCGTGACCGCCGTCCACTCCGAGCGGATGCTGCGCTTCTTCGAGGAAGCCTGCCGCCAGGGCCCCGGCATCACCGACTACGCCCCCACCTACGTCACACAGACGACCTACGCGGACGCGTTCCTCGCCGCCGGCGCGACGCTGGCCTGCACGCGCGCGGTGCTGGAGGGCCGGGCGCGCAACGCCTTTGCCATCGTCCGCCCGCCGGGACACCACGCCGAGCCGGAAGCCGCGATGGGTTTCTGCCTGCTGAACAACGTCGCCATCGCGGCGCGCTTCGCGCTGGCGAACGGCATCCAGAAACTGCTCATTTTCGACTTCGACGTTCATCACGGCAACGGGACGCAGGCCGTCTTCTGGAACGAGCCGCGCGCCGCGTTCTTCTCCACCCACCAGGAAAACATCTACCCCTTCCGCACCGGCTTCCTGGACGATGCCCCGCACGCCCGCGGCCGCATCGTCAACCTGCCGCTGCCCGCCCGCGCCGGGGACCGCGCCTTCGCGCGCATCGCGGACGAGGCCCTGACCCCGCTGGTGGAGCGATTCGCGCCGGAGATGATCCTCGTCTCGGCCGGGTTCGACAGCCACTGGAGCGATCCGCTGGCCGAACTCGGTCTCTCCTCCGCCGGGTATTTCGCGCTGGCGCAGACACTCGTTACGCTGGCAGACGCGCATTGCGGCGGGAAACTGGTCTTCACGCTGGAGGGCGGCTACAACCCGAAGTCCGTTGCCTCGGGCGTGGAGGCGGTACTGTGTGCCCTCACCGGCCCCTCGACTTCGCTCGGGGTAAACGCTTTTGCCGCGCAGGACCCCAGTCCATACGAGGAGCCAGAGATCGAGGATCAGCTGGCGAGGCTGAGGGAGTGGCATGGGTGGAGGTGAGTCGTGCTATAATTTTCTCATACCTAATAAAAGACCGTATAAATGCCCAACCGTTTCGGCGTTTATACGGGAGGTTCATGAGCAGTTAGGCCGTCCGTTAAACCATGTGTTCGGCGGCTCTCTACATGAAAGTCATTATGGCTAAAACAACAATGAAAAAGAGAGAGAAATCCGACAGGCAAAAGCCTTCTAAACAATTAGGGAAGGATGATGTTGCATTAACAGATAACAAAATGCCTAAGAAAGAAATTAAAAACCGAGAGAATATTACAATCCAAGAAAATTCTCGTACCAATACATTTATAAAGAAATCTAGATTCTTTTTGGCAGAAAACAAAATATTTTTTGAAACAATAGCCGCTTTTTCACTAACTTTAATGGCTGTTATTATTTCGTGGGTACAACTTGGAATTGCACAAAAACAAATAGATTTACTGGAATTACAAACTCAAATTGAACGCCAGCAAGCCTCCCCCCAATTTGTTGTGATAGCCAGGCAATATTGGAACGATGAAAAGACATTCGCGGCAGATGACAAAATTCTTATCTATAACCAAGGCAATATTGCTTACAATATTGATGTCGACACTGCGGTATTTTTTAAACTAACCTACATAAGTCAGGCGGAATACAAAGAAGTTCTTGTGCCTATTAATGGATATTACACGATACACCTGCGGACAGGGGATGCGACTGGATTGGTAATGACACTAGAAAGTGATTCAAATAATCTTAAGCGTTGGCAAATTCAGGACGAGTTAGGAGAATTAGCAAAAAATAATGGTGTAACAATCAATCTTGAAGTACAGAGATATTTAAAACTTACTTACCGAGATACTTTTGATGTTGAACATACGCAATACTATTTTGTTCCTCTAATTTATGGTGGTGATTTGCTTGAAACCGCTGAGGGAGAAGAAGTTTTCAGTAAGAAATTTGGTATCGGAACCGAAGCGAAATACTATGATTTGTACGAAGTAACAGCGCAAGAACTATTTAACCTGTTCCCGTAAAAAGCCGCCAAACAAAGCATCCACTGAACAGTAGGGATTCGCCCCGCTGAATTGGGTTTATACTACGCTCAAGCAGTGTCCCGTTTCGACGGGGAGTCCAAGTCCCGCCCCGCCACCGTTGAACCAAACCGATAGGCTTCTGCTACTCCCACCCTGCCCACCTTCTAGTACAGGAGCTTGATTCATGAGCAACCGAAAAAAGGCGTCAAAAACGTCATCGGATTCTTTGTCAAAGGCTTTGGAAACAGTCGCAGAGTATATAAAATCCATATCGGCTAACATGGAGGAGTTCTCGGGGCGCACGAATCCAGCGATCTTCTTTTCAGTAGCAGATGAAGGAACCCTGTTTCTAGATGCAGCGGAGGCCGAGCAATATAGGAAATGCCTTCAGTTGCTCATTGGAGCAGTTGCAAGTGAACGTATAAGTGCAAAAGCTATCGAACAACTTTATCAAAAAGCCATTCTAGAAAGTATCGATATACAAGAACGTCGGAGGGACCAGTCCTTCGAGAAACGTTTAGACAAAGCGATTCAGGGTCTGAGATCGGCGATCAGAACCAAGCCATATCCTTTTCAGGTCTGCTATCCAGTAGAGGGGCTAGCACCGGACGGATTACCTTTCGTGTTTGGGAATGTGACTTTCCGCGTTCTTACCGCAGAGCAAACGCGTGCCCAAATTCATGGCTCGGATCCCCAACAGGCATCGACCAAAGAACAGCACGAATCCCTCGACGCAATTCACGAAATGGTACAAGAAGGGCTTGTAGGTAAGCCGGTAGGCATTCTAACCGTGCTGGCCACTGAGAGCGAGGCGGCAAAGACGTTGGCTCTCAAGGAGTTGCGCTTGACTTTTGATGTTATGAATTTCTTTAGTGATTTGATTCCGTTCTCGAATGGATACTTCTTCCTTCCAGGAGATCGATTTCGAACAGTAGTAACCACTCTTATAACATCAGGTGAAGACAAGCGAAATTACTCCGTCAGTCGACAAGTGGTGGGACCTCTTGCACCTTTATCCGCGAAGATGTTGGGTGATGTCGATCAAACACGAAAGGTAGGACTCTCAGCGGCAAGTCAACTGCTGGTCAAAAGAAAAGGAGACTTTCAAGAGCGGCTATTATCAGCGATTCAGTGGGCAGGTAGAGCAACTACAGAGAACAGGAAAGAACAAGCTTTCTTGTTATACGCGATAGCCCTTGAGAGTCTAGTTCTGGCAGACAACGAAAAGGACGAGCTACTCTATCGCCTCAGAACGAGAGTTGCACATCTTATCGGAGAAGGTGTTCCATCAAGAAAGCAGTTATCTAAACAAGTTAAGGATTTATACGGCATCAGATCTCAAATCGTCCACAGTGGCAAGTACCAAGTAACCGACGCGGATTTCGGCCGAATACGATTAGTAGCTAAAAGCTGCATCATTCGTATACTTACAGATCAAACTTTCATCAGCATGGAAAGCACCAAGGATTTCATTAGCTGGTTTGATGATCGTATTTTGAACTGAGCAATGACCCGGCGCAGAAGCCTACCGATTGACCTCCCACACACCCGCGGACCATTTCCGCGGGCGTTCTGCTTAAATCCATGCTATACTTTTTCCAACCCCATCACCCGAAAGGCATCCCTTATGGCTGTCGAGATCAAAGAAATCGCCACGCTGAAAGAATTGAAAGCCTTCGTCCGCTTCCCGCAGGCGCTCTACCGGGGCAACCCCTACTGGGTTCCCGCGCTCGAATTCGACGAACTCAACACCCTGCGCCGTGACAAGAATCCCGCCTTCGAGCACTGCGAGGCGAAATACTGGCTGGCTTATCAAGGCGGGCGCATCGTTGGCCGCGTGGCCGCCATCCTGAACCACAAGCACATCGAAAAATGGAACCAGCGTTACCTGCGCTTCGGCTGGCTGGATTTCGTTGACGATCCGGCTGTGTCCGAGGCGCTGATGGGCGCGGTCGAGGCCTGGGCGAAAGAGACAGGCATGACCGCCGTCCACGGGCCGCTGGGGTTCACCGACCTGGACCGGGAGGGGATGCTCGTGGAAGGCTTCGACGAACTCGGCACCCTCGCCACCCTCTACAACCATCCCTACTACGTGAAGCACATGCAGCGGCTGGGATACGTCAAAGACACCGACTGGGTGGAGTACGAGATGACGGTCCCGGCCGAACCGAACGAGACCATCGCCCGCATCGCCGACATCGCCCTGCGCCGGAATAAACTCACCCTCCTGGACGTGCGCAACAAGCGGGACCTCCTGCTGTATACCAAAGACCTGTTCGCCCTGCTCGGCGAGGTGTACGCGCAGTTGTACGGCTTCGTCCCGCTGACCGAGAAACAGGTGGAGGCCTACGTCAAGCAATACTTCGGCTTTGTCACCCCCGACTTCGTCCCCGCCGTGCTCGACCGGGATGGGAAAATGGTCGCCTTCGGCATCGTCATGCCGTCGCTCTCGCGGGCGCTGCAAAAGTCGAAGGGCCGGCTGTTCCCGTTCGGGTTCATCCATCTCCTGCGGGCGCTCAAAAAGAACGACCGCGCCGACCTCTACCTGGTGGGCGTCAAGACGGAATACCAGGGCAAGGGCGTCAACGCCATCCTGATGAACCAGATGCACCGGGTGTTCCTGCGGCTCGGCATCACCAGCGTGGAGACCAACCCGGAACTGGAAACGAACGCCAACGTGCAGGGGCAGTGGAAATACTACGAGAGGAGACAGCACAAACGCCGGAGATGTTTCATCAAGCATTTGGATTAAAACGCCAACGCCCTGCAGAGCAACCCGCAGGGCGTTTTTGTAGGACGAGATAGTATCTCGTTCTACGGTGCCATGCAGAGCAACCCGCAGGGCGTTTTTGTAGGACGAGATAGTATCTCGTTCTACGGTGCCATGCAGAGCAACCCGCAGGGCGTTTTTGTGGGACGAGATAGTATCTCGTCCTACCCGAACAACAAATGCCCGAGCAGCACCGCTGCCAGCGTGACCGTGACGTTGTCCACGTCGCGGATGGGGAGCGACTCGACCAGCGTCGCGGCCAGGGCGATGAGCGTGACCGGGAGCAGGTACCCGGTCAACGGTCCGAACCCGGCCGCGTTCGCCAGGACGAAGATGCCCAGGATGAGCAGGGTCAGCGTCCAGCCGCCGAGGAACATCCCGGCAGACCCGGCCACGGACTTTTCCCGGCTCCACGGCAGTTTCGGCGACTTGATGCCGCGCCCCATGATATCGGCCAGTCCGTCGCCGCCGCACATCAGCATCACGGCGGTCATGCCGATGGGGGAATCCTTCCAGTAGACCAGCGTCATGACGACGAAGATGATGCCGTAGAACAGCGGGCCTTTCAGGATCTCGCGCCGGTCGCCGGAGCGCGACATGGCCTTGACCGAGGCCTCGTCCTTCACCACGCCCAGCCCAATCAGCGCGAACTGGATCGTGAACAGCAGCGGCACCAGCGCCGCCAGCCAGCGGGCATACCAGACATCGTCCGGGAAGAGCAGCCAGCACAGCACGAACAGCGGGCCGGTCAGGATGTGGATGAGTTTGCGGCTCAGGCGGCTCTCGATCCAGCCGCGGTGAGCGGCAAAGTCGAGCGCGCGGATCTCAACCAGCGCAACGACGAGCGTGATGACCAGGGCGAGGAAGGGATTCATTGGGGTCTCCTTATTGGGAATTGATTGATTCTACACCAGACCTCTTGCAAAACTCTCCATCATTTTGTAGAGGCGGCTCCCACGCCGCCGAATGACGGGCATGGGAGCCCGTCCCACAGAGAGATTCGTTGCGGCGGAAAGTGCGGTTTCCGAATAAAATAACACCAAACTCCGTTAAAGAGGTTGAAAACAGGAAAGGAACATCAGTGCCCGCCAGCCGGAACGCGGAAGCCGAACTCGCCCTGATCGAACAGGCCCAGAACGGCGACCGCAGCGCCTACGAAGAACTCGTCCGCCGCTACTACACCCGCGTCGTCCACATCGTCCACCGCATGTGCGGCGACATGACACTGGCGGAAGACGCCGCCCAGGAAGCCTTCCTGCGGGCTTGGGTTCATCTGTCCTCCTTCCACCCCGACTCGTCCCTGCGCAACTGGCTCTACCGGATCGCCGTCAACGCCGCGCTGGATGTGCTGCGGCGCAAGACCGAAGAACCCGTCGAGGACGAGAAAATGCAGTGGATCCCGGACCAGGCTCCCGGTCCCGAAGCGGCGCTGATCCAGAAAGAACAGGCCGCCTTCCTCCAGCAGGCGATGAAGTCCCTGCCCGAAGCCTCCCGCAGCGTGCTCGTCCTGAGAGAATACGGCGAACTGTCCTACGAGGAAATCGCCACGGTGCTCGACATCCCGATGGGCACGGTCATGTCCCGCCTGAACTACGCCCGCAACCGGCTGCGGGAAACGCTGAAAGCGCAACTTCTCCAAATGGAGCAAGCATATGCATGAAGACATGCGCCCGCTCTTGAACGCCTACCTGGACAGCGAACTGCACGGACTGCGCCTGCTGCAAGTGCAGACGCACCTGGCCTCGTGCGCCGCCTGCCGGAACGAACTGAAGGAACTGCGCCGCGTCTCGGACCTGTTGCGGGCCGCGCCGCTTCCGCAGGCCCGCCCGGTGGAGCGATTCGTCGCCAACCTGACCTTGAACCTGCCGCGCCGGACCCTGCGCGACCGTCCGCCGAAGCCGGGCTCCCTGCTCTGGTGGGCGGTCCCGGCGGCGCTGCTCGGCGCCTGGTTCTTCATCCGCACCACGTTCGCCATTGTGGACGCCGTCTCGGTGGCCGGCGCGACCGGCCTGCTCGGGCAGGCGAATTCCTGGCTGAACAGCGGAGGGCAGCAATCGGTCTGGTTCATCGCGGTGAACTGGCTGGGCGGCGGACAGGCCTCCGGCGCGGGCGAGTCCACGCTCGGCCTGCTGAACACGGTCAACGTTTACGGCGGGAACCTCTTCAACGGGTTCCTCTGGCAGGCGGCCATCGTGATGCTTTACTGGGGCTGGCTGGCAGCCTGGTGGCTGAGGCGCCGCCCGCGGCCCATGAAACTGACGGCGCGCCCGGCGCGCTCGTAATCTGTACTCACTCTGGCCGGTTGGCCGGAAAGAAATCGTACTGTTGCACTCATAAAAACTTAAAGTGTGTCGTTGCGAGGAGGTCTGAGCGGAGCGTAGCGAAGCCGAAGACCGACGAAGCAATCCCCTCGCGAAACAGGAGACTGCTTCGGCGGAAGAACACCGCCTCGCAGCGACACATCAGAGGTTGTTTGCAACACAACAGATAAAACATAGAAAAGGAGATGAAACCATGATTGACATCGGAAAGATCATCAAACGTGCCTGGCACATCCTGTGGAACTACAAGGTTCTGTGGATCTTCGGCATCCTGCTGGCGCTCACCGCCGGTGGCGGCGGCAGCGGGAACAGCGGCTCTTCCTACCAGTTCAGCGGCCGCCCCGGCGAGAACGGCGGATACAATCCGAACTACCAGACTGATCCCCGGCTGCGCGAGGTCAATGCCTGGATGGAGCAGCACGTCTTCCCGCTGGTCTCGCACCCGGAGCAGTACGTCTCGACCTTCATCTGGATCGGCGTCGGCATCCTGCTCTTCATCATCCTCGTCAGCGTCATCGCGGCATTCATCCGCTACCCGTCCGAGGCGGCGGTCATCCGCATGGTGGACGAGTACGAGCAGACCGGCACAAAGGCCGGCTTCAAGGCTGGCTGGAAGTTGGGCTGGTCGCGGCGCGCCTTCCGCATGTGGGTGATTGACCTGGTTATCGGCCTGCCGGCCTTCCTCTTCGTCGCCTTGATGATCGGGCTGGGTGTGCTGTTCTTCTACAGCGTGGCAAGCGGCAGCAGCGGCATGGCTGTTGGCGGAGTCATCGCCTCGATCGGGTGCGGCTTCGTGTTCATCATGGCCTTCATCATCCTGATGGTCTTCCTCGGCCTGCTGCGCCAGTTCTTCATCCGCCAGGCCGCCCTGGAGAACGCCCGCGTCGGCGAGTCCTTCCGGCGCGGCTGGGCGATGTTCAAGCGCAACTGGAAGAACGCCGCGCTGATGTGGCTGGTCATGCTCGGCATCAGCATCGGCTTCGGGATTGCCGGGTTCATCGTTTTCTTCCTGCTCATCCCCGTATACGCCATCCTGCTGATCCCCGCCGTGATCGTGGCCGCCATCCCCGGCCTGATCGCGTTCGGCATCGCCAGCATCTTCGCCAGCGGAACGCTGGCCGGGATCATTGGCATCCTCGTCGCCCTGCCGTTCTTCTTCCTGGCGCTGTTTGCGCCCCTGACGCTCATCAGCGGCTGGTACATGATCTACGAATCCAGCGTCTGGACGCTGACCTGGCGCGAGATGAAAGTGTTGGAACTCGACCTCCCCATCGAAACCCCCGCGCCGGTCGAGTAAACGACCCGCAAATACAAAACATCTGGCCGCAGGAAATCTGCGGCCAGATGTATTTAACCTGAGGTATGGAAAAGGATTCTGTGTCGTTGCGAGGAGGGCGGTTTGTGCCCGACAAAGCAATCTCCCTGCCGGGTTGGGGATTGCTTCGCCGCAAAGACCGCGGCTCGCAATGACACATCGCTTTTCTACCGCTTGCGGACCTGCGCGGTGAGCCAGTCCAGCCAGCCGCCCAGTCCCTCGCCGGTAGAGCACGAGAGCGCGAACTGCGCCACGCCGGGGTTGAGCACCTCGATGCCCTGCCGGAAATAATCCATGCGGAAGGTGACGTAGGGCAGCAGGTCAATCTTGTTGATAACCACCGCCTCCACGCCGCGGTACATGCCGGGATATTTGTACGGTTTGTCGTCGCCCTCCGGGATGGAGGCCACCAGCACGTTCTTGTGCGTACCGAGCGCAAAACTCGCCGGGCAGACGAGGTTGCCGACGTTCTCGACGATGAGCAGGTCGAGCGAACGCAGGTCGAGGCGCGGCAGCGCGTCGTGGAGCATGACCGCGTCCAGGTGGCAGTCGCCGCCGGTGTTGATCTGCACCGCCGCCGCGCCGGCGGCCGCGGCCCGGTCCGCGTCGAGGCTGGTGGCGATGTCGCCGTTGATCATCCCGACGCGCAGTTTCCCGGTCAGGGCGCGCACCGTCTGCTCGATGAGCGAGGTCTTGCCCGCGCCCGGTGAGGCCATCACGTTGATGGAGAACACGCCCGCCGCGTCGATGGCGAGACGGTTCTCCCGGGCAAGTTGGTCATTGGCGGAGAGGATCTTTTCAACGACGGGGACGTTCTTCGGCATCTTGTTCCTCCGGGGGAGCATCGGGTTCCACGTCAATCGAGTCCAGGCGGAATTCGTCGCCCGCCGCCACCCGGACGCGCGTGCCCTTGCATTTCGGGCAGGCCAGGTTTTCGCCGTCCGGCGCGTAGCGCTCGCCGCACGCCTGGCAGGCCAGTTCGGTCGGAATGCGGCGGAAGTGCAGGCGGGCGCCCTCGGCGATGGTATCCTTCGAGACGAAGTCCCAGTAGAACTGCACCGAATCGTCCACAATGGAAGACAACTGGCCGATGACCAGGTGCAGGGCGGTGACGCGCGTCGCTCCCGCCTGCTGCGCGTGGCGCAGGGCGATCTCAAGAAGGGATTCGGTCACAGACAGTTCGTGCATCGCGGCAATTTTACTTCATTCGGGAGTCATCTGAAGAAGGTGACTACCCAAATTCAGATTCTATGGGAAGTATCGTGTGATGATCCAATACAGGCCTGCCGCCAGTAATGCGGTGGCCGGGATGGTTAACAACCACGCTGTGACGATCTCGCGCGCCACGCCCCAGCGCACCTTGTTGACGCGTTCCGCCGCGCCCACGCCCATGATGGCCGAACTGACCACCTGCGTGGTGCTTACAGGGCCGCCCACGATGGATGCGGTCAGGATTACGATGGCGGAGGCCAGTTGCGCGGCGAACCCGTCCACCGGGCGGATCTTGAAAAATTTACCGCCCAGGGTTTTGATCAACCTGTTCCCGCCCACGGCCGTGCCGAGCGCGATCATCGAGGCGCACAGCACGATGACCCAGATGGGGACAGCGAACACGTCCAGGTAGCCGCCAATCACCAGCGCCAGGGTGATGATACCCATCGTCTTCTGGGCGTCGTTGGTGCCGTGGCTGAGCGCCAGGGCCAGCGCAGTAACAACCTGTCCGCGCTTGAACAGGGCATTGATGCGCGGCGTGGCATTCCAACTCAACAACAGGATCAGCCGGAGGATAAGATAGCCAATCACGAAACCAATGATGGGCGATGTGAACAGGGCGATCAGGATCTTCTCCATGCCCTGGAGTTGGATAGCCTGCCAGCCAGCCCCGATGACCACCGCGCCGATGAACCCGCCAATCAATGCGTGCGAGGAACTGCTGGGGAAGCCCAGGTACCAGGTCAGCAGGTTCCAGACGATGGCGCTGACCAGGGCAGCGATCAAGACCTGGATGTTGATCGCCTCGGCAGCCACGATCTCATGCCCGATGGTATTCGCCACTGCCACGCCGAACAGGAACGGGCCGAAGAAATTTGCCAGAGCGGTCATAAACAGCGCCGCCCGCGGCGAAAGCGCCCGCGAGGAGATCATCGTGGCAACCACATTACTGGAATCGTGGATGCCGTTCAGAAAATCGAACACCAGGGCCAGGACAATCACAGCGATAATAATCGGTGACATGAATCAGCCTTCTTTATGTGATCTTGACCACGATGTCGGCAATCACGTTGGCGGCTTCGTCGCCCCGGTCCGCTGCGTTGCTCAGGTGGCGGTACACCTCGCGCAGTTTCATCATCTTGACCACGTGCGCGAGGTCCTCCGCGCCGCCGAACAGGTCGCCCAAGGCTTCGCGGTACACATCCTCCACCTTGTTCTCGAGCGCCTTGGCGCGCTGGGCATGGTCGCTGGCCACCCCGGTATGGTCCTCGAAGCGCTCCACGGCCAGGAGCAGTTCATAGGCCGCGTCCCGCAGGAGGGACGCCATGCGCTGCATGTACGAGGTCGGCTCCACCTTCAAGACCTGCATCTCGCTGACCGTGCTGTAGGCATAATCCAGCACATCGTCAATGGCGCGGGAAAGGGCAAAAATATCCTCGCGGTCGAACGGGGTGATGAAGGTTCTATTCAACTCGTAGATCAGGATGCGGCGGGCTTCGTCGGCCTCTTTTTCCTTCGAGATCAGGGTGGCCGCTGCCACCGAGTCCTGGTTTGCCATGTATGCCTTCAAGGCCTCCAGGCCGGCAAGAGTTAACGAGGCCTGGTTATGGATGAGTCGGATGAACATGTTCTGGCGTTTCCTGAAAAGTTTTTTCATGGTGATGCTCCTTATGGGATCAAGTTGACACAACCGGTGTCAACCAGGATTTTCAAGCCTGCTTTGACTTGCTCAGGCGTGTTGAAACTTTACACCTCCAGGGCGCGGCAGGCATCCTTCGGCAGATACGGAGCCGCCATCCGGAAGTTCGCATCGCCCAGGCCGGGGGCCCGGTGGTCATCCACTCCGGTCGCATCGTGGAGGTGTACACCGATGATGCGCTTCCGGCAGCCTGCCGATGATCGGTTCGATCGTGCAGCCTCTGTGTGGCATTTTGATCTGTCTCCTTCTCCTAATCCTAACATAAAAGGTGGAATATTTTTGAACAGGTCAGTATTCTTTCATATTCGGTTGACTTATGCCGGAGTTCTGGTTAGACTAACGTTGTGCTTGCACACGTGTGCAACTCGGAGAATGCCAGGTGGTCACCATCCAAGATGCCGCCAGGAAAACCCGGGGCGCCCATGCCATTATGAAAATCGTAATGAAGATGTGACTTCGCCATGTTGAGCGACCTGCATAAACCCTCCGAAGACCAATACCTGAACTGCATCCGCTGCGGGCTGTGCCTGGCGGTTTGCCCGACGTACCGCGAGCATCTCACCGAGACCGCCTCCCCGCGCGGACGGGTGGCGCTGGCACGCAAGGGGCTGGAGGGCGAACTGCAACTCAGCCTTAATCTCGTCGAGCAGATGTACGCCTGCTTCGACTGCCTGGCCTGCAACGAGATCTGCCCCGTCGGCATCCGTCCCGCCGACCTGGCGCTGGAGATGCGCGCCATGCAGGAGCAACTTCAACCGGAGGCATGGAAGAAAGCGCTGTTTGGGAATCTAATTCCCAAGCCCGGACGGATGGAAGCCGCCACCTGGCCGCTGCGCGTGTACGAGAAACTGGGCATCCGCCGCCTGGTCTACGCGCTCGGGCTGCGCAAATTGCTGCCCGGCAAACTGCGCGACCTGGAAGCCATGCTGCCCCACCTGCCCCAGCGTCCGCTGCGACAGGCGCTGCCGGAGGTCACGGAAGCCGCCAGCGAGGAAAAATATCGCGTCGGCTTTTTCCTGGGCTGCGCGCAGAGTCTCATGTTCGCCGAAGAGAGCGCCGCCAGCGTGCGCGTCCTGGCCCGCAACGGATGCACCGTCATCACGCCCAAGGAGACGGTCTGCTGCGGGATGCCGGCCCTCGACTACGGTCGCACCGATTTGGTGCGCGAGCAGGCGCGTATCAATATTGCGCTCTTCGAGAAAGCGGGCGTCGAGACCATCGTCACCGACTGCGCCACCTGCGGCTCCACGCTCAAAGACTACGGCAAGCTGCTGGCTGACGATCCTGATTGGGCGGAGCGGGCGGCCGCGTTCAGCCAAAAGGTCCGGGACGTGAGCGAGTTCCTGATGTCCATCCCGCTCGAAAAGCCGCAGGGACGGGTTGAGGCGCGCGTCACCTACCACGACCCGTGTCACCTGCGCCGCGGTCAGGGCGTCTGGAAACAGCCGCGCGAACTGCTGCAAATGATTGATGGCCTGGAATTCGTCGAACTCCCCGAAGCGGACTGGTGCTGCGGCTCGGCCGGCAGCCAACTGATCACGCATTACGAGACCTCGCTCAAAGTGCTCGAGCGCAAGACCGACAACCTCGCCAGCGCCCAGGCCGATTACATCGCCTCCGGCTGTCCCGGCTGCCAGATGCAGTTGAACGTCGGTGTGCGGCGCGAGGGACTCGACGTGCAGGTTGTCCACCCAATCACGCTTTTGGATAGGGCATATAAAAAGTGACATGTCACTGCGAGGCGGCGCTCGCCTGCCCCGATGGTCTTACGGGGTCCGCCAAAGCAGTCCCCTGTTGCAGGAGATTGCTTCGCTCGCTGGAGAACGCTCGCTCGCAATGACAATAGCAAAGAGGAAAAATGATGGATAAACACATCCTCACCCAACTCATAAAAATCACCGGCAGGGACGGCGTGCTCGCCACACCCGAAGACCTGGCCGTCTACGGCTACGACGGCACCTTCGAAGACCACCGCCCGGACGTTGTCGTCCTGCCGCGCACCACCGAGCAGGTCAGCCAGGTTGTGATGCTGGCCGCGGCGGAACGCATCCCGCTGGTGACGCGTGGCATGGGGTCGGGACTGGCGGCGGCATCCGTCCCATTCAGCGGCGGGATCGCGCTGACGATGACACGCATGAACCGCATTCTGGAGATTGACGAAGTCAACGCCACCGCGCACGTCGAAGCGGGCGTGGTCACCGCGGACCTGCAAACTGCGGTGGAAAAACTCGGGCTGTTCTACCCGCCCGACCCGTCCAGCAACCGCCACTCGACCATCGGCGGGAACATCGCCTGCAACGCCGGCGGGCCGCGCTGCCTGAAGTACGGCGTGACCGGCGACTACGTCCTCGGCCTGACCGTCGTGCTGGCCGACGGGCGCGTCCTGCGCACCGGCGGCAAGTGCATCAAGGACGTGGTCGGCTACGACCTGAACGCCCTGTTCACCGGTTCGGAAGGGACGCTGGGCGTCACCACCGAGGCCCTGCTGCGCCTGACCGCCAGGCCGCAGTTCGCCCGCACCGCGCTGGCCGAGTTCGCCCTGCTCGACGACGCCTCACGCACGGTCAACGCCATCCTGTCGGCGGGCATCGTCCCGGCCACGCTGGAATTGATGGACGAGACCGCCATCGCCTGCATCGAGGCGGCCATGCGCCTCGGCCTGCCGCTGGACGTGGAGGCCATCCTGCTCATCGAAACGGACGGCTCGGACGAGGCCGCCGTGCGGCGCGAAATGGAAACTATTGACCGAATCTGCCGCGAGCGCGGGGCGCGGCAGGTCAGGGCGGCGAAAGACGAGGCCGAGCGCGCCAGCCTGTGGCGGGCGCGGCGTTCCGTCTCACCCTCGCTGGCGCGCAAAGCCCCCAACAAATTGGGCGAGGACATCACCGTGCCGCGCAGCGCCATCCCCGAAACAGTGCGCCGTCTCAAGGCCATCAGCGCCAAACACGGACTGCCGATCGTCATCTACGGCCACGCCGGAGACGGCAACCTGCATCCCACCATCCTGTTCGACAAGCGCGACCCGGAGCAGTGGGCGAAGGTCGAGGCAATGGCCGCCGAGGAGTTCGCCCTGGCGCTGGAACTGGGCGGCACGCTCTCCGGCGAGCATGGCGTGGGGACGCTGAAGCGTCCATACATGGAGCAGGCTCTCGGTCCGGTTTCGCTCGAGATCCAGAAGCGCATCAAGGCCGCGCTGGATCCGGTCAATATTCTCAATCCCGGAAAGGTTTTTCCGGAATAAGCATCCCGATAGTAGTAACGACTTCAGTCGTTGATTTGGGCAAAAAAAGATGTAGGGCAGGTTTCCATACCTGCCGGTGTAGTTTGGCGGGTATGAAACCCGCCCTACGGGGTTTTCCGACAGCCTGCTAGAATCCCCTTGATGTCCATAAAACAAATTTCCCCTATGCAGGGGGGGGTATCACAACTGATTATGCTCAATCAGGTGGGCCCGGCTGGATTCGAACCAGCGATCAAGCGATTATGAGTCGCCTGCTCTAACCACTGAGCTACGGGCCCGTTTGCCAGTTTTCAGTAAACAGTGACCAGTAATCAGTTCAAACACTGTCCACTGAATACTGATCACTGAATACTGAATACTGATTACTGGCGCCAGAGCGGGCGACGGGATTCGGACCCGCGAATATCAGCTTGGAAGGCTGATGCCTTACCACTTGGCGACGCCCGCGCGCCCTGTATTCTACCGTGAGGCAGGCCGAAGGTCAAGCACGCGGCTGTTCGCGTTATAATGCTGACCATGAAACGCTTGCGATGGCTCCCCGCCCTGCTCGGACTCCTGCTCCTGTTCCTCCAGCCGCTCTCTGCCCGCGCCGCCGGGACCCGCGTCCTGGTCCTCACCATTGACGGCGCCATCACCCCGGCGATGCAGGTCTACCTCTCGCGCGGGCTGGACGCCGCCGAACAGCAGGGAGCCGAAGCCGTCATCCTGCAACTCAACACCCCCGGCGGAGGGATCACTCCCATGCTCCAGATGGTGGAAGACATCCGCGCCAGCAAAGTGCCGGTCATTGTTTACGTCAGCCCGCGCGGGGCGTGGGCCGCCTCGGCCGGGACCGTGATCACGCTCGCCGGCCACGCCGCGGCCATGGCCCCCGAAACGGTCATCGGCGCGGCCAGCCCGGTCGGGGGGCAGGGGGAAGACCTGGGCGTTACCGAACAGGCCAAAGTGACCGAGATCATGAAGGCCACCGTCCGTTCGCTGGCCGAACGGCGCGGACCCGAGGCCGTGGCGCTGGCCGAAGCGACCATCGAAACCGCCAAAGCCGTCTCCTCCAGCGAAGCGCTGGAGGCGGGTTTGGTGGACTTCATCGCCAGTGACCTGGACGACCTGCTCGCCCAGCTGGACGGGTACACGGTCGAAATGGCCGACGGGCCGCGCACCCTGCATACGGCGGGATTGCCGGTGGAGTCTCTCGCGATCAGTTTCATCGAGTCGCTCCTGCAACTGCTGGTGGACCCGAACATCGTCTTCCTGCTACTCTCCATCGGTGTGCAGGCCATCCTGATCGAATTCTCCAGCCCCGGCGGATGGGTGGCCGGCTTCACCGGCGTTGTCTGCCTGGCGCTGGCCGTCTATGGCCTGGGCATCCTGCCGGTCAACTGGTTCGGCATCATCTTCATCATCATCGCCTTCGTGCTCTTCATCGTGGACATCAAAGCCGCCACCCACGGCGGGCTGACCGCGGCGGGCATCGGCGCGTTCATTGTCGGCGCGCTGGTGCTGTTCAACTCGCCCGGCACGCCGCAGTTCCAGCGCGTCTCGCTCCCGCTGGTCATCCTCGTGGCGCTCGTCATCGGCATCACGTTCGCCGTCATTGTCGGGTTCGCGCTGCGGGCGCAGAAGACGCGCGTCCGCACCGGGGCCGAGAGCATGCCCGGTCAGACCGGCACCGCCGTCAGCAGCGTGAATCCCACCGGCCAGGTCCAGGCGGCGGGCGAACTCTGGAGTGCGGAGGCAGTCCCCGGGTCCGGGAAGATCCGCAAAGGCGACCGGGTGGAAGTTGTCAAAGTGGAAGGTTTACGTTTAAAAGTTAAGAAACTGAACTAATGTGTCATTGCGAGGAGGGCGCTCGCCTGCCCCCGCCTTTTGGGGGTTGCCCGACGAAGCAATCCCCGCGCGAACGAGGAGATTGCTTCGCCGCGAAGAACGCGGCTCGCAATGACACGAATCCGAGAGGACCTTATGCCTGTCACCCCCACCCGCGAACGGGTCAACCCTGAAAAGACGGACACCACGCCGCTCCGCCGCCCGGAGTGGATCAAGGTGCGCCCGCCCTCCGGCGAGACGTACGCGCGCCTGCAAACGCTGATGCGCTCGAAGGCGCTGCACACGGTTTGCGAGGAGGCCATGTGCCCGAACCTGGGCGAGTGCTGGGGCTCCGGCACGGCCACGTTCCTGATGCTCGGCGACGTGTGCACGCGCACGTGCAGATTCTGCGACATCAAGCACGGGCGCCCCGAAGTGCTCGACTGGCTGGAGCCGGAACGCGTGGCGCAGGCGGTCAAGTCCATGGACCTGAAGCACGCAGTCATCACCTCGGTCAACCGCGACGACCGCCGCGACGGCGGCGCGCCGATCTTCGCGATGGTCATCCGGCGCATCCGCGCACTGCGGCCGGGCTGCTCCATCGAGGTGCTCATCCCGGATTTCAAGGGGTCGCTGGAGGCGTTGAAGATCGTTATGGATGCGCGGCCTGAAATTTTGAACCACAACGTGGAGACCGTGCCGCGCCTGTTCAAGCAGGTCCAGCCGCAGGACAATTACGAATGGGCCGCCGCGACCCTCAGCAACGCCAAGAAACTCGATCCCGACGTGCTGACGAAATCGGGCATCATGGTCGGGCTGGGCGAGACGCTGGACGAGGTGAAGGCGGTGATGCGCGACCAGCGTTCGTGGGGCGTGGACATCCTGACGGTGGGCCAGTATCTCCAGCCATCGAAGAAGCACCTGCCGATTGCGCGCTATTACACGCTGGAGGAGTTCAAGGAAATCCGCGACTATGGCCGGGAGATCGGCTTCAAGTGGGTGGAAAGTGCGCCGCTGGTGAGGTCGTCGTATCACGCCGGGGAGCAGGTGCGGGCGTTGAGCGCGGTGCATCGGAAGTTGTACGGGGAGAGCAGCGGTTAGCGGTTGGCGATTGGCTGTTGGCGATTTCTCTCCCGCCGGGTGAACTGGCGGGAGAGCGTTGCATCAGGCAGTATTACGTTCAGATGTTTATGCTATACTGGTTTTAATCTTTTGCCGCCTATAACCTTTTTACCCGCCAAATGGCGGCTAAAAAACAGTTGGCGCGCTCCTTGCAAAAATGGGATCTAAAAGGATTAAATTATGACAAGCGTCAAATTCCAATACGATGAGTTAATGAATCCTGTAATCCTGGCTTTGAGAACTCTTGGCGGCTCTGGCACGAATGAAGAAATAAACGATAAAGTTGCCGAGATAGTCAATATCCCATCGGAACAACTAGAAATTCTGCATAATCCAGAAAAGGGTGGAATAACGGAAATAGAATATCGCCTGATGTGGACTCGAACCTACCTCAAGATTTATGGAATTATCGAAAATTCAACTCGTGGCGTTTGGGCCCTCACCGAAAAGGGTTCAATGACTGAAAAGGTTGATGAAAAGGATGTCGTTCGCGTTGTGCGTGAGCAGATGAAAAAGAATAAGCAAGAAACCAGCAGCGATGATGAAGAACCTAACAATCTGGTTGAATGGCAAGGGGAATTGCTTGATGTTATTTTGAAGATGTCGCCATCGGCATTTGAAAGATTAGTTCAAAGGGTTTTGCGAGAGTCGGGATTTGTTCAAGTCGAAGTCACTGGTCAATCAGGCGATGGTGGCATAGATGGTCATGGTATTTTGCGATTGGGCGGCTTACTGAGCTTTCATGTCATCTTTCAGGCTAAACGCTGGAAGGGCGCAGTTGGCGCGGGTCACGTCCGTGATTTTCGTGGCGCAATGGTCGGGAGAGCTGATAAAGGTCTCTTGATAACAACGGGGGCGTTCACGAAAGATGCAATAAAGGAGTCAACGCGTGATGGCGCGCCTGCCATTGATTTGGTTGATGGTGATCAGCTTGTAGAGAAGTTGAAACAATTGTCTTTAGGCGTTTCTACAAAAAAGATAGAAGTCGAGCAAGTTACTGTTGACCAAAAGTGGTTCTTAAGTCTTTGAGCATGCCAGCAGCGGCTTCGCCGCTGCCGCTGAGCCCATCTATTAAAGATCAAGGTTCATCAAGTGCAAGATCAAATCTCACCCATTCGATTAGCAATTTATCCGCTTCGTACCCCTGTGGAACAAATCGTTTCTGAACACACCGGGCGGGAGTGGACAATAAAAGATGCCAGGGATATGACAGAGTTTGCCTGTCATCCCTGTGCCATCCTTTCGGATGGTTCCTATTCGGTATTTGCCAAGTTTAGCGAAGCGGCGAATGGATTGGAACAGTTCGAGGTTGAACTGGCAGGATTGCGGCTTCTCTCTGAGCGTTCAGGTATCCTAACGCCCACTCCAATCGGCATTATTCCGGTACCAGGGGGAAGTATCCTGGTCCTTGAGAAAGTCCAGACCGTGGAAAGAGCCCCTCGCCACTGGCGGCAAATTGGACAAACACTTGCCCGCATCCATAAGATTAAGGGGGATCGGTTCGGTTTGGAAACACATGGTTATTTTGGGCCCCTTTACCAGGATAATACTCAAATGAGCGACTGGCCAACATTCTATGCGGAACGCCGGCTTTGGCCAGGTTTGAGATTGGCAATTGATTCCGGAAATATGCCTCCTGATGTTATTCGGCAGGTCGAAAAGCTGATTTCGCGTATACCCGAACTGTGCGGCCCTGAAATAGCACCTTCGCTCCTGCATGGCGACGCTCAACAAAACAACTTCATCAGCACCGAAATGGGAGCGGTTGTTATAGATCCGGCGGTTTACTACGGAAATCCCGAAATGGATCTTGCATTTATTGATTATTTCCAAACAGTGCCGGATGATGTTTTTGATGGCTATCAGGATGAACTGCCCATTAATCCGGGATTTTGGGAAAGACGTGATCTGTGGCGTGTATGGGGGCACCTTGGTTGTGTAACAGTTGACGGGGCTTTGGTGCATAAATCGAGAAGTAGGCGCAATCCGTCCATTGGAACCATGCGGTTAGGCAACTTTGTAGCTTTGCGGCATACCCAGGTGCGTCATT
>WOUS01000003.1 GCA_009772985.1 Anaerolineaceae bacterium
CGGTTTGGACGGGCCGGTCGGTCCGGCAGGGGCGGATTCATCCAGCGGAGCCGGGCGGGGTTTCTCCGGTTTCGGGGCGGGTGCAGCAGGAGTTTCGGGTTTCATTTCATCCAACCAGTCTGGCAGGCCGCCGGCATCCGCCGGAGGCGCAGCCGGTTCCACCGCGGCCGCGCCGGTCACTTCGGGCGGGGCCATGGATTGCAGCCAGTCCGGGATCTCTGCCGGGGCAAGCGGTTCGGCGGCCTTCGATTCGTCGGAAAGATCGAGCGGACCCTCTTTGGCTTCACCGCCGGGTTCCTGCCAGCCGGCCTCGCGCAGCCAGGGAGGGATGCCTTCCCCAGACGGGGCGGCGGAGGCAGGTTCCCGGTCCGGGGCCGGGGTCGGGGAGGAAACAGGCGCGGGCGCGGGGGCCGATTCCGCGGGAGGGGTCAGCCACGCGGGCGGCTTTTCTTTTTTGGATCCATCGTCCAGTTTGACGCCCAGCGAGGCGGCCCAGTCGCTTTTGGCCGGCGCGCTGGCGCTGACCGGCCGGTACTCCAGCCGCTCCAGGCTGACGGCCGCGTCGGCCACCTGCTCGGACTGGAACACGGACCCGGTCACGAAGGCGGCGTACGGGTCCAGCACGAGCAGGCGCGGGCGGTACACCTGGGTATCTTCGGAACGGGTCGTGCCGGGCAGGACATCGAGCAGGATGCGCATGGCGTCCATGCAGTTCGGGTATTTTTTCAGCAGCTGGATGGCCATCTCGGCCGCTTCCACCTTCTGGCCCGCCCGGAAGTGGGCGCGCGCCAGCATCACCTGCAGGTCAGCGCGGTTGGCATCCTCGGCCAGCACCGAGCGGATCTCGGCGATGGCCTGGTTGAAGAGTTCCCCCTGGGCGTACATGTTCGCCAGCGCGTCGCGGCTCAGGCGGATCTTGGGCGGCTCCACACCGTCACGGCGACCGTACAGGCGGCGCAGTTCGCCCTGGATGGCCGGGTTGGAGGGCTGCACTTCGAAGGCACGCTCCATGTGCCAGATGGCATCGTCCAGGCTGTTCTCGTTGTCGCGGATGATGCTCATGCCCACATGGGCCACGAAATCGTCCGGCACGGCCTGCAGGACGCGCAGGAAAATGTCGGCGGCGTCGGTGTAGCGGCGGGCTTCCAGGTGGGACTTGCCGAGCAGGCGGTAAGTCTCCACGTGCATCGGGAAAGATTTCAGGATGTGCTGACAGTGGGCAATGGCCTCGTCGAGTTGTCCGCCCTCGATCAGGCTTTCGATTTCCCGGTTGTAGACGCGCAGAGCGATTTTCGCCATGACAAACTCCTGGCTCTATTATGCACTAAACTTTAAGATTACGCAATTGCCGGACGCCTGGTAGTTTTTGCACCTCGGCAGCGATTCTAACTCGATATCCTACTCGTAAAACAGCGGCAGGGGCGGGACCGGCGTCTCGCTCCATCCAAAAGCCGCCCGGACGTTTTCGCGCGCCTCGGCCTGCTTCGCCGCGTCGCTGGCGTGGACCGTGAGCAGGGGCTGGCCGCGCTCGACCGCCTCCCCAACCTTGCAGTGGACGACCAGCCCGACGGCGTGGTCAATCGGGTCGCCCTTTTTGGCGCGCCCCGCGCCGAGCGTCACCGACGCTTCCCCGAGGATGCGCGCGTCGGCCTTCGACAGCCAGCCGCTGCGTTCGGCGGCCAGCGTTTCGACGAATTTCGCCTTCGGGAATTTTTCCGGGTCGTCCACGTACGACACATCCCCGCCCTGAGCGCGGACGAGGGCGCGGAACTTGTCGAAGGCCGCGCCCGAGGCGATGGATTCTTCCGCCAGCCGGCGGGCAGACTCCAGGTCCGGGGCGCGGCGGCCCAGCGCGAGCATGTGCGCGCTGACGTGCAGGCAGTGCTCGCGGAAATCCGCCGGTCCGCCGCCGTGCAGCATGTCGAGCGCCTCGCGCACTTCGAGCGAGTTGCCCACCGCCGCGCCGAGCGGCTGGTTCATGTCCGACAGGAGGGCGGTCACGCTGCGCCCGGCCAGTTTGCCGATGTCGGCCATCAGCCCGGCCAGGACGCGCGCCTCGTCGAGGGTCTGCATGAACGCGCCGCGCCCCACCTTCACGTCCAGCACGATGGCCTGCGCGCCCCCGGCGATCTTCTTGCACATGATGGACGAAGCAATGAGCGGGAGGGACTGCACCGTGCCGGTCACGTCGCGCAGGGCATAGAGTTTGCCGTCGGCGGGCGCCAGGTTGAGGCTCTGACCGGTCAGCACCACGCCGGTCTCTTTGAGTTGCCGCTTGAATTCCTCGGTCGTCAGGTCGCAGCGGTAGCCGGGGATGGATTCCATCTTGTCGAGCGTCCCGCCGCTGAAGCCCAGCCCGCGCCCCGACATCTTCCCCACCGGCAGGCCGCAGGCGGCCACGATCGGCAGGACGGCCAGCGAAGTCTTGTCGCCCACCCCGCCGGAGGAGTGCTTGTCCACGGCGAAATCCACCACGCCCGACAGGTCGAGCACTTCGCCGGAGTGCGCCATCGCCAGGGCCAGGTCGGTCGTCTCGCGCGGCGTCATGCCGTTGAGCAGCACCGCCATCGCCCAGGAGGCCGCCTGGTAATCGGGGATCTCGCCGCGCGTGAATCCATTAACGAAGAACTCGATCTCTTCGCGGGTCAGTTCGCTGCGGTCGCGTTTCTTGATGATGATATCCACTGCACGCATGAGAAACTCCTCGGGAAATTTCGCCGCGCTTATTGTATCCCATTTTGCGGTTGTCTGACAATCTTCTGCCCTTCGGGCGTATCCTGCGCCGAGTCTGGGATTGAAATCTGGGATTGAAATCCCAGACTGAGACTGCAAGTCCGCTAAAGCGGACTGGAACCGGGCGCGGCCGGCTGCCGGACGCCGGGACGCCGGGATTGAAATCCCGGGCTGGGAGAGAAAGTCCGCTAAAGCGGACTGGGGGACTGGCCAGGCGCGGCGGCAAGCAGCGCGCGGGATTTTACTCGGGATGCAGTTGTGCTTCATCCCGCTATGTGTCTAAAATCTGGCGGGCCTTCATCCAGACCTGGTCGAACATCTCGGCGGTCAGGCGTCCGGTCTGGGTGTTCTGGCGGCTGGGATGGTAGGAGGCCAGTAACCAGTGTTCAGTATTCAGTGGGTCAGTGTTCAGGCGGAATGCAGCGTTGTGAGCAAAAACTGCCGACGAAGGACGAATGACGGTTGACGAACCGTCCGCTTTCGCCGCGAAAATCCGCAGAACGGCATCAAAGGCAATGCGCCCCAAAGCGACAAATACTTTCGGCTGGATGAGTTCGATCTCGCGCGCCAGATACGGCTGGCAGTTTCTCATCTCCTCCGGCGTGGGCTTGTTATCGGGCGGCGCGCAGCGACAGACGGGGGCCGTGTAGAGATCGCACAAGGTCAGCCCGTCGGCGCGGGAGGCCGAACCGGGCTGGCTGGCAAAGCCGGCGCGGTGCAGGGCCGGGTAGAGGAAATCGCCCGAGGCGTCGCCGGTGAACTGGCGTCCGGTCCGGTTGGAGCCGTGCGCGCCGGGGGCCAGCCCGACCACGAACACGCGCGCCTGCGCGTCCCCAAATCCGGGGACGGGCTTGCCCCAGTATTCTTCATCCCGGTAGGCGCGGCGTTTCTCGCGCGCCATCTTTTCGCGCCATTCCACCAGCCGCGGACAGCGGCGGCAGGAGAGCAGTTCGGCGTTCAGTTCATCGAGGGTCATGTCCGCAATTCTACCCGAAGCGGCTTGTATTTTTCCAGTTTTGCGCTACACTAATCAAGACCAAGGAGGACGGCATGAAAGAGTTCAGGAAACACGTTGCCATTGCGATTGACGGCGGCGGCATCCGCGGCGTGATCGTCACCCGCGCCCTCGCCAAACTGGAGGCGCACCTGCACAAACCCTGCCACGAGATCTTCCGCCTGACCGCAGGGACATCCACCGGCTCGATCATCTCGGCCGGCATCGCCGCCGGGCTGACCGCCGAGCAGATGTACCAACTGTACGTCCAGTTGGGGCCGGCCATTTTCAGGAAGACCTGGCGCTCGTTCTTCTGGCCGCTGACCCGCTACCGCTATTCCAGCCAGCCGCTGGCAGACGCCCTGCGCCGGCACATCGGCGACAAAAAGATGGGCGACTTCTGGAAGGCCGATCCCAAAACCGACGTGGTCATCACGGCATTCGACCTGGTGGAGAACCGCACCCGCTTCATCAAGCCGTGGAAATCAGAATACAAAAACTGGCCGGTGGTGACAGCCGTGCTGGCATCCAGCACCATCCCGACCTACTTCCCGGTGGTGGAGGGCCGCTACGTGGACGGCGGGGTCGGCTCGTACGCCAATCCCTGCTACCTGGCGGCGTACGAACTCCAGTTCGTCCTCGGATGGAAACCGGAGGAGACCACGCTCATCAGCCTCGGCACGGGGCGGGACCCGCGTCACGTCCGCGTCGGCGAGCCGTCACGCTACGGCGCGCTCGACTGGCTCGAACCGCTGGTGGGCGCCTTCCTGCGCTCCGCCGACGACCAGCAGGTCCATCTCGTGGAGACCTTCTTCAAGAAACTGGATTTCCGGCGCTTCCAGGTGGACCTGGAGGAGGAACTGCCAGTGGACGACCCCCGCAGCATCCCGAAATTGAGCGTGTACGGCGATGAAATGGGACGGATGATCCTCAACGACCAGTACGACCGCGCCCTGGGCGTCACACCTCCCCGCCCGGCCCCGGCTGTCCCCGTATAACATCCACAGATTACGCAGATTTCACAGATTTAGGTTCTTTGGGAGTTGACGTGGCACACCCCCACATGTAGGGGCGAACCTGCGTGTTCGCCCGGGCAGACACCCAGGTCTGCCCCTACATCACGGCGATTCCCAGAAAGCCCAGATTTATCTGCGGAATCTACAAGATCAGCATCGCGTCGCCAAACGAGTAGAAGCGATACTTCTCCCGTTTGGCGACTTCGTATGCCTCCAGGATGGCTTCACGCCCGGCAAATGCGCTGACCAGCATCAGCAGGGTCGAACGCGGCAGGTGGAAATTGGTGATCATAGCATCAACCAGTTTGAATTCATAGCCCGGCAGGATGTAGCAAGAGGTGGGGCCGGTGAATTGGGCGACGAAGGACGAAGGACGGAGGACCGGTGATCGAATGTCGTTCGTCGCCCGTCTTTCGTCTTTCGTCGTTTTCGCCGCGCTTTCAAGGGTCCGCACAGACGTTGTCCCAACCGCGATCACCCGGCCTCCTGCCTGCCGCGTCCGGTTGATAGCATCGGCTGTCTCCTGCGAAAGGTCACACCACTCGGTGTGGATTTGGTGCTCGGCCGGGTCGTCCTCCGTCACCGGGGCAAACGTGTCCAGCCCAACGTGGAGCGTAACGTACGCGAGACCGACGCCCTGACTCTGCAATTCGTCCAGCAGGCGCGGGGTGAAGTGCAGGCCGGCGGTCGGCGCGGCGGCAGAACCGGGGTCGCGCGCGTAGACGGTCTGGTAGCGCTCGGGATCGGCCAGTTTCTCGTGGATGTACGGCGGGAGCGGGACGTTGCCCACTTTCGGGAAATACGGCTCGATGGGTTCGTTAAAACGGACGCGGCGGCGCGACCCTTCCAGCACGTCCACAATTTCGGCCCGGAGTCCGAAGTCTCCTGACTTCGGACTTTGCGGCAGTTCCCGACGACGGGAGTCGTCGGACTCCACAACCAGTTGTTTCCCGACCGACATTCCTTTCCCGCCGACCAGCGCCTCCCACGTAAGCAAATCTTCGCGGCGCAGGAGCAGGAGTTCCACGCGGCCGCCGGTGGGCTTGCGGGCAAAAATCCGCGCCGGAATGACGCGCGTCTGGTTGACAACCAGCAGGTCGCCGGGGTGGAGGTACTCGCCGATGTCGCGGAAGATCGAGTGTTCCAGTGTTCCCGTGTCACGTTTCAAGATTAGCAGGCGCGATGAATCGCGCGGCTCGATGGGAGTCTGGGCGATGAAGGCGGGAGGCAGGTGGTAATCGAAGTCGGAGGTTTTCATAACCCGCGTTGACGAGTCGCTTCGTAGAGCAGGACGGACGCGGCACAGGCAATATTCAACGAAGTGGCGGACCCAAACATCGGGATGGTAACCATTGCGTCGGCAAGCGCCTGGTAAGCGTCGCTCAGACCGTTGGTCTCGTTGCCCACCAGCAGCAAAGTTGGCAAAGTAAAATCGTGTTCATGGATCGGGATTTTCGCCTTTGCGCTCGTGCCGACCACCCGGAGTCCGCTGAAACGCTGCTTCAATCCATCCAGCCAGGGGATGAGTTCCTTGTGCGACGGCAGGCGGACAGTTGGGACGCTGAAGAACGAACCGGTGGTTGCCCGAATGGTCTCCGGGTCATACAAGTCGGCGGCATGACCGGTGACGATCACCCCGTCCACGCCCAGGGCATCGCAGGAGCGGATGATGGCGCCGAGATTGCCGGGGCTGGCAGGCCGGTCCAGGACAAGCGCCAGCATGTTCTCGCGCAGCGGGATGCGCGACAGCTCATCGGCGGGCATCCCCACCAGGGCGATCAATTCCGAAGCATCTTCCTTGTCGCTCAATTTTTCCATCAGGCGGAGCGGCAGTTCGAAATGCTTTTTCGCGTTGGCTTTTTGGAGGATGCCTTCCGCCCAATCCGACAGGCGTTTCTCTCTCGAAAATACCAGGGCGTTGATCTCCCACTGGTTCGCCACTGCCTGTGTGATGGCTCGCACACCCTCCACGAAGAACTCCCCGGAACGGTTCCGTTTGACCCGGTTGCGGCGCAGAGTTTCGAGGGTTTGGAAGTCGCTGTTTTCGGTGCGGATTTTAATGGCGGTTGGCATTTGCTCAAAAACGGACGCTGTCCGTCCCTATAATAACTTGGGTTGGGTTGTCTCGTTATACTCCACCCCCAGGTGCTCGTACGCCGCCTTCGTTGCCACGCGTCCCTGCGGGGTGCGGTCCAAGAATCCGAGTTGGAGCAGGTACGGCTCGACCACATCCATGATGGTCTCCGGCTCCTCGCTGATGGCGGCGGCAATGGTGTTCAGCCCCACCGGGCCGCCGTGATATTTGTTGATGACCGTTTTCAGTACGCGCCGGTCCAGGTCATCCAGGCCGAGCGGATCCACGGCCAGCAAGTTGAGGGCTTCTTTCGCCACCTTGCGGGTGACGGTCCCGTCGGCACGCACCTGGGCGTAGTCACGCACGCGCCGCAGGAGACGCAGCGCCACGCGCGGGGTGCCGCGCGCCCGGCGGGCGATCTCCTCCACGCCGCCCTCATCGGCCTCGACCTTCAACATCCTCACCGCGCGCCGGACAATGGCCTGCATCGCTTCGATCTCGTAATAATCCAGGCGGTAGACCGCGCCGAAACGGGCGCGCAGGGGCGCGGTCATCAGGGCCAGGCGGGTGGTCGCACCGACCACGGTAAAGCGCGGCAGTTTCAAGCGGATGGAACGGGCGGACGGGCCCTTGCCGATGACGATGTCGAGGGCGTAGTCTTCCATCGCCGGATAAAGCACTTCTTCCACAGCCTTGCCGAGGCGGTGGACTTCGTCAATGAAAAGCACGTCCCCGGCGCGCAGGTTGGTCAGGATGGCGGCCAGGTCGCCGGCGCGTTCGATGGCCGGGCCGGAGGTGACCTTGATATTGACGCCCATCTCGTTCGCCACCACGTGCGCCAGGGTGGTCTTGCCCAGCCCGGGCGGCCCGTAGAACAGGACGTGGTCGAGCGGTTCCCGGCGCTGGCGGGCGGCGGCGATCAGGATGGCCAGGTTTTCTTTCACCTGGTCCTGTCCGATCAGGTCGGAGAGCAGTTGCGGACGCAGGGTCTGGTCGAGGCGGTCGTCGGGCTTCGGCTCGGGGTCGAGGACGCGTTTGGATGGGTCGGTCATGTTTCCGATTATACCCGCTTGCAAAAGAATAGGCTTTGCTGTATCATTTTTGCATCGAATGACGCAAATTACGCGAAATATTTTTTGCATCGAATTACACGAAATACACGAAAAAAACTTTGAGGTTCGAATGAGGAGGAGAGATGGCCGAGATTCTGTTCAAGGAATTGTCGTATGCGATTGTCGGGGCGGCGATGGAAGTGCATCGCGCGCTGGGCGCAGGATTTCTCGAATCTGTCTATCAAGCGGCGCTGGCTTACGAGTTGAGATTACGAAAAATTCCTTTTGAAGAACAAGTCCGGTTGCCGGTCTATTACAAGGAGCAACTGGTTGGTGAATATGTCGCGGATTTTGTGATAGACAGCAAAATTATCCTGGAAATCAAAGCGGTAACTGAAACTCATGACGCGCACCGCGCACAAGCCATCAATTACCTGGCCGCTACGGGTTTCCAATTGGCAATCCTGCTCAATTTCGGCGCGTCAAAACTGCAACAGGAACGGCTCGTCCGTTTCAACGCATTCGAGAAAAAACCATAAGCATTCGATCTGTTCGTGTCACACCGTACCCGTAAGGGTATTCGATGCTAAATCTCTATGGAGAACTATATGGCACAGATCACTTTCCCGAAAGGCTTCGTCTGGGGCACCGCCTCCTCGGCCTACCAGATCGAAGGCGCATGGAACGAGGACGGCAAGGGCGTCTCCATCTGGGACACGTTCGCTCACACGCCGGGGAAGATCGTCAACGACGAGACTGGCGATGGTTCCATTGACCACTACCATCGCTGCAAGGAGGACGCGGCGCTGATGGCCGAACTCGGCCTCAAGCATTACCGCTTCTCCACCGCCTGGACCCGCATCCTGCCCGCCGGCGCCGGGCCGGTCAACCCGAAAGGCATCGCCTTCTACGACCGGCTGCTCGACACCCTCCTGAAACACAAGATCGAACCCTATCTCTGCCTCTTCCACTGGGACCTGCCCCAGGCTTTGCAAGATAAAGGCGGCTGGCCCAAGCGCGAGACCGCCTATGCCTTCGCCGACTACGCCCGCGTGGTGACGAAGCATTTCGGCGACCGCCTGAACGTCATCTTCACGCACAACGAACCCTGGGTGGCCGCTTTTGTGGGACACTTCCTCGCCATGCACGCCCCGGGCACGCGTGACCTGGGAGCGGCTCTCCGCGCCGCGCACCACATCCTGCTCTCGCACGGACTGGCCGCCGAAGCCATCCGCGCCGAGGCGAAGAAGCCGCTCAAAATCGGCATCACGCTCAATCTCAATCCTGTTTATCCAGCGACGGAATCGAAGAAAGACGCTGAAGCCGCCGACCGCGTGGATGCCATCATGAACCGCATCCAACTCGACCCGCTGCTGAAAGGCACGACACCCATCGAGGAATTCAAGATCATCAAGGCGCTGGTGGGCGGGCTCGTCCAACCCGGCGACCTGGAGAAGATCCGCACGCTCGACCTGCTGGGCGTGAACTACTACTCGCGCGCCGTGATGAAACATTCCGCCAAGGTCCCGGTCGTCAACGTGGAGCAGGTCCATCCCGAAGGGAACGAATACTCCGGTATGTGGGAAATCTTCCCCGAAGGCCTGCACGCCCTGCTGACGCGCATCCAGAAAGACTACTTCCTGCCCTCACCCCCGGCCCCTCTCCCAAAAACGGGAGAGGGGAGACAAGCTCCCGAACTGATGATCACCGAGAACGGCATCCCGGTCCCGGATGGGCTGGATGCGGACGGGCGCGTGCGCGACGAGCGCCGCATCCGCTATCTGAAAAATCACATTTACCAGGTTTATCGCGCCATTCAGGACGGCGTGCCGGTGAAGGGCTACTTCCACTGGTCGTTCATGGACAACTTCGAGTGGGCGCTCGGATACGGTCAGCGCTTCGGGCTGGTTTACGTGGATTTCCAGACGCAGAAACGCACGGTGAAGGACAGCGGGCGGTGGTTCGCGGAAGTGATCCGCGCAAACGGCTTCGAGATATAACCTCGCGCAAAACCTTCTGCAACGGATTTCGCGGATTAGCGCGGATTATTCTTTTGGAGGTCATATGACTGAGCTGCTTTTCAAAGAATTGACATACGCCGTCATCGGCGCGGCGATGGAAGTACATAGAATTCTGGGGCCTGGCTTTCTGGAATCGGTCTACCAAAAAGCGCTGGAACGCGAACTGACCCTGCGCGGCATCCCCTTCGAGCCGCAAAAGAAACTGGCCGTCTATTACAAGGATATTCTGGTTGGCGAATATCTCGCAGATCTTGTCATAGATGGGAAATTCATCGTGGAGATCAAGGCGGTTTCAGCCTGGAATCCTCGCCACGATGCCCAGGCAGTTCATTACCTGGCGGCAACAGGCATGCAACTCGCCCTCCTGCTCAACTTTGGCACCGGCTCGCTGCAACACCGGCGCATCGTCCGCACCGGAGTGGTCAGAGAAAAATCCGCGTAAATCCGCGCAATCCGCTGCAAAAGGACTCCCCATGCGAAAAATCATCTTCCCCCTGCTCGTCTTCGTAATCCTCTTCCTCGCCGTCTCGCCGGCCTCCGCCGACGCCACCCTGCGCGTCTACTATGCCGGAGCGGATGGCAGCGTAAAGACCGCCCTCGAACTGGCGGACTTCACCTTCGTGGACGACCCGGCCCAGGCCGACGTGCTCGTGCTGAACGGCGTCATCCCGGACCCGGCAACTGCCGCGGCCCAGGTGGAGCGCGGCGCGGGGCTGGTGCTGATCCTCGGCCCCGGCATGACCGAAGCGGACGTGATGACCCTGACCGGCGTCACGCTGACGCTGACCGCGCGCGACGACCCCGTCAGCCTGACCGCCATCCAGATTGACGATCCGCTGACCACGGACATCACCTGGAACGGCGCGCCGCAGGTGCGCGACCGGTTCGAGGTCCAGACGCCCGTCTCGTCCGTCCAGCCGCTGGTCACCGCCTACGAGGATGGCGAATGGATCCTGTGGCAGGCACGGACAAACGTCTACGTCTTCCAGGCATTCCTCGACGATGCCAATCCGCAGATCCAGGAATGGGCGTATTTCAATTACCTGGTCTATCATCTCGTCGAGCGCGCCGCCGGCCGGACGCCGCTCCCGTTTGCCGATTACCCGGCCTCGCCCGTTCCGCACGCGCCGGAAGTCAGGACACTGCTCACCCTGGTCGGATTGATGATGCTCACCACTTTCGGGATATTCATCCTGGTGCGGCGCTACAGCCTGAAACACCCCGAGGAGTTGGATAAGATCGTTTCGGACCGCAGCAGGTTCGAGGTGCGGGAGGCGAAGACGGAATGGGAGCAGGTCGGGTTCCACCGTCCGCTGGGCGGGTTCCTCGTCGCCCTGAGCATCGGCCTGGTGCTCTTCATCCCGCTCATCATCTACCAGAACCTGATCCTGCCAACTTATATTTTGCCATCGGCGCAGGCGCTGGGCATCTGGGGGCGGGTGACGCAGTTCTTCACCCTGGCGTGGACGTTCTTCGACATGGGGACAAGTATTGCATTCATCAAGTACCTTTCGCAGCACCGCGTCCACGACCCGAAGAAGGGCATCCAGTACGGACAGGTGTTCGTGTGGTGGCAGATCCTTTCGGGGGCGGTGCAGGTGGCGCTGGTGATCGGGCTGGCTAGCACGCTCGCGCCGCGCTCGGCTTACGCGCTGTATGCCTGGAGCATTATCATCCATGCCTTTATCCAAATCCCCGGCTTCTACCAGGTGATGCGCCACGCGCTGACCGGATTCCAGCGGCTCGACTACAGCCGCCTGCTCGACATCGGGTTGAACGTACTTTTCCCCATGCTCATCCAGCCGGTCTTCGTGACGATCATGTTCGCCTGGGGCCGCGCCCATCCGGCCTTCGGCGGGGCAATGGGCGGATTGCTCGGCATGGGCATCGCAGCGTATGCCGCCGAACTGCTCACCTTCCTGTTAGGCTTGTGGCTCTACCGGCGCGTTGGCTACAACGCGCGCATTCTGTTCCTGGCGCACTTCGATTGGGAAGTGGTCAAGACCAGTTTCAAGTTTGGCGTGTTCGAGATGCTCGGCTCGGCGGCCTGGTCCTTCGGGCAGGCAATGGAAATTGCCATCACGCAGGCGCGCCTGATCAATTACGCCGAAATCTGGGGCAACTGGGGCCTGGCGCAGAATTTCATCTTTGCCTTCAACGTCACCCAGACGCTGAACGACGGGGTGATGCCAGCCATCTCGGAAGCCATCTCGCACGGCAAGCGCGTGCTGAGCCAGTATTACAGCGTGATGGCTTACAAATACAACGGCCTGACCAGCGCCTTCATCGGCGCGGTGCTGCTGGCGGTTGCGCCGCTCTTCATCCTCGGCTCGACAGAACCGGAATTCCACCGGGCTGCCATCTACGTGATCCCGCTCACCATCTGGGGCGCGGTGCAGTTCCCGTCCTGGGTGGGCGATAACGTGCAGTTGGGCGCGAACAAGCCGTATCTCAAATCCATCCTGGTCTTCTCGGAGCAGGTGATCCGCGTTGTGTTGGCGTTCCTCCTGATCGCGCGCTTCCAGGTGACGGGACTGATCATCGCTTACTTTGTCGGGCTGTTTGCGAAAGGCATTGCGGCCTATCTCATCAACCATAAAATTTGCTTCCCGCAGCGGTTCTACGTCTGGCAGTCGCTGATCGCTCCCCTGCTGGCGGGCGCGGCGCATTACGGGATTCTGTGGACGATCAACGGCTTCCTCTGGAAAGGCGACCAGATCACCAGCGTGCTGATCTTCTTCATCGGCATCCTGCCCAGTTTCCCGCTCTTCATGTTCCTCTACGGATTGTTCGGCGGCTGGGACCGGGACACGCTCGCGGAACTCAAAGACGCCGTCGCGTTGACCGGCGGGATGCGCGGACTGACACGCTGGGGCATCTACGAACCGACCGCGCTCGGGGCGCGCCTCAGTCCGCTGAATGGGAGGTTCCCCATCACGAACCGGGTCGAGGCGATGGAAGAGGCGAGGATGTTGACGGAGGAAAAGGTGAGACTCTAGCCATCACCCTGCCCTCACCCCCGGCCCCTCTCCCAAAAAGATGGGAGAGGGGAGTCAGGCTCCCGCTTCTCTCTTCCGAAACACACGAGAGAGATGGCGCTCCCCCTTCTCTCTCCCAGGGTTTGGGAGGGAGAAGGGGGCCGGGGGGATGAGGGAGGGCAGAACCAGTCCTCACCCCCGGCCCCTTCGCGCAGCACCCCTGTGGGGCTCCCAAAAAGACGGGAGAGGGGAGAAGGAAATAACAGGATGAAAAACGAACGCAGAATACGAACCTCGTCCGGCGTCCAACAGCGCGCCAAAGAATTGCGCCAAAAAATGACACCCGCCGAGAAAATACTCTGGGAGCGCTTGCGTAATCGGCAACTCGGCGGATTGAAATTCCGCCGCCAGCACCCGCTTGGACCCTTCATCACCGATTTTTACTGCGCAGAAAAAAGATTGGTGGTGGAGATTGACGGCGATATCCACGACCTGCAACAAGAACAGGATGAACAGCGCACACGCCAGTTCGAAGAGTTTGGTTATCAGGTCATTCGATTTCGGAACGAAGAGGTTGAAACCAGACTGGGCCTGGTACTCACCAGAATCCTCGAAACCTGCAAACTCCCTTCTCCCAGGATTGGGAGAAGGGCCGGGGATGAGGGCAGTCCCCCCTCTCCCCGAATTGGGAGAAGGGCCGGGGATGAGGGCAGTCCCCCCTCTCCCCGAATTGGGAGAAGGGCCAGGGGTGAGGGCAGCCAGGGATGAGGGCAGTTGGAGGTAAACTCAAATGACCACTATCACACTCTCTGATAGCCGCACCCTCGCCTACGCCGAGTACGGCGACCCGCGCGGCAAACCCGTCTTCTTCTTCCACGGCACACCCGGCTCGCGCCTCTTCCGCCCGCCGGACGAAGTCACGAAAAAGATGGGCGTGCGGCTCATCTGCACGGACCGCCCCGGCTACGGACAGTCCACATTCCAGCCCGGGCGGGGGCTTCTGGACTGGCCCGCCGATGTTGCCCAACTGGCGGACGCCCTCGGCCTGGACAAATTCTACATCGCCGGCCATTCCGGCGGCGGACCGCACACGCTCGCCTGCGCATTCGGCCTCCCGGACCGGGTAACTGCCGCGGCCACGCTCTCCGGCGCGGGACCGGTGGACGCGCCCGGCGCAACCGACGGCATGACGCCGTTGAACAAGTTCGGCTTCAAATTTGGCCGCTACTTGCCGTGGCCGGTCGGGCGCGCCATCACCTGGATGATCTTCCGCGAGCGCTGCGCCGACCCGGCCAAAGCCATGGACCGCGAAACCGAGATCGGCGTCCGTCCGCCCGCGGACGAGGAAATAATCACCAGGCCCGAGGTCCGGGATTTGTGCATTAAGACCGAGGTGGAGGCATTTCGCCCCGGCCTGAAAGGCATGGCCTGGGACGTGCGCCTGATCACCCGTCCGTGGGGATTCCGTCTCGACGGGATCAGGGTTCCGGTCCAGTTGTGGCACGGCACTGTTGACAACCTGACCTCCGTCCCCATGGCGCAGCATATGGCTGGTAAAATACCCAACGGCCGGCTGACCATCTTCCCGGACGAAGGCCACATGCTCCTCTTTCCGCACTGGGAAGAAATCCTCACTGCCCTCTGCAAATCCTGAAACTTAAAACCTGGGACTTGGAACTCGACACCATGACAACTTTACATTTGGTCAGCCACACCCACTGGGACCGCGAATGGTACCGCACCTTCCAGCAGTTCCGCCTGCGCCTCGTCCACCTCGTGGATGGCGTGCTCGACCTGCTCGAAGCCGGGCCGCAATTCCGCTACTTCATGCTCGACGGCCAGACCATCGTGCTGGACGACTACCTGCTGATGCGCCCGGAAAAGGAGGCGCGCCTGCGCCACTTCGTGCAGACCGGACGCCTGACCATCGGCCCCTGGCACATCCTGCCAGACGAGTTCCTCGTCAGCCCGGAGGCCACAGTGCGCAACCTGCTCGAAGGCGGGCGCACCTGCCGCCGGTTCGGCCCGAAGATGCGCGTCGGCTACATCCCGGACCCGTTCGGGCACATCGGGCAGATGCCACAGATCCTGAAAGGATTCGGCATCCACGCCGCCTGCGTCCAGCGCGGCCTGTCGGACGAGCCGTGCGAATTCTGGTGGGAAGCGCCGGACGGGTCGCGCGTCTTCATGGCCTACCTGCGCGACGGATACGGCAACGCCGCCGGGCTGCCCGCCTCCGAACCGGAGCATTTCATCTCGGAAGTGAAACGCCTGCGCGACAACCTCGCCCCGCACTCCGCCGGCGACCACCTGCTGCTGATGTTCGGCACCGACCACATGGAGCCGCCCGCCGACACCGTCCGCGCGGTCGAAGCGGCGCGCGGCCAACTGGACGGCGACGAACTGGTGCACTCCTCACTAGCCGACTACCTGACCGCCGTCCAGGCCTCGCTCGACCCACGCGCCCTGCCGGCCGTGCGCGGCGAATTGCGCGACTGCAAACGCTCGCCCCTGCTGCCCGGCGTCCTTTCCACGCGCATGTGGATCAAGCAGCGCAACCGCGCCAGCGAAACCCTGCTCGAAAAATGGGCCGAGCCGTTCTCGACGTTTTCAACGTTTGCACATTGGCAAGTTGGAACGTTTGAACGTTCAAACCTGCCAACATTCCAACGCATTTCCAACCCTGCACCAATAGTTCGGCAAGCCTGGCGTTTACTGATGGAATGCCACCCGCACGATTCGATTTGCGGCTGCTCCATTGACCAGGTTCACGACGAGATGCGCCCGCGCTTCGACCAGGTGGACCAGATCGGCGAAGAAATCACCCGGCAAAGCCTGGAAAGCCTGGCGCAAGCCATTAACACCGACGAAAGACCGCCGACGGAAGACGGAACATCCGTCGCCCGTCAATCGTCGTTGGTCGTTTTTAATCCCACTTCCTCCCCGCGCACCGACGCGGTGGAAGCCGTCGTCGAGAGCGCCGCCGCCTTCGACCTGCTCGACGACCAGGGCCGCCTCGTCCCCTACCAGGGCCGCGGGCTTGGTTCCCAGGAACTCATCCACGCCGCCCTCAGCCCGAAGGAACTGCAAAACCTGTACGTCGCCGTCCACGACGGGCGCGTGATGGGGATGTCTGTTCTGGGATTGGACATCACGCGCCAGGGCGGGACCGTCCACCTGGACGCCGCCGTCAGCGAAACGCGCCCGCCGGACCTGGCCGCCTGGCAGCGCGGCGTGGCCGAGATCGAAATCCTGATGGCCGACCCGTCGGTGAAAGAATTCCGCGTGCGCGCCCGCTCGACCGACTCTGCCCGCATCACCTTCGCCGCCGACGTCCCCGGCCTGGGCTGGCGCGCCTACCACGTCGTCCTGCGCCCGGCGGAGGAAAAAGCCGCCGCCGTCATCCCGCCGCTGGCGCGCCTGCTGCTCCCGCTGGCGAAATCGCCCGCCGCCCAGCGCCTCGCCTCCCGCCCGAAAAAAGCCCGCCTCCCTTGCCGCATCGAGAACGACCTGCTGGCGGTGGATGTGGAAAAGGACGGCACGCTGACCGTCACCGACAAAGCCACCGGGACGGCGACGCGCGGCCTGAACCGCTTTGTGGACGGCGGCGACTGCGGCGACGAGTACAACTACTGCCCGCCCGTTTCGGACCGCATCCCCGCCGCACGTTTAACCGGCGTGACCGCCAGCCGCGGCCCCGTCCAGCAGACGCTCGAACTCGAACTGGAACTCGACACGCCCGCCTGCCTCGCCCCCGACCGGAAATCCCGCTCGAAGGAAACGCTCGTCACGCGCATCACATCCCTCGTCACGCTCACCGCCGGCGTCCCGCGCGTGGACATCCACACGCGCCTCGACAACCGCGCCCGCGACCACCGGCTGCGGGTCCACTTCCCACTGACGGACTCCGGCGACTCCAGTCGTCGGAATATCCGAAGTCAGGAGACTTCGGAGTCCGCCATCACCGCTGAATACGACGGCCACTTCGAGATCGTGGAGCGCAAGGTTGGAATCCCAGCGTTCGATGATGCCTGGGTGGAACAGCCCCGGCCCGAGGTCCCGCAGCGTGCGTTTACCAGCGTCACCGACGGCCAGTCGCGCCTGACCGTCGCCAACCGCGGCCTGCCGGAAGTCGAGGTGATTCCCGGAGTCCGAAGTCTCCAGACTTCGGGGAGCGAGATTGCGGTCACACTCCTACGCTGCGTGGGCTGGCTCTCGCGCGACGATTTCGCCAACCGCAAAGGCCACGCCGGGCCGTTCCTCGAAACCCCCGGCGCGCAGATGATCGGCGAGTGGGAATTCGATTACTCGATCATCGTGGGGCAAATTGGCAATTTGCCCTACCAGCAAGCCTGGAATTTCGAGACGCCCCTGCGCGCCGTCTGCACGGACGCGCACCCGGGCAGCCTCCCGCCGTCCGGCTCGTTCGTGGACGCGGCCCCGGGCGAATTCGTCGTCTCGGCAGTCAAGCAGGCCGAGGACAGCAAGGGCTGGACCGTGCGCGGCTACAACGTCACCGGCGCGGAGATCAACGTGAGCCTGCGCCCGTGGCGGGTTTTCAAAAATGCCGCCCGCGCCAACCTGGCCGAGGAGCAGACCGGCAGCCTGAAACCGGGCCGGGATGGAGCGGTTTCCTTCCCGGTGCGCGGGCACGAAATTGTGACGGTGAAATTCTGGGATTAAATCAAAACGTCGGGGCGGCTTGCAACCGCCCCGACGTTTTATCAAGTGGGAAAATCTCTTTCCGCGTCCCTCCGCGTTGATCCGCGTCCAATTACTCCTGCAACCCCTCGCCGTACATTTGACCCGGCTTCAGGATTTCCGGGAAGCGCTCGCGCAGCGCCAGGCGCGCCGCGTAACACAGGTGACAGGCGTCCGCGTATTTCTCTTCGTGCGGCAGGGCATATTCCGTCACCAGCGCGGCAGGTCCGCCCGCCAGCAGCGGCCCGCAGACGGGATGCGCGTCGGCGTCATATTTTTCGCAAATCTCCGCCAGCGGGGTCGCGAACACGTTGCCCAGCGAAATCCCCTGGCAGATATGCAGGTTGCCGAGCGGATCGAGGTGGGCGCGTCCGGGGTCGCGCAGGTCCTCGTGCGGACAGGAGGTGAACAGGTCCCAGGTCCGGGGCGCAGCGCGCGGGGCAAGTTTGCAGACCGCCCGCCCGCGGAACATCACCGCCGATCCGCTTTCTGGCAGTTGTCCCTTGCTGGAAGCCGCGTCCGCGCTCTCCGGCTGGGCCACACAGATTTCCCCGACCGGGATGTCCAGTTCCTTGGCCGCGGCGACGGCATTCTTCGCTATGTTGATCTGCTCGTCGCTGTAGTGATACAGATCATTGCTGATGGACAAGTCGTCGAGCAGGCCGGCGAAAGGCCGCAGGAATTCGACGGCGTCTTCGGTCGAGGTTGCCCAGTAGCCGTTCGAGACCACGCCCACGCGGAATCCAATGCGCTTCGCCTCCCTTACCCCGGCGAGCAGGGTGGCGTAATACATGGACGGCTCGCCGCCCTCGAAGTAGATCATCTCCACGCCCGCCTGGCGCGCCTGGCCGAGGATCTGGCGGATCTGCGCGATGGTCAGCACGCCGCCCTGCCGCGGGCTGCCCCAGACGAAGCAGTGGTCGCACTCGAACGTGCACTGATAGGTGAGCAGGATGTGCAGCCCGGTGAGCTTCATGGCGACTCATTTCAGGAACGCGTGGATGTGGGCGCGCAGCGTATCCATGCTGAACGGCTTGCCCAGCAGGTCGTTCGCCCCGGCATTCTGCGCCTCGATCTTGTCCGACTCGCTGGAGGAAGCCGTCAGCATGATGACCGGTATCCCGGCGCACTCCGGCAACCGGCGCAAGCGGCGGCACAGTTCGAACCCATCCATATCGGGCATCATCACATCCAGGATAGCCATGTCGGGCTGGAACGCCCCGACCTTCTGGAGCGCTTCGTCCCCGCTTTCGGCGGTGATCACCTCGTAACCCTCCAGCCCCAGGATCTTGCCAACCAGGTCGAGGTTGAGCGCGTTATCATCCACAACAAGAATACGGTGAGACATTTTCCCTTCCATCAGAATGATTTCATCCAGAATACTCGAAGATTGCACGAGTCGTCAAGTGCGGCGGGACGGTATATAATGCAACTGAAACGGAGACAATATGGGAAATATTTACCCCTCCACGCACCCGCTCGTCGCCCACAAACTGACCCGCCTGCGCGACCGGGACACGGAGCCGAAAAAATTCCGCGAACTGGTGCGCGAGATGGCCGCCCTGCTGGCCTACGAAGCCACCGCGGACCTGTTGACTGCCGCGCGTCCCGTCGAGACGCCCCTCGCCTCCACAAGCGGCGCGGCGCTCGCCGAGAAGATCGGCCTGGTCCCCATCCTGCGCGCCGGACTGGGCATGGTGGAGGGCATCTGGGAACTGATGCCGCAGGCCGAGGTCTGGCACATCGGCCTGTACCGCGACGAGCAGACGCTCAAGCCGGTGGAATATTACAACAAACTGCCGGTCGAGCCGACCGTGTCCGTCTGTCTCATCTTGGACCCGATGCTGGCTACCGGCGGCTCCGCCTGCGCCACCGTGGACGTGCTCGAACGCTGGGGCGTGAAGAAGATCAAGTTCGTCGGCATCATCGGCGCACCGGAGGGCATCGCCCGCCTGCAGAAGGAGCATCCCGACGTGCCGATCCATCTCGCCGCCATTGACGACCATCTCAACGAACGCGGCTACATCGTGCCAGGACTGGGCGATGCCGGCGACCGTCAGTTTGGGACAGGGTGAGGAGTTTGCCAAAAATGGCGCGATAATTGAGGAGTCTCGCCGCTGCCGTAGAACCGCCTTAAAATATGGCGATTTGTCCATCTGAGGAGGATCACCATGAAAAGTCCAAAGGTTTTCACATTCCTGGTATTGTTGTCCGTCCTGGTAGTTGCATGTACAACACCGGCGCCAACCACCCCTACAGCAATCCCAATTCCACCGACCACTACCCCAAACCCTGTCGAGGACATTCTCAATCCAGGAGACAGGATTGGCGGCATGCTGTTGACAATTGGTCGGGGCGAGAGTATGGCCGAGATATGGGAGTTTTGCGATCCGTTCGTGACCGAGCCTGGTATCACAATGAAAGAATGCCAAGTTCCTGCCTTGCAAAGCATTTTCATTGGATATGGTTCCCTGGGGAACACTGTGGATGAGTTGGATGCTGCCTGGGGATCGATCAATTGGGAGCTTTACCTGGATGGTCAAACAGTTAATCTGCCTGCTTTCGGCACGATTGACCAGGTGGATGATTCTAACGCCTCGGTGCTTCGCTTGTGGAACGTGGTGCTCGAGCAACCCGCGCCCGGCGTACATACCCTGCGCTATCTGTCTAGCGAAGGCGGCGAATTATATGATATAACCTGGATCTTCACGGTCACCTCACCCGCCACAATGGAAATCCCAGCGGGGACTGAGTCGCTTCCTTTCACTGGGACAAGTAGCGCCTTCAGCACACTGGGGGAATTCGACAGCCTGATGAAATCGGCCATCGCCAGCGGCGAGATTGACTCGTTTTGGGATGCGGTGACATCCACCGGGCAGATGCCCCTGATCTTTGGTGACAGCGTCGCCGTGTTCCTCTACCGCGGTCAGGCTGAGAATGTCGAATGCCGAGGTGATTTCACAACTCAGTACATGCGTCAGGGCGAGACGGATCTTTGGGCGTTTCTGAAACAGTTTGAGCCTGACACACGCCTTGAGTACAAAATTCTGCTGAATTCCAGCGAATCGATACTTGATCCCCTGAACGCTCTCACCGAGACAGGCGGGCTCGGGACGAATTCGGTTGTGCTGATGCCCAAGTATGTGATTCCCGAATTTACCCTCCCACGCGACAATATCGCGCACGGGACGCTCAACGAGAACATTACTATCTCAAGCCAGTTTCTCGGCTACGATGTGAATTATCGCGTCTATACGCCTGCTGGATATGAAACGCTCGCGAGCCTTCCAGTGATCTACGTGACGGACGGGCAGGATTTTTCCAATCCCGGGATGGGCGCGATGGTAAACGCATTGGATAACCTGATCGCTGATGGCCGCATTGAGCCGGTCATTGCCGTTTTTATCGACTCGCGCGACCCTCTCACCGGCGACAACCGACGCGCTGATGAACTGGTCGCCGACAGTCTTGCAACCTGCCCATTCTGCGATTTCATAGCCTTGGAGCTTGTCCCGACGATTGATGCGGCCTACAAAACCAACCCCTCGCCCGACGCCCGCGCGATTCTTGGTTTTTCGCTTGGCGGCAATTTCACGGCACACATGGGACTGGCATATGCGGATGTGTTTCACCAGATTGCGATTCTATCGCCCTATATATCGGCAAATTGGATTTTTGACACATACCAAGCAGTGGAGCGATTGCCGCTCAAAATCTTCCTCGGCCATGGTACATATGATGAAAGAGCTGCATCTATCCACCTGCGCGAAATTCTGCAAGCAAAGAGTTACTCACTGCTGTACATCGAAACCCACGAAGGTCACTCCTATGGCAATGTTCGCGGGTTATTGGATGATATGCTCATCTACTTCTTTGGTGCAAAATAAGGGTGACGCTACAATTGCCAGCCGCCCAACATCGCCCTCCAGCGAACCCTTCGATAGGCTTTCTTTTGAACAATTGAGAGGTCATATGCTCTGGAAAATCCTCGCCTTCAGCATCGTAACCCTTGTTCTGGTTTACATCTCCCGCGCCTCCCTGCTTCATCCGCGCTCGCACGGCTTTTACCGCTTCTTCGCCTGGGAAGCCATCCTCGCCCTCTTCCTCCTCAACGTGGACTACTGGTTCGTCGAGCCTTTCGCGTGGTACCAGATCATCGCGTGGATTTTGCTGGTCGCCTCCATCGTCCCCGCCATCTGGGGGGTCGTCCTCCTGCGCCGGGGCGGGAAACCGGTCGAGCGGCGCGCCGGAGATCCGTCCCTGCTGGCGTTCGAGAAAACCACGTCGCTGGTCACGACCGAGATTTACAAAACCATCCGCCATCCGCTCTACAGTTCCCTGCTCCTGCTGGCCTGGGGCATCTTCTTCAAGTCCCCCTCCCTGTCCGGCGGCGGGTTGGTTGCCGCTGCAACCCTCTTCCTGTTCCTCACCGCCCGGGCAGATGAGGCCGAATGCGTCAAATTCTTCGGCACCGCTTACGAAGACTACATGAAGAAAACGAAGCGGTTCATTCCTTTTCTCTTTTGAGAGGCGCCATGCACATCATTGTTGACTTTACGGTTGTCCCCGTTGGGGTGGGTATTTCTCTCTCCCCTTACATTGCGGCCTGCGAGAAAATCCTCGCCGAAAGCGGCCTGACTTACGAACTGCACGCCAACGGCACGAACGTGGAAGGCGAGTGGGAGGAGGTCTTCACAGCCATCCGCCGCTGCCACGAGACCCTGCACGCCATGGGCGTGCCGCGCATCCATACCGACATCAAACTGGGCACGCGCACCGACCGCGCCCAAACGATGGCAGATAAAATCGCCAGCGTTCGGGGAAAAATGGGAGAAGCGAACAACCACGGGAGGGAATAATGCCCATCCAAAAAGACCCCGAACGGAAGGATGTCCAGCGATGAAACGCATGGGATTTTAGTGCAAAAAGAAGAGCCTTTGCTGTATAATGCGCCCATTGGAGGCAGCCATGCTCCGCACACTCGAAGCCACGATTGATAAAAACGGCAGGGTGATCTTGCAGCAACACATCCAGTTGCCTGAATCACGCCGGGCGCTCGTCACAATTTTGGACGAACCGGCCTATCTTGTTGCAGAAACCGCCCTGTTGAGCGAATCGGCCCTGGCCGAGGATTGGAACCGCCCGGAGGAGGATAAAGCATGGGCACACTTGCAACCGGACAGGTAGTCCTGGTTCCCTTCCCATTTTCAGATTTGTCCAAAACAAAAATGCGGCCTGCCGTCATCCTGGCCTACGCCGGCCGGGATGACTGGATTCTTTGCCAAATCACCAGCAATCCATATGGCGACTCGCGCTCCATCGAAATCACCGATAAGCATTTCCAGACTGGTTCCCTGCGCGTGACGAGTTATGCCCGTCCCGGCAAACTTTTCACGGCGAACAGCAACTTGATTGCCGGGCAAACGGGGGCGCTCAAATTCGATATTTTGGAAAAATTGATTGATGCAGTAATCGCATTGCTGAAAGCAGGAAAATAAGATAAAAAAGCGGCGGACTCTCGTCCACCGCTTTTCGTTTAATTCTGCACCCCTTCCCATTCCCACAACAACAGATCCATCTCCCGCTGCATCTCCGTGTACCGGTTGCCCCACTTGCGGACGAGAGCCGTATCCGTGGGCGGGTTCTCCAGTTTGCGCCCGAGTTCGGCCATTTCGGTCTCCAGCGCGGCGATCTTGTTTTCCAATTCCTGCAACTTCGCCAGCCGGCGGCGCTCTTCCTTAACGGCTGCGTTGGCAGCACGTTTTGCTGTAGGGGCGACGTATACGTCGCCCCTACGCGCCGATTCCACTGCAACGCGCAACGCGGCCAGCCGCTCGCGTTCCTCGCGCCGCTGGCTGTACGTGCCGGCGAAAACGGACAGGCTCGACTCGTCCGGTTCGATCTCCCAGATCTGCGTGCCGAGGGCGTCTATCAGGTAGCGGTCGTGCGTGACCAGCAGGATGGTCCCGGCGTAGTCGTCGAGCACGGCCTCCAGGATTTCCTGCGAGGGGATGTCGAGATGGTTGGTCGGCTCGTCGAGCAGGAGCAGGTTGGTGTCCTGCAGGGCCAGTTTCGCCAGCGCGAGTCTCCCGCGCTCGCCGCCGGAAAGGACTTCCACTTTTTTATACACATCATCGCCGGAGAACAAATACTTGCCAAGATAGTCGCGGATCTGGCCGGGCAGCCAGTGCGGCATCAGCAGGTCAATCTCCTGCAAAAGCGTATTTTCAGGATTCAGCCCCTCGTGCGCCTGGGCGAAATATCCGATTTTCAGCGACGCGCCGAGAATGACCTCGCCGCCCAGCGGCTCAAGTTGACCGAGCGCGGTCTTGAGAAAGGTCGTCTTGCCTGCCCCGTTGGGACCGATCAACGCGCCGCAATCGCCGCGGCGCAGGACAATGTTGGGCGCGGAGAAAAGTAACCGGTCCGGGTAACCGACGCGCAGGTCCGAGGTCCGCAAAACGAGTTCGCCGGAACGCGAGGCGGAGCGCAGGTTCAGGCGCAGGCGCGGCAGCGTCCGCACGGGAGACCGCAGCGCGCGCACGCGTCGCTCCGCTTCCTCGGGGCCGAAAGGCGAAGTGGCAATCGTCACGTCTCCGGCGGTCTCGGCCCATTTCTGGTTCAGCACGGCATCCATGCCGACCTGCTCAATGGCCTGGACGATGCGGCTCAGGCGGCGCAGTTTGCCCTTGGCCTGGCTCACATTTTGGCCGGAGATGTTTTTCTTGATGTACTCGACATCCTTGAGCAGTTTTTCCTTCTCGGCCTCGAAGGTTTCGCGGCGGCGCTCCCAGCGTTCTTCGCGGGTGCGCAGGTAGGCCGAGTAGTTGCCGGGGTAATGCTCGGTGGCGCCGAAGACCATTTCCAAAATCCCGTTGGCGGCCCGGTCAAGGAAGTAGCGGTCGTGCGACACGATGACCGCCGCGCCCGCCCACTGGCTCAAATAACTTTCCAGCCATTCGACCGCGGCGATGTCGAGGTGGTTGGTCGGCTCGTCGAGCAGGAGCAGGTCGGGGTCCGAGAGCAGGAGCCGGGCGAGGAAGGCGCGCGTACGCTGTCCGCCGGAAAGGTGCGCCAGCGGCAGGTGATAATCGGTGGATGAAAAACCGAGGCCGGTGAGGACCTGTTTGATGCGGGTGTGGAAGGTGTACCCGCCGCGCCGCTCGAACTCGTGCTGGAGCGGACCGTACCGGACCAGGGCCTGGTCGCGCGTTTCCGGGGCCGACATCTGCGCTTCAAGTTTTTCCAGTTCCGCCTGCCGGGCGATGAGGTCGCTGAAGACGGCATGACACGCCTCCCAGACAGTCCCGTCCATCTCGAACTCGGCCTCCTGCGGGAGGTAGCCCGTGCGCAGGGCTTTCGCGCGCGAAACCGTCCCGCCGGAGGGTTCGTCCAGGCCGACGAGGATGCGCAGGAGCGTGGTCTTGCCGCAGCCATTCGGTCCCACCAGCGCCAGGCGCGAGCCTTTGGGAATGGCAAACGAGACGCCGGAGAAGATATCCACGGGGCCGAAGGATTTGGAGAGGTTGGAGGCGGTGATGAGGGACATTTCAGTGAAAAGTGAGCAGTAAAAAGCAGGAAGGCAAAGGGAAAAATGCCCCCGAATTATACCTTACGCGTTCTCGTAAAATAGAAGCGAGCGGTTTGCGCCGTCCGCTTCTAACTTCTTGCTTCTTCCTTTTCCCTACCTCCCCGTGAACTGCTGCAACGCCAGCCGCAGCCGCTCCTCCACATCATCCGGCGCGTCCTTGGGGATGGACTGGATCGCCGTCTGCGCCTCGACCACCGAGTAGCCGAGCGCCGTCAGCGCGGCCAGCACTTCGCTGTCCGCGTCGGACATGGCGGCGATGGCGTTCAAGGCGTCGGTCGGCTTGAGCCGGTCCTTGAGATGGAGCGCTATCTTCTGGGCGGTCTTCTTGCCCACGCCGGGGACGCGCCCCAGCAGATCCGGATCCTCGCCGAAGACGGCGCGCTGGAGGACATCCAGCGTGACGCCCGACATGACCGCCATGGCCGTGCGCGGGCCGACGCCGTCGGCGCCGAGCAGCAGGTTGAACAAGTCGCGGTCGGCCTTGGTCTCGAAGCCGTACAGGTTCCAGGCGTCCTCGCGGACGACGAGGTGAGTGTAGAGCATCGTCGCTTCGCCGGCCTGCATCCGCGTCCGCAGCGGCGCGGGGACGAAGACGCGCAGGCCCACGCCGCCCGTCTCGACCACGATGGCGTTGTCTTCGATCTGGGTGATTTCTCCACGTAGAGTTGCGATCATAGGTTTTCCTTTTTGGGACGCGGACACCTGCACTTGCGTCAGGTGCAAGTGTAAACGCGGATGGACGCGGAGTTTCTATAAGAACCGGAAAAGAAATGGTTTTATCCGCGTTTTCCGCGCTCGCCTGCACCCGTTCTTTGGGTGTCCGCGTCCTATTCGTATCTCCTCGTATTCAAATGGCAAATGGCCACCGCCAGCGCGTCGGCGGCATCGTCGGGCTTCGGGATCTCGGGCATGGTGAGCAAGATCCGCACCATCTCCTGGACCTGCTTCTTGCCCGCGCTGCCGTACCCGGTCACTGCCTGCTTGACCTCGTTGGGCGTGTACCCGGACACGTCCAGCCCGGCCTCGGCAATCGCCAGCAGGACCACACCGCGCGCCTGCCCGACCGCGATGGCCGTGGATACGTTGCGCTGGAAGAACAATTTCTCCACCGCGCACGAATCCGGGCGGTGGAGAAGTAAAAGTTCGACAAGCCGGTGATAGAGCAGGGAGAGACGCTGGTGGTCGGGCAGCCCGGCCGGGGTCTGGATGACGCCGTACCCGGCCGATTCGAGGCGGCCATCCTCCCGGTCCCGTACCAGGCCGTAGCCGGTGGTTGCCGTTCCCGGGTCAATGCCCAGCGCCAGAGTCATCCTGTCTCCTTAAAAGAAAACCGCGGAGGCAGACAGCCCTCCGCGGTTAAAACTACGCAGCCTCGAGTGCAGCCAGCGCCTCGTCGGACAGGATCACGTTGTGGAAGACGTTCGCCACATCGTCCAGTTCTTCGAGCGCTTCGACGATCTTCATCACCGAGAGCGTGGCATCCACGGGCAGGTCCAGTTCCTGCTTGGCGATCAGGCGCAGGCCGGATTCGTCGGGGGTGACGCTGCGGGCATGCAGGGCGTCGCCGATGGTCTTGAAGGCCTCCACCGGGCCGATGATCTCGATCTCGTCGCCGCTATCCTGCACATCGTCCGCGCCGGCCTCGATGGCCAGTTCGAACGCGGCGTCAAAAGTCAACTGTTCTTTGGAAAATGAATAATACGATTTGCGGTCGAACTGCCAGCCCACCGCGCCGGCTTCGGCCATGTTCCCGCCGGACCGGTTGAAAATGTGGCGGACCTCCGCAATCGTCCGGTTGCGGTTGTCGGTCACGCAGTCCACCATCAGGGCCGCGCCGTGCGGACCGTAGCCCTCGAAGGTAATCTCTTCGATGATGGCCGCGTCTTTATCTTCGCCAGCGCCGCGGCGGACGGCGCGCTCGATATTGTCCTTCGGCATGTTCCCGGCGCGGGCTTTCTCGATCGCCAGCGCCAGCCGGAAATTGCTGCCGGGGTCGCCGCCGCCATCGCGCGCCGCCATGACAATTTCGCGCGCCAGGCGGGTGAATATGGCGCCTTTCTTGGCGTCTGCCGCACCCTTCTTGCGGCGGATGGTTGCCCAGTGGCTGTGTCCAGACATACGAACTCTCCTTGTGAACCACTTTCGTGGGGATTTTCGCGAACAGCGGGCAAATTATACCATAGCCCCTCCGCGCCCCATTCCGCCCGCCTTGCTTCTCTCGCCGCTTTGTGCTAGACTTTGAGAAAGCCCGCGCAAGGATGGTACCATGGCAGAAAAAATCCTGATCGTTGACGATGATGTGGACACGCTAAAACTGGTCGGCCTGATGCTCCAGAAGCAGGGCTACCAGATTGTGGCCGCCACCAATGGCCCGCAGGGGCTGGCCCAGGCCGAAACTGAAAACCCCGACCTGATCCTGCTGGACGTGATGATGCCGGAAATGGACGGCTACGAGGTGGCCAAACGTCTGCGCGCCAACCCGTACACTGCCAACACCCCCATCCTGATGTTCACGGCCAAAACCCAGTTGGATGACAAAGTCACCGGTTTCGAGGCCGGGGCAGACGACTACCTGACCAAGCCCACCCACCCCACTGAACTATCCGCCCACGTGAAGGCCCTGCTGGCGCGCTCGACCAAGAGCCGCGGTCCAGCCATCGCTGCGCCCGCTGAGACGCGCGCCTTCACGATCGGCGTGCTCTCGGCGCGCGGCGGGCTGGGCGTGACGACGGTCGCCGTCAACCTGGGCGCCGCCATCCAGTTGGCGAGCCAGTCCGATGTTATCGTGGCCGAACTCCGGCCCGGCATGGGCACGCTCGGCCCCGACGTGGGCGTGCCGGACCCGCAGAATCTGACCCGCCTCCTGCAAGCCGCCCAGGTGGACGTCACCCGGCAGAAGGTCAAAGAGGAGTTGATCGTCCATGAGAGCGGGCTGCGCCTGCTGGCCGGTTCGATCCACCCGCGCGACGCCCTGCTCATGGAAAACCTGGCCCAGGTGGAACTGATCATCAACCGGCTGGTCTACCTGGCCCCGTACGTGATGCTCGACCTGGGGGCAGGCCTGTCGAAACCGAACCAGGCCCTGGTCAAAATGTGCGACCATCTAATCGTCATCCTCGAACCGATCCCGAATACGATCATGCACACCCGGGCGTTGATCGCCGACCTGGTGGAACTCGGCATCAGCCCCAGAAGCATCCAGGCGGTGGTGGTCAACCGCATCCGCTCGGACACGCAGATGAACTGGACGCAGGTGCAGGACAAACTGGAGCACCCGGTGCCGGCGGCCATCACGCCCGCGCCGGAACTCATCTACCAGGCAGTGCGGACGAAGAGCATCACGGCTTCCTCCCAGCCCAACAGCCTGACCGGACAGCAGTTCGCCAAACTGGCCGCGCTGCTGCTCGACCTCGAAAAACAACAGACATGAACGCTGCATCCGCCCCAAAGCAGGGGTCCATTCTCTACGCGGCGGAACTGTTCCAACAGTCGAAACACACCGTCCTCCTGACGGGCGCGGGATTCTCAACCCCCTCCGGCATCCCCGATTTCCGCTCGGAAGGCACGGGCCTGTGGGCCAAACTGGACCCGATGGAGGTGGCCTCGCTGGACACCTTCCGGAAAGCGCCGGAAAAATTCTACGCCTGGATCCGTCCCCTCATCGCAACCATGCAGCAGGCGCAGCCGAACGCCGCCCACCTGGCCGTCGCCCGGATGGGCGCGGCGGGGTTCGTCCGCGAGATCATCACCCAGAACATTGACGGCCTGCACCAGAAAGCCGGCTCCAGGAATGTGCTGGAAATGCACGGCACGCTCCGCACCCTGTCCTGCGGCGGGTGTTTCCGGCAATTCCCCAACGATAACTTTATTGAGCCATTCATCAACGATGGCATCATCCCGCGCTGCCCGGAGTGCGGCGGCTTGCTCAAACCGGATGCCATCCTGTTTGGCGAACAACTGCCGGTGAAATCCTGGCAGGCCGCCCGGCAGGCCGCCCGGACCTGCGACCTGATGCTGGTGGCCGGCTCCTCGCTCGAGGTCCTGCCCGTGGCCGGGCTGCCGCTCCAGGCCCTCGACCGGGGCGCGCACCTCATCATCGTCAACCAGTCGCCCACCTATTTGAGCGTCCGCGCCGACGCGGTGCTGCTCGGCGACGTGGCCGAGATCCTGCCCCTGATTGCAAAGCGAGTGCTCGATGAATGATCCGGAAAAGCGGCTCGCAGGCTACCGCCGCCTGATCGAAATCGCCCGCGACCTGGCCTCCACCCTCGACCTGGACATCCTGCTCAACCGCATCGTCCACGCCGCCGCCGACATCACCGAGGCGGAAGCGGCGTCCATCCTGCTGTACGACGACGCGGCGCGGCAACTGCACTTTCAGGTGGCAACCAACCTCGACGAGCCGACGCGGCGCGGGCTGGTGGTCCCGCTGGACGGGAGCATCGCCGGCTGGATTGTCGTCAACCGGCAGCCGGTCCGCAGCGCAGACGCCCACGAGGACCCGCGCTTCTACCAGAACGTCGAACAGGCCACGCGCTTCACCACCGAGTCCCTGCTGGGCGTCCCGCTCATCAACAAAGACAAGATCGTCGGCGTGCTGGAAGCCATCAACAAACGCAAGGGCGATTTCACCGAAACGGACGAGGACCTGCTGACGGTGCTGGGGGCGCAGGCGGCGGTGGCCATCGAGAACGCGCGCCTGTTCCAGCAGTCGGACCTGATCGCCGAGTTCGTCCACGAACTGCGCACGCCGCTGGCCTCGATCGGCACGTCCACGTACCTGCTGCTACGCCCGGAGATGTCGCAGGAACAGCGCGAGCAGATGATCCACAACATCCACGGCGAGACGCTGCGCCTGAACTCGCTGGCCTCGTCGTTCCTCGACCTGGCGCGGCTGGAATCGGGCCGCGTGCAGTTCCACCTGACGAATTTCGACCTCGCGCCGCTGCTGGAGGAATGCAAGCAGATCATGCAGGGCAAGGCCGACGAGAGCCTCATTGCCATCAACCTCGAAATCCCCCCGGGTTTTCCCCGCGTGGATGCCGACCGCGACAAAATGAAACAGCTGGCACTCAACCTGCTCAGCAACGCCATCAAATACAATTCCCCGCAGGGCACGGTGACGCTGCGCGCCGGCCTGGGCCGGGACGAGTGGACGCTGGCCGTCCAGGACACCGGGATGGGCATTCCGGAGAAATCGCTGCCGCACATGTTCGAGAAGTTCTACCGCGTGCGCGCCGCCGAAGGCAAAGCCCCCGGCACCGGGCTGGGGCTGTCCATCTGCAAGCAAATTGTTTCCGGGCACGGGGGAAGCATCGAGGTGAAGTCCAAACTCGGCGAGGGGACGATGTTCACCATCCACATGCCGGTCAAGTAACGATTCAGCGAGTCAAACGATTCAGCGATTCAAAAGATTCAGCGAGTCATCGCTGACTCGTTGATTCGCCATAATCTCACGGCGCCAGCAACACTTTCAACATCCCCGGCTGTTTCGCCGTCTCGTAGGCCTCCAGCGCGGAGGCGAGGGGGAACCGTTTCGCGATCAGCGCAGTCGGGTCAACTTCCTTCTTTTCCAGCAGACGCAGCGCCGGGGCAAACGGACCGCAGCGCGAGCCGACGATGGTGATCTCATCCACCACGAACGGCGACAAGGCGACCGTTATTTCCCCATGATACGTTGACTTCAAGACCAATATCCCGCGCGGACGCAAAGCCCGGCGCGCCAAATCGAAGCCGGACGGCGACCCGGTGGCTTCCACCACCACGTCCCAGCGCCGCGGCTGGACCTCGTCTTCGGTGATGGGTTTTATACCGCGTTGGGTGAGTAGGTTTTGCTGGAGCGGATGCCGCGCCACCACGCGCAGGTCACAGCCGGTCAGCGCCAGCGTCTGGGCGATGAGTTGTCCCAGCCGCCCCGCGCCGATCAGCAGGACGCGGTCAGTGGGCTGGATATGCACCTGCTCCTGGATCTCCAGCGCGGCTGCCAGCGGTTCGGTGAAGACCGCAGCCTCGTCCGGGACTGAATCGGGGACAAGGTGCAGGTTCGCCAGCGGCAGGGAGGTGTATTCGGCGTGGACGCCATCCCGGTTGATAATGCCCAGCACCGTCCGTTTTTCGCAGTGCGTGGGACGGCCATTCCGGCACTGTTCGCACTCGCCGCAGACCGCGTTGATCTCCCCGACGACGCGTTTACCAATCCAACTCGAGGAGTCCGACGACTCGAGTCGTCGGGATTTCCGACGATTGGAATCGTCGGAGTCCAAAACCGACACCACCTCTCCGACAAACTCGTGGCCGGGGATGCCGGTGAACGGATAATAGCCGCGCACGAGTTCCAGGTCTGTGCCACAGATGCCCGCCAGCCGGACGCGGATCAGCGCCTCGCCGGGTTTATTAGGGCGGGGGATGTCGCGCAGGGAGAGAGTCTGATTTTCGAGCCAGAGGGAGTGCATGGAAAAACCTTTCAACACAACGGACACAAAGGATCACAAAGGCGATCCTTTTTCCTTGTGCCCCTTCATGCCTTCGTGTTTATTACTACCTCGCGCCCTTCCGTCCAAACTGCCTCTCCAGCATATCCACCGACAAATGGATCATCGTCGGTCTCCCGTGCGGACAGGTGCGCGGCGAGGCGCAGGCTTCGAGGTCGTTCAGCAGGGCGCGCTGTTCGTCGGGACCGAGCGCCTGTCCCGCCTTGACCGCCAGCCGCTTGCAGACGCGCCCGGCAATCCTGGCTTCGATCTCGTTCTGCAGCGGCGCTTCATCTTCCTCGAAATCTTCCACGAGGGCGCGTAAGGCCGCGGCCGGGTCGGAGTTGGCGAACAGGGAGGGCATGGCGCGCACCTGGAAGGCATTGCTCCCAAACGACTCGATGTGGAAACCGAAGTGAAGGAGAATAGGTAATTGGGTAATCAGGAGTTCGGCGGAGGAACGGGGCAGTTCGACAACCACCGGCGTGAGCAATGCCTGCGAAGGGATGTTCTTCTGTTCGTGTTGCGCCATCAACTTCTCGAACAAGACCCGCTCGTGGGCGGCGTGCTGGTCAATCAGATACAACCCATCCGGGCCTTCGGCGACAAGGTAGGTCGCGCCGATCTGGCCGACAAGGCGTAGCAAAGGCACCTGGGCCGGGGTGGGGATCTGGGCCGCCTCCGACGAAAGACGAAGGACGGACGACGAAGGAGCGCTTCCGTCATCGGTCGTTCGTCCTTCGTCGGCTCCATGAGCCAGCCCCCACGCCGGGTCAATCGTCTGTGGCCGGGACGGCGCGCTGCCCCACAAATTCTGCGGAGCCATCTGCGGGACCGGCGTGTACGCCAGGATGGCGCGGCGCGCCGAACGCTGGACGAAACTGAAGACTTTGTCCGGGTTACGGAAGCGGACCTGGGCTTTGGCCGGGTGAACGTTCACGTCCACTTCCTCGGGCGGGACTTCGAGGAACAGCGCCGCCAGCGGAAAACGCCCGACCATCAGCAGGGTGTGGTAGGCCTGGAGCAAAGCCGCGTTCAGCGGCGTATCCTGCACCCAGCGCCCGTTGATGAAAAATGTGATCTCCTTGCGATTGGAGCGTGTCAACGCGACGGGGGAGATGAAGCCGGATAATTTGAATCCTTCTTCTTCCGAAATCACGTCGAGCATCTGACGGGCCACTTCCACGCCGTAGAGCGCGGCCAAAATCGCGCGCCGGTCGCCGTCGCCGCTGGTTTGCAGGGAGGCGGAACCGCCTTCAGCCAGTTTGAAGCGCACGTCCGGGTAAGCCAGCGCGTAACGCGTCAGCAGGGCGTCTATGGCGCGGCGTTCGGTCACATCCTGTTTCAGGAACTTGAGCCGCGCCGGAACGTTGTAGAACAGGTCTTCCACGCTGACGACTGTCCCGACCGGCGCGCCAATTTTTTCCACTTTGCCGATCTTACCGCCTTCCACTTTGAGCCGCGCCCCGGCGGGAGAGTCGGGGATGCGCGAGGTCAGCGTCAGCCGCGAGACGGAGCCGATGGAGGCCAGCGCCTCGCCGCGGAAGCCCAGCGTGGCGATGCGGAACAGGTCGTCAGCGGAGACCAGTTTCGAGGTCGCGTGGCGCTCGACGGCGAGGGTCAATTCCCCGGCGGGGATCCCGGCCCCATCGTCGGCGGCCCGGATCAGGGTCCGGCCGGCTGCGGCGATTTCCACCGTGACCGACTTCGCGCCGGCGTCCAGCGCGTTCTCCAGCAGTTCCTTCACCACCGAGGCGGGGCGTTCCACCACTTCCCCGGCGGCGATCTGCGAGGCAACTTCTGTAGGCAAAACGCGGATGCTCATGGCTTTATTCTACCGTATAATAGCGCAATGCGTTTTAACACCTTCTTCTTCGACCTCGACGAGACGCTCTACCCCTCGTCCAGCGGCCTGTGGGTGGAAATCCGCGGCCGCATCAACGCCTACATGCACGAGCGCATGGGGTTCACGCCGGAGCAGATCGAAGCCGTGCGCGAGAAATATTTCCAGGAATACGGGACGACGCTGCGCGGCCTGCAGGCCAACCATCAAGTGGACATGGACGACTACCTGGCCTTCGTCCACACCGTGCCGCTGGATGCGTATCTCCGCCCGGACCCGGAACTGCGCGCCGCGCTGATGAGCATCCCGGCCCGCAAGTTCATCTTCACGAACGCCGACTGCGCCCACGCCGGCCGCGTGACGAACGCCCTCGGCCTGGACGGCGTCTTCGACGGCTGCATTGACGTGCACGTCATCGCCCCGTATTGCAAGCCGATGCCCGAGTCGTTCCAACTGGCGCTGGCCGCGGCGGGCAACCCGGACCCGCACAAATGCGTCCTGCTCGACGACCAGGGACGCATCACCCGCGCCGCCCGCGCCCTGGGCATGTACACCGTGCTGGTGGGAAAAGACTCCCCCGGCTTCGTAGCCGACGAGGCGCTGGTCAACCTGGCGGAACTGCCGGCTTTGACCAAATATTGGCGACTCTAACGCAACCTTTACACTCCCTGGCTGGAATTTCATTCTGCTTTAAGCCAGGCGTGTTACCATAATTTTCATTGCCAGGAGGCTTTTCATGGAAAAGAAAAATAGTTTGCGCAGTATTTTGCTCGTCTTGGTTGCGGTGGTTCTGGTCGCCTGCTCATTCGGCGGCGGCTTCGCGACGCGGCATTTCCTGCCGCTCGGCGCGAGCGATACAACGAACACTCCCCAACAGGTTGACACCGCCCAGGGCGGCACGCCGGAGGAACTGCAGGCCACCTTTGCCCCCTTCTGGGAAGCGTGGCAGATCGTCCACGAGAATTATGTGGACCAGCCGGTGGATGACGCCGTCCTCGTGGATGGCGCCATCCAGGGCATGATGGACTCCCTGGGCGACCCGCACACCACCTACATGAATCCGCAGGAATACAAGGATGCCACCACGCAATTGCAAGGCTCCTACGCCGGCATCGGCGCCTACGTGGACACGGACGGCGAATTCCTGACCATCATCAAGCCCATCCCCGGCTCCCCGGCCGAGGCGGCCGGCCTCCAGCCTGGCGACATCATCCTCGCCGTGGACGGGATGGACGTGACCGGCGTGGCTCCCGAAGCGGTGCGCCAGAAGGTGCTCGGTCCGGCCGGCACCCAGGTCACGCTCACTATCCGGCGCGGCGAGCAGGAACCGTTCGACGTGGTCATCACGCGCTCCACTATTGTCATCCCCAGCGTCGAAAGCAAAATGCTGGAGGACAACATCGGCTACATCAAGATCGCCATCTTCGGCGAGAGCACCGCCAGCAACTTCCACGACCAGTTGGGAGAAATCATGGCGCAGAACCCCCGCGGCCTGATCATTGACCTGCGCGACAACACCGGCGGCTACCTGGACGCGGCCATCGTCATCGCCTCCGAGTTCATCCCCAGCGGCGACGTTGTCGCCTACGAACAGTACGGCGACGGGACCAAAACACCCTTCGAAGCCATTCCGGGCGGGCTGGCGACAGACCCCGGCCTGCCGGTCATCGTGCTGGTGAACGGGTATTCGGCCTCGGCCTCCGAGATCGTGGCCGGCGCCATCCAGGACACCGGGCGCGGCAAACTGCTCGGCGAGACCACGTATGGGAAAGGCTCGGTGCAGAGCTGGTTCCCGCTCTCGAACAACGGCGCGGTGCCGGTCACGATTGCCCGCTGGCTGACCCCGAACGGGCGCACCATTGACAAGCTCGGCCTGACGCCGGATGTCGAGGTCGCGCTGACTGCGGACGATTACGCCGCCGGCCTGGACCCGCAACTGGAGGCGGCCATCCAACTGCTGCTCAACCCGTAGCCGGTCCGCGTCACGACGCCAAACCGCCTCCCGCCGGACCACGGTCCCGCGGGAGGCGGCTGGTTGTAAAAATCCAGTATAATCCCGGCATGAAGAAAATCATCTTTGCAATCGTCCTGCTCCTGGGGGTTGCCCTGGTGTATTTCAGTTTTGGGGAATTGGAAAATACTCTCATAACCCTTCAGCAAAGCGATCTTCGATTTTTGATCGCAGCGTTTGCGCTTTCATTGGTTTGGCTATTTAACCTGGGGGTCACTTTTCGCTCCCTATATCGGCTGGTGGGGCTGGAAGATGACAGCCGCCATCTGATGCTGGTGGTGGTGGCGGCGAATTTTGTCAACGTGATCGCTCCCAGCGCCGGGATCGGCGGCATGGCGGTATTCATTGATGATGCCAAACGCCGGAATCATTCCAGCGGCAAGGTAACGGTTGTCGGGGCGTTGTTCGTGCTTTTTGACTATGCGGCATTCATCTGCGTCCTGGCTTTGGGCTGGGCGGTGCTGATCCGGCGGAACAACCTGCATGCGAGCGAGATTACCGCTTCGATGATCCTGTTGGTAGTCGCGCTCGCGATGGCTTTTTTCTTCTACCTGGGTTACCGCTCCGCGGCCGAAATGGGACGCGCCCTGGCCTGGGCGTCGCGCCTGATCAACCGCGTGGTGCGTCCGTTCATTCATCGGGAGTATCTGCAAGAGCGCCATGCCTATGTTTTCGCGGAGGAGTTCGCAGAGGGGGTTTCGGCGATCAAGGGACGGACAAAAAAATTGCTCTGGCCGTTCCTGTTTGCGCTCAACAGCAAGGCGATCCTGATCTGTATTCTCGCAATGACTTTTCTATCTTACGGGACTCCGTTCTCGGTGGGAACATTGGTTGGCGGATTCAGCATTGCCTATCTGTTCGTGATCGTCTCGCCGACCCCGGCGGGATTGGGCATCGTGGAAGGCGCCATGCCGCTTGCCCTGAGTTCGCTGCGGGTGCAGTGGGAGGCGGCGCTGCTCATCACGCTTACCTACCGCGCGGTAACCTTCTGGTTCCCGCTGGCCGTGGGGGCGGCGGCCTTCCGCATCCTGCAACGCGCGCCGAAGAAAAAGCAGCAATTGGAGGAGGCGGAAGGAGCGGAAAGTCAGGCCTCCCGCCCTCCACACCGCAAAGGAAAGTAACGGTGGTATAATCCCGGAAGAAATTCGGAATTTCCGATTTTCCGGAGAATATGGAACATGAACACCATTCAAATCCGCAGCAAAGGGACCATCACCCTCCCCACTGAATTCCGGAGCAAATATGGTCTGGAGGAAGGTGAAGCGCTCAACATCGTTGACCTGGGCGCCGGCGCTTTCCTGCTGACCCCGCGCCGGTCGCGCGTGGATGAACTCGCCGACAAGATCCGCGTGGAATTGGAAGCAAAAGGCGAATCGCTGGAAACCATGCTAACCACCCTGCGCGAGGTGCGGGAAGAATATGTTGCTAAAAAGGCCTAAAGCCTTTCTGGATACCAGTGTCATCATTGCCGCGCTCATGTCGCCATCGGGCGGGGCGCGGTTGTTGTTCCATCTGTCCCACGCCGGGGCAATCCAAATCGTGGTTGGGAAAGGGGGCTTGCAGGAAACCGAGGAGGTATTGCGCAGAAAAGCATCCGGGCTGATGGGACTGCTTGCCCAATTGCTCGATGAAGCGAATGTTGAGATTGGCGCCGCACCCACCTCAGGACAGCAGGCGGAAGCGCAATCCCTGCTCGATTATCCGCCTGACGCCAGCATCCTTGCACAAGCAATTGCCTCGCGATGTGAATGGTTCGTGACGCATGATAAAGAACACTTTCTCAGCAACCCTGCCCTGGATGAACTTTCCTTTCAGATCGGCGCGCCGGGCGATATTATTGCCTGGCTGCGTCAGAAGACAGAATAACACCGGCGCTCGTTGCCGCGTACCATGTTCACCGGACAAAAAATCGGGACCTCGCGTCCCGATTTTTGATTGCCGCTCGTTTCCTCCCCCGGCATTACTTTTCAAGTTCGAGATACTTCAGCACCGACACGCGCGTATAGCCGTCGAGCGTCAGTTCCAGCGCCTTCTCCGGCTCGATCCAAAAATACGACTCGGCCTCGTCGTTCAGGCGGACATCGGTCGAATCGGTCCGGCAGGCGTAGTCGAAGAAAATAAAGTGGCGCGGCTTCCAGAACGACGGATCGTAGACGAACTCCTGAAAACACAGGAAGCGCAGGTCACGGATCTCAAGACCGGTCTCCTCGCGCGCCTCGCGGCGGGCGGCGTCCTCGATCCGTTCGCCGAGTTCGATGTGCCCGCCCGGGATGGTGTACCCATCCGGCCACTTGTGCGATTTCAGGAGCAGCATCTTCCCCTCGTTATTGAAAATGAACACGCCGACGGTCGGCTCCGGGTAAGCCTGGTCGCTCATCGTCATCCTTTCACGCTTCTGTTCACCGAGGAAATTGGAAATACGAGGCTTCGACATCATAGAAATCCACGCCTGTGTGCTGGCGCAGGATGCGGAAGAAATCGTCCGTCGTGGCGCGCCGGCCCGACATCTGCGCGGCGTAATCGCGCAGGAAGGCAAAGAATGCCTCATCGCCGACGCGCCCGCGCAGCGCGTCCATGAAGTCCGCGCCGCGCAGGTAGACGGCGTTCACGTACGGGCGGAACGCCCCGGCGTTGTAGATGTTGTTGTCCACCCAGCCGGTTGGGTTGTAAGAGTTGACCCGGAACCCCCACCACCAGTTCACGTAGCCGGGATAATTCACCTCGTAAAAGATCTGCTCCGAGTAAGTCGCCAGCGCCTCGTCCAGCCAGGGTTCCATCGCCTGGTCGTTCCCCACCAGCCCGAACCACCACTCGTGCGCGGCCTCGTGCACGCCGATGGCGATCAGGTTGTCGCGCGGCGTGCCGTTGTACTGCTGGTAGAACTTGCGCCCCAGGAAGAACAGCCCGTCGGCCTCCATGCCGTCGGAATAAGTCGCCGCCTCGACGATTGCCAGCGTCTGGTACGGGGACGGGGCGAAATACGCGCTGTACGTTGTCACCGCCTTGGCGACCTCCTGGAGCAGGGCATTGGCCGCCTGCGCCTCGCTGCTGAAAAAGTAAGCCGTCACCACCACAGGCCCGGCGGCAGTGGCAGCGGTCTGGTACGAATCGCTGGCCGACAGGACGAAGGTGCGCGCGGTGAGGCGGTAATGCCAGGCCGCGCCGGTCCACTCGCCGGGAGCGCTGGCCGCCACCACGAGCGCCTCGTCGCTCAACTGGAGCGTCACGTCGAAGTCGGCCACATCGTAGACGAGATGTTCGCCCACGCTCGACGGCGCATGCAGGATCCACCCCTGCGCCGGGTCGTACGGCACAACGAACGGATACCAGTCCAGCAGGTTGGTTTGCAGGCTGTTGTAGCCGTAGATATTCGCGGCGCCGGCGTAGGGCAGGGACAGCCGGTAATTGATGGACAGGCTGACGGTCGCGCCCGGAGCGAGCGGCGCAGCCAGCGGGACCTCGAGCCTGCCCGCCGTTAAACTAAAATTGGTCACCGGCACGCCATCCACCGCCAGCGCGTCGAGCGTGAACCCGCCCGTCCAGAGGTTCGGCTCCACCGCCAGCACGAGGCTCCCCAGCGCCACCCCGGTCTGATTCGGGTAGACGATGGTTTCCGCCACGCTGACGGTGTGCGCGGCGTAATCCAGGTAGGCGTTCAGGTGAACTTGCGTCCGCGCCGCGGGGACCGGGGTCGGCGGCGGGAGGGAGGCCGTCTCGCTGGGCGGCGGAACGGGCATGTCGGTTGGGATGGGCGTGTCGGTCGGGACCGGCGTATCCGAGGGGACCGGCGGAAGCGGCGTATCGGTGGATGGCGTGGATTCCGGCTGGAACGGCGTCGGCGACGGCGAAACGAACGCGTTCGGCGTGATGGTCGGGCCGAGCGCGGTGGGCGGCGGAGGCGTCTCCAGGCCGGCGCACGCGGCCAGGATGAGGAGACAGGCGAGGGTCCAGGAGATGGGACGCGGACACCCAAAGAACGGGTGCAGGTGAACGCGGATGGACGCGGATTTTAAAGGCTCTTCTCCGCGCTTGTCCGCGCTCGTCCGCGTCCTAACCGGATTTCGTAAGGGAACAGTTCGTTTCATAGGCTCAATGAGGATGGCTGAAGTATGCGCCGATAATATCAGAAATGTCGGCGTCCGTGTGCAGGCGCAGGAGGCGGAAAAAATCGTCCGCGCTGGCGCGGCGATGGCTGAACGTCGTGGCGTAATCCTGGAGGAACGCGAAGAATGCTTCGTCTCCGACGCGGGCGCGCAGGCCGCCGAGGAACTCCGCCCCGCGCAAATAGACGGCTTCGGTATAACTGCGGTTCAGGTCATAGATGGTCGTGTCCGCCCAACCGGAGAGCGGCTCGCGCCGCGTGATGCGGGTCTCCTGCCACCAGTCCACATCGTCGGGATAAATCGCCTCGTAGAAGATGCGCTCGGAGTAGGTGGCGAGCGCCTCGTCCAGCCAGGGTTCCATGGCCTGGTCGCTGCCGACGAGGGCGAACCACCACTGGTGCGCCACCTCGTGGGCGGTCAGCACGATGAGGTAGTCGCGCGGCGTGCCGTTGACGTAGTGGTAGAAGGTGTGGCCGACGAACACCAGCCCGTCGTATTCCATGCTGGGGATGAAGTCGCCCTGGACGATGGTCAGAACGGGATGTGGGTACGGGGCGAACTTCTCGCTGTAAACCTGCACCGCCTGCGCGGCAGTCTGGAGCGCCAGTTGGCCGCCTGTGGCATCGTCGGAAAAACAGTAACTTTGGATGATAATATCATTACTGGCTACGCGCAACGCGATGAAGTCCGGGCTGAACGAGAGGGCGAAGGTGCGCGCCCGGTCGAGGCGATAGCGCGTGCCGCCGGGGACCGGCTCCCCCTCCGCGGGCGCGGCCGCGACCGGGGCCTGGGCCAGGACTGGGAAGCGGACGGTCACGTCGAAGTCGGCGGGGTCGTAGACGAGATGCTCGCCGTAGTTGCCCGGCCGGTGCAGCAGCCACCCCTGCCCCGGCACGTACGGCACAACGAACGGATACCAGTCCAGCAGGTTCATCTGTTTGCCGGTGTAGCCGAAGATGAGGTTGCGAATGATCTCTTCGTTGCCCCAGGCCGTGCGCGGCAGGTCGAGCGTGTAAACAATGACGAGTTCGACAGTCTCCTCGGACGGGAGCGGCGCGGCGAGCGTGACCGTCAACTGCTGGCCCTGGAGTTGATGGGCCGCGGGCGGTTGACCGTTGACCGTGAGCGATGTCATTTGAAAGCAGCCGGGCCACAGGTTCGGGAACGCGGCCAGGACGAGGTCCGCGAGCGGCCCGCCGGTGTGGTTGGGATAGAGGATGGTCTCCGTCACGGCGGCGGTGTGCGCGTCGTAGTCCACCAGCGCGTCGAGCGTGTAGCGCGTCCGCGCGGGGAGCGGGACCGGCGTGGGCGTTGGGGTGAGGGTGGGTGTTGGCGAGGGAAAGGGGGAGGAGGTGAAGAGGGGAAGAGGGGAGGAGGTAAAGAGGGGAGGAGGAGAGGAGGGGAGAGGAGTCGGCGCGGCGCAGGCGGCCAGGAGAACGAGCAATAGTGCGCAGATGAGACGGATTTTGCGGGTTCCCACAGGTTCGTTTTTCCCTTCGTGGTCTTTGTTCACTGACATTTCGGAGTCCGACGACTCCAGTCGTCGGAATAGCGCCTGCCGAAGTCGGGAGACTTCGGACTCCGGTTCACAATGCTCTGTGTTAAATCTTCTTTCTCCGCCCCCTCCCCTGCCGCGCCACGAACACCACCGCAAAAACCAGCGTGGCGGTCAGCACGATGGCCGAGCCGGAGGTGATGCCGGCGTAATACGAAACGTACAGCCCGACCACGCCCGACAGCGCGGCGATGACCGCCGAGATCAGCATCATGGACGGCAGGCGCTTGGTCAGCAGGTAGGCGGTGGCGGCGGGCGTGACCAGCATGGCGACCATCAGCGCCACGCCGACCGTCTGCATGGCGACGGCCACGGTGACGGCGATCAGCACGAGCAGGAGGTTGTTCAGCACGCCGACCGGCAGGCGCAGGGTTGTGGCCAGCACCGGGTCGAAGGAGATGGTCAGGAATTCCTTGTAGAAGGCGGCGATGAGCAGGAGCACTAACGCGCCGAAGATGCCCATCCAGACCAGGCTTTGGGTGGTGACGCCAAGCACGTCGCCGAACAGGAAGTGGCTCAGGTCCACGGCGTAACTGCGGACGGTGGAAATGATGGCGATGCCGAGGGCGAACATCCCGGCGAAGATGACGCCGATGGCAGTATCTTCCTTGATGCGGGCATTTTTGGTGATGGCGCCGATGCCGAGCGAGGCCAGCACCGCCGTGCCGAGCGCCCACCAGAAGAGCGGCTCGCGCGCCCCGCCGCTGATTAAGTACCCGACCGCCACGCCCGGCAGGATGGTGTGCGCCAGCGCGTCGCCGAAGAAGGCCATGCCGCGCAGGACAACGTACGTCCCGACCACCGCGCAGACGACGCCGACCAGGACCGCGGCGATCAGTCCGCGCTGCATGAACGGGTAGGAGAGCGGCTTCACCAAGAAATCAATGAGCGTGGTCATGCGGCTCTTCCTCTGGGCAGCACGGTTCGTCGAGCGCGGCCAGGTTGAGTTTGCCGTCCGCCACTCGCAGACGCCCGCCGTATGCTTCCAATAATTTTTCGGGTTGCAACACATCCGCGGCGGGCCCGAAGGCGATCATCTTGTGGTTGAGGAGCAGGATGCGGTCGAAATAACGCGCCGCCTGTTCGAGGTCGTGGGTGGCGACCATGATGGTCACGCCGCGTTCCTGGAGTTCGCCGATCAGCGCCAGCAGTCCCTCCTGAGCAGGCGCGTCGAGGCCGGTGAGCGGCTCGTCCATCAGCATCAGTTCGGCCTCCTGCGCCAGGGCGCGGGCGATGAACATGCGCTGCTGCTGCCCGCCGGAGAGTTCGCCAATCTGCCGGGCAGACAGGTCGGAGATACCGACCGTGGCGAGAGCGGCATGGACGAACTCCCAATCGCGCTTCTTCGGCCAGCCAAGCAGTCCCAGTTTGGCGATGCGCCCCATCATCACCACATCCGCCACGCTGACGGGGAAACGCCAGTCCACCTGGCTGCGCTGCGGGACGTAGCCGATGCAGACGTGGCCGCTCGGCCCGGACCCGTACACGGTCACCTCGCCGGAGGTCGGACGCAGCACCCCGGCCACCACCTTGAGCAGGGTGCTCTTCCCGGCGCCGTTCGGACCGACCACCGCCACGCGTTCCCCGCCGTGCAGGTGAAAAGTGACCTCCTCCAACGCGGCGCGCCCGTCGTAGCGGACGCTGACGCGGCGGAGGTCGAGGATGGGCTGGCCGGGCTGGTGGGGAATGTGAGGGTACATACTTTATTCTCCCCTCTCCCGTTTTGGGGAGAGGGGTCGGGGGTGAGGGCTGCACCCCTCTCCCATTTTTGGGAGAGGGGCCGGGGGTGAGGGCTATTTCAACGCATTCACAATGGCGTTGACATTATATCGCATGAAATCGAGGTAGGTCGGAACGGGGCCGCCGGCCTCGGTCAACGAGGCGTGGTACAGCCAGACGGCCTGGATGCCGGTATCCCGCGCCACCTGATCGGCGAGAGACTGGTTGGAGGCTTCGGTCACAAAGATGGCGCGCACGCCGTCGGCGCGGATCTTGTCTTCCAGCGCGGCCAGTTCCTGCGCGGAGGGCGCGGCCTCGCTGCTGAACGAACCGGTGATGCTCCCGGCCTGGGTAAAGCCGTAGCGCGCCGCGAAATATCCCAGCACGGCGTGGTCGGAGACGAGCAGCCGGTTCGCGGGCGGGACCTGCTCCACTTGCGCGCGGATCCAGGCATCCAGGGCACGCAGCGAGGCGGCGTAGGCGGCGGCGTTGGCCTGGTAATCGGCGGCGTGCGCCGGGTCCGCGGACGAGAGCGCGGCGGCAATGTTCTGCGTCCAGACGATGACATTGTTCGGGTCCATCCACGTGTGCGGGTCGCCGGTGGACGCGTCGCCGCCGGGGAGCGGCTGGAGTTCGATCCCGGCCGAGACCTCGACCAGTTTGCCGTCCGCGCCGGCGCTCTCCAAAAGCGGCGGGAGGAAGGCTTCCAGACCGGCGCCGTTGGCGAAGATGATGTCGGCGTCGGCCAGGGCGGCGGCGTCCTGCGGCTGCGGCGAGAACGCGTGCGGGTCGGTCCCGGCGGGCAGGAGCACGGTCAGGGTGACGAAGTCCCCGCCGACCTGCGCGACCACATCCGCGACAATGCTGGTGGTGGCGAGGACATTGAGACTGTCGCCGGTTTGGGCGGGGGGCCCGCCGCCGCAGGCGGTGAACAGGAACAGGCCCGCCACGACGAGCAGGGCCAGGCGTTTTCTTCCGGAACGGTTCATTTCGCCTCCTATGGCCGCGTTCCCTCGATGGGATAGCCGGCGTTGCTCCACTCGGTCACGCCGCCCGCCATGCTGGTCACGTCGGTGAACCCGGCCTGGAGCAGGAAATCACGCCCCTCCGCGCTGCGGTTGCCGGAGTTGCAGACGACGACGATCGGCCGGTCGCGGGGGAGTTCATCCAGCCGGTTCGGCAGTTCGCCGAGCGGGATGAGCGTGACGCCGGGAATGTGGAACGTGTCCCATTCCGATTGTTCGCGCACGTCGAAGAAGAACGCGCCGTCGGGGTATTTCGCGTACGCCTCGGCAACGGAGATTTCCAGCGGCCTGGAAGACTGCGCCGCAGGCGATGTGGCGGCAGGAGCGGCGGTCCCGCCCGGCTGGCCGCCGAAGTAGATGCCGACGGCGGCGATCAGCGCGACGATCAGCGCCGCGCCGAATATCATCCGGACGCGCGAGCGGGTTCGCGCTCGCGCCGCGCGCTGTGTCTTGTGTTTGGACAGGTGATGTTTTCTGGACATATTGGCCTCGTAGTTTGGATTTCCTTTTGGATGTTTGGATGAGAAAAAGGATGCGCGCAACAGAAAATTCCTTATTGAATCACCCCTTATTCTATCCTATAATGGATTTGACAATTAGCGAAAGGAAGGCAAACATGTCCACAAATACCAGGAAATGCCCGATGTGCGCCGAGGAGATTCCCGCCGAGGCGGCAGCCTGTCCCTTCTGCGGGACGGAATTCGATGTGACCATCCGCGGCTACTGTTCCAACTGTCACAGCCTCGTGCAGGCAGACGCAGCAGGGAAATGCCTGAAATGCGGGACGGAAGTGCTGGACCGGCAGGTCGAGAGCCGGACGAAGGTCCGCGCCGCGGCCGCGCCCGTTGTCGGACCGGTTGCCGGTCCCGCCGCGCCCGTACCGGTCCCGCCCGCCGCGGCCGCGCCGGCGCGTTCCATCGAGGTCTTCGAGCGGAAGGGGGAAGATCCATTCGTCCGCTTCATCGCCTCGTGGTTCGACCAGATCATCATCGGCCTGATCCTCATCCCCGTCGTGCTGCTGGCTTCCATCCCGTTCCTGGGCGGGATCGAGGAACTGGCCGACCCCGGCGCGCTGCCGGTGTTCTTCTTCGCGGTCATCCTGCTGGCGGTCTTCATCGTCTGGGCGCTCTACTTTTCCGTGCAGGAAGGCATCTTCGGCACAACGCTGGGAAAGACGATCGGCATCTGGCCGGCGCGGCTGAAAGTCATCCGCAAGGACGGCGGGAAGATCGGCTTCGGGAAGGCTTTGCTGCGCGCCGTCATCGGCTTCTTCGAGACCAACCTGATCGGCGCCATCGTCATCTGGTCCACCGGCCTGCGCCAGCGGCTGGGCGACCTGGCCGCCGGGACGCTGGTGGTGGACGCCACCAAGATCCGCCGGGCCGAGTTTGGGCCAGGCAGCGTCGTCATCGAGTTCCTCGACGGCACGCGCAAGGAAATGGTGCAGATGACCAAAGGCGTCATCACCAAATGGCTGGGCGTACCGCAATGGATGATTGTGCGGGGTCTGGACAAGCAGGGGAGGAAGGTCAAGTTCGGTGCCCGCATCACCAGGGGCGTGACGGTGTTCAGCGCCGAGTCGAAGGTCGGGCAGCTGCGGCTGGCGCTGGAGGGCGCATTCCACTTCCCGTTCAAGGAAGTGCTGGAATGGTGGCGGATCGCGCTTATCGTGGGCCTGCTGTTCTTTGGAGCGCTCTGTCTCGGGGCAGTTTCGATCCTGCCTTCGCTTTCCTATCCCCGGTGACCAGTCCGCCTCCGCGCCGAAGACGGTCTCGACGGAAATTGTGTACAGGCCCTGAGCGGGCCTGTGCCGCAAATCACCCTTTCTCCAACTCGGCCGCCTCATCGGGGCCGAGTTCTTTTTTCAGGAACACGAACACGCCCGCCGACAGGTTCTCGCCGGGACCGGTCATCTGCCGGCGCGGGACGACGTTCACCACCTCCCAGCCCTCCAGCCCGGCGTCGTTCAGTTCGTAGACCTGCACGCCCGCGCCGTCATCGTCTTCCTGCATGAGCGCGCCCGCCGCGAGATAGACGACCTTGTGCAGGAAGACCCTCTTCCCGCTTTTCAGGCGGACGCGGGCGGCCTCCACCAGTTTCTGGTTAGCAAAGCGCTGCTCGGCCTCGATCTGGGCGCGCATCCGCTTGATCTCCGGGTCAGCCAGGATTTCCTTCGCAATTTCGAGCAGGTCTTCGATATCGCTCTGGCGGGCCACCAGCAGGTATTCCAGCCCGCGCCGGTCGCCGAGCCGGACGAGCGCCTCGGCGGCGTCCATCTGGTCCATCCAGTCTTCGCTTTCGTTCAGGATTTCGAGCAGGCTCTCGATGTCGCGCATCGTCACCAGGTCGTTGATTGCTGATTTCATGCTTGACTCCTTATTTGGGTAAAACTCCCGCCAGCGGACCCTGCGGGTCAATGATGGATTGTAACTCGGAATACGGCACGATCACCGTGCCTGCCCCAACTGCCAACGGAGCGACGCTGGTTTCGTAGGTGTAAACCGAATCGCTGGTCGGGCTCAATCTAACGGTCGCGCCGGTTTGGGAAAAGTCGGTCCGCAAAATATCCGTGGAACTATACATCTGGCTGGTTAAAGGCGTCGCCGGATCATCCAAGCGCAAAATAATTGACGTTGGTGACAAATTACAGGAATCAACAAACAAAGCCGTCCCTGACGCCGCCTGACAGGCAGCAGCGTAAGTCACCACCCGCCAGTAATACAACCGGCCCGCTTCCAGAATAGACAAATCACTGTAGCCGGTGGCGCCGGTGCCTAAATCGGTATTTTTGATCGCACAGCAGCCGGAACCCGAACAGCCGCCCCCGCCGGGACAGCCGGCTTCGACATCGGCTCTAATGTCGTCAACGTACAAATACTGGTTGGTCCCGCCCGTGCCGCGCGTCCAGCTCAAAGCATTAACCACTCCCGTTGTCCCGTCTCTGGTATACAAAAGCCCCGTCGCCGCGGTGCAGGTTCCCGGCGAAGGCGATGGAGACGCTGAAGGCGGGCAGACAGAACAGGAATAAGCACAGCCATCCCAGCTTTGGGTTCCGCCGGTATTAACGCAAGCCGGATTAGCCGACTCCACGCAGGTGTACGGATGGCACTCGCCCGGATCACAAACACTTGTCTTATAGACACAGCTGTCATATACAGATACAGGAATCTCGTTATATATATCAATATAGCCGGGAGCAAACTTACAGCGATTCGTACCAGAGCAATCGATACAACCGAAATATTTATTAATCTGGGCATAGGGGCCGGAACCATACGTACTACAACCTGAATCAGAATAACAGGCAAAATCAAAATAGCAAATATTACCTTCAACTCCGCCCGATGTGTTTATACTGATGCAGCCTTTGGTATGGCTGGCAAGACAGCAGGTTTTGCAGGTACCGCCTAAGGTGGTGTTTGCAATACAGCCGCAGGAGCACAGACAACAGGATTTGCAGACGCCGCCGCTGGTGGACGCGGTACAGCCGCAGGGGCATTGGGTTGACGAATTGGTGGTCCCGCCATGGGCCGCATCACAGTAAGGCAGACAGACGCCGCCGGAGCAGTTATTGCTGCTGCAGCCGTCCAGGCACCTGTCAGTATCGCAGTACGGGCCGTAATTAAGACAGCAAACGCCCCAAGTGCAGATCCCGGACCCGAGGCAAAGACCGAGATCGCCACAACTAGTCTCCTCAATTTCGCAATGTGACCCTATCGAACAGGCCGCTTCGGCACGGCCTGCCGGAAACAGGAGACAAAAAAACATGGCGCCAACAGCCCAACTCAAAGCGTTCAATAACCGTTTCATAATCTGCTCTCAGGTTAGCAAATCGTAAGTAAAGAAGCAAATTCCGGCCTTAATCAGCGGGTGTCCGGATCGACAATCCACGTGGCTATCGGCCAATCCAGATTCCAGATCGCCATTTCTTGATCCATTTTCTCCATTTCTGCGGCAAAATCAGGATTGTCAAACCACGGTTCAAATGATGTTTCGGATGTTGCAGATGACCTACCTGTCCGAATAAACATCTGCAGCCGGCCGTTTCTATGCTTGGCTATTGACAATTCATAATCAGGGTCATAGGCAATATGATCGCCAAAGGGATTTTCGCCCAGAAAACAAGCCCACACTACAACTCCTGTGGGCGTTTTCTCGGTTACCGGAACTTTGATGGCCCGGATGATAAAAAACTGGGTCACTATCCCATTGTCCGTAGTGACGTCGCGGGAAAAAGTTTCCATATCTTTAATGCACGGCGAGGCGCCTTTATCGCACCCTAAAATCAGCCCACCAGCCGCCAAACCAACTTTAGCTTCGGTGGCATCATCCGGGAAAAAACCGTCTGCTTCGGCAAGCGCGCGGTCTTTTTGGACCAAAAGGGCGATCAGCGGATCAGAGTCGGCAATTTTGGGAAACTCGGCCACCGTCAGCGGCAGGCCGGAAAAAAGTTCGGGCAGTTGCCACTTTTTGGCAGCCGAATCGTAAGTCATCAGATCTAGGCCGTCCGCGTTGTTCCGGGCGACCCAAACGCCGTCGGCATTCTGGACCACCGTATAACTGTCTTGGTCAAACTGCGCCGCAAATTCCGGCGGGAGGGAGGGGGCGGGTTCGACTGTCAAGGTCGGCGAGGGGGAAGGCGTTGGCGTAAAGGAAGCCGTCGGGACGACAGACGGGGCGGGAGAAACTGTTGGCGTTATGGGAGGCGTTGCACCCCCGCAGGCCGCGAGGCCAAAAAGAACAATACACAAGACAAGATGGCAAAAAAAGGTTTTCATCCCGACTCCCTTCCGGCTTTCCCTTCCAGCCGTTCGCGGCGGTGTTCCAACTCTTGCACCCAATGATTGTACTCGTAGCGCGGGATATCCAGTTCACCGGCACGTTCCATCGCTTTGCGCGTCCACTCCAGCGCGGCGGAGGCGTCGCGGGCGTGATGCTCGCAGTATTTCGCCAACTCAACGAACGCGTAAACGTGGCCGGCGGCGGCGGCTTTTTCCCAAAGATGGACGGCAGACTCCAGGTCCCCGCGGCGGCGCTGGAGCAGGGAGAGACGCTTGACCGCCTGCCAGAAATCCGCTTCGGGGAGGGACTGTTCGAGGCCGCGCTCGTAGAGACGGGCGGCGGTCTCCCATTTGCCCAGGTCCTCGAACAGTTTCGCCAGCGCAACGCGGTCCAGGCCATGCTCGATGGACTCGCCCAGCGGGTCGGCCAGCATGTGCGCGGCGTGACGGAGCAGCGCGGCCATGGCGACCACGTCCATGGCGTTGTGGTAGAAGACGCCCTTGAGCGGGGCGGCGTCGCCGGTGCGGAGATAGTCAAAGTAGAGATACGGGATTTCGTAGCCCGGCACTTCCTCGGCGGTGCGCGGCGCCATCAAGACGTTCTCTTCGATGTATTTCAGCGCGCGGGAAGGCAGGCGGTCGCGCCATAGGCGGCGCGCCAGCGGGAGCAGGTCGAGATGAGCAAAATCTTTGAAAGGTAATGGAATACTGTGCAGCGAGTAACGAGTAACAAGTAAGGGAGCGTCGAACGCTTTGCCGTTGAACGTAACCAGCGCGCGGCACGGAGCCAGGAATTCGGCCAGCGCCTCCAGCATGGACGATTCCTCCGCCGGGTCGCGCATGAAGAATTGTTGCAGGCGGAACTCCCCGCCCTCGAATCGGCCCGCGCCGACCAGGAACGCGTACGTTCCGGTGCCGCCCGCCAGGCCGGAGGTCTCGGTGTCCAAAAAGACGAACGACGAAGGATCGAGGACGGAAAGGCGGGAATCCCGCGCCCAGGCTGCAACGAGGGGAAGAGGGGAAAAGGGGAAGATGGGAGCAACGCCGTGACGGTAATCGGCGGCGAAAACCTGTTCGGCCACGAACGTCTCGCCGCCGCGCGCCGGGACGAAACGCCCGTCCACGACGGACTGGATGGGCGCGCCGGCTGGTTTATCGGGGGCAGGTTTCAGGTCCGAAGCCGGGCGCACGCCGAGCGATCTTAGTCTGTCTGCCAGGGAGGGGGTCAACAGTGCGGGCATCACGGCGATTATATCCCAACGTTCCATTCGCAGAAATCGCTCCCCTATGCTCCCGCCGGATTTGCAATCCGGCGGCCTGGCGGCTGGATTACAAATCCAGCCGGAGCATTCCATGAAGTACCGATTCTGGTATAAGTGGGGTTATTACAAGCGCAACCACATTCGTCGAGGAGCAACGATGGGCAGCAAAACGAGCGGGATCAAAGCGAAGGCGTTGTCGTTCTGGGTCAAACTGGTGTACGGGTCGGGCGACTGGAGCGGGTCGAGTTACGGGACCCTGCGCCAGATTTTTTACGCCATCTTCCTGACCGACGTGGTTGGGCTGGAGCCGCGGCTGGCCTCGGTGGCCGCGCTGGTGAGCATTTTCTGGGACGCGGTCAACGACCCGCTGATCGGCGTGCTGACCGACCGGATGCGCAGCCGCTGGGGGCGGCGCAGGCCGTTCCTGCTGTTCTTCGCCATCCCGTTCGGGCTGAGTTTCATGCTGCTGTGGTGGGCGCCGCCCTGGGAAAGCCAGATCGCGCTGGCCGTGACGGTCACGCTGGCATTCATGGTCAGCGACACGCTCGAGACGCTGGTCGGCGTGCCGTTCGCCTCGCTGTTGCCCGAACTGACCCCCGACTACGACGAGCGCACCACGCTGACGAGTTTCCGCATGTTCTTCAACCTGCTGGCCTCGCTGGCCACCGCCGTGGCCGCGCCGATGATCGTGGACGCGGCGCTGGCCGCCGGGCTGACCCAGCAGCAGGGCTACCTGCTGGTGGCCGGACTGTTCGGCGGGCTGGCGGCGCTGCCGTTCCTGCTCATCTTCGCCGTGGTGCGCGAACGCTACGGCGCGGCGGACCGTCCGCAGGAAACAGTGACCTTCCGGCAGACCGTGCGCACGGCCTGGGCAAATATCCCGTTCCGCTTTGCCACGCTTATCTTCATGCTGAACTGGATCACCTTCGACATCGTGGCGCTGGCGCTGCCCTTCTACCTGCTCTACTGGATCGCCGCCGGGAACATGCTGGCCTCGGTGACGCTGCTCGGCGTTTCCCTGCCGCTCGAATCGGCGGTCTTCGCCATCCTGCTCGTCACGGCCATCATCGCCCTGCCATTCTGGCTATGGCTCGCGCACCGCACGGGCAAGCACACCGCCTATATCATCGGGATGGTCTTCTGGGCCGGCGTGCAACTCGCCATCTTCTCGGTGCGCCCGGGACAGGTCACGCTGGTGTTGTGGATGTCGTTCCTGGCCGGGTTGTCGGTCTCGGCGGCGCACATCCTGCCGGACGCCATGTTCCCCGACGTGATCGAGTGGGACGAACTGCGCACCGGCCGCCGCCAGGAGGGCATCTACTACGGCGTCAAGAATTTCATCCGCAAAACGAGCGGGGCGCTGGCGATCTTTCTCGGCCTGCAGGCGCTGGGCTGGTTCAACTACCAGACCCCGCCCGAAGGCGTGACAACGTTCACGCAGCCGCCGGAAACGCTGACGGCCATCCGCATGTTGATCGGACCGTTGGGCGCGGCACTGCTGTTCTCGGCTGTCATCACCACCTGGTTCTACCCGCTGACGCGCGACCGCCACACGCGCATCCGCAAGTTGTTGGAAAAACGCAACGGGCGCAGGGAAAGCGCCCCGCCGATTAACCTGCCATGACGATCCCCCCCGCCTCCCCACTCCCCGCGTGGAAAAAAGCCGTCTACGGCTCCGGCCAGTACGGGCTGGCAGCCTTCGGGATGCTGCGCCAGATCTTCTACGCCATCTTCCTGACCGACGTGATCGGGCTGGACCCGCGCCTGGCCTCGCTCGGCGCGCTGGTGGGCATTTTCTGGGACGCGGTCAACGACCCGCTGGTGGGAATGATCAGCGACCGGGTGCGCTCGCGCTGGGGGCGCCGCCGCCCGTTCCTGCTCCTGTTCACCATCCCGTTCGGCTTGAGTTTCGTGCTGTTGTGGTGGGCGCCGCCCTGGCAAAACCAGTGGGCGCTGACCGCCTGGGTCACGCTGGCCTTCATGCTCAGCGACACGCTCGGCACGCTGGTGGCCGTCCCCTACACGGCCATGACGCCGGAGATCAGCCGCGACTACGACGAGCGCACCTCGCTGGCCGGCTACCGCATGTTCTTCCAACTGGCCGCCTCGCTGACCACCGCCATCGCCGCCCCATCCATCGTGGATGCCGCCCTGGCATCCGGCCTGACCCAGCAGCAGGGCTACCTGATCGTCGCGGGCATGTTCGGCGGCATCTCCATCGTGCCGCTGTTCCTGACCTTTTTCCTCGTGCGCGGCGTCGAGGACGAGAGGCCGGGGGAGGAACCGATGCCGCTCAAAGCCGCCGTCCGCGCCGCGTGGGCCAATGTCCCCTTCCGTTTCGCGGCCGCCCTGAACATGCTCAACTGGATGGCCGCCGACCTAGTGGCGCTGATGCTCCCTTACTTCCTGCTCTACTGGATCGCGCGCGGCGACCTGACGGCGGGCGTGACCGTCTTCGGATTGAAACTCAGCCTGGAATCGGGCGTGCTGGGCCTGCTGCTACTGACCGCCATCCTCGCCATCCCTTTCTGGACCTGGGCCGCGCGCCGGCTGGGCAAGCGGAACGCCTACCTGACCGGCATCACGCCCTGGGCGTTGGCATACGTCATCCTGTCCCTCGTCCAGCCCGGGCAGGCCGGGCTGGTGCTGGCCCTCTCCGCGCTGGCCGGCCTGGGGCTGGCGGCGGGCTACATCCTGCCCGAGGCCATCTTCCCCGACGTGATCGAGTGGGACGAACTGCTCACCCGCCGCCGGCAGGAAGGCGTCTACTACGGCATCAAGAATTTCGTGCGCAAGATCAGCGGCGCTTTCGCTTTCTTCCTGGCGCTGCAAATCCTGGGATGGTCGGGCTACCAGACTCCCCCGGCGGGCGCGGCGGACTTCATGCAGCCGGAGGGCGCGCTGACGGCGATCCGCCTCATGTCCGGCCCGGCGGGGCTGCTCCTGCTGCTCGGCGCGGCGGCCACGGCCTGGTTCTACCCGCTGACGCGCGAGAAGCACAGGCGCGTCCGCCGGCTGCTGGCAAGGCGCAAGGGGCGCGCAAAGGAGAGCGATTAGCGCCTGGCTTTTAGCGCCAATCCCCGCGAGGGGACTGGCGATTGACTATGTCCTCCGTACCCAAAAAGGAATGACCCCATGTCTGAACTTCCCTTCGCAAACAAAACCGTCCTCGTCACCGGCTCCGGGCGCGGCATCGGGCGCGCCATTGCCCTGCACTTTGCGCGCAGCGGCGCGGACGTGGCGGTCAACTTCTTCCGCAACCGCGCCCCCGCCGAAGCGACCGCGGCCGAAATCGTCCGCCTGGGCCGCCGCGCCCCGGTCATCAAGGCCGACGTGGGCGACCTGGACGATCTGTCCCGTCTCTTCGACGAGGTGGAAAAAGAATTCGGCGGGCTGGACATTTTCATCCACAACGCCGCCTCGGGCTACAACCGCCCGGTGATGGAGCAAAAACCGAAGGGCTGGGACTGGACGATGAACATCAACGCCCGCGCGCTCCTGTTCGCCGCCCAGCGCGCCGTCCCATTGATGGAGAAGCGCGGCGGCGGAAGCATCGTCAGCATCACCAGTCCCGGCTCGTCGCGTGTCCTGCCCGACTACGTGGTGGTCGGCGCGAGCAAGGCCGCTCTCGAAAGCCTGACGCGTTACCTGGCCGTGGAACTCGCCCCGAAGAACATCGCCGTCAACGCCGTCTCGCCCGGCGTGGTCGAGACCGACGCGCTGAAACATTTCGACGCCATGAACGAAGCGGGGGTCATCGAGAAGGCCGTCGCCGCCACGCCGGCCGGACGGCTGGTCACGCCGGAGGATGTGGCCGGGGTGGTCGCTTTCCTGTGCTCGCCCGCCGCGTCCATGATCCGCGGGCAGGTCATCGTGGTGGACGGGGGGTACACGCTGCCGGTGCGTACGTGATATACTTACACTGTAAGCACACGGAAGGAGAAGGCATGTTACGCAAGGTTTTCAAAACAGGAAACAGTACCGTGATCTCTCTGCCGAAAGACATGATTGATCCGCTGGGCGTGAGGGACGGCTCGGACGTGTCGGTGGAATTGGACCGCGAGCATCGCCAGATCATCATCCGCCCGGTGGCAGCGCCGATCGCCGCGGCCGGCGTGGACGAGGAATTCGCCCGGCAGGTCAGCATGTTCATCAAAGAATACCGCCCGGCGCTGGAAGCCCTGGCGAGGAAATGAAATACCTGACTGACGCCACCAAGGTTAACCAACAAGCCCGGCTCACGAGAGTCGGGCTTTATGCTGCAAATGGTGTGGGGATTAGCATGCAAAAATATTCGGTTGATCGGAAAATCTACGCTGGGTTTATTCTCACTTGTGAATCGACAACACTATCCGATCAGGAATTTCGAAATCACTAATATCAGAGAATGGTTTATCCAATTCAGAGTATATCGCCATCAACATGTCGGAGCCAATAAACCATGCTGGCACACCCCAACATACGAGTGTATCTTGTGTTCCATTATCAAATGGGTATGGCCCCCAATCTGCTGTTGAATAAGCATAGCCGTTTTTATCTGGAACGGGGATGCGCACTGTTCCCTTGCTTTGATCTACCCATAATGTTCCATCTGGGCATGGATTGGGCCCATTATCTCCAGCATCACATGGCATGGTTATCGTTAAGACTCGATTCCCGTCCAGGCTGCTTATTTGGTAATCGGCACAATCATGGGTAACTATGCCTACCTCTGACGGGGAACGTCGATTGATTTCTTCAAATTTCCAATCAAGGGGAATTTCGACCCACATTTCATAAAGATCAATCGCTTGCCACGTCCATCCCAAAGCAGGTGCAGATTGCGGGGACACAATCTGGGGATTTCCCGCGCCATTTGGTGAATTAGATTCTCCATCAAATAAATGTCCCAATACAGCAATAAAGGATATCCCCGTCAACAGAAAGATCACAGTAATAACCAAGCACGTACCGCCAAATATTGATCCAATGACTGTGGCAGCTATTTTGAGAGATTTGGAATGAAAGAAATCCGACACATAGCGATCAGTGATATTTTCCTGCTTGGGCTTTGCTTCAATTGAATGTTTTTCTGGATGTTTTTCTTCAGACTCAGATTTTGGCAATAGACCTGGATACATACCTTCCTCCCACAAGCAAGAACACCCTGGTCAACTTACCTTAGATTATTGTAACACTGACCAAAGTCAAAGTAGGATGTGCCGCACACAGTGATTATTATATAACAGACAAACAAAAATGAACTGGCAAATTCAATTTCAGTTTATGGGACGCATTCACCCCCTCCAGCCGCGGTCCTCGGGCAGGGAATTGCCGCCGTCCACCACGATCAATTGGCCGGTGACGAAGGCCGCGTCCGGGTCGGCGAGGAAGCGCACCGCGTGCGCCACTTCTTCCGGCGTGCCGGACCGTCCGACCGGGGTGAGATTCCCGGCGGAAGCCTCGCTCTCCAGTTGGGACCCGGTGGCGATCCAGCCCGGCGCGATGGCATTGACCGTGATCCGGTGCGCGGCGGCCTCGACCGCCGCCGCCCGCGTGAATCCGACCATCCCGGCCTTGGCGGCGTGGTACGGCGCGTCGCCGACGGCCGCCTGCACCGCCCCGCTGGTGGAGGCCACGTTGATGATGCGCCCGTATTTTTGCCGCCGCATGACCGGCAGGACGGCGCGCGTCACCAGGAAGCAGGTGGTCAGGTTACGCTCCATTGACTGACGCCAGATCTCGTCGGTGGTCTCGTCCAGCGTGCCAACGAACTGCTCCTCGCCGAGGACGGTCATCCCGGCGTTGTTGACGCAGATGTCCAGCCGCCCGAAAACGGCCAGGATGTCGGCGATGATCGCCCGAACGGCCTCGGGCTGCGTCAGGTCGGCAACGTAGCCTTTGGCGCGCACCCCCGCAGACTCCAGTTCGCGCGCCCGCGCGTGGATGCGCTCCGTAGTGCTGACGAGCGCCACAGCCGCGCCGTCCGCGCCGAGGGCACGCGCGCTGGCAAACCCGATCCCGGTCGGACTGCCCGCCCCGGTGACAAGCGCGACCTGGTTGGAAAGTGGTTTCATGCTTCTCCTCTGTTTTTCCCGCGCGCCCTCGACGCCAGGTAGATGCCCGCCAGGATGAGCACCGCGCCGCCGATCTTCACCCAGCCGGGAGTCTCCTGCAAAATAAAAAACGCCAGGATGGTCGAACCGATCGGCTCGCCCAGCAGGACCACCGAGACGAGCGAGGCGGGCAAATATCGCAGCGCCCAGTTGAACGAAGTATGCCCGAGCAGTTGCGGGACGAGCGCCAGCAGGACGAACCACAGATAGGCCGCGGGCGCGTACCCGAACATGCTCTGGCCCATCGCCAGCATGACCGCCGCCAGCACCACCGCCGCGGCCCCGTAAACGAGGAAGACGTACGGGACCAGCGGCATCCCCTCCCGCAGTTTGCGCCCCACCAGCATGTAACCGGCCGCCATCCACGCCCCAATCAGCGCCAGGAAATCGCCCAGGAATGCCCGTCCGCCGACGAACGCTGACAGCGGCGGGCAGGCCAGGCGTCCCGCCTCCAGCGTGCACGAATCGCTCACGCCCACCACCGCCCCTCCGGCCAGCGCCAGCGCCATCCCGGCGAGAACGCCGCCCGTCACGCGTTCGCGCAAAACCAGCGGCGAGAGCAGCACCACCCACAGCGGCGTGGTTGTCACCAGCACGACCGAACTGGCGACTGTCGTGTATTGGAGCGAGGTGATCCAGGAGGCGAAATGGACCGCCAGGAAGAGGCCGGAGAGCAGGCCGAGGGTCCACTCGCGCCGCGTCAGCGCCCGCAGCGCGGACCGGTAACGGGTCAGCGCGAGCGGAGCCAGCGCCAGGCTGGCCAGCGCCATCCGCCAGGCGGCGATGACGATGGACGGCACACCCTCCGTCTGCGCGAGGCGGATGAAGATCGAGGCGGTGGAAACAGCCAGGATGCCGGTCAACAGGATCAAGGTCAGGGAGAGGCGGCGGGGAGGGGTCATCTGCCAAAGTATACCGCTGTGTTAGCAAAATGTTGGAATCTCCGCGCGCATCTTGACTTTTGTCCCAGGAAACGTATAATATAGATGATAAATATCATAAATATTCGTCCAACAAGCAAAAGGAGATTTCCATGGCTTTCCAACTGACCCCCCTTCCATATGCGTACGATGCCCTCGAACCGACCATTGATGCGCAGACGATGACCATCCACCACGACAAGCACCACGCCGCCTACGTCAACAACCTGAACGCCGCGCTGGAGAAGCATCCCGAACTGTCCGGCAAATCGCTCGAGGCGCTGCTCGCGGACCTGAACGCCGTCCCCGAAGACATCCGCACGGCGGTAAAAAATCACGGCGGCGGCGTCTGGAACCACGACCTGTTCTGGCAGGTGATGGCGCCCAAGGCCGGCGGCGAGCCGAAGGGCGAACTGGCCGCGGCCATTGACGCCGCCTTTGGCAACTTCGCCAATTTCAAGGCCGAGTTCGAGAAGGCCGCCATGGGCCGCTTCGGCTCCGGCTGGGCCTGGCTGGTGAAAAAGGGCAGCGGACTGGCGATCCTTTCCACCGCCAACCAGGACAACCCGATGTCCGAGGGCATGACCCCGCTCCTGACGCTGGATGTGTGGGAACATGCCTATTACCTGAAGTACCAGAACCGCCGCGCCGAGTACGTGCCCGCGTTCTGGAACCTGGTCAACTGGGACGAGGTGTCCCGGCGCTATTCGGCCAAGTAAGCCGCATCGCACCGCAACTCGATTTATAAAGTGACAGTCACGTTGGACGTGACTGTCACTTTATTTTCAAACCGGATATAATATATCCACTTGACCCGACTACCAAAGGAGAAACACCATGACCCATATCATCACCAGCCTGTGCCTGCGCGACCGCGGCTGCATCGAAGTCTGCCCGGTGGAGTGCATTCTCCCCGGCCAGCCAGCGGATAAGTATCCGTGGATGTACATTGACCCCGACACCTGCATTGACTGCGGCGCGTGCGTCCCGGAATGCCCGGTCGGCGCCATCTTCCCGCAGGACGAAGTCCCGGCGGCGTACACCGCCAAGGGCGGCGAGTACATCAGCCGGGTCGGCGAGACCGGCCACTACGAAGGCGCCAACCATCTCGGCAAGCAGGTCGTGCTCGACACCGCCCGGCAGTTGAAGGCCGGCGAGACCGTGGACCTGACCGCCGACATCCAGCCGAACTACGATTTCTTCAAGTCCGGTCCCGGCTACGGGGCCAAGGACAACGACAACGGGATGTAGCCCTTCCCTGTCACCAAAGCCAGGCTCGCGTGGGCCTGGCTTTTTGTTTTCCAAGAGTATAATCAACCCACCTATGCCGCCTCGACGCTCCCCCGCCACCCCCCTGACCTGGGGCCTGCTCGCCGCTTTCGGCGTCATCCTCCTGCTCGCCGGCGCTGCCGCGTTCTGGAACGCCCTCGCCGGCTGGCTCACGCCGGAACCGGCCGCGACCCGCACGCCGGTCCCGCGCGTGGTCCCGACCGGCACGCGCTCCCCGTTCGAATATCCCACCCTCGCGCCAACAAACACCCTTTCCCCCGACCTGATCCCCGTCACCCCCAGCCCGGTCCCCACGCTGGCATACCTGTTCCAGCAGGGCTTCCCGCCGTACATCAACCCGATCACCGGAATGATGGCCGCGGACCTGTCGCCGCTGGAGCGCCGCCCGATTGCCGTCAAGATCAGCAATTTCCCGCGCTATGTGCGCGGATGGCAGTCCGGCCTGTCGCTGGCAGACAACGTCTATGAATACTACACGGAAGACCTTGAAACGCGTTTCATCGCTGTTTTTTATGGCACGGATGCCAGCCGCGTCGGTCCGGTGCGCTCGGCGCGTTTCTTTGATGAGCACATCACCCGCATGTACCATGCCTATCTTGTCTATTCCGGCGCCGATGATCGTATTGATGATTATCTTGCCGCCACCGATCTTAAGGATTTTCGGTTAATACCCAACGAATACGACTGCCCGCCCCTATGCTGGGATAACGATATCGCCGATTACAACAATTACTTCCTGGACACCTCCAAAGTCTCCGCCTATCTGGAATGGGCGCACAAAGACAACACACGCCAGCCGCTCTCCGGCATGGTCTTTACCACTACTGCTCCATTCACCACCAACAGCGCCGGACGCATCTTTGTGCGCAATTCCTATCGCGCTTACAACTACTGGCAATACGACGCCGCCACGCAAAAATACCTGCGCTTCCAGGAGACGGTTGATAACCACGAAGGCGTGGAGCCGGCCTACACCGCGCACATTGACAACCTGACCGGCAAACAGATCACTGCCGATAACCTGGTTGTGCTGCTCGTGCGTTACATCCACAACCCGCAGTCCACCGGCCAAATGTACGTTGTTGACCTGTACAATTCCGGGCAGGCGTTTATCTTCCGCGACGGGCGCGTCTACGAGGCGCGCTGGGTGCGGACCGCCTTCGACGCCCTGCTCTCGTTCACCGACCCGGGCGGGAATCCGCTCCCGCTGAAGACGGGCGTCACCTGGTTCCAGGTCATCGGGCTGGGTTCCGCGTACTCCAACGATGGCGGCGACTGGTTCTTCGACTTCCAGATGCCGTGATGAATGGGACGCGGAAAAACGCGGATGGACGCGGATTTTCTCAAAAAGCAAGGAAAAAAATGGTTTTTCCGCGTTTTCCGTGCTCGCCTGCACCCGTTCTTTGGGTGTCCGCGTCCCACAACGAATCGGCGTGTATAATTGAGCAGGAGGAAGCATGACCTTCGACCCCACCCAAATCCGCAGTTTCCTGCTGGCGCTGACCGGCTTCGGCGGCGCGTTCCTGGCCGCCCTGTGGCTCGCCCTCATCGTCTGGACCTACCGCGACATCCGCAACCGCCACCGCGACCGGCTGGTGCACATCCTGGCAGCGGGACTGGTGGCCCTGCTCAACCTGCCGGGCGTGCTGGTCTATCTCGTCCTGCGCCCGGCGCACACGCTCGAAGAGGAATACGAGCGTACGCTGGAGGAGGAAGCCCTGCTCCAGGCCATCGAGGACCAGCCGCTCTGCCCCGGCTGCGAGCGCCGCGTGCGTGAGGACTGGGTCGTCTGCCCGAACTGCCAGACCAAACTCAAGAAGCCCTGCCACCACTGCGGCAAATTGATGGAACTCCCGTGGAACATCTGCCCGTACTGCGGCACGCCTGCGCCCGGCATGCGCCGCGAAGGCGCGACGATGGAGGAGATTGTCCAGAACTTGCCAAAGGAAGAAATAAGCAAGGATTAGGTGTCATGAAAAAATGCCCTTACTGCGCAGAATTAATCCAAGATGAGGCCGTTCTTTGCAGGTATTGTGGAAAAAACTTGCCACCAAAGGGTGATTCTGCCCTTAGGATAATCACCGCGGATGAATTCTGTAAGTTACCTGCCAATTACAAGCCTCCGACAAACGATATCGAGGCAATCTACCAAGAACAACTGGCAACATTTCAGCAAGGCAAGTGGAGGGAATGCGCACTGCCGCCAAGGCATGGCTATATTCCCCGCCATTACCTAGACAGGGTGTCATTAGAAGAGTTTCTTGTCTTGAAAGAAGAAATGTTGAGAAAATGCTGGGAGGAAAGTGACAAAACTCCTGATGGCATGATTGATTGGTTGTGGGCAAATCACTCCAGATGGAAGAATATAGCCGCATCTGATGCTTTTACTGCTTTGTGCATCTCTTTGGGCTCTTTTATTAGGAGCACGATAAGCAGTCTGTATAACCGGTATCTTGAAAATTTACTGGAAAGCGTTCTAACTGTAATTCCCTCAGAATCGGTGATGTCCTCTTCAAGTATTCTTGAATCGGTTGAAAAAGCGCCAGCAGTACGTGAAATTCCAGAGGTGTATAGATCCACATTAATTGCCGAGGCCAAAAGATTGATTTCGATGAATACTCCATATAAAGTTAGAAAAGCGGCATCACTTGCGGAATTAATGGATGAGATTGATAATTTAGCAGTCAAAATTGCTGGCTTGTTGGATAAGCGTCATAAGAAATTTTCTTCAAATTCCCCATACTCATTCATTGTCGAGTATACAGAAATACAAAAAGCTGTGGGTGAAGCTACCAAGAACGACAGTAGATTCTCTGAGGGAACCAGAGCAGATCTATGCCTTCAGGTAGGTAAGGAGCTTAAGAAAAGGAATTACATGTAAAGAAAATTGTAAATAAAACATCAAACTCACATCAAAAGGAGCTTCTCAATATGGGTATCGCCTCTTTCATCATGGGAATGCTTACCATCCTAGGCGCGTGCGTCAACCTCATCCCCGGTATGTCGTGGGCCAACTACGCCCTCTGTCCGATCGCCCTGATCGGCTCCATCCTCGGGCTGGCCTCGCTCTTCCCGCAGCACGAGAACAAAGTCTTCGGCGGGATCGGCCTGGCGCTCAACGCCATCGCCCTGGTCATCGCCATCATCCGCGTCCTCCTCTCCTTCCTGGCAGGCGGATTCGGCATCCTCTAACACCTTCTCGTTTCACCACTCACCATTCACCATTCACCATTAGCCGCCTTCCATGAAACTCGACTCGCTCACCCTGTTCCACGTTTCCATGCCGCTCGTGTCGCCGTTCGAGACCTCCTTCGGGCGGACGACTGACCGCGAGTGCATCGTCATCGCGGCCCGCTCCGGCGGCCTGACCGGCTACGGCGAGTGCGTCGCGGACCGGGATCCGGGCTACTCCTACGAGACGAGTCACACCGCCTGGCACATCCTCAAAGACTTCGCCGCCCCGCTCCTGCTCGGGCAGGACGTGGCCGACGCCGCCGACTTCCAGCAACGCGTGGCCTCCATCCGCGGCCACAACCTCGCCAAGGCCGGCGTCGAGATGGCGCTCTGGGACCTGCTCGGCAAACGCGACGGGAAATCGCTGCGCGAAATGCTCGGCGGCAGCCGCGACCGGGTGCCGGTCGGCGTGTCGGTCGGGTTGCAGGAATCGCCCGAGGCGCTGGTGCAGGCCGTCGGCAAATACCTGGCCGAGGGCTACGCCCGCATCAAGATCAAGATCAAACCCGGCCGCGACGTGGGCGACGCTTCCGCCGTCCGCAAGGCCTTCCCGAAGATCAAACTGCAAGTGGACGCCAACTCGGCCTACACGCTGGAGACCGCCGCGGCGCTCCGTCCGCTCGACGACCTCGACCTGCTGCTCATCGAACAGCCGCTCAACGAAGACGACATCTGGGACCACGCCAAACTGCAAGCGCAGTTCCGCACGCCCATCTGCCTCGACGAAAGCATCGTCAGCCCGCGGCACGCCCGCTACGCCATCGAGATGAAAGCCTGCCAGATCATCAACATCAAGGCCGGGCGCGTCGGCGGATTGAGCCAGGCCGTCGCCGTCCACGACCTGTGCCGCGCCAGCGGACTGCCGGTCTGGTGCGGCGGGATGCTCGAGACCGGCATCGGGCGCGCCTCCAACCTGGCGCTGGCCTCCCTGCCCGGCTTCACCCTGCCCGGCGACATCTCCGCCTCCGAGCGCTACTACGCCCGCGACATCACCCGCGAGCGCTTCACCCTCAACGACGACAGCACCATCACCGTCCCGTCCGGCCCCGGCCTGGGCATATGCGTGGACGAAGCCGCCCTGAAGGAATTCACCCTCAACGAGATGACCCTATGCGAATGAACCAGCGCTCCCTGCCGCGCCTGTGCCTGCTCGCCGCCCTCGCGCTCCTCACGGCCTGCCTCCCGGCGGGCGGCGGCATCTCCACCCCCTCCTCCGTGGCCGCCTCCCCCGCCGTGGACGCGCCGCTTTCCGCCAACACTCCCTTCCTGCCGGAGGGCTACGCCACCCCCACCGCGCCCCCGCCCCCCGACCCCACCGCCACGTCCACGTGTGGATTTCGCCCGCCGTCCCCATCGCCCTGCGCGACGCCGCCCTCGCCACCGGCTTCCCGCCCGCCGCCGACCCATCCGGCGCGGCCATCCTGCTCGACGTGCAGCCGCTGACATCAGCCACTTCCCCCACCTCCACTTGGATCTACGCGCTGGTGGCGCCCTTCCCCACCGTGACCGACGGCGTGACCGCCGACGACCTGCGCCGCTCCTGGGCCGGCGAACCAACCGGACCGTTTGCCGGCCGCCCGTTGTGGATGGACCAGCCCACCCTCGACGCATTCACCGCCCTGTGGGGCGCGCCCGGTTCCGGGTCCGTGCAGGTGGCGCCAGCCGGCGAACTGCTGGACGCGATGTGGGCCGGCCAGCCCGCCTGGGGCATCGTCCCGTTCGAGTCGCTCCAGCCGCGCTGGAAAGTCCTCAGCGTGGACGGCCAGTCGCCCATCCACAAGGAGTTCGACCAGTCCGCCTATCCGCTGGCCGTTCCCTTCGCCCTCCAGCCTGCCGCCTTCAGCCTGCCGCCCTCGAACCGCGACCCGTCCAAAATGACCGTGCTGGTGATGACCGGCGTGACCGCCATGGTGCGCGCCACCGCCTCGCGCATGGAAACGAAGGGCCTCACCTATCCCGCCGAAGGCATCGGCGGCTGGCTGCGCTCCGCCGACGTGACCCACATCAGCAACGAGATCTCGTTCGCCGACTCCTGCCCGCCCCCCAACCCGAGCCAGACCAGCCTGACCTTCTGCAGCGACCCCGACTACATGGCCCTGCTCGTGGACGTGGGCGCCGACGTGATCGAGTTGACCGGCAATCACATGAACGACTGGGGCACCGACAACTTCCTCTACACGCTCGACCTCTACCGCCAGAATAACATGCAGGTCTACGGCGGCGGCGCCGACCTGACCGCCTCGCTCAAGCCGCTGACCCTCTCGAACAACGGCAACAAATTGGCCTTCATCGGCTGCAACCCGGTCGGCCCAGTAGCCGACTGGGCCACCGCCAGCCTGCCCGGTTCGGCCCCCTGCGGCGACTATGGCTGGATGGTGACGGACATCGCCCGCCTGCGTTCCGAGGGCTACCTGCCCATCGCCACCTTCCAGTATTACGAGTACTACACCCCCTACCCGGCCGAACACCAGGTCAGCGTCTTCGGCCAGATGGCCGACGCCGGCGCGGTCATCGTCAGCGGCAGCCAGTCGCACTACCCGATGGCGATGACCTTCCGGGGCGAGACATTCATCCACTACGGGCTGGGCAACCTGTTCTTCGACCAGATGAACTACATCCTGCCGGACGGCTCCATCACCACCGGCACGCGCAACGAATTCATTGACCGCTACGTCATCTACGACAACCGCGTCATCAGCGTCGAACTGCTGACCGCCGTGCTGGAGGATTACTCCCGCCCGCGCCCGATGACCGAGGCCGAGCGCAGCCAGCTGCTCGAAGATGTTTTCAAGGCCAGCGGCTGGCGGTAAAAAAAGACTAACCGCGAAGGTGCGAAGACCGCGAAGTTTTTGTAACCCGCGAAGGGTTTCTTCGCGACCACAATGAATCCTTCGCGGCCGCCTGCCCCCGTTCTATGGGGGTCGCTTTTTCGCGGTAAAAACGCACCGGCATGAAAATCCACGACATCACCCTCACCATCTCCCCCGCCATGCCCGTCTGGCCGGGCGACCCGCCCGTGACGCTCGAACAGATCGAATCCATGGACCGCGGCGCGCACGCCAACGTCACCCGGCTGGACATGTCGGCCCACACCGGCACCCACGTCGACGCCCCGCACCACTTCCTCAACGACGGGCGCACGGTGGAAAACCTCCCGCTGGACGTGTTGACCGGCCCCGCCCTCGTCGTCCAACTCCCGAACTCCCTGGACCTCATCACTGCCGCGGCGCTGGAGGCGGCCTCCATCCCCGCCGGGACCGAGCGCCTGCTCCTGCGCACGCGCAACTCGGACCTGTGGGCGCGCCGCGCAACGGACTTCTTCCCATCCTTCGTCGGCATCTCCGCTGACGGCGCGGAATGGCTCGTCCGGCGCGGCCTCCGTCTGGTGGGCATTGACTACCTGTCCGTCGCCCCCTTCCAGCAGAGCGAGCCGACGCACCGCATCCTGCTCGCGGCGGGCATCGTCCTGCTCGAGGGCGCGGACCTGCACACGGTCCCGCCCGGCGCGTACGATCTGTACTGCCTGCCGCTCAAGTTGCTCGGCAGTGACGGCGCGCCGGCGAGGGCGGTGTTGGTAGAAAAATAGGATTTCTGGGCAGAATCGGCACAGCAGGGGGCGAATTGTCGTGTATAATGTCTATATTGAATAGACAGTTGGAGGCAGTATGATCAACGTTCCCATTGCCGAAGCGCACAACCGGCTTTCGTCCCTGCTCAAGAAGGTTCAGAAAGGCCCCATCCTTCTCACCCGAAGGGGAAAGGCAGTTGGCGTGATTCTCTCCCCCGAGGAATTCGAGCGCCTGCATCAGTTCGAGGCTTACAACAGCATCGTGCGGCTTTCGCATACTTTGCGCGAGAGCGGCGTGACCGCATCGGAACTGTACCAGGCCTCCCGCCGGGAATTGGAAGGGGAAAATGATCATTGATGCCGGTGTACTCCTGAATGCGCTTTTCCCGGACGAAAGCCAGCCTCAGGCGCAGTTGCTCCTGCGCAATCATGCCTCGCAGCAGACGCGCCTCAAGGCTCCTATCCTGCTGATGTTCGAGGTGAGCAATGCCGTCTGGCAGGCAGAGCGGCGCGGGCGCATCACCGGCCTCCAGGCGGAGGAAATCCTGAGAGCCGCCTCGGCCCTGGATATCGAACTGTTACCGCTGGGGTGGGGCGAAATGCTGCCTCTGGCGCGCCGCTTCGGGCGCAGCGCCTACGACGCCTCCTACCTGACCCTGGCCGAGCGCCTCGGCGAACCGTTCATTACCGGCGATGAGAGGCTGTACAATGCCGTTCATCCGAAACTGGATTGGGTGCTCTGGATTGGGGACTATGCTGGCGAATAACTCTAAAAAGCCCGGCGCGTACGAACTGTTCTGCCTGCCGCTCAAATTGCTCGGCAGTGATGGCGCTCCGGCGAGGGCAATATTGGTGGGGAAATAGAGGCGGACAGCAGGCCCATTTTTTAAAGGCAGTGGATAATCTATGAGGTGGGATTTGTTGTACAATAAGGTATCACGCTCTGGAGGATCTGGATGGCAGGCAAGCAAAAAAACAACGGTGCAACACTGGACTTCGAAGCACAATTATGGGCGGCGGCGGATAAGCTGCGCGGACATATGGACGCGTCGGAGTATAAGCATGTGGTGCTGGGGTTGATCTTCCTGAAATATATATCCGATTCGTTCGAAGAAGTTCATGCACAATTAGTCAAAGAAAAAGATGCGAACCCCGAAGACCGGGATGAGTATCTGGCGCAGAATATATTTTGGGTGCCGAAGGAAGCGCGCTGGTCATTCTTGCAGGGCAAGGCGAAACAGCCTGAGATCGGGAAATATCTCGATGATGGCATGGTTGCCATTGAACGCGATAACCCGACGCTGAAAAATATCCTGCCGAAGGACTTTGCCCGCCCGACGCTGGACAAAATCCGCCTGGGCGAGTTGATTGATCTCGTAAGCGGAATCGGCTTGGGGTCCAGTGAGAACCGAGCGAAGGATGTGCTTGGGCGCGTCTACGAATATTTCCTGTCCCAATTTGCAAGCGCGGAAGGCAAGAAGGGCGGAGAGTTCTACACGCCGCAGTCGGTGGTGCGCGTGTTGGTGTCGATGCTGGCGCCGTACAAGGGACGCATCTTCGACCCATGCTGTGGATCGGGCGGCATGTTCGTGCAAAGCGAAAAGTTTGTGGAGGCGCACGGCGGCAAGGTGGATGACATCGCCGTGTATGGACAGGAAAGCAACCCGACCACCTGGAAACTTGCCAAGATGAACCTTGCTATTCGCGGCATTACCAGCGACCTGGGCAAGGAGAACGCGGATTCATTCCACAGGGATTTGCATCCCGACCTGAAAGCGGATTTCATTCTCGCCAACCCGCCGTTCAACATGAGCGATTGGGGCGGGGATAGATTGCGCGAAGATAAACGCTGGAAATATGGCGTGCCGCCGGTGGGCAATGCCAACTATGCGTGGGTGCAGCACTTTATCCATCACCTCGCGCCGAATGGCACGGCGGGATTCGTGCTGGCGAATGGCAGTATGTCGTCGAACACGTCGGGAGAGGGCGAGATCCGCAAGGCGCTGATCGAAGCGGATATGGTGGATTGCATGGTGGCGATGCCCGGTCAATTATTTTTCTCGACGCAAATTCCTGTATGTTTGTGGTTTTTGACGAGGAATAAGAACGATGGAAAAAATCGTAATCGCAAAAGCGAAACCTTATTCATTAACGCACGCAAGATGGGAACATTGACCGACCGCGTTCATCGTGATTTGACAGAAGACGATATTGCGAAGATCGCGGATACCTACCATGCGTGGAAGGCGGGAAAGAAATATGAAGAAGTTGCTGGCTTTTGTAAATCAGCCACGCTGGAAGAGATTCAAGAGCAAGGATATGTGCTCACGCCTGGACGATATGTGGGCGCAACAGAACTCGAAGAAGATGATGAACCTTTTGAACAAAAGATGGGACGTTTGACGAAAGAATTGGAAGCACAGTTTGAAGATAGTGATAGGTTAGAGAAATCCATTCGTGCAAATTTGCAGAAATTAGATTATGGCAAATAACTGGACTTACAAAAAGATTGAGGATGTTGCCGAGAAGGTTGGCATGGGTCCTTTCGGTTCTTCAATCAAAGTAGAAACTTTTGTTCCTACTGGTATTCCAGTTGTTAGTGGTCAGCATTTGCATGGATTTCGCCTTAATGAAAATGCTGGCTTCAATTTTGTTACTGAGGAACACGCTGACAAGTTGAAGAACGCCAACGTTTTTCGTGGCGATATTATTTTTACCCACGCTGGAAATATAGAAAATGTTGCATACATCCCCGAAAACTCAAAGTATGAGAGGTATGTTGCTTCGCAACGACAATTTTATATGCGTTGCGATTTGAGCAAAATATTACCTAGCTTTGTGGTTTATTATTTCAATTCTCATGAGGGGAAGTATAAACTTACGGCAAATTCATCATCCGTTGGTGTGCCTTCAATAGCTCAACCTGTAAGTTATCTTCGGAAACTTGAAATTCCTGTTCCACCACTACCCGAACAACACGCTATTGTGGGGATTCTTGACGCGCTGGACACCAAGATTGAAATCAATCGCCGTATGAATGTCACGCTTGAGTCCATAACGCGGGCGGTGTTTCGTCAGTGGTTTGTGGAAAATGAAGAAGTAAAGAGTTGGGAAATCCAGACTTTACAACAACATATTGAAGCGGAAAAAGGGCTTAGTTACAAAGGAGAAGGGCTGTCGAAAGATGGCGGAACGCCAATGCATAATCTAAATTCTGTCTATGAAGGCGGCGGCTACAAATATTCAGGCATTAAATATTACACTGGCGAATATAGAGAGCGTCATATCATAAATGCTGGGGATATTATTGTAACTAACACAGAGCAAGGTTTTCAATATTTGCTTATTGGATTCCCTGCGATTGTTCCAAAGCATTTTGGCGGCAAAGGGATATTTACTCATCATATTTTCCGAGTACGTCCTTTGTCAACATCGCCAGTCAAAACACATTACCTTTATTTCCTTTTAATGAATCCATATGTAAGAGATCAAATTATTGGTTGCACAAACGGAACTACTGTAAACATGCTCAGTGCTGACGGCTTAAGAACACCAAAGTTTCACTTGCCGCCAAAACAACTAATTGATGAGTTTGAGAAATTTGCAACACCTATTTTTGAAAAGATGGAATTAATACATGAAGAATCGCGCATGCTGGGGAGTCTGCGGGATAGTCTGCTGCCGAAGTTGATGAGGGGTGAAGTCCGCGTTGGCGCGTAGGGGCGGGTCTCTCCTGCGGGCAAGACGGTCTGGCTTAACAAGATGAATGTCGGGCAAAATATCATTGCAAAACGTGGAGACCCGCCCCTACCCCGTCGGCAATGATAATGTTGGAAAACATGACCCGCCCCTACCACCATCATCAACAATGATATTATTGGAAAACCATGAAATTCGACCCCAAAATTCACCATCGCCATTCCATTCGATTGCAAGGATATGATTATTCCCAATCGGGCGCGTATTATGTCACCATCGTCACGCACGGGCGCGAATGTGTATTTGGCGAGGTCGTCAACGGCAAAATGACATTGAATCAATTTGGTCAAATCGTACAACGCGCATGGTTCGATTTGCCGAAACATTATCCACACATTGTATTGGGCACGTTTTGCATTATGCCAAACCATGTCCATGTGGTGATTATTTTGATTGATGGTGGGATTGTAGGGGCGGGTCTGAGACCCGCCCCTACAGATGGCGCGCCACCCGTTATCCGAAATCGTGCGCGCGTTCAAATCATTTTCTGCGCGGCGGATCAACGAATTACGCAAGACACAGGGCATCCCCGTTTGGCAGCGCAATTATTACGAACACATTATCCGCGACGACGAGGAACACAACCGCATTCATCTGTACATCGAATCCAATCCCGTCAATTGGCTGGAAGATAACGAAAATCCTGAGATGAAAAAATGACCCACTTCACCGAATCCATCATCGAAGATACCGCACTCGAATGGCTCAAAGACCTGGGCTATACCGTCGTCTTTGGCAACGACATCGCGCCTGATGAACCCGCCGCCGAGCGTGAGAATTATGGTGAAGTGATTCTTGCTGAAAGATTGAAAGATGCGCTCAAACGAATCAATCCAAGTGTTCCTGCGGAGGCCTTGGAAGATGCCTTCCGCAAGGTAACACGTCCGGGGTCACCTTCTCTGGTGGGTAATAATCGCTCCTTCCATAAAATGCTTGCCGATGGTATCGAAGTCGAGTATCGCCACGAGGGACGCATCAAAGGCGATAAAGTCTGGCTGATTGATTTTGATAACCTTGATAACAACGACTGGCTGGCAGTCAATCAATTTACTGTGGTGGAAAACCATATCAACCGCCGCCCGGATGTGGTCATCTTTGTTAACGGTCTGCCGCTGGCAGTGATCGAACTCAAGAATGCCGCTGATACCAAAGCCACCATCTGGTCTGCATTCAATCAACTCCAAACCTATAAAAACGAAATCACGCCCCTGTTTGTCTACAATGAAGCCCTGATCATTTCAGATGGCACGCATGCCCGCATCGGCTCGCTGACCGCCGATAAGGAACGCTTCATGCCGTGGAAGACCATCGCGGGCGATACGCTGGCAGACGGTCACGCCATCGAGTTGGAAGTGCTCCTGCGCGGTGTCTTCGAGAAACGCCGCTTCCTGGATCTCGTGCGTTACTTCATTGTCTTTGAAGATGATGGCGTCGGTCAACCCATCAAGAAGATGGCAGGCTATCACCAGTTCCATGCTGTGAATATGGCAATTGAACAAACCCTGCGCGCTTCGATGGAAAAAGGCGCGGCAATTTCCGAAAGCCGCGGGCATTATTTCACGCATCCACCCCGCGACGCCAGACCGGGTGACCATCGTATCGGCGTGGTCTGGCATACGCAGGGTTCCGGTAAAAGCCTGACGATGGCCTTTTTTGCGGGAAGAATTGTCCTGCATCCCGAGATGGAAAACCCCACCATCGTGGTCATCACCGACCGCAACGATCTGGATGATCAACTTTTCGGCACGTTCTCGCGCTGTAAAGACTTATTGCGTCAATCTCCTGTCCAGGCCGATAGTCACGAGAATTTAAAAAAATTGCTTCGCACTTCGGCTTCGGGCGGCGTGATTTTTACAACGGTACAAAAATTTATGCCGCCTGTTCTAAAGAAAAATGGCATCAAAACCCGCGCGGAAGTTGAGTTACTATCGGAACGGCGCAATATTGTTGTCATTGCCGATGAAGCGCACCGCAGTCAATACGATTTTATCGATGGCTACGCCAGCGCCATGCACAAGACTTTGCCGAACGCTTCTTTCATCGGCTTTACAGGCACACCGATTGAACTCAAAGATGCCAATACGCGCGCCGTCTTTGGCGACTACCTGAGCATTTACGATATCCAGCAGGCAGTCATTGATGGTTCGACTGTGCCAATCTATTACGAAGGCCGCCTCGCCAAACTGGAATTGAAGGAATCGGAAAGGCCGAAGATCGATCCTGAGTTTGAAGAAGTCACCGAAGGGGAAGAGACAGAAGAGAAGGAAAAACTCAAGACCAAATGGGCCGCCCTCGAAGCCATCGTTGGCACGGACGAACGCGTTGATTTGATTGCACGTGATTTGCTGAGGCACTTCGACCTGCGTCTCGAAGTCATGGAAGGGAAAGCCATGATCGTGTGCATGTCCCGCCGCATCTGCGTGGACTTGTACAACGCCATCATCAAACTCCGCCCCGAATGGCATTCGAACGATGACACGCAAGGCGTCATCAAAATCGTGATGACAGGCAGTGCCAGCGATACAGACTGGCAAATGCACATCCGAACCAAAGAGCGTCGCGAGAAACTTGCCAACCGCTTCAAAGATTCCAAAGACCTGTTCAAGGTGGTAATCGTACGTGATATGTGGTTAACCGGTTTCGATGTTCCGTCATTGCACACTATGTACATTGACAAACCCATGCAAGGACACGGTCTTATGCAAGCTATTGCACGCGTCAACCGTGTGCATGGCGATAAACCGGGCGGACTGATTGTTGATTATCTCGGTCTGGCGTATCACTTGCAACAGGCACTGGCACTCTACACGGAAAGCGGTGGTAAGGGCAATACCGCCATCGATCAACAAGAAGCAGTTGCGCTTACTCTGCGCGAATATGAAATCTGCAAAGATTTATTTCATGGCTTTGATTATTCCAAATGGAAAAACGGCAATGGTGGTGAACAACTCGTTCTGATGAATTGGGCCCAGGATCATATCCTTGGCTTGGAAAACGGCAAGCAACGTTATACCCAAACCGTCACACGCCTTTCGCAAGCCTTTGCGCTGGCCGTGCCAAATGAAAGAGTGTTGGCGATCCGCGATGATGTTGGATTCTTCCAGGCCGTGCGCGCCCGTATTATCAAGTCATCGCCCGAACACGAACTGCAATCCGAGGATATTGAGCAGGCCATTCGCCAGATCATCTCGCGCGCTGTTGCGTCTGATGAAGTCATTGATATTTTCAAGGCGGCAGGTTTAAAGAAACCCGATATCTCCATTCTCTCGGATGAGTTTTTGGCAGACGTTCAAAACATGCCGCAAAAGAATGTAGCGATTGAGTTATTGAGAAAACTGCTTAACGATGAGATCAAACTGCGCTCGCGCAAAAATGTAGTTCAATCACGCTCGTTCCTGGAAATGCTTGAAAGAACGATTCGCTCCTACCAAAACCGCGCCATCGAAGTTGCCGAAGTCATCTCAGAGTTGATTGAACTCGCCAAAGAAATGCGCGCAGCCAGCAAGCGCGGCGAAGAACTCAAACTTTCAGAAGACGAACTCGCCTTTTATGATGCGCTGGAAGTCAATGATAGCGCCGTCAAGGTATTGGGAGATGACACGCTCAAGGATATTGCCCGCGAACTGGTTAAATCAGTCCATGAGAATGCAACCATTGATTGGACGATGAAGGAAAACGTCCGCGCGAAACTACGCGTTATGGTCAGGCGAATTTTACGCAGACACGGCTATCCGCCCGACAAGCAGGAAAAAGCCACGCAGACTGTTTTAGAGCAGGCCGAAGTCATAGCAAAAGATTGGGCTGGGTAAATTTGGTAGAGTGAATTCCATTCCAAATATTTACTTGAGGAGACTTGAACCATGTCCGAAATCAAATTCGAAATCACCAAAAAGATCGGCGTGCTGTCCACATCAACGAGCGGCTGGTCGAAGCAACTCAACCTGATCAGTTGGAACGACCGGGATGCAAAATACGACCTCCGTGAATGGTCCCCGGACGGCGTGAAAATGGGCAAAGGCGTCACCCTGTCCAAGGAAGAATTGCTGGCCCTAAAAGAGTTGCTGAATACAATGGAGTTGTAATTTGGTTTCCCTCGCGCTTCAACCCTGCTCAGCGCAAGCCCACCCCAACATCGCGCTGATCAAATACCGGGGCGGCCGCTTTCAATTCCTTGTTCCCATAATCTGCCGCGCCGGAAATGCTCTATAATGGGGACATGAGCAACCCGTTCCTCCTTTGGCAGCCCACATACACCCTCACCTCCCGCCTGGCGCGTTGGTTGATGGACATCGAAGCCGCCCGCGCCGTGGTGGAGCAGAATCCCCTGCCTCCGGCAGTCGAGGCGGAACTGCGTCAGCGAATCCGCATCCGCGCCACGCATTATTCCACGCGTATCGAAGGCAACCGCCTGACCATCGAACAAGCCGCCCAGGTCATCACGGAACAAGAGGCCAAAATACAGGGACGTGAGCGCGACGTGCGCGAAGTGCGCAACTACTGGAACGCCCTGCTGCGGGTGGAGGAATGGGCCGCGCAGCGAAAACCTTTCACCGAGGAGTTGGTCCGCCGCCTGCACGCCCTGGTCGAACATGGAGCGAGAGCCGCACCCACCCCATACCGTGACGGGCAGAACGTCATCCGCGATGCGGCCAGCGGAGGCATCGTTTACCTGCCGCCGGAAGCGAAGGATGTCCCGGCGTTAATGGCGGCCCTGGTCAACTGGGTGGAACAGGCGGAGAAAGAGAAAGCGCCGGTCCCCATCCTCGCCGGTCTGGCGCATTACCAGTTCGTCACCATCCATCCATATTACGACGGCAACGGCCGCACTGCCCGCCTGCTGGCGACCTTTCTCCTGCATCGCGGCGGGTATGGCCTGCATGGTTTCTTCTCGCTCGAAGAACATCACGCCCGCGATCTGGATGCATATTACAAAGCCCTGACCATCCATCCACACCATAACTACTACGAGGGCCGCGCCGACGCCGACCTGACTCCCTGGCTGGCGTATTTCCTGGGCCTGCTGGCAGACGTGTTCGGCGCCGCCCGCGACGAAGCCTTGCGCCTGATGCAGTCGCCGCCAGCGCCCGAGCCGGAGCATCTGCGCCGGCTGGATCACCGCGCCCGCGTCGTCCTGGGACTGTTTGCCCGCCAGGAAGAGATCACGGCATCCCAGGTGGCGCAGGTACTGGGGCTGTCCGAACGCATGGCGCGCAACCTGCTGCAAGAATGGACGGCAGACGGCTGGCTCGTGGCGACCGATCTCTCCCGCCGCAAGCGCGCCTACGGCTTATCGGAAATTTATCGGCAATCCATCGGCAATTTATCGGCAATTCCGTCAAAAAAATAACATGCCACCTGCCTCCGCCATCGCGCTTCGACCGTGCTCAGCGCAAGCCCACCCCAACATCGCGCTGATCAAATACTGGGGCAACCGCGACGAAGCCCTGCGCCTGCCGGCCAACGGATCCATCTCGATGAACCTGGCCGGGCTGGAAACGCGCACGTCAGTAACGTGGGACGAGAAACGAGTGGCGCGCGGCGATGCGTTTAACCTGAATGGCTCCCCCGTCACCGGGCCGGGGCTGGAGCGTGTGTCGGCCTTCCTCGACCTGGTTCGCAAAATGGCGGGATTCGATTTCCGCGCGGACGTGGTCAGCGTCAACAACTTCCCCGCCGGGGCCGGGATCGCGTCGTCGGCGTCGGCCTTCGCGGCGCTGGCGCTGGCCGCGGCAAAAGCCGCCGGGCTGGACCTTGCCGAAGCGGACCTCTCACGGCTGGCGCGGCGCGGCTCCGGGTCTGCCTGCCGCAGCGTGCCGGGCGGATTCGTGGAATGGGCCGCGGGCGCGTCCGACGCGGATTCCTTCGCCGTCTCCATCGCCCCGCCCGAAGGCTGGCCGCTGGTGGACATCATCGCCATCGTCAGCGAGGCGCACAAATCCACCGGCTCCACCGAAGGCCACGCGCTGGCCGCCACCAGTCCGCTCCAGGGGGCGCGCGTGGCAGACGCGCCGCGGCGGCTGGACCTCTGCCGCGACGCCATCCTGAAACGCGATTTTGCCGCGCTGGCCGAAGTGACCGAACTCGACTCGGCGCTGATGCACGCCGTGATGATGACCTCCACGCCGCCGCTGTTCTACTGGCACGCGCCCACGCTGACGGTCATGCAGGAAATCCGGCTGGCGCGGGCGCAGGGACTGGCCGCCTGCTGCACCGTGGACGCCGGGCCGAACGTCCACGTGATCTGCGAAGCGGACGCGGCGGAGGCAGCGGCCAGGTTGATCGCGGACATGCCGGGGGTCCGGGAAGTGCGCCGCGCACAGGTCGGGGGTCCCGCGCACATCGAGTCAGATTAACCGCGAAGAAACGACCCCCATAGAGCGGGGGCAGGCGACCGCGAAGTTTTTTTGATATCGCAAAGGGCTTCTTCGCGACCATGTTAATTTCTTCGCGGACTTCGCTTCTTCGCGGTTCATCACCCTCCCCAAAAACGGATATAATCAGCCCGACCGCGCCGCCGGGCGCGAATTTTTATCACTAAAGAGGTTCAGATGAGTACAACTTTCCTCGGCGGAGTCATCTTCGTGGTGGTCTTCGCCGGCATCATCCTGGTTCACGAACTGGGACATTTCTTCGCCGGCCGCCTGCTGCGCATCGAGGTGGAGGAGTTCGGCATCTTCATCCCGCCGCGCCTGCTGCGCCTGTGGCGCAGTAAAGGCTCGCTGGTCATCGGGAAGAAGCGGGTGGTCATCCCGCGCAACACCGACCTGCCCTTCGACCATAAGACCGCCGTGCCGCGCGTGGTGGACGCCACCGCCGACGAAGTGGACGGCAAGTTGGTGCTGCGCTCGATCAAGTTCGCCGCCGCCGAAGACAGGCAACCGGTCCCGCCGCCGCCCGCCGCGGCGGAAAAGGGACAGCCCGCCAGGGCCGATGAGGAACAGCCGGTCATCAAGGGGTCGCCCAAACTAAACGAAGAGACCGGGGCGGTGCGCCTGAGCGGGCCGCTGACCGAGGTCAGCCCCGGCACCGAGTTCACCCTGAACTGGATCCCGCTGGGCGGTTTCAACCGCTTCAAGGGCGAGGAAAATCCCAATATACCGGGCGGGATGGCTGCCGCCAGCCCGGGGAAACGCATCCTCGTTCTCGTGGCGGGCGCGGCCATGAACCTGCTGACCGCCGTGATCGTCTTCATGGCGCTCTTCTCGCAGACGGGCGTCCCCGACCCGACCCGCACTGGCATCCTCCAGGTCATGGCGGGCATGCCCGCCGAGGCGGCCGGGTTCCAGGCTGGCGATATTCTCCTGAGCGTGGCTGGCGAGAGCGTCCAGTCCACCGACCAGGCCATCGCCATCATCAACGCCCATCCCGGCCAGGAAATCATCATCACGGTCCAGCGCGGCGACGAAACCATCGCCATCGCCGTCACCCCGCAGGCCGCCGACTCCGACGGCCTGGGCCGCATTGGCGTTGCGCTCGGCAACCCATACCGCCCGGCGAATTCCATCTGGGAGACCATCCCGGTCAGTTTCGAGGCCACCTACGGATTCACCGAACAACTGCTCGCCTTCCCCGGCCAACTCATCGCCGGCACGCTGACGCCGGAGGAGGCGCAGGTCGCAGGTCCGCGCACGATCTGGAATCTGTTCCAGCAGGCCGTGGCGCGCGACACCGCCAGCAGCCAGACCGCCGCGCCGAGTTACTACACTCTCTGGCTCATCATCTCGCTTACCGTCTCCGTCGGAGTGTTCAACCTGTTGCCCATCCCGGCGCTGGACGGGGGGCGCATCTTCATGGCGCTGATCGAGATCGTCTTCCGCCGCCGCATCCCGGCCAAATACCAGATGGCGATCAACGGCATCGGCTTCATAATCCTGTTCACGCTTCTTGGCGTGTTCTACATCAAGGACATCATCAGCCCGGCAGTAATCACCCTGCCCTGAGGAGAAGGCTGGCATGAAGAACGAACCCGCATTCCAGATGGTGATTGACGCCCTGCTCAACGCGCAGACGTCGTTCCCGGCGCGTTACCTGCGCCTCTTCGCGGACCTCGAGCCTGCCAGCCTGAAACTCGTGCTGGATGCCTGGCCGAAGGTCGCCGCCCGCCGCAAGCAAGCCCTGCTCGAAGACCTGAAAGACCTGGCCGAAGCGGACATCCTGACCAATTTCGATGACCTGGGCCGCGCCCTGCTGGCCGACCCCGACGCGCCGGTACGCGTGCAGGCCACCCGCCTGTTGTGGGAATGCAACAACCCGAAACTCGTCCCGGTTTTCCTGAAAGCCATGCAAGCGGACGAATCGCCCGATGTCCGCGCCGCCTCGGCCACCGCTCTCGGCCTGTTCATTTATCTTGGCGAACTGGAGGAGATTCCTTCCAAAATCCACCACGCCGTGGAAGACGCCCTGCTGAAAGCCGCCGCATCGAAAGAGCCGACCCTCGTGCGGCGGCGCGCCCTCGAAGCGCTGGGATTTTCCTCGCGCCCGCAAGTCCCGCCGCTGATCGAGGCCGCCATCCACCAGAAAGATACGGAATGGGTGGAGAGCGCCCTGTTCGCCATGGGCCGCTCCAGCGACGAACGCTGGGAGAAGGAAATCCTGCCGCGCCTGCGCCATGAAAACGAAGATATCCGCCGCGAGGCAATCGCCGCCGCCGGCGAGATTGGCCTTCCGCCAGCGCGGAAGGCGCTGCTCGACTTGCTTGAAGACGAAGAAGATCTCGAAATCCGCCGCCAGGCCATCTGGGCGCTCTCCAAGATCGGCGGGGAAGGCGTGCACGCCCGGCTGGAGGAACTACTCGAAGCCGAAGCGGACGATGAAGAGGCCGAGTTCATCGAAGAAGCCCTGGAAAACCTGATCCTCGTCGAGGGACTCAACGAACTCGATATGTTCGAGTTCGATCCCGACGCCGACCTGCACGAAGAAGAAAACGACGACTGAATTTATGTGTCATTGCGAGGGCTGGAAAGTGCATCCAGCCCTCGCAATGACACACCCAGACCTCCCATCATGCTCTATCTCTCCACCTTCGCCAACAATCTCCTCCCCATCCTGCTGCTTGGCGGGGCCGGGTTTGCGCTGGGAAAATTCATCTCCGTGGACCCGCGCCCGCTGGGGCGCGTCATATTCTACATCCTCAGCCCGGCGCTGGTCTTCAACCTGCTCACCCAGAACGACCTGCCGCTGGAGAAAATCGCCGGGATGATGGGCTACGCCGCCGCCGTGATGCTGACCGCAGCCGGGATCGCCTACCTGCTCGCCCGCCTCCTGCGGCTGGAACGCGCCGCGCTGATCGCAGTGGCGCTGACGACGATGTTCGGCAACAACGGGAATTACGGATTGCCGCTGATCGCCTTTGCCTTCGGACAGGAGGCGCAGGCCTACGCCAGCATCTACTTCGTGACCAGCGCGATGATGCTGTACACCTTCGGCGTGCTGATCGCCTCGCTCGGCCACCTGAACCTGAAACAGGCCGCGCTGGGGCTGCTCAAGGTGCCGGCCATTTACGCCATCATTATTTCCGTGGTCTTCATCCAGACCGGCTGGAGCCTCCCCGGCGCTCTCCAGCGCACCGTCGCGCTGGCGGCGGGAGGCGCCGTCCCTGCCATGTTGGTGCTGCTTGGATTAGAATTGGGGCGGGCCGCGTGGAGCCGGAACCTGCGCGCCCTGGGCATCCCGGCCTTCGTCCGCCTGGTCATCGGTCCGCTCATCGGGCTGGGCATGGCGGCGTTGTTCGGCCTGCAAGGCCCCGCCCGCCAGGCCGGCGTCACCGAGGCCGGCATGCCCTCGGCCGTGATGACGACCATGCTGGCCGCCGAATACAAATTGGAACCGTCGCTCATCACCGCCATCGTCCTCGTCAACACCCTGCTCAGTCCGCTCACCCTGACCCCGCTCCTGGTTTTCCTGGGAAGGTAACATGCGCCGATTTTTTGTTTTCCTCCTGACCGCTGCGCTGACGCTCGGGCTGGCCGCCACCGCCCGGGCGCAGACCGCCGTCACGGTCACCGAAGTGCAGATGGAATATCTCTTCGGGGATCACGTCACGTTCGCGGCAAACGTCCAACCGGCTTCCGGCCTGCAGGAGACGCTGGTCTTCTTCCAGGCCGAGGGCGACAGCGTGACGCGCGTCGCGCCGCTCGAGGTGGCCGCAGACGGCAGCGCCAGCAGCCGGATCGAGGTCCGGGACGCCCCGCTGAGACCGTTTGCCCGCGTCAGTTTCTGGTTCCGCATCACCCCGGCCGGCGGCGAAGCCTTCACCAGTCCGCACTATTTTTTCCATTACACCGATAACCGCGTCGTCTGGCAGACGCTGGAGGACGCCTCGGTGAGCATCCACTGGTACGACGGCGACGCGGCCTTCGGCCAGGCGGCCTTCGACACCGCCCACGCCAGCCTGCAGGCGTTCAATGAACTGATACCGGTCACACTCACAGCCCCGGTGAACGTGTACATCTACGCCACCGCCGCCGACCTGCAGAGCGCCATCGGCGCGCAGGCCTGGGTGGCGGGCCACGCCAGCCCCGACCTGGGAGTGGCGCTCACCTCGATCACGCCGGGTGAGGAACAGATGCTGGTAATGCAGCGCCAGATCCCGCACGAGATGGCGCACGTCCTGCTCTACCAGAAAATGGGCGCGGCCTACAACAACCTGCCGACCTGGTTGAGCGAGGGGATCGCCTCCAGCCTGGAACTCTACCCCAACTCCGATTACATGCTCGCCATCCAGATCGCCAGCCAGAACGACGCCCTGCTCCCCCTGGCCGACCTGTGCGGGCCGTTCCCGCAGGACGCCTCCGGCGCGTTCCTGGCCTACGCCGAATCGGACCGGGTCACGCGCTACATCCTCGACACGTACGGGACCTCGGGCCTGCAGGCGCTGGTTCAGGCCTACACCGACGGTCTCGACTGCAACCGCGGCGTGGAGCGCGCCCTCGGCATTTCTCTCGTGCAGTTGGACAGGCAATGGCGGTGGGCCGTGCTGGGGGAAGGGGGAGCAGACGCGGCCTTCGAGAATCTCCTGCCCTACCTGGTTGTGCTGACCGTGATCCTGGCCGTCCCGGCCTGGGGCGGCCTGGCGATCAAGCGAAAGAGGGAAGATGGAACCCGGAAACGCAAATAACGCCGGACTGCCTTCGCAGGGGATGAGCCGTGTCCACGTCCACATCCACGGGCGGGTGCAGGGCGTGGGCTTCCGCGCCTTCGTGCAGGAGATCGGCGCGCGCTTGGAACTGACCGGCTGGGTGCGCAACGTAGGCTATGACGGGGTGGAGGCCGCGGCCGAAGGCCACCGCTCGGCGCTCGAGCATTTCATCGAGGAAGCGCGCCGCGGTCCGCGTAGCGCGCGCGTGGACGATTTCCGCGTGGACTGGGAGACGGCAACGGGGGAATTCAGCCGGTTCGAGATGAGCGCCAGCCGGTGAGGCGCGCCCGGTTTCTTACAAATTTAAACGAACCCCAGCCCGCGTTCCTTCAACGAGACCCAGCGTCCCTGGCCGATGACCACGTGGTCGAGCACGTCAATGCTCAACAATTTCCCGGCCTGGACAATGGCGCGCGTCACGGCCACGTCGTCGGGACTGGGAGTCGGATCGCCGCTGGGATGGTTGTGGGCGACGATGATGGCCGAGGCGTTGCGCCGGATGGCGGGCTTGAACAACTCGCCCACATGCACCTGCGCTGAGTTGACCGCCCCTTTGTAAACCTCGACAATGTCCAGCACGTGGTTGCGCGCGTCAAGCACGAAGACGCGCAGATGCTCCTGCTCCAGTCCCGACATCTCGTAAGAGACCAGAGCGGCCGCATCCGCCGGGCTGTTGATGGTGGGACGCTCCTCCGGGGCCTCGAGCGCCAGCCGGCGGCCCAGTTCGATGGCGGCTTTGACCTGGGCAGCCTTGGCCTCGCCAATGCCGTGCTGGTTGCAGAGTTCCTCGAACGGGGCGCGGTGCAGTCCCGCCAGCCCGCCAAAGGCAGAGAGCAGGCGCTGCCCCACTTGGACGGCGTTCTCGCCGCGGACGCCGACGCGCAGGAGGATGGCGAGCAGTTCGGCGGTCGAGAGCGCCTGCGGCCCGAGGTGCGCCAGCCGCTCACGCGGACGCTCGTCTGCGGCCAGGTCAGTAATGCGATAGATCGGTCGAAGTGCGGTTTCGGTCATAGGTCTCCCTCACAGGATGGATGTCTCTATTTTACAGCCAAATTCATCCGCGCGCTTGCTTGACATTCCCCATCCTGTCAGGTAGAATACCCGTCGCCTTGCAAGCGGGCCTGTAGCGCAGTTGGGAGCGCGCCTCAATCGCACTGAGGAGGCCAGGGGTTCGAATCCCCTCAGGTCCACCAGGATTGACGATTGCCGATTTACGATTGCTGATTGGCATCCCAGGCAATCTACAATCCTCAATCGGCAATCAACAATCAGAAACGGGCCCATAGCGCAGTTGGGAGCGCGTCTCAATGGCATTGAGAAGGTCGAGGGTTCGAATCCCTCTGGGTCCACTATAGTTGGACAAATTGCCAATTTGTCCAACAACAAAAGTCATGCCAGGAGTAGTAGGTCATCCCGTCAGCGAGAAGGGAGAGCGAGGTGGAAGCCCTTCAGCGGTATCCGCGGGAATACCAGTCAGACCGAACTCGCCTGCCGTCCGCAAGGACAGACTGCGCTGGTGAAGGTAAGTCGGGTTGCCAACCCGACCTGCAAAAGTAGTCAGCGCCGGGTCAGCCCGTTATCGCGAATGAGTGACGTTATCACGTTGGCAAGTTTGCAGGTTGGCACGTTTGAACCTGTCAACTTGTAAACGTGTCAACATGCTAACGTAAACCCGGGTGGTACCGCGGAGATTCAACCCTTCGTCCCTGAGTGGATGAAGGGTCTTTTGTTACCTGTCATTGCGAGCCGCGTTCTGCGCGGCAAAGCAATCCCCAAAGAGCGGGGACTTTCTCCTCGACAATCCGGGGATTGCTTCGTCGCTGCGCTCCTCGCAATGACACAACAACGAAACGAAAGGAGGCACGCATGTTCGAGAATATCAGAACCAGGTACGAGGTCCAGCACTGCCTTCTCGCGCGCCTCCGCACGGGGCATTCTCTATCAAAATAGAATTTGAACCGCGAAGACGCGAAGAACGCAAAGGTTTCTTCGCGTCGCAAAGAAAAAACTTCGCGACCTTCGTTCCTTCGCGGTGTATCACTGACAAAACCGAATTAATCACAAGGACAGAACATGAGCGACTACATTCCACAGGAAATCGAACCAAAATGGCAGGCCAAATGGGACGCGGACGGGCTGTACCACGCCGACATTGACGAGAGCCGGCCCAAGCATTACGCGCTGACGATGCTGCCGTATCCCTCCGGCGACCTGCACATCGGCCACTGGTATGCGATGACCCCCTCCGACGCGCGCGCCCGCTTCATGCGCATGAACGGGTACAACGTGATGCTCCCCATTGGTTTCGACTCGTTCGGCCTGCCGGCCGAGAACGCCGCCATCAGGGAAGGCATCCACCCGATGAAGCGGACGTATGAAAACATCGAGCGGATGCGCGGCCAGTTGCGCTCGATGGGCGCCATGTGGGACTGGCGGCGCGAAGCCGTCTCCTGCGACCCGGAATACTACAAGTGGACGCAGTGGTTCTTCATCCAACTCTACCAACGCGGGCTGGCTTATCGCAAGATGTCGCCGGTGGACTTCTGCCCGCACTGCAACACGACCCTGGCGCGCGAGCAGGTCTGGGGCGAGGACCGTCACTGCGAACGCTGTGAGACGCCCGTCATCAAGAAAGACCTGGCGCAGTGGTTCTTCAAGACCACCGCCTACGCCGACGAGTTGCTGAACTACGAAGGCATGGACTGGCCGGACAGAGTGAAGGTTTTACAAACAAATTGGATTGGTAGAAGTGTTGGCGCCGAAGTCAGTTTTCAAGTTATCAGTGATCAGTCATCAGTAACCAACAAACTGATCACTGATAACTGTTCACTGATTACTGTCTTCACTACCCGCCCGGATACCCTGTGGGGCGCGACCTTCATGGTGCTCTCCCCCGAGCACCCGCTGGTGGACAAGGTCACCACGCCGGAACACAAAGCCGAGGTGGAAGCCTACAAGGCCCAGGCCGCCCGCCAGTCGGACATAGACCGCGAGGCCGCCGACAAGGAAAAGACCGGCGTCTTCACCGGCGGTTACGCCATCAACCCGGTCAACGGCGGGAAAATCCCGGTCTGGATCGCGGACTACGTGCTGATGACCTACGGCACGGGCGCCATCATGGCCGTCCCGGCGCACGACCAGCGGGATTTCGAGTTCGCCCGCAAATACGGGATCGAGGTGCGGGTGGTGATCCAACCAGACGATATGGACGCGCTGGACGGCGCGACCATGCCCGCCTCGGTCCCGGCGCACGGCACGATGGTCAACTCCGGACCGTTGACCGGCACCTCCGCCGACGAAGCCTTCCATGCCGCGATCAAATATGTCACCGAAAAAGGCTTCGGCAAGGGTTCCATCAACTACAAACTGCGCGACTGGCTGATCTCCCGCCAGCGCTACTGGGGCGCGCCCATCCCAATGATCCATTGCGAAAAATGCGGCTGGAATCCGGTCCCGGAGGCCGAACTGCCCGTGCTGCTGCCCGAAGACGTGGCGTGGAAGCCCACCGGCGAGTCGCCGCTGAAACTGCATCCGACGTGGAAACAGGCCAAATGTCCGGTTTGCGGCGGGGAAGCCGAGCGCGAGACCGACACGATGGATACGTTCATGTGTTCGTCGTGGTACCACCTGCGCTACCTGTCCCCGCACTACGACCAGGCCCCGTTCGACCCGAAAGAGTACAACTACTGGATGCCCGTGGACACGTACACCGGCGGCATCGAACACGCCAACATGCACCTGATCTACACGCGCTTCTTCCACAAGGCGCTGCGCGACATGGGCATCACCGAAGGTCCCGAGCCGATGATGCAGTTGCGCAACCAGGGCATGGTGCTGGGCGAGGACCACGAGAAAATGTCCAAGAGCCGCGGCAATGTGGTGGCCCCCGACGAACTGGTGGAACGCTACGGCGCGGACGCGGTGCGCGCCTACCTGATGTTCTTCGCCCGCTGGGACATGGGCGCGCCGTGGAACTCCTCCGGCATTGACGGCACCGTCCGCTGGCTGCGCCGCACCTGGACGATGGTGCTGGACTCCGACGACTCGAGTCGTCGGACTCCCGCGGCAAATTGCTCCGATGAAACCAAGCGGATTCTGCGCCGCCGCCTGCACCAGATGCTGAAGCGCGTGACGCGCGATTTCAAGCAGTTCGAGTTCAACACCATCGTTTCCTCGCTGATGGAATTGCTGAACGAGATGACCAAAGCCAAAGAAGCGGGCGCGTACGGCACTCCCGAATGGAACGAGGCCGTGGACATCTACCTGCGCATGTTGGCCCCCGTTTCCCCGCACATTGCCGAGGAGTTGTGGTACCGGACAGGCAGGGGCGAGCCGTCTGGGAAGGATAAGGCCGCCTCGTCAAACGACAAGGCTCGCCCTTACAAATCCATCCACAACCAGCCCTGGCCCGCCGTGGACGAAGACGCCGCCCGCGAGGACGAGATCGTCATCCCGGTACAGGTCAACGGCAAGTTGCGCGACCGCATCACCGTCGCGTTGGACGCCACCGAGGAGCAGATCCAGTCCGCGGCGCTGGCGAGCGATGCGGTGAAGAAGTTTATGGAAGGCAAAGCCCCAAAGAAAGTCATTTACGTGAAGGGCAAGATGGTCAGTGTGGTGGTGTAAAGGGAGTGAATGGTGAATAGCAAGAAGTGAGAAGGAATAACGAAATCCCCGCAGGCGCAAGGCTTGCGGGGATTTCGTTTGTGCCAAGATAGGATTTATGGGATGGATTCGCAGTGCTGCGGTTCTGTGTATATCCACTGGCAGGAGTCTTTGTGAGCCCAGCAGGAATTAGCGTCCGTATAAACGGAACACGGATCGACGGGGGGCACGCCCGGGTCGTCAGGCGGTGGCGCCGACGCGCACGGCGGGATGCCGGCCACCCAGATCGGATAGTCGGGATAGGTCTGGCAGGTTGGAGCAGGGTCGCCGGCTCGTTGCAGGCAGAACGTCAGCGCATCGGGCGAGTCGGGGCGCAGCCCGGCGCAGTAGACCCTCCCGGCAACGGTCGGGTGGATGGCGCACGTGTAGGCCGTTTCCCCATCCGATGCCGTGAAGGTAACCTCCACACCAGGGACCAGCCAGGCCAGGCCAGTGTCGATCATGAAGTACGTGTGGAGTTCGTCGTGACAGCCGATGGCAGACATCCGCCAGCCGCCTGCCGCGGCTCCCGCGCAGTCGGGAATGATCATCGGCTCGCTCAAACACATCCCGTCCGCCAGGCAGAATGTGATCGTTGTTTCCGCGCCGGCTGTCCCGGGGACGCCCGGACACATGTACCAGCCGCCGCCCCAGTCTTCACAGGTCAGCCCGAAACCATTGGCATTCGCGGCCGCCAGCGCCAGGTCGAAAGGCCAGTAGTGGATGCTGGCAGCCGGCGCTGGGGCCTCGGGCGGGTAACACATCGGTTCGATGACAAATCCCGGTTCCAGACCGCCGCCCGGGCAGGCCGGGACGGCAATCGTCCGGTGGGAACATTCCAATCCCTCGAAGCAGATTGCGATGTCCACCTCCGTGCCGGCCGGCTCGGCCAGGTTGCCGCAGATCTGGACGCCGGGGGCCATGCCGATGCAATCCAGCGCCACGCCATCGGCAGAAACGCTCTCCAGCGGCGGCCAGCCTTCACCGTACATCACCTGCACGGTCGGGTGGTCCTCAAAACAGAACGGATCGGCAACCAGGAACCGCACCCCGACCGGGCAATCCTCCATCACAGGCGCCCAGGGCATCCATTCATACTCTGCGCCGGATGCGTCCGTGCCGTGCAGATAGAATTCGTAATGGTCGCCCACGCGCAGGTCCGGAGCAGTGCAGCGAAGCTCTGCATCCGAAACCGCCACGCAGGGGATGTCCACATCGTTGATGCGGACAATATCCCAGGTGATGGGCGGGTCATAATAGAACGTAATGGTGAACATGCCATCCACCGGGCATTCCAGCGCCATGCTGAATCGTTCCGGAGCGAACGAGTCGCAGTCCGTTGGCTTGTCCGGGTAAAGATGACCGATCCCACCGCGCGGCAGGAAATGGACCTGAACATGGTATTCATCTGGATATTCGGTCGTTTCGGGTACAGGACCTTCACAGTGCAGCATGCGGAGCATCTCATCGTAATAACAATCGAACGGGATGCCATCCACGGTAACCTCATATTCCACCTCTTCGGAACTGTCTGCTTCGATGACGATGTGCATGCGCCCCTCCGGGTCGGGGCAGGAGGCGGCGCTAAAGCCAATGCTATACCAGGGATCCTCGTCCGGATCCTCGACCGGCTCGCCGCCGGGGTCCAGCGGGTCGGGCGGGACGACCTCGTGCCGGTCGCGCGTGGGCGTGTATGCCTCCGGGAGTGTCTCTCCAGCCGCAACACAGCGGAAGCCGACGTCCTTGTAGGAGCGGTAGGGATTGGCGCCCACGCGCGCCGCGCCGCGCATCTGGAACGGTTCGGAATTCAGCCCGCCGCCGCGCACGACCTTCAACTCGCCGTAGTACGGTCCGATCGGATCGTTCGCCGGGGAGAGGGTATAGTAATCTTCATCGTACCAGTCGTGCACCCACTCCCAAACGTTGCCGGACATGTCCCACAGGCCGAAGGGGCTGTTGCCCGCGGCCAGCGAGCCGACCGCCAGCGTGTCGGGCGGGACGAGACAGCCGAGCATGTTGGTCAGGTCGCAGGCCGGGTCGCCGGCTCCCCAGGGGTAGCGCAGGCTGTCGGTCCCGCGCGCGGCGAGTTCCCATTCGGCTTCGGTCGGCAGGCGACTGCCGGCCCAGGCGCAGTAGTCGCGCGCCATGTTCCAGTTTACGCCCACCACGGGGTACTCGGCGTAGGCCGGGTCGCCGTAGTGTGATTGCGGTCCGCTCTCGAGCGGGATGACGGGGATGCAGCCGCCCGCGGCCACGCAGTCGGCGTACATGCCATTGGTGACTTCGTGGGTGTAGATATTGAACGCGGCGAGCGTGACCTCGTGCCGGGGCAGTTCGTCGTCGCCGGCGTCCGCGTCGGTTTCATCGCTCCCCATCCAGAACGTGCCGCCGGGAATGAGGATGGTCTCGGCCCCGTCGGTGTTGGTCGGGGCAGGAGTCGCGTCCGCGCCAGCCCCTGCCCCTCCGCCGATCGAAGGCCAATTACAGGCGGCGGCAAATGCCGCCAGGAGCAGAACGAGGCCCACCCCCATCAGAATACGGCTGATGTTACGCATAAGTTCTCCTTTTTTTCAATGGAAACAGTGAGAAGAAAGTTGGAAGTATCTGTAAATATTATACAGAGTCCCAGGCCCGAACGAATCACTCTATTCTCCTATCGTTGAGGCTGGCCGCCGCCATCCTGCTCTTCGTGGCTTACCGATTCTGGGTCTTCGGCCTGAAACACTACAACAGCACGGGGACATAAACGAGCCTCCCGAAGACCGATCATCTCCGGGAGGTTTTTTACATCCAGCCGCGCGGGAAATGGTTTTTCACCACCCCCTGCACCCGCTTGCCCCAGCCCAGCGGCCAGCCATCCACCGTGACGAGCGTCCAGCCCGCCGGGCCGCCGGAGGGCAGCGTCTCGCCGCGCAGGTACGCGGCCAGCGCCGGGCTGCCCGGCTCCAGGTTCAGCGGATGCTGCGCCTGGCCGCGCCGCAGGAACAGCACCAGCGGATGGGCCGGCTCGAATCGTTCTTTCTTGAAATTGCCGAACCAGACGCCCGGATGGACAACGCGCAAAGTCCCGAAATCCGGCATCTCCTCCGGGATGAAATACAACCGTTCGCCCCGGACCTTCAGCCTGTCCGCGGCGAAATCAGCCGCCAGCGCGTCCGCGGCGAACGCGGCCCACAGCCCGCGCCGGGCGCGGTCCATTTCCGGCATCCGTTCGTCCCCGGCCCTGTCCGCACCGGGCGCGCCCTTGCGCTTGAGCAGGCAAACGAAATGCCCCTCCCCGCTCACGCGGTGCGGGAACAGGCGCATGGCCCCGGCCAGCGATTCTTGCGCTTTTTGTTTTTTGTTTTTTGCTTTTTGTTTTTCGCTTTTTTCTTCCAGCCATTCCGGCCGCCCGCGCTCGAAGCCCTCGAACAGCGGCAGCGCCTCCACATCGAACTCCGGGAACTCGCGCAGGAATTCGGCGATCACCCCTTCGTTTTCCTCCGGGGCGAAGGTGCAGGTGGAATAGAGCAGCGCGCCCCCCGGCCTCACCAGTTTCCCGGCCACGCGCAGGATGTTGCGCTGGCGCACAGCGCAGCCCGCCACCATCTCCGGCGACCAGTCGAGGCGCGCGCCCATGTCCTTGCGGAACATGCCCTCGCCGGAACAGGGCGCGTCCACCAGCACCCGGTCGAAGTACGGACCGAAGTGGTCGGCCAGCCGCTCCGGGGTCTCGTTGGCGACGACCACATTCCCCGCGCCCCAGCGTTCCACGTTCATCGCCAGGTGGCCGACGCGCTTGTCCTTGATCTCGTTAGCAACCAGCAGGCCGCCTCCCTGCATCAGGGCGGCGAGGTGCGTGGTCTTCCCGCCGGGGGCGGCGGCCAGGTCGAGGACGCGGTCACCCGGCTGCGGGTCCAGCAGCGCCGCGGGAGACATGGCCGAGGGGTCCTGCAGGTAGTACAGTCCGGCAAGGTGGTAGGGATGAAGACCGGGAGAAAAAGATGAAAGCGGAAAGATGAAAGCGGACGGACACCAAGGGATGGCGTCGCCCAGCGGGAACGGCGAAATCTTCCCGAAATCCGCCGCCGAAAGTTTCAGCGTGTTGACCCGCAGCCCGCCGACCGGCTCCCCCTCCAGAGCGGCGGCGAACGCGGGGAACTCGCCGCCGAGCAAGCGGGACATGCGGTCGAGGAACAGGGGCGGGATGGGAACCGGCGCAGTCACGAGGCGATTATAATAGCGTTATGCGAATCGAAGACCTGAATTGGATGGATATCGAAGAATATCTCAAACGCGATGACCGGCTGATGCTGGTGATCGGCGCATGTGAACAGCACGGATACCTGAGCCTGCTGACCGACATCAAGATCCCGCTGGCGCTGGCCGACGCCGCCTCCACCCGGACCGGGGTGCTGGTGGCGCCGCCCCTGAACTTTGGTTCCAGCCCCTACTTTCTCGCCTACCCCGGCACGTTCAGCCTGCGCCTGTCCACACTCATGGACGCGGTCGAGGACATCCTCCGCTCGGCCTACGGGCAGGGGTTCCGCCGCATCCTCGTGTTGAACGGTCACGGCGGCAACAGCGGCGTGAAGGCGCGGCTGACGGAACTCGCCAACGAACTGGCCGGACTCCAAATCCAATGGTATGCCTGGTGGATGGCGCACAGCGTGGAGGAGATCGCCATCCGGCACGAGGTCAAGCCGGCGCACGCCAACTGGCTGGAGGCGTTCCCGTTCACCATCGTGGCCGACCTGCCGGAGGGCGAGAAGGTCCCGCCGCGCGTCCCGTCGGAGGTGCTGGACGCGGCGGCGACGCGGGAAGTGTACGGGGATGGGTCGTTCGGCGGCAGGTACCGGGTCCCGCAGGAGACGATGCAGGAGATCTTCGACGCCGCGCTGGCCGACATCCTGCATTTGCTGGAATTTGAGTCTTGACCGATTGCAGTTCAACCGGATATAATCTGCCTCCGTTGAATAACGAGAAAAACTGCGACATACCGGCGAGCGCTTGAAGCGAAATTGCTTCGAAGCGCTTGCTTTTATGCGTCCTGGAGGCGGGTAATTCGCAGTACCTAGTTTGGAAGTCGAGGAGACAGATCAGTGGAAACCAAGGGACTCGTTTCTTTACGCATCAGTCTTGCCTCGCCGGATACCATCATGTCGTGGTCGTACGGCGAAGTCCTAAAACCGGAAACGATCAACTACCGCCGTCTGCGGCCGGAAAAAGACGGCTTGTTCTGCGAGGCCATTTTCGGTCCGACGCGCGACTGGCAATGCTATTGTGGCAAGTACAAGAACCCGCGCTACAAAGGCATCACCTGCGACAAATGCGGCGTGGAAGTGACCCGCTCGGCCGTCCGGCGCGAGCGCATGGGGCACATCAGCCTGGCAACGCCCGTGGCCCATATCTGGTACACGCGGCGCATCCCCTCCTACCTGGGCATGCTGCTCGACATCTCCCGCCGCAACCTGGACCGGGTGCTTTACTTCGCCCAGTACATCGTCACTTACGTGGACGAGGAGGCCCGCCAGAAAGCCCTCAAGCGCCTGGAGGACGAGATCTCCGTCTCCGAGCGTGAGCAGGCCTCGGAGATCAATGCCAAGATCGCCGAGATCAAGACCGCCCGCGACAAGAAACTGGCCGAACTCCAGCAAAAGAAGAAGGAACTGGAACGCCGGTTCGAAGAACAACTGGCGGCCAAACTGGACCCCATCATCCAGGAAGGCCAGCGGCTCGAGCGTTTCTTCCAGGAAAACAAGGGGCAGGCGCTGAAACAGACTGTCGTGTTTGGCAACACCGATATGGTGATTGCCGAGGCGGGCGTCAAGGCGGCCGCTTCGCACACCACCAAGGTGCAGAAGATCGTGCAGGGCCGGCTGGATAACCTCGAGGGCGATGTCAAGGACGAGAAAGAACGCGAACTGGGCGCGGTCAAGACGGAAGCCGCCACGGTCAAAGCCGCAGCCGACGAGCAGATGAGCGCCCTGCGCAACGCGCTGGAGGACCAGACCTCCACCAGCCACGACGCCAACGCCCGCCAGCGCGACGAACTGCTGGAACTGCGCCCGTTCACCTTCCTGGGCGAAACCCGCTACCGCGAACTGAAACAGCGCTGGGGCCAGGTCTTCCGCGCCGATATGGGCGCCGAGGCCTTCTACGACATCCTGCGCCGCCTCGACCTGGATAAACTCTCCGAGGAACTCTGGCACGAGGTCAGGACCACCAAATCCAAGCAGAAGCGCAAGAAGGCCACCAGCCGCCTGAAAGTGGTGGAAGCCTTCCGCCGCTCGGGCAACCGCCCCGAGTGGATGATCCTGACCATCCTGCCCGTCATCCCGCCGGACCTGCGTCCGATGGTGCAATTGGACGGCGGGCGCTTCGCCACTTCCGACCTGAACGACCTGTACCGCCGCGTCATCAACCGCAACAACCGCCTCAAGCGCCTGCTCGAACTCGGCGCGCCGGACGTGATCGTCCGCAACGAGAAGCGCATGCTGCAGGAGGCGGTGGATTCCCTGATTGACAACAGCCAGCGCGGCAAGGCGCTCTCGCGGCGCGGCCGGCGCGAACTGCGTTCGTTGAGCGACATGCTCAAGGGCAAAAAGGGCCGCTTCCGCCGCAACCTGCTCGGCAAGCGCGTGGACTATTCCGGCCGCTCGGTCATCGTGGTCGGCCCGCAGTTGAAACTCTCCCAGTGCGGCCTGCCCAAGAGCATGGCCCTGGAATTGTTCCGCCCGTTCGTGATCGCCAAACTGGTCAGCCACAACTACGCCGCCAACGTCAAGGGCGCCCGGCGCTTCATCGAGCGCAACCGGCCTGAAATCTGGGAAGTGCTGGAGGAAGCGATCAAGGAGCGCCCGGTGCTGCTGAACCGCGCCCCCACCCTGCACCGTCTCGGCATCCAGGCATTCGAACCGCTGTTGATCGAAGGCTCGGCCATCCAGCTGCATCCGCTGGTATGCACCGCTTTCAACGCGGACTTCGACGGCGACCAGATGGCCGTCCACGTGCCGCTCTCCGACAAGGCCGTGCAGGAAGCCCGCCGCCTGATGCTGGCTTCCAAGAACCTGCTCAAGCCCGCCGACGGCGAACCCATCATCGGTCCCTCCAAGGATATGGTGCTGGGCGTCTTCTACATGACCATGTTCCACAGCCGGGCTCACCCGGGTGACGGGCGCGCCTTCGCCAGCACGGACGAGGTCGAAATGGTCTACCAGTTGGAGCAGGTGGACGTCCACTCCAAGATCAAAGTGCGGGTGAAGACCTGGTACGATGACAAGCACAACCGCCTCCCCGCGCAGGAGGAACGCATCATTGACACGACCGTCGGCCGCGTCCTGTTCAACTACGTCCTGCCGGAGGAAATCCGCTTCGTCAACAAACAACTGGACAAAGGCGGCGTGAAGGACCTGATCGCGGACGCGTACGAACTCTGCGGCCAGGACGCGACCACCGAGGTGGCCGATGCCATCAAGCGCATCGGCTTCGACTACGCCATGCGCTCCGGCACAACCATCGCGGTCAGCGACATCACCGTCCCGGAAGAGAAACAGGCGATCATCGAGAACTCGCTCAAGGATGTGGAACTGATCCAGCGCGACTTCCGCCGCGGCCTGCTCACCGAACAGGAACAGAACGAGCGCATCATCGAGATCTGGCAGCAGACCACCACCGATGTGGCCAAGGCCGTGCGCGCCGCCATGGACCCGGACGGCAACCTGTCCACCATGGCAAACTCCGGCGCGACCAAGGGCGGCTTCGGCCCCATCTCCCAACTGGCCGGCATGCGCGGCCTGATGGCCGACCCCTCCGGACGCATCATCCCGATGCCAATCGTCTCGAACTTCCGCGAGGGCCTGACCGCCCAGGAATACTTCATCTCGACGCACGGCGCGCGCAAGGGCCTGGCCGATACCGCCCTGCGCACCGCCGACGCCGGTTACCTGACCCGCCGCCTGGTGGACATTGCCCAGGACATCATCATCAACGAGATTGACTGCGGCACGCACGACGGGATCTTCGTCCGCCGCCGGGACGACGTGGCCGGACAGCCGCTCAGTTCGCGCCTGTACGGACGCCTCATCGCCGACCGCGTGCTCGACCCGAAGACCGGCGAGGTGCTGGCCGAGTTCGATACGGTGATTGATCACGAACTGGCGCGCAAGATCGCGATCACCGGCGTGGAGGAAGTCAAGGTCCGTTCGGCAGCCACCTGCGAACTGACCCACGGCATCTGCGCCAAATGCTACGGCCTGGACCTGGGACGCGGCAACATGGTGGAAATGGGATCGGCGGTCGGCATTGTGGCCGCCCAGTCCATCGGCGAACCCGGCACCCAGTTGACCCTGCGCACGTTCCATACCGGCGGCGTGGCCGCCGGCGGCGACATCACCACCGGCCTGCCACGCGTGGAAGAACTCTTCGAGGCCCGCAAACAGCCCAAGGGCGAGGCGGTCGTCTCCGAGATCGCCGGCACGGTGCATATCATCCAGTCGGAGAAATTCGCCGACATGCGCCTGGTGCGGGTGGAACACAGCGAAATGCTGGAAGACGTGATCGAGGTCCCGAAAGAATGGACCATCGTTGTCAAGGACGAGGCGGAGGTCAAGACCGGCGATCTGCTGGCGAAACTGGAAGATGCCGCGTTGACTGCCGAGCACAGCGGACGTGTCCGCATCGAGAAGCGCAAGGTTATTGTGGCTCACGAACTGCGCGAAGATGCCGAGCACGAGATTCCCAACACCCTGCGCCTGCTGGTCAAGGAAGGCGCGAAGGTGGAAGGCGGCCAGGCGCTGACCGAGGGTTCGCTGAACCCGCACCGCATCCTGCGTCTCAAGGGACGCGAGGCCTGCCAGATGTACCTGCTCTCCGAGATCCAGAAAGTGTACCGCTCGCAGGGACAGAACATCCACGACAAGCACTTCGAGGTCATCATCCGCAAGATGATGAGCAAGGTGCAGATCAAGCGCCCCGGCGACACCAAGTACCTGCCCGGCGACGCCGTGGACCGGCTGGAAATCCGCCGCGTCAACGAGGCGCTGCTGGCAGAAGAGAAACAGCCCGCCACGTTCAACGAAGTCCTGCTGGGCGTGACCAAGGCCTCGTTAAGCACCGACTCGTTCCTGTCGGCCTCCTCCTTCCAGCACACCATCAAGGTGCTGGCCGGCGCGGCGATCAGTTCCTCCATTGACCCGCTCTTCGGTCTGAAGGAAAACGTCATCATCGGCAAACTGATCCCGGCCGGGACGGGCTTTATCCATGGCCGCTTTGCGAATACCGACAAGGACGAAGGCTCCTCCCAGTGGACGGATATCCCCGACAGCGGGGCAACAGACTAACGGTCCGGAAACGTTGCGACGAGGTGGTTCATCGAACCACCTCGTTTGTATTTAATCGGTTCATTGGGAGTTGCCGCGACGCGCCACTATATTTGGTGGTCTGCTGTGGGACAAATTGGCAATTTGTCCTACATGTGCTGGTCTATCACGGCGATTCCCAGAGACCCATTTAATCTTATGGGGGTTGTATTTATGACATAAATTCTGTAAGATGTATGTACCGTTCCCACAATTGGAAAAGGAGACCCCCATGAAAAAAATCATACCGCTTTTCATTGTTGTGCTCCTGGCGCTCGCCGGCTGTAACATGCCGCAGGTTGTCACACCCGGGAATACGGACGAGCCGCCGGGGATCGCGCCCCAGCCCTCCGCCACCGTGGATCTCGCCAATGCCGTCAACGCCACCCTGACGGCTCTCGCCGCCCCGCTGCCGCTCATCCCCGAGGCAACAGGCACGCCGACGCCCACCTCCACACCCGGCAAGCCGACGATCTCGGTGACGACGGCCACCAACTGCCGCACCGGACCCGGCAAGGTCTACGACCTGGTGGGCGGACTCCTGCCCGGCGAGACGACCGAGATCGTGGGCCGCGACCTCACCGGCCAGTACTGGCTCGTCCGCAACCCAGACGTTCCGAACGGTTTCTGCTGGCTGTGGGGCATGTATGCCACGCCGATGGGTGAATATGCGGCCCTGCCCATCTTCACGCCGCCTCCCACCCCCACGCCGGCTCCCGGCTTCTCGGTTTCGTACACCGGTCTGGAGGTCTGCGCGCCGCTGTACGCCTTCCGGTTCCAGATCACCAATACCGGCGCGCTGACCTGGGAGTCCATCAAGATCGAAATCACCGACACCACCACGGCCACTTCGACCGCCCATACGCTGGATTCCTTCCGCGCCTACGATGGCTGCATCCTCGATATCAACCAGAATGACCTGCTGCCCGGCGAGGGCGGGCCTGTGACCAACGTCAACCCCGGCCAGTTGAACTACAACCCCGCCGGGCACAGCATCACGGCCATCATCACGCTCTGTTCGGCGAACGGCCTCGGCGGAACGTGCGTCTCGCAGACTCTAAACTTCACGCCGTGACCGGGATGGGGCGGCCTCGAGGCCGCTCCGTTTGCGTTTAATTGTCTGTTGCAATCAAGTCCCGTATTTGCTAGAATCATCCCACAATCACAACCACATTAATCACTGAGGAGAATAAGATATGAAAGCCAGAACCCTGGTTCTTTGCCTTGTAACTGTTTCGCTCATCCTTTCCGCGTGCGCTGGAAAACCGACGCCGGACGTTGCAGCAACATTCACGGCACAAACGATGACCCCGGAGAGCCTCAACCAATCCGCCTCCACTCCGACCATGACAGCCACGGAAAATCCCTATCTGCTTTACGATGAATTCGACGATCCAAACAGCGGCTGGTCTACTTTTGGCGATACATCGAGTGGGGAGGTGGGGTACGCGAATGGCTCCTTCAGGCTCGCCTTCTACCAGGCCGGGTACTTCAATTCCTCCTATTCTGTTGGCACATACACTGATTTCATCGTTGAGACGCGCGTCTGCACTTCAGCCACAACGCCCGGGATCGGCGCCGGACTGACCCTGCGGGCTTCGGATTACAACTGGTATTTGTTCTGGGTCTATCCCGTCAGCCGTGAATATAGTTTCTCGAAAGGGTTCTCCAACCCACAGACCGGCTTTTACCAGGAAACCAGCCTGCTCCCACGTACTGCCTCTGATGTCATCCAGCCATTCAATTCTGGTGGCATGTTGTGCCTTTTCATAAAAGCCGCGGCGCATGGCGACGCCTTCGATTTCTGGGTTGCCGGGGAAGATAACGTTTATCAATACCTGGCATCCGCACGCGATGCTGAGTGGGCAGACGGCCATCTTGGGCCATCGGCGGATGCACCGAAATCGGACTTTTCCCCGGCTCCAGTTGAGGCCTTGTTCGATTGGATCAAGGTTTACCCCTATTCAGACTAGCGCTTATCGTCAGAGTCGCCGCGAAAACCCCGATGGATCAGGGCTGTTCACTTGCATCAGCAGTTTACCTCTTGAGCGGGCCATGAGTTCAACAGCATGGGTTCCATAACCAGCGGGGCGGAATATGCCGCCCCGCTTTCTTTTCCTTGACGCTTTCCCTCTTTCCCCGTAAGATAGCAGAACAAAATTTCCCTCCCTCCCTGCCCCTCTCCCAAATTAGGAGAGGGGTTAGGGGTGAGGGCAGGAGTCACTATGGAACTCGGCCTCGTTCGTAAAATTGACATCGACCGCGAAATGCAGGAAGCCTATCTCGATTACGCCATGAGCGTGATCGTATCGCGCGCCCTGCCGGACGCCCGCGACGGCCTCAAGCCCGTCCAGCGCCGCATCCTGTACGCCATGTACGACATGGGCATCCGCGCCGACAGCCCCTACCGCAAGTCGGCGCGGATCGTCGGCGAGGTGCTGGGCAAGTACCATCCGCACGGCGACGCCTCGGTCTACGAATCGATGGCGCGCATGGCGCAGGATTTCTCGATGCGAACCATGCTCGTGGACGGGCAGGGCAACTTCGGCTCAGTGGACGGCGACCCCCCGGCGGCCATGCGTTACACCGAGGCGCGTCTCGCCGCCCCGGCGCTGGACCTGCTGGCTGACATCGCCAAGAACACGGTGGACTTCAGCGGCAACTTCGACGGCACCCTGACCGAGCCGACCGTGCTCCCCTCCGCCATCCCGAACCTGCTGGTCAACGGGGCCACCGGCATCGCGGTCGGCATGGCCACCAACATCCCGCCGCACAACCTGTCCGAGATTGTGGACGCCTGCGTCTACATGCTCGAAAAATGGGAAAAACTCGACGACGTGAACGTGGACGATTTGATGGAGTTCGTCGAAGGTCCCGACTTCCCGACCGGCGGCATCATCATCGAGCAGAAGGGCGAGGAAGGCATCGAGGCCGCCTATGGCAAGGGGCGCGGCCGCGTCACCATCCAGGCCAAAGCCCACATCGAGGAAATGGAGCGCGGCAAGAGCCGCATCATCGTCACAGAATTACCGTATCAGGTGAATAAATCCAGCCTGATTGAGCGGATTGCCGAACTCGTCCGCAACGGGCACCTGGAGGGCATCACCGACCTGCGCGACGAGTCCGACCGGCAGGGTCTGCGCATCGTCATCGAGTTGACCAAAAACGTCGCGCCGGAGAAAGCGCTGGCCGACCTCTACAAGCGCACGCCGATGCAGTCCACCTTCAGCATCAACCTGCTGGCGCTGGTGGATAACGAGCCGCGCCTGCTGAACCTGAAACAGGCGCTGCGCGTCTACCTCGACCACCGGCTGACGGTCATCCGCCGCCGCGCCGAGTTCGACCTGCAGCGGGCGCGCGCCCGGGCGCACATCCTCGAAGGCCTGATGGTCGCGCTCAAACACCTCGACGAGATCATCGCCCTCATCAAAGCCTCGCCCGACGTGGAGACTGCCCGCGCCCGCCTGATGAAACGCTACAAACTGTCCGAGTTGCAGGCCAATGCTATTTTGGAGATGCAGTTGCGCCGCCTGGCCGCGCTGGAACGCAAGAAGATCGAGACCGAATACAAAGAGACGCTGGCGCTCATCAAGGAACTGGAAACCCTGCTGAAATCCCCGAAGAAGATGCGCGGCGCGGCTTCCGAGGAACTGCTCAAGGTCAAGGCCGACTTCGGCGACCGGCGGCGGACGCAGATCGTCAGCCTGCGCGGCCGCAAAGCAAAGAAAGCCCCGCTGACCGCCGCCGAGTTATTGCCGGAACAGATCGTCTGGATCGGCATGACCGCCGACGGAACGCTCGCCCGCACGCGTGACGATAAGCCGCCGCGCCTCTCCGGCTCGGAAGCGCCGAAACTGCTGGTCAAAGCCAACGCGACCGACACACTGTATCTCGTCTCCGCGCGTGGACTGGCCGCGGCGGTGGCCGTCCACACCCTGCCGGAGGCTGAGAAATTATCAGACGGCAATCCGTTCAACAAACAGTCCCCGCTCCAGACGGACGAGATGCCGGTGGCGGCGTTTGCGTTACCGTCCAGCAAGTCTGACAAGTCCAACAGGTCTAACAGGTCCAACAAGTCGGACGTGTTAGACCTGTCAGACTGTTTTGTTCTGGCCGTGACGAAGGGCGGCATGGTGAAGAAAAGCCCGGTCAGCGAACTGCCGGGGCCGTCTGCCCAGACCTTCCGGCTGGTCAACGTCAACGAGGGCGACAGCCTGGGATGGGCCGCTTTAACGGACGGCAGGAAGGAGGTCCTGCTCGCCACGGCGCAGGGGATGGCGATCCGCTTCAGCGAGGAGGAGGTCCGCCCGATGGGGCTGGCCGCGGCCGGCGTCAACGGCATCAAGTTGGGCGTCGGGGATGAAGTGATCGGCTGCCAAATCCTGCCCGCAGTCGGAGATATTTTCATCCTGGCTGCGGATGGCAAGGCCAAGCGCGTCGAGCAGAAAGATTTCCCGGCGCAGGGACGCTACGGCAAGGGCGTCATCGCCTGGGAACTGCCGCCGCGCGTGGCGCTGGCCGGGCTGGCAAGCGGCAAGGGCAATGCCATCGTCACTTTGCATCTCGCCAAAGCCGCCCCGAAGATGACCCGGCTGGACGCCGCGCCCCTGCGCAAACGCTCCGCCGTGCGCGGCGAGGCGGTGGTGGAAATCAAGGCTGGGGATGCGGTGCTGGGATTGGCGGAAGGCTGGGCGGCGGAGAGGTTCGTCACACTGTCCCCGAAGGGGAAAAAGGTGGAGGAGAAGAAAAAGAGGTGAGAAAGAACGAGTAATGAGTAAATCGTGCGCCCCGCGCCGTGATCGGACGCGGGGCGTTTCTATTTTACGGAACTGAACAAGCAACCTTTTACGCCCGCGCCCGCTTCCTCAACGCAATCTCTTTCTTCTCGTTCAACTCGATGATGTGGATGGCCGTGCCGGCGCGGGCGCCGAGGGCGGCCAGGCCGGAGAGGTGGTCGCGCGAAAAGCCGCGGCCGCCCGCGCGCGCACCGAGCGCCAGCAGGCCGAGCAGGTCGCAGGTCCGGCCGCGCGGCACGAACAGCGGGACGATGACCGGGAAGCGGTCATCCGCCGGGCGGTGGAGCACCTTGCCGCAGCGCAGCGAGTCCGCCAGTTCCTTCTTCAGTTCCAGACGGGCGGATTTGGCCGCCAGGTTGCAGAGTTCCTTCACGCGCGGCGAACCGGCCTCGTATTCGAAGACGGCGGCGTGCCTGCATTGCAGCAGCGCCGGGACGGTCGTCACGAGGGCATGGTACAGGTCCGGCAGGGCGATGCCGTCCACCACGTCGGGGCGAAGTTCCACCAGCGCGGCCTCGAAGTCCACCCGGTCGGGGTAGAAGCGGGCGTTGATCCACGTTTCGATGCGTTTCTTGAGCGGCAGGAACAGGGTGGCCGACCCGACGCCGGAGAGCGCAACGGAAAGCGTTTGAGAGCGGGCTTCGAGGAAACTGCCCAAAATCTCGTCGAGCAGGGCCGTGCCGGCGGTCCAGATCAGGCCAAGCAGGCCGAGCAGGAGCGTGTACACGGCGGCGCGGTTGATGACCACGTCCACGTCCCACAGGCCGCGCCGCAGCATCGAAACCGCCAGCGTCACCGGCACCAGCAGCAGGCCGAGGTAATAGAGCGGGCGGTTCAGGAGCATGGACCAGATCAGGCCGGAGGCGGTCAACTCGAACACGGGCAGGCGGTTGAGCGGGATGAGCAGCAGGTACGAGATGACCAGCGCCCCGGCAAAGCCCAGCACCGCCCATTTGGTTTGCTGGCGCTCCGTCAGCGTGGAGACGCGCCGGTAACGATAGATCTGCGCTCCGACCCCGATCCCGTAGAACGCCATCGCCATCAGGAAGATGACCACCGGCGGCAGGCGGATGGGGTTGACCGCCGCCGGCAGGAAGAAGGCCGCGTACCAGAGCGTGGCCGCCAGCGCCGGCCAGAGCGTCCAGCGCGGGGCAAATTTTCCGTTCGGGAACAGGTAGAGCAGCCAGACCGGCAGAACCACGCCGAGCAGCCCCGTCGCCGCCACCGGGACCCGCAGCCAGGGGTACACGTCGTCGGCGAAATACATTTCCGGCGCGGAGCGCACCACGAACATGACCAGCGTCAGCGCCAGCCCGGCCGCCATCCAGTCGTCGGACTTGCGCCAGAAGACCAGCGCGGCCACCAGCGTGAACCCGGCCACGAACAGGATGTGGAAAGCCGTCATGTAGCCGGCCATGAAGCCGGGCGACAGGTTCATGCGCGCCAGCGCCTTCTCGTACGCGGCCGGGCGGAGGAGAACCACGCGGCGCGCGGGACCGTCAGCCTGCCGCGCCACGCCCAGCGTCACCGTCTCCCCCTCCCCTCCGTCGAGCAGTTTCCAGGCCCCGGCGGGCGTCGTCCCGGCGGGGACGGGCTGGCCGTCCACCGAAACGAGCACGTCGCCCGGCTGGATGCCGGCGTCCTCCGCCAGCCCGCCGGTCTGCGGGTAAAGAAGGAGATGCCCGGCCTCGTCGGCGCGGATCTCCAGCGCCAGGATGTTGCCACGCAGGCGCGACAATTCCACCGGCACGCCGGCCGCGAACAAGCCCAGCGCCATCAGCGCCAGCAGGGCGAATCCAATGCGCACCAGCCACAGCCAGGCGCCGCGCAGGCGGCGGTCAGACGGTTCGGGATGTTTTTTTGCTGCCATGCGACACCTCCAAAAAAACGAAAAGCCAAAAGAGGAACGCGGATTACGCGGATTTTGCGGATTACGCCGATGTTTTCTGAAAGAATCCGCGAAATCAGGTAAATCGGCAAAATCCGCGTTGAGCTTTCTGGGTTCATTGGGAGTTGCCGTGACGCGCCACTATATTTGGTGGTCTGCTGTGGGACAAATTGGCAATTTGTCCTACATGTGCTGGTCTATCACGGCGATTCCCAGAGACCCGATTTCTGTGAGCGCAACAAACTGTCAGGGTGCCAGAAAACGAAAAGCAAAAGACCGGCGGAGACTTGCTACTCGAAAAACAGGTAATCCATCACGATCTGGTCATCCTGCACGATGAGCGACAACTGCCCGGAGCGCGTCCCGGCCTGCCAGGCCAGGTAACGGGCATCGCCGCGGCTCTCGAAGTGGAGCAGGCGGAACTGCGTCCCGGCGGGCAGACTGGCGAAGAAAGCGGCGTAATCCGCCTGGACCGACGCCGCGCCGCGCGCCACGCTTCCGCCGCGCACGTGGACCGCGTCGGCGCGGTAGAACGCGGCCACTCCTCCGGACTGGAGGCTGTTGAGCGCGGCGAGGAACTGGACGGTGAACGCGTCCGGTTGGGGGACGGAGGGAGTCTCCGGCGCGGGCGTGACCGGCGTTACAGGCGCGGGAGTCGGCGTGACCGGGGCGGGTGTCGGCGTGACCGGCGCGGGGGCAGGCGTGACCGGTGTCACGGGCGCGGGGGCCGGCGCCACCGGCTGCAATGGGGCGGGCCAGGCGAAGTCGGCGGCCGCCTTCCAGACGGCGGGAAGGTGGGCGCGGCAGTAGTCCCACGAGAAGAAGTTGGCGGCCGGGATGCCGAGCATTTTGGCAGTGTTGAGGAAGTCGGCGATGTCGGCGGGGGTCGCGGCCCAGCCGGGGGTCCCGTAGGCCGCGCCGGTGGCAAGGTAGGGTTTGGCGTGCGGGAGGGCGTCGCACTGGCGTTTCGATTCGCGCAGTTGATTCCCGGCGTTGTGCGCCTGCTCCCAGTAGACCTGCGGCATGTGGTAGTCGCAAAATTCGAGGAAGACCGCCCAGGGCAGTTCGGGATGATAATCGGGGAAACGGTAGGAACTCAGGGCAACCGGGATGTCCAGCCCGGCGCGCACGGCGGTCATGAACTTGCGGGCGGCTTTGTCGCGGCCCGGCAGTTTGTACTCCTGCTCGGCGTCCACCACGTAGCCGTCGAGGCCGAGAGCCTGGGCGCGCTGGATGGCGACAGCCGCCTCCCCCGCCGGGTCATTGCCGTAGACGTAGTGCCAGCCCCAGACGGCGATGCCCGCCGCGCGCAGCGCCTGCACAACCGGGGCGGTGAAGTCGCTGCCAGACGAGTCCACGCCGAAGGGACGCGGGCCGTCGGCGATCTTGACCAGCACGTGGCTGAGTCCGGCGGCTTGCGCGGCGGCGAGGATGGCGGCCGGCGCGCCTTTTTCACATTCGGGGAGGATGAAAGTGAAGAAGCCTTTGCCCTGGAGAGTCATTTTTCCACCTGTAGGGGCCGATCTGCGTGTCGGCCCAAGGCGGACACATAGGTCCGCCCCTACGAAATATTCCCGACCAAACCAAGTTCGGGGGCGATGGCGCGCATCGCCAGGATGACGTTGCCGACGTGCTCCCAGAGTTCGAGGCCAAATTCGGCGGCGGCTTTCTCGATCTCGGCGCGGTTGGCTCCGGCGGCGAAGGCCTTATCCTTCCACTTCTTTTTGACGGAGGCCGGCTCGAGGTCCAGCAGGGAGCGGGACGGGCGGACGAGGGCGACGGCGGTGATGAGTCCGGTCACCTCGTCGCAGGCGTAGAGGGCTTTCTCCATGCGCGTCACGCGCGGGACCCCGGTATGGTCGGCGTGGGACATGACGGCGCGGATGATTTCCTCCGGCACGCCGCGCTGGCGCAGGATGGGTTCGCCTGCCTGCGGGTGGCCTTCGAGCGTGGGATGGATCTCCCAATCGAAGTCGTGGAGCAGGCCGGCGGCGCGCCACATCTCCACATCCTCGCCGAATTTTTCGGCGTAGAAGCGCATGGCGGCTTCGACCGCCAGCATGTGCTTGATGAGGTTTTCGTTCTTGACGAACTCATGGACAATGGCAAGGGCTTCGTCGCGGGTCATGGTCACCTCCTGTAAACATCTTTGCGATGTTTGACGCGGATGATTTCAATGATGAGTCGATCTTCGTGGATTTCGTACATAATACGATAATCCCCAACACGAACGCGATATGTACGTTCAAAACCAGCCAGTTTTTTGACTCCCTGTGGAAAGGGATTTTCCGCCAATCCTTTAATCACCGCGATTGCCTTAGGAATGATTTGTCGCGGCAGCCTTTCGAGTTCCTTTAGCGCCGAAGACTTGAACTCAATCTGGTAAGAGGCCATTTTTCTTCAGTTTAGCGACGACTTCTTCAAAGGGGATGGTTGGTTCATCGCGTCTTTCAAGCAGCACGGCCAAGTCTTCAAGGTCTTCGATTAATTCTTCGAATTCTTCAATTGGCAGGATCACAGCAACCTTCTTGCCAACCTCATTGGTCACATATTGCGCCTGGAGTTCTTTTATGGATAACATGCGCGCCTCTTCATAACGCTAACAAGTCGCAAGACTGGTTTATTCCCTGAGCGCGATCCAGCAAGGCTTTTTCTGCCATATTTTCCAGCGCGCCCCGCGACCCGGCAAAAGCCTTTTGCCAGCGGAGATCATCCTCCAACTCATCCAGGATCCAATCCGCCAGGGCATCCTGTTCCTGTGCGGGCAGTTCCCCCACTTTGATAATCACTCGTTCGAATCGCTTGGTGACCATAACGCACCTCCAGACCCATTATACCTTACGGAGAGGACGCCCCCTCCGGCGGGAAAATCGGTTCCGGGTCGCCCAGCACGGGGAGAGGGTGCGAAATGTGCACTTCCCACAGGGCATTGACCGTTGCCAGCAGTTCGCGCAGATTCCAGTATAGCACGGATGAGCGGCGGTAGTCGCGCCGGTCGGCCTCCACACCAACCGAATCCACGCCGAGGCGGTTGCACAGGTAGAGGGCGCGCGGCAGGTGGAATTCCTGCGTGACGAGGATGGCCTCGGTCACGCCGAAGATGGCCTTGGCCCGGTAACAGGTATCGTAGGTACGCCGCCCGGCATAGTCGAGTACGATGGCCTCATCCGGCACGCCCAGCGACAGGGCCAGTTCACGCATGGCCGCCGGCTCGTTGTAGTCCACGAAGCGGTTGTCGCCGCTCATCAATATTCTCTCGACTTTGCCCGCCCGGTAGAGGTCCGCGGCGGCGGCGACGCGGTCGTGAAGGATGGGGGTGGCGGAGCCGTCGCGCCACAGCCCCGCGCCGAAGACGATGGCAACGCGCCGCGCCGGGACCTCGTCCACGGTGTACACCCGTCCGCGCGCCGAGAGCGCCGTCACCAGCCGGGGCACAAGCAGGACGAGCAGGCCAAGAGCAGCAAGGATGAGCAGGATTTTCAGGATCATTTTGAGGATGCGTTTGAACACAGGCAGGATTTTACCTGAAAACAGCGGAGTGCGGGCCTGGGTCTGCGCTCCATGAGACCATGGAACAATGCCGGGAGTTGAACGTATCAGGACTGGCAACAGGCCGGGGATGAGGGGTCAACAAGGGTCTGGCCGACAGTATCAGGATACGTTCGAACACGATAGAAACCCAACTTAAAACAAGATGCGGACTTTCGTCCGCATCTTGTGGGAAACCAAACGCTAGGTCAGTTTCTTGCGCACTTCTGCGCTCAGGAAATCCAGCACCCAGACAACGATGACGATGGCCCAAATGGCTGTTGCGGCCTGGTTGTAGCCAACCATCGAGTTGATCTTTTCGCTCAGGTAATACCCGATCCCGCCGCCGCCCACGAAACCGATGATGGTCGAAATGCGGACGTTGATATCCCAATGGTAGACGATGAACGAAACAAAGTCCGGGACGATCTGCGGGATGACCGCGAAACGCACCACCTGCATGCGGTTGGCGCCGCTGGCCTGGAGCGCCTCGATCGGGCCCGGGTCAATGCTTTCCACGGCTTCTGAGAATAGCTTGCCCAGCGAAGCCACCGTGACCACGGTCAGCGCCATCGTGCCTGCAAACGGACCGTAACCGAGCCAGAAGGCGAAGACGGTTGCCATCACCAGCGGGTCATAGGAGCGCATGATGTTGAAGAATGAGCGCGTGATGTAGTAGACGCTCGTCCCAAGCGGGCCGCGCTTGGTGATGTTGCTGGCCGCCAGGAAACTGAGCGGGGCGGCGATGATGGTGGCGATGGTGGTGGAGAACAGGGCCATGAAGATCGTGACGAAAATCTCGCGCGTCACATCTTTCATAGCCTGGCTGGGTTTCAACCCGCTGATGGGGATATAGGTATCCACTTCGATGGCGCTTGCCACACCGCCCGCAGAAGCGGCAATTGCCCTGGCTTCCACTTCGGCGGAGAAATGCCCATCCGCATCCGTTGTTGTCCGCAGGATCGTGAAGACCCGGCCATCCGGGAAATGCCAGCGGACGGCAATCTCGGTGCTGGGCGCCATATCGAACCCTTCCAGAATGAATCTTTCTTTTTCTCCTGCGCAGGGCACACTGGTCACCAGCCGCGGGCCAGACTCGACCGGCTCAGATATCGGCGCAGAATCACACGGAATGGGGAAAGTGGTCGTTATCGTTACCGTCTCGGTATCGCGGGTGAACAGGTCCGGGTGCAGGAAGGCGCTGACAAACTCCCTGGCCTTATATGCGTCCTTTACCAGGCGGACAAAGTCCATATTGGTCACGCGGTATGAGACCGAATACAGGTAGACCAACGCTGCAATAACCAGCGCGCTGAGGACCATGCGTTTGAGATGGGAAAGTTTCTTCATGGCTACACCAATCTTTCCCGCACTTTGGCGCTCAGGTAGTCGAGCGTAATGACCACCACCGCGATGGCAATAAAGGCTGCCCCGACCGCTCCCATTTCATTGATTTGGATCCATTGGATCAAGTATTGACCGATCCCGCCGCCGCCCACCATGCCGATGATAATTGACATCCGGACGTTAATGTCCCAGCGGTAGATGGTGAAAGCCGTGAAGGGCGGCACGATCTGCGGGATGACGCCGTACCGCGCCACCTGCAGCCAGTTTGCGCCGGTGGCTTTCACGGCCTCGATCGGTCCCGGGTCGATCCCTTCGATCACTTCGGAATACAACTTGGCCAGGGCTACCACCGAATGGACTGCCAGCGCCATCACCCCGGCAAAGGGACCCAGGCCGACAATGATCACGAAAACAATGGCAAGGATCAGCGCCTCGATCGAGCGCACAAAATTCAAGATGGTGCGGGTAATAACATAAATGAACAGGGTGAACGGGTTGCCGCCCATCAGGTTGCGGGCTGCCAGGAAACTGATCGGGATCGCCAACAGGATGGAAAGTGTGGTTGCCATCAAAGCCATGGTGACCGATTCCATCATGCCTTTGAGCACGAAACCGCCATTGGACGTGATCTGGTAACCGCCCAGGGGGCGATACTGGTCGAAATAGACCCGGTGCTGGAGCATCAGGGACGGGTCGGGCTGGGCGATCATCACCGTGCTCGGAACATGGATCACAACCGTCAGCGAACCGGTTGCATCCGTGCGCACAATCAGGGGAGCATTCTCATTCCCGCCCAGAGGCTTGTCATCCCCGATGGCCGTTTCCCACCAGACAATGGTATCCGTATCCGGCCACATACCGGAAACGGAGACCGTCAATGCCTCGCTCAATTTGGCGCAGTCTGGTGTGGCAGAAGCCACTTTACCATCTTCTTCCCGGCGGGCTTGCGGCGGCGTTTCCGTTGCCGAACAGGGGACAGAAACATAGGTCCACATCCGGTTCAACTCGCGCCGTTCTTCAACCATGTCCGGGTAGAGCATGGGGCGGATGATCGCCATGGCTCGATCCAGGCTGGCGGCGCTGAAATCAACTTCAACCAGTTGCCAGCCGATGCCGTAGGCTGCCATCATACCAAATAGGAGCGGGATGAGGATGGTGCGCGTGCGGCCGCAGCCGGCCAGACTGGCCGCGTCCCATATATTCCACAACCACATCCCTGCCGGGGCGAGGTACCAGAATCCGCCAAACTTGAACCATGCCAGGAATGCAAGGAGCGGATAAATGGACGAGTCCCATGATATCAGCGGCTCGGCGTACCAGGCCACAATACCCGTCAAGACCAGGAAGGAAAGCAGGATCGCCACACCTCGGTACCACTGGCGCAAGGATACGTGACCGAGACCGGGCAGCAATGCAGAAAGCGCTCCCGCCAGGAGCGGAGAGCGCCGCGCGGGTTCCGATTCTTTCATGCCGAGGCCTCGACGGTCGTGGCGCGCACTTCCTGCGCTTCCTCGCCGTAGATTTCCTTGAACTTGGCGCGGTCAATCTCTGCCGGCAGCCCCTCGAAAACCTTGATGCCATCCTTCAAGGCGATCACCCGGGTGGCATAGCGATGCACCAGGTCCAGGAAATGCAGGCTGCAGATGACCGTCATCCCTTCCTTGTTCAATTGTTCCAGGTAATGCAGGATGGAATGGGACAGCACCGGGTCCAGGCTGGCGACCGGCTCGTCGGCCAGCACCAGGCGCGGTTCCTGCATCAGGGCGCGGGCGATCCCGACCCGCTGCTGTTGTCCGCCCGAGAGGGCGTCGGCGCGGCTGGAGGCTTTATCGGCAATCCCCACCCGTTCGAGCGCCTTGACCGCCCGCTGTTTATCGGTCGGAGGCCAGATGCCCAGCAGGGAGAGCCAGGGATTGGCGTACCCCAAACGCCCGTTCATGACATTGGTCATCACGCTGGAGCGCTTGACCAGGTTGAACTGCTGGAAGACCATCCCGATCTGGCGGCGGATGCGGCGCAATTCCGCTGGAGGCGCGGCAGTGATATCAATGTCGTCCCAGGTTATTTTACCTTCCGTTGGATCGATCAGCCGGTTGATGCAGCGCAGCAGGGTGGACTTGCCCGACCCTGACAGGCCGATCACCACCAGGAATTCCCCATCTTTGACTTCAAAACTGACATCTTTTAACGCTTGCGTGCCGTTCGGATACACTTTGGTGAGGTTTTGGATTCGCAGCATGATGCACCCTCAGTTTAAAAAAGAGGGAGGGCGGAAGCCCTCCCTCAGTTGGAGATTTGTTTACTTGTAGGAATTGATGTCGAAGCCGATCGACTCCAGGTAGACGCGATAGTCATCGAAGAAGGAGTCATCCACGATCTTCAAGCCGCCGATGCTGTAGCCGCCGTTCTTGAGCAGCGCCAGGCCATCTTCGGTGGAAGCGATGGTTTCGAATGCGGTCACGATGGCGGCACGTATGGCGGGATCCATCCCGGCAATCAGGGAAATCGTGTCGTTCGGGATGATCGGGTCGGAGACCCACAGGACGGCCACTTTGTCGTTGACATCCGGGAAGTCGGTGGTGACAGACGTGCGGGCATCCACATAGACTGTGCCGAAGTCGCAGATTTCGCCTTCGTTCTTGGCATTATTGCCGGGGCTCAGGTAGATCGACTTGACGATCGTCGGATGGCCCTGCACCCAGGCGCCAGCCTTGGGACTAATGCCATTAGATTTAAAGTAGCCGGATGGGACCAGGTAGCCGGAGGATGACAGCGGGTCTGCATAGCAGGGCTTCTTCCCGTTCAACTGGGCCAGGGCGGTGGCGGCATCGGCGGTGTTGACGCCGGTGGCGGTGTCATAGTAGACAGTGAAGACGCCTTTATCAACCAGGGCCTGATTGGCGATCACTTCGAAAGCATAGTGATCGGCGCCATTGCGCAGGGTGACCAGGCCGATGGTGGCATAGCCCTTCTCGTAGGCTACGATGTAAGGCACGGTCGGCAGGAAGCCAACGTGCGCATTGCCGGAGCCCATGGCTTCGATCAGCGCGGCATAGCTAGTCGGGACGGTGACCACGAAACTGTAGCCGGTCAGTTCGGTCAGCTTGGCGGCAATCGCCTCGCCACCGGCGATCAGTTCCTGCGTATTCGCAGACGGGGCCAGGGCCAGGATGATCGGGTTCTCCGGGGTGCCCAGCGCGGGCGCGGGCGGCTCGGTGGGAACGGCAGTAGGCGGCTCGGTGGCGGCCACGGGGGTGGGCGTCGCCTCAGGACCGCAGGCAGCCAGCAGCATAGTCAGGGCCGCCAGCATCGAAACGAACACAAACAACTTCTTCATTTTTTTCTTCTCCTCTCAAGAGTTTTTTAGGGGAAACAGTTTCCCCAGTCGACAGTACGATAATATCTCGAATTGGCAGAATAGGCAAGTGATATGTCTCATAAATTTTTGTTATAATCAGCGTATGTCGAACCCACAACCTCCCCGCCCCCTGCAATCCATCCTGCCGATGCTGCTCGTCCTGGCGACCGTCGGCCTGGTCTGGTTCCTGGTCAACTCGACCAGCCGCGCCCTGAACACGGTCAACACCGTGCTGGACCCGCTCCAGCGGACGAACAACGAACTCAGCACCCAGGTGGCCGGCCTGCTCCACCCCACCCCCACGGTCATCCCGGACCCGGTGACGATCATTGACAAAGTGCGCGCGGTGGCCCAGCTCCAGACGATCCACTACACGGTCGAGAAGGTCATCACCGCCGAGGTCAACCAGGGCGTCCTCGGTCCGCTATTCGGCGACAGGCTGCTGTTCGTGGCGCACGGCTACGTCATCGCCGGGGTGGACCTGGGCAAGATAACCGCCGAGGATATGTGGCTGGAGGGCGGGATGCTCCACGTCCGCCTGCCGCAGGCCGAGATCCTGGTCTGCACACTCGATGAACAGAAATCGTACGTCTATGACCGGCAGACGGGAGCGCTCACCCACGGCGACCCGAACCTGGAGACCGCTGCCCGGCAGGTGGCTGTGGAGGAGATCTGCAAGGCCGCGCTCGAGGACGGCATCCTCGACCAGGCGCAGATCAACGCAAACCTGTTCCTCGAGCGGTTCTTCCAGAATCTGGGCTACCAGGCGGTCATCTTCGAGGAACCGAAACCGTAGACCAAAAAAAACAAAAAGCAAAAAACGAAAACAAAAAAACTCTGCACTCTCCACGTTCCGGCATCCTGGAGTCAGACGACTCCAGTCATCGGCGCCCTGCCGAAGTCGGGAGACTTCGGACTCCCGCCGCAGTTGCTCCGTGGTTAATTTTCAGGAAACTCTGGATATGCCCTTCCGCTCTGGATGGGCATATTTTGTTTCGGCCAGTTCGGCGGCGCGGGCAGACTCGCGCGGGGTCAGTTCACCCGGCTGCAAATCCAGTTGCAACACTTCACGGAACGTCCCGATAAACGCTTGCGCGGCTTCCTCCCACGTGACGGGACGCCCGAGCAGGGCCTCGACCGTGGCGGCGCGGTCGAGCAGGCGCGACGCGGCGCGGGCGCGCCTCTCCTCGTCGGGATAGGACAGGGCTTGCAGGATGCGCGTCAGGTCGCCGGTCAGCGGGAGCGAGCCGTGCTGGAGGATGCCGTCCCGGCGGCGGGACTGGGCCGAGCCGAGCAGTTTCTTGCCGCGCACGGTGATCTCATACGTGGACGGGACATCGAAGCAGACCGGGTTGACGGTGCGTCCCGCGGCGGCGGAGTGGGATTCGCCCTCGATTTCGGCGGGCAGGCCGAGGGCGCGCAGGGCGGCAACGAGGGCATTCGCCAGGCGCTGGTAGGAGTCCAGCAGGGTCCCGGAAAGGCGCGGCTCGCCCAGCGGGGCAATGACCGAGTAGGTCAACTCGTCGGTGTGCAGGACGGCGCGGCCTCCCGTCGGGCGGCGGACGAGGTCCCAGCCGCGGGATTGGAGGCGGGGGAGGTCCACGTCGGTGAGCGGCTGGGCATAGCCGAGCGAGAGGCAGGACGGGGCCCAGGCGTAGAGGCGCAGGGTCGGGAGGGATTCGCCGCGCCCGCAGGCTTCGAGGATGGCTTCGTCGGCGGCCATGTTCCACGCGCCGCGGGCGGGAGTGGGGTGCAGGAGGAGACGCCAGGTGTTCATCGCGGGGGTATTGTAATCGAAAGAAACGATGGGATGGAAAAGTGCTTGAATTCAGAGGAATTACGTTGTATAGTAAAATCGAGAGCAACAGAGCGCATCCGTATAAGCGCCATCGAGTGTCTGCCAAATCCAATCCCTGATACGAAGAAAGGACTTGTCATGAAAGTGTTCCTGAATCCCTCGAAGATTTCGTTTCGCAAATCGGACGGCAACCTGACGCCCGAGCAGCAACTGGAAATCCTGCAAAAAAGGCTGGTTGGCGGGAACCAGCCTGTCCGCCCCGGCGACTCGCTGGAAGATATCAGGAAATTCCTGGCGATGCGCGCAGCCAAAGCCGGGCAGGAGGCCCTGCGGGCGCTGCCGGTCCACCCGAGGGAGCCGTATCGCGTCAAGGCGGTGGAAATACGGGGGGCATTCCCGACTTACAAGACAAGGTTCGAGGCCATCCAGGAGGCCGGGTACAACACGTTCCTGTTGAGCGAAAAGCACAAACCCGTCATCTACATGGACCTGTTGACCGACAGCGGCACGTCCGCGATGAGCGACCTGCAATGGTCGGCGATGATGCGCGGCAACGAGGATTACGCCGGGTCGAGAAGTTTCTATCCGCTCGAAGCGGCGGTGAAGGATATCTACGGCTGGAAGGAAGTGATCCCCACCCACCAGGGACGCGGGGCGGAGCATATCCTTTCGAGCATCTACATCAAGCCCCTGCTGGCGCAATATCCGGGCGATCCCATCTACGTGCCGAAGAACATGTACTTCACCACCACGAAGGTGCACATCCTGAAAGCGGGCGGAACGTTCGTTGACATCATCATTGACGAGGCGCACGATCCCACCGTTTTGCTGCCCTTCAAGGGAAACGTGGATTTGAAGAAACTCCAGAAGTTGATTGACGACTGCATCGAGAAATGGGGAAAAGAGCACGGCCCGCGCCACATCGCCTACGTCCATCTCGAAGGCTGCGTCAACATGGCGGGCGGACAGCCGTTCTCGATGGAAAATCTCAAAGCGGTGCGCGCCCTGACGAAAAAATACGGCATCCCGCTGACGCTGGACGCGACGCGGGTGGCGGAGAACGCCTATTTTATCCAGCAGCGCGAGCCGGGTTACAAAAACAAGACCGTCGCCCAGATCGTGCGCGAAATCGGCGGCCTCACCGACGGCTGCACGATGAGTTCCAAAAAGGATCACCTCGTCAACATCGGCGGATTCCTGGCGCTCAACGACGCGGAGAAAGCCGTCAAAGCGCGGGAAATGCTCGTGGATTTCGAAGGGTATCCCACTTACGGCGGGATGGCCGGCTACAGCATGGAAGCCCTGGCCCAGGGCATCCGCGAATGCGTGGACGATGAATGGATGGCCTACCGTATTGGACAAACGCAATACCTGGGACAAATGCTCCAGCTGGCGAACATCCCCATCGTTGTGCCGGTCGGAGGCCACGCGGTCTTTATTGACGCCAAGAAATTCCTGCCGCATGTTCCCCAGGAACAGTTCCCGGCCCAGGCGCTGGCGGCGGCTCTCTACCTGGAAAGCGGCGTCCGGGCGATGGAACGGGGCATCGCCTCAGCCGGGCGCGACCCCAAGACCGGCCTCAACAATGTCCCCAAACTGGAACTCGTCCGGTTGACCATTTCACGGCGCGTCTATACCCAGTCGCACATGGATTACGCCGCGGAGAAGGTCGCGGAACTGTACCAGAAGCGGGAAAAGATCCACGGGCTGGACATCGCCTGGGAACCCCCGGCCGGCTCGCTGCGCTTCTTCCTGATGAGACACAAACCCGTTGGCGGTAAACTCATCGCCGAGTAGACTCCCCCACCCTCTCCCGCAGGCTGCCCCTGCGGGAGAATCATTTCACCTTGTCCACAAACTCCCGCGCGGCGCGGGCAGGCGACATCAGGCCGCGTCCCTGCGCGGAGAGGCAGCCCTTTGGCGGATTCTACCTTTGGCTTTTTCCCGCCAACCCCACGCTGCCATCGAGCCACGCCTTAAGCCCGCTCGTAACATCATAAAGGGTTCGTAAAAGAATAAATTCCCTTGTTCGGATGCAGTTGGACTGCATCCTGCTCGCAGTGCAACTGCTCGCGAACAAAAATACGGGAAGTTATTTATTTTCAGACCCAAACGGACTTGCAAGACTGTCAAGGAAAGGCTATACTACGTCCATGAAGTTCGAATGGGATAAACAGAAAAATAGAGCCAACGTCGAAAAGCATGGATTGGATTTCGCTGACGCGTGCAAGGTTTTTGAATCCCCCATGCTGGTCCGGTTGGATGACCGCAAAGACTACAGCGAAAATCGTTGGATTGGTATTGGTTTGCTGGATATGCGTGCTGTTGTAACCGTGTTCGCCGAACCAAAAGAAAACACTATCCGAGTAATTTCCTTCCGAAAAGCCACAAGCGACGAAAGAAAACGATATGAACAAGCCTACAAAAACGAATTTGGAACATTTTGATTCGATGACCGATGACATGATTGATACTTCGGAAATTCCGCCGCTGACCGAAGAGTTCTTCGCCGCGGCAAAATGGCGAATGCCAAAGCCGAAAGTAAAGGTAACGGTGGAAGTCGAACCCGACGTAATAGAATGGTTTAAGGCTCAAGGCGAAAATTATCAGCGTGATCTCGCGGCCGCCCTGCGAATATACGCTCAAGCCCATCAAGCGTTCAAGAAATAGGAGGCAGGCTGATATCGAACGAATGAAGGCCGACTCCTCAGAAGACGATTCCGCCCCACTGCGCCAGCCGGGGCGGAAACTTTTTTTGCTTTTCGTGTTTTGTTTTTCCCGCCCCCGCCGTCTCCAGCAGCGACTTGCGATTACTTCACCTTGTCCACAAATTCGCGCGCCGCGCGGGCGGGGGACATCAGGTTGCGTCCTTGCGCGGACAGGTAACGCTGGCGGTCGAGGATCCAAAGATAGAGGTCGCCTTCGGTCTTGCCGGGGAACTCGCGCAGCACCCCGCTTCGGCGGATGACGCCAACGATGGGCAGGTAAACCCTGTCGTACCAGTGCGCCACGGCCTCCTGCTCGGAGATGTCGCGCTGGAGGTCGAGGCCCATGAAATAGCGGTGGACGGCGACGTGTTCGAGCATCCGGTCGAAGCCGTCGGGGATGGTCAGTTTGATGGCGGCCTTCGGGCGGATGCGGTCCAGGCCGGTACGTTCGAGGAAGTCCACTTTTTCGCCGAGGATCTCCAGGTCTTCCGGTTTGAGGTCCGGCGTGATGTTGACCCGGGTCTGGCACTCGCGCACGTCGGCGTCTATGAACTCCTGCCCCTGCTCGCGCGCCACCGAGACGCGGTGGTGGCCGTCCACCACGAAGTACACGTCGCCGACCTTGTAAAGCACCACCGGGGGCAGGCTGATGTCCTGGTAGAAGGCGCGGTCCACGTTCTGCCAGCGGTTGGCGATCTGGTCTTCGAGCGGCAGGAAGGCGCGGTCGAACTGGTGGTAGCGGTTGAGGCTGCCGGCAATCTTCTCGATGGGGACGGTCTTGACGCCGCGATAGATCGGCCCGCCGATGCGAAGTTTCTCCTTGACTTCATCATAGGAGAGCAGCGTTTTCGGCTGGCCGGCCAGCGCGCCGCGGGCGCGGTTCAGGAAGGCTTTGAAGCGGGCGCGGGCGAAGTCCGCTTTGACGCGCGAGGCAAGGTTATCGAACATGGGGGGCCACCTCGATCAGCCGGTAGGGGGAAATGTTGACGACCGTTGTCGGTCCGACCTGCGTGACCGGCGGTTCCAGGTTGCTTTTGTAGACCAGGGTATGCCCGTGCAAAAAGTAGCGCGGCCGGGCGAGGCGCAGGAGCGGCAGGAAAGCGGAAAAGCCGTGGTGCGGCAGGTCGTCGTCATCGTGGATGCCGCGCGGCGGGGAATGGGCGATCAGGATGTCGGTCCGGGCGCCGGACCGCAGGCGCTGCCACAACAAGGCCGGCAGGAGCGCGGCCGCCCGGGCATACATCTCCGGCTGGGAATACTGATTGGCGCGTCCCGGCTGGTAGCGGTGGCAGCCGCCCAGTCCGGCCACGGTGAGACCCTTGACGCGCGCCACGCGCCGGTCGAGGTTTTCGCAGCCCTCGGCGCGCGCGGATGGGTTGTGTTCGTTGTAGGCCGGGTCGTGGTTGCCTGGCACGTAGAGCAGCGGCACGTTCAGCGACGAGACGAGGAACTCGAGGTACTCGTAGGGCAGGTCGCCGCAGCCCAGCACCAGGTCCACGCCGCGGAAATATTCGCCCACGCGGGGGGAATACAACTTGTCCACAACGGTATCGCTGACGGCCAGTATTTTCACGGAGGTCTCCGGGTGTATTTTGCCCCAAATCTAACGAGGATGCAAGGCTGGACAGGTTGCAATTCTTGTCCGGGGTGACTATAATCTATATCATAGTTCGATAATGTCATATTTGTCGTTGCGAGCGCCTTTTGCGAAGCAATCTCCCGGCCGATGAGGGGATTGCTTCGGCAAAGAACGCCTCGCAAAGACACTCGAACTGGAATGTGACATTGTCAAAATAGTTTCTTTACAAAGTCATTTTGCGTCTTAACACTTTAGGAGGTTTCTCTGGAAACCAAAAAGATCGCTGGTCCCGGGGAAAAACCGGAGAGCAGTGAATCCAACGTCCAGCTGGCGCCGGGGACAACGCTCGTCAACCGCTACGTCATCCAGGAGGTGATTGGAGTGGGGGGGATGGGGTCGGTGTACCGCGCCCGCGACCTTCACTTCCCCAACGTGGTCAAACTGGTGGCGGTGAAAGAGATGATCAACCGCGCCCCCGACCCGCTGGTACGCAAGACCATCGTGCAGAACTTCGAGCGCGAGGCCAACATCCTGGCCACGCTCAACCAGCCATCCATCCCGCGCATCTATGATTATTTTACCGAGGCCGAGCGCTCCTACCTGGTGATCGAGTTCATCAACGGCAAAGACCTCGAGACCATCATCACCGAGACCGATGGCTTCCTGCCCGAAGAGAAGGCGCTGGGCTGGGCGCTGGAACTGTGCGACGTGCTGAGTTTCCTCCACAACCACAAACCCGACCCGATCATCTTCCGGGACATGAAACCGTCCAACGTGATGATCAACCAGCAGGAACGCGTCGTGCTGGTGGATTTCGGCATCGCCAAGCCCTTCCAGACCGGGCAAAAGGGAACGATGATCGGCACCGAGGGATATTCCCCGCCGGAACAGTACCGCGGCGAAGCCACGCCGCTGGCCGACATCTATTCCCTCGGCGCGACCCTGCACCACGCGCTGACGCGGCGCGACCCGCGCCTGGAGCCGCCGTTCTCGTTCGCCGAGCGGCCCGTCCGCAAGATCAACCCGGCCGTCTCGATTGAACTGGAAACGATCATCAACACCGCCCTGCAATACAATCCCGAAGACCGCTTCCAGAGCGCCGAGGCGATGAAAGATGCCCTGATGAACGCGGCGCGCAAGACCGGCGCGTTGAACCGCATCGGCATGTTCACCGCCTCCATCCAGGCTGGCGGATTGAAACCATTGTGGACCTTCACGTGCGAAGACGAGATCCGCGCCGCGCCGGCGCAGTACGAGGGCGTCGTTTACGTCGGTTCCTACGACCATAACCTGTACGCCCTGAACCTGGCCGACGGCAAGTTTCTGTGGAAATACCCGACCGACGGCGGCATCGCCACCCGGCCGGCAGCCTTCGACGGGAACGTCTATTTCGGCTCCGAGGACCACCGCCTGCACGTCGTCAACGCGCGCACCGGGAAAGTAGTCTGGACCTATTTCACGGAGGGCCGCGTCCGCTCTTCGCCGCGCATCGCCGAAAACCACGTCTTCTTCGGCTCGGACGACCAGCACGTTCACGCCGTCAACCTGCTGACCGGGCGCGCCTCCTGGAAGTTCGAAACCGCCGCGCCGGTGCGCTCGACGCCCTTCGTGACCAACGAAGCAGTCTTTGCCGGCTGCGAGAGCGGGGAGTTCTACTGCGTGGATTTCCGCGGCGAGTTAAAATGGCGCTACAAGGCAAAACTGGCAGTCACCTCGTCGCCCATCGCCGCGGAAGGGATCGTCTACTTTGGCTCGCTCGACAGCAGCCTCTACGCGCTCGACGCCCGCGCCGGCTGGGTCATCTGGCGCTTCCGCATGGGGAAAGGCTCCATCGCCTCGCCCGCCCTGGCCGAGGGCCTGTTGTTCACCGGCGCAGCCGACGGCATGATCTACGCCGTGGAAGCGCGCACCGCCAAGGAAACCTGGCGGTTCCGCGCCGACCACCAGATCAGCGGGTCGCCGGTCATCTACAAAGATTCGGTCTACTGCGGCTCGGCCGACGGCCACCTGTACTGCCTGGAATATCGCAGCGGCCGCCTGCGCTGGAAATTCAAGACCCAGGGCGCCATCACCAGCGCGCCGCTCGTGTACGATGACATTGTCTACGTCGGTTCGTCCGACCATATCGTGTATGCCCTGCTGGCATGAACAAGCGCAGAAGGAGAAGACTGTGAAATTTACCGACCTGTTCCGCCGCAAAACCAAAAAAGGCAATTCCAGGAAACACCGCGCCCGCACTGCTCCCCTGCCGGCAGTGGTGGATGTAAGCACCGCCCCCCTGCCCGAACAACAGATCCAGAACGCCCTGGCGCGCAGCCTGCGCATCGCGCCCCAGCAGATCGTCTTCGGCTGCGGCCAGTCTGTGGGAAAACAGCGCGACCACAACGAAGACTGCCTGGTGGCCTTCACCATCAACATCGGCAGCGAGGGCAACTCCTATCCGCTGGGGCTGTTCGTCATCGCCGACGGGATGGGAGGCCACCAGTACGGCGAAGTCGCCAGCGCAGCCGCCGCCCGCACCCTGGCAGGCCACCTGCTGCGGAAATTCCACCCGACGATCATGGACGGCTCCCAGTCCATGGACGAACCGCTGCAGGAAGTGATGCGCGCCGCCATCACCGAAGCGCAGCGCGCCGTACTCCAGGCCGCGCCGGGCAGCGGCACCACCCTGACCGCCGTCCTGGTGCTAGGCCAGCAGATGACCATCGGCCACGTCGGCGACAGCCGCGCCTACGCCATCCGCGCCAACGGCCGCACCGAGGTCATCACCCGCGACCATACGCTGGTGAAACGGCTGGAGGAGTTGGGGCAGCTCACCCCGTCTGAAGCCGCCTCGCACCCGCAGAGGAACGTGCTCTACCGCGCCCTCGGACAGGGGGAGATGCTCGACCCAGACATCTTCACCACCCAGTTCCCGCAGCCGGGTTACCTGCTGTTGTGCAGCGACGGCCTGTGGGGCGTGGTCCCCGACGAGCACTTTGCACGCATCATCAACGAAGCCCCCAGCCTGACCAGCGCCTGCCAGAAACTGGTGGCCGCAGCCAACGATGCCGGCGGCCCCGACAACATCACCGCCATCCTCGTCCAACTGCTCGGATAGCCGGAATGCCTGATTATTACGCCCTGCTGAAGGTCCCGCGCGACGCTTCGCCGGAGGACATCCGGAGCGCATACTTCGAGGCGGCGCGCCGCCTCCATCCCGACCGGAACGTCGAGCCGGGCGACACCGAGTTTTTCCTCGGCATCCAGGCCGCCTACGAGGTGCTGGCCGACCCCGTCAAGCGGGCGAAGTACGACGCCGCCCTGCCCCCCGAAGAAGGGCCGCTGCTGCCCATCCAGCAGAAGATCCTGTACAGCCGGCAGAGCATCCTGAGATCGAACGAACCGCAACTGATCTACATGCTCATGGAATGCGCCCCCCTCGCGGACCCGGCGGCTGTCTCCTCCCCCCCGCTGAACCTCTGCCTGATCCTGGACCGTTCCACGTCCATGCAGGGCCGCAACATGGACATCGTCAAGACCACGGCGATCCAGATCCTGCGCCGGTTGAGGCCGCAGGACATCTTCTCGGTGGTCGCGTTCAGCGACCGGGCCGAAGTGATCCTGCCCTCCGTGCGCAACACCGAACTGGGCAAACTGGAAGCGCGCATCCAGATGCTCCAGAATTCCGGAGGCACCGAAATCTACCAGGGGCTGGAGACCGGCTTGCGCGAGACCGGCCGCAATGCAGACAAGCGGCACGTCAACCACATCATCCTGCTGACCGATGGACGCACGTACGGCGACGAGAAGAACTGCCTGGAACTGGCCCAAAAAGCCGCCGAGAGTGGGATCGGCATCAGCGGGCTGGGCATCGGCCACGAATGGAACGACGCCTTCCTGGACGAACTTGCCGGCCGCACCGGCGGGAGCAGCATGTACGTCTCGCGGCCGGAAGATATTCAACGCCTCCTGCTGGAGAAATTCAACCACCTCTGGCATGTGTACGCCGAGGAAACGAACCTTCAGTTCAAGCCGGGGAACGGCGTCCGGCTGCGGTACGCCTTCCGGCTGCAGCCCGAGGCCGCGCTCCTGCCCCTCGACAGCCCCATGCGCCTCGGTCCCATCCCGCGCGACAACCCGCTGAAGGTGCTGATGGAGTTCCTCGTCCAGCCGGAGGCCTGCCAGGAAAAGACCGCCATCCTCCTCGACGGGAAACTGAACATCCAGATTTCCACTTTGCCAGTACCGCCTCCAATGGTAAACTTGCAGTTGTCGCGCCCGGTAACGAATGTCAGCGGGCTGGAACCTCCGCCGAGAGAGATCATCGAAGCCATCTCCAGCCTGACCCTTTACCGGCTCCAGGAACAAGCCCGGCTGGAGGTCACCGAGGGAGATTACGCCAGCGCCTCTGCCCATCTCCAGCGGCTGGCCACCCATTTGATCGCGCAGGGCAAGAAACAACTGGCCCAGACCGCCCTGCTCGAAGCAGAGCACATCATCCACCACCAGTCCTTTTCGCAAGAAGGCAGCAAGCGCATCAAATACGGAACACGCGCCCTGTTGTCGCCCGGTCAGGAGAGTACGCTATGATCATTTGTCCGAATTGCAAGCATCAGGAAGTGGACGGAGCCATTTTCTGCGCCCAGTGCGGGGGGCAGTTGGTTTCCCATCCCGTCATCGAAACCCACAAGATCAACACCGCCGAGACCCGGCAAAAGGTCAAGGGCGATACGGCTCCCTACCGGCCGGCGCCGCCGGAGACGCTGGACGCCTGGATCTCCCTCCACGTCCTGGACAGCGGGCAAATCCTCTCCCTGGCCGAGCGGACGGAATTCACCCTGGGCCGGATCACGGAGGGCCAGCCGATCATGCCGGATGTGGACCTGACTCCTTTCAACGCCTACGCCAACGGCGTCTCGCGCCTTCACGCGGTGCTGAAACGGGTCAATGAGAATGCCATCCTCGTGGACCTTGGCTCCTCCAACGGCACCTACGTGAACGGCAACCGCCTTGTCCCGCACATGGAGCACCCCGTCAGCCACGGCGACGTGATCTATCTGGGCAAACTCAAGTTCCAGCTGCTGTTCGGCAAAAAGGTGTAAAAAAGGAACAAGGACTGATCCATCGAGGTACCTATGGCTCATACAGTTGTCATGCACATCACGAACGAAGACCCGATCGTCGGCGAAATGGACGAACTGCCGGCCGCCTCCGACACGATGGTCACAATCCACAACCCGCGCCGCCGTGACGGGAAGGACCTTCACTACCTGCAAAGCGACGTGGTGACGGTCATCTGGCCCATCTACCAGATCGCGTTCATCGAACTCCTCCCCACGCAGGCCGAAGAGGAAATCATCGGCCACGTCAGGGAATGAGCATGGCCGACCGGCGTAAAATCCTCGTCGTGGACGATGAAGAGCGGATGGTGCGCTTCATCCGCCTGAACCTGGAGCACGACGGCTACACCGTCATCGAGGCCTTCAACGGGAAGGAAGCCCTCCAGCGCCTGCGCGACGCGACTCCCGACCTGATCCTGCTCGACGTGATGATGCCCGACCTGGACGGGTTCGAGGTGCTCCAGATGGTGCGCGAGATCGCCAACGTGCCGGTCATCATGCTGACCGCCAAAGGCGAGGAAGATGACCGCGTGCGCGGCCTGGAACTGGGCGCGGACGATTACGTCACCAAGCCGTTCAGCCCGCGCGAACTGGTCAGCCGCATCAATGCGGTCATGCGCCGCTCGGAAGGCCCAAGCGGGGGCATGCACGGTCTCATCGAAGTGGACGAACGCCTGAAAATTGATTTCGACCGCCGGGAGATCTGGCTGGAAGGCAAGATCGTCAAACTCCGCCCCACCGAGTACCGCCTGCTCTACCACCTCGTCCAGAACGCCGGCTGGGTCATCTCGCACGACCAGATTCTTGCCAAAGTCTGGGGCTACGAATACCGCGACGAGCCGCATTACGTCCGGCTTTACATCAATTACCTGCGCCAGAAACTGGAAAAAGACCCCGCCGACCCCAAATACATCCTGACCGAGCGCGGCGTGGGCTACCGCTTCGTGGACTTCCGGCGGGAAAAGCCGGCCTGAGAAAATGCCGGAGTTTTCCGGCGCAGGTTCCCGGTCCAGCAAGCAGCGGCCCGCCCGGGCCGTTTTGCTACTTGTCAGGCAATCCACTCTCGAATATACTCTCCCCGGAGAAAGAAAACCGAATGGCAAAACAACGCATCTTACTGGTGGACGATCACGAAGTGGTCCGGCTGGGGCTGAAATCCCTGCTGGAGCGCCATCCGCAGTTCGACGTGGTCGGCGAAGCATCCAACGCCCGCGAGGCGCTCGAAATCGTGAACAACACCCACCCCGACGTGGTGGTGATGGACATCCGCCTGCCCGGCACGTCGGGGATCGAGGCCTGCGAGGAGATCACCGGGCGTTTCCCGGACACCAAGGTCATCATGCTCACCTCCTACGCCGAGGACGAAATGCTCTTCTCGTCCATCCGCGCCGGGGCTTCGGGCTATATTCTTAAGCAGATCGGCGGCGAGGACCTGGTGCGGGCGCTCGAAGCGGTGGGACGCGGCGAGGCCATGCTCGACCCCACCGTGACCCAGCGCGTCTTCCAGGAAGTGCGCCGCGCCGTCAAGGAAGAGGAAGCCTCCGCCTTCGCCCACCTCAGCCAGCAGGAGAAACACGTGCTGATCCTGGTCTCGGAGGGCAAGACCAACCGGGAGATCGCCAAGGCGCTCTTCCTCGGCGAAGGGACGGTACGCAACTACGTTTCGAGCATCCTCTCGAAACTGGGCGTCAACAACCGCGCCGAGGCCGCCGCCTACGCGGTCCAGCATAACCTGCGCGAATACATTGCGATGTAATCTGATGACTTCCGAAGCCGCCGCTTCGGAAGTTTGTATTTAACCATGACCCGTTTCGCTGACCGCCTCCGCTCGAACTTTCAACCAGGATCCGCCCTGCGCGGGATGCTGGGCGTGCTCCTGCTTTTCATCGTCTTCCGGGCGGCGCTGGCGGTCTGGACCTGGGGCGTGCGCCTGACCTTCCCCGACACTTTCCCGACGGATGCGGCCAGCCTCTACAAAGGCGTGCCGCCGGAGACCAATCCCTGGCTGGAACCCTGGCAGCGCTGGGACACGCCGCAGTACCAGGCCATCGCCGAGCGCGGCTACGAAGCGTTCGATACCGCTTTCTTCACCCCGCCCCTCTTCCCTTACCTGATGCGCTGGACCGCGCCGCTCTTCGGCGGGAACACGCTCGCTTCCGGGCTGTTCGTCTCCGGGCTGGCCTGCCTCGGCTGCCTGCTGGCGTTCTACCGGCTGGCCCGCTTCGAGTTCCGGGAGGAACCCGCCGCCATGCGGACGGTCGTCTACCTGGCCTTCTTCCCGTCCGCCATCTTCCTGGCCGCGGCGTACAGCGAGTCGTTGTTCCTGCTGGCGGCCATCCTGTGCCTGTACTTCGCCCGCCGGGAAAAGTGGATTCTGGCCGGGCTGTGCGGCGGACTGGCCGCCCTGGCGCGCATCCCGGGGACCTTCCTCCTGCTCCCGCTGGCCTATGCCGCCTGGCAGGCCTGGAAAAAAGGGGACCGGCGCGGCTGGCTGGGATTGGCCGCCATGAGCCTGGAACTTTGCGCCTGGTACCTGTACCAGTGGTTCGGCCTCCACCAGCCCCCCACTGCCATCCTGGCCGCCCAGAACCTGCGCGGCGGTTACCTGACCTTCCCCGGCCTGAACCTGGTCGAGGCGGCGCGGCGCATCGCCACCGGACAACTCGTCGCGGAGAATGTCATCGAACTGGGATTTTCGCTGGCTTTCATCGTGCTCACCGTTTTCATCTGGAAAAAACTTCCCCGCATCTACGGCATCTACGCAGCCTCCCTCATGCTTTTCTTCCTGGCGCGCATGGGATCGCCCCAGCCGCTGGTCAGCATGGCGCGCTACGCGCTGGAAATCTTCCCGGTCTTCCTGTTATTTGCCCAATGGGGAAACCGTCCCTGGGTCAACCGGCTCATCCTGTATCTCTCCTGGCTCGGCCTGCTCTACTTCTCCGCCCAGTTCGCCATCTGGGGCTGGGTGGGGTAAAAAATAAACAAAAAGGCCTGGCGCGGGAAAACCGGCCAGGCCCAACGCGGCTCACCGAAATCTACTGCCGGATCCCCATCTTGTTCAGGTCTTCGGCGCTGAATTGCGCGCAGATCAACCCGACGCAGGCGACGATAACGATAACGAGAGCGCTGACAACAGCAAACACGATCATGGGGACCTCCTTTCAAATCTACCCTTATTAACGCCATCCTCTCGATTTCGTTCCACACGATTACGAAGTTGTAATGAAGGGCAAATTTCAGGGCTCTTGAAACGCTCCAGGCGGATTTGCAATCCGCCGTCAAAGCCGCTGGATTTCAAATCCAGCGGAAGCATCTCGTGGAGCGCTGAATTTCGCCGTATAATGATGGCGATGACCGACTACACCACCTACCTCTCCCCCTTCACCTGGCGCTACGGCACGCCCGCCATGCGCCGCCTGTGGAGCGAGCACAACAAGCGCCTCCTGTGGCGGCAAATCTGGTTGGCGCTGGCCGAGGTCCAGGCGGAATACGGCCTCGTGACCGCCAAACAGGCCGCGGACCTGCGCGCGCACGCGGACGAGATTGACCTGCCGCGCGCCCTCGAAATCGAGGCCGAGATCCAGCACGACCTGATGGCCGAACTGCGCGTCTTCGCCGGGCAGTGCCCGGCCGGCGGCGGGATCATCCATCTCGGCGCGACTTCGATGGACGTGGAGGACAACGCCGACGCGCTGCGCCTGCGCGCCGCGCTGGACCTGTTGCTGGAGTCCCTTTCCGCGCTCCTGCGGACCTTCGGCCTGCTCATCGAGAAATACGCCGATACCCCGCTGATGGCGTTCACCCACCTCCAGCCCGCCGAACCGTCCACGCTGGGCTACCGGCTGGCGCTCTACGGGCAGGATTTGCTGGAAGATTACCAGGTAATTAGGAATCAGGTAAAAGGGATCAGGGGGAAAGGATTTAAGGGCGCGGTCGGGACCTCGGCGGCGTACGCGGAATTGATCGGTGCCGAGAAACTGACCGAGTTCGAGCAAAAACTATCGGCGAAACTCGACCTGCCGTTTTATCCGGTGGCCTCGCAGGTTTACCCGCGCAAACAGGATTACGAAATCGTCTCGGCGCTGGCCGGACTGGGCGCCTCGCTCTACAAATTCGCCTTCGACCTGCGCCTGCTCCAGTCGCCGCCGCTGGGTGAACTGGGCGAACCGTTCGGCGAGAAGCAGGTCGGATCGTCGGCCATGCCGTTCAAGCGGAATCCAATCCGCGCCGAGAAGATCAACTCGCTGGCGCGTTATCTCGCCGCCCTGCCGCGCATCGCCTGGGACAACGCCGCCCACTCCCTGCTCGAACGCACCCTGGACGACTCGGCCAACCGGCGCATTTTCCTGCCCGAGGCCTGTCTCGCCGCGGACGAACTCCTGCGCACCGCCAACAGCCTGCTCAAAGGCCTGCGCGTGGACGAGGCCGCCATGTCCCGCAATCTGACCGTTTACGGGCCGTTCGCGGCGACCGAGCGCGTGCTGATGGCGCTGGTCAAGGCCGGCGCGGACCGGCAGGAGATGCACGAGCGCCTGCGCGGCCACGCCATGAAAGCCTGGGAGGCAATCCGCACGGGCGGGGAGAATCCGCTCGCCTCCCTGCTGTGCCAGGATGCAATCCTGACAGAATACCTTTCCGAGGAAGACATCCGCCGCCTGATGGACGCCCGCTCCCACGTGGGCGACGCGCCGCAGCGGGCGCGCGAGATGGCGAAATTAATCAACGAAACACTATAAGTGTAGTAGCGCAATTGCTCAAAGGAATAGACATGCCTAATCACGAATTTGATCATCGCTCCAAGGAAGAATTTTCACATGGTAAAGCCGGATCTATCCTAAAGTTATTGCCCACTTTGCTCATCTACTTATCACTTCCCCTGATTGTCGTCAGTATGGTTGTGAGTATAGTTTTATTAGTCATTGGAGAGGCTTCGTTTTCTGAGCTGTGGCCGGATGTTATAGCTTTGGTATTTTCGCTCATCTTCATTCTGATAATTCCTTTCCATATCATAAACCAGTATAATTCAATCCAAGTCTATGAAAATGGCTTGCGCATTCAGGTTTTTGCGCTTCGATATTTCTGGATATTTATTCCTTGGAATGATGTTCTCGACGTCAGGCTCTCGCCTATTCGTGATCGATGGAAACAACCTGTTTGGCTATTGAAAGTCAGGAAGTTGACCTATTGGCATAATCTTTTGAGCATGTATTACAGAACAGGTGTAGAACCTGGAATAGTGATTACATCCGATATGATCAACCGCGAAAGATTGCTTAAAATCGTTACAGACAAACGCGCAAACAAAGTAGGGGCGACGTGACGTCGCCCCTACGGATTGGTTTTTCCACGCCCCGCACCGGGGCGTTTTTCTTAATCTCAAAACCCCATCGCCGTGAACATCTCATCGTTGGTGGCAAACTTGAATTCCTCCACGCCCAACTTCTGCGCCTCGGCCTGCTCAGCCTGTACCAGTTTTTCGAGATGCAATTTATCCACCACGCGCTGGTGGGTTTCGATCAGACGCTGCTCGAACTTGTCCACCACGTTGTCCAGGTCAGGCATCGGCGGCCGGGACTGGAGGTATTGCAGGACCGCATCGGCGGCCATCTCGCCGTCCCGGCGGGCGTAGCCCACCAGCCCGGTGCTGGCCTGGCGCGCCCACCCGGCCAGGAAGACGCGCTCGATGGACTGGTTGGTATCCGGGTTGAAGGCTTCGAAGGAGAGTCCGCCCACGGGGAAGCGCGGCTCCTTGACCGTCATGTACGAGTCGTTGTAGACCGGGATGCAGAAATCCCTGTCCACCGTGTCGCCGATGGCGAAGACAATCGTGTCCGCCGCGATGACGCGCGTGGTGCCGGCGCCGCGCGCCTTCACAACGCCGTCCGAAGCCGCCAGGATGTTCTCCTCCACCTTCAGACCGCTGACGCCGTTCATCCAGTCGCCCATCACGCGGGCGGGCGAGGCCAGGAACTCGAAGCGGAAGCGCGTCTCCGAGACGGGCGGGGATGCTTTCGGCAGGGCATCGGTGAAAGCGAGGCGGGCAGGTTCCGGGTCCTGACCGGCGGCCCGCATCAGCGGGGCGACGCGGCCGAATTCCGCCTCCAGCGCGGCCAGGTCCAGGTTCGCCGCGATGGTCTCCATCTCCTTCTTCGTGAATTTGACTTCCGCCGGGCCGCGCCGCACGACCGCGATGACCTCGTCCACTTTGCGGTCACGGATGAGGTAGTGGGCGATGTCCATCATCACGTTGCCCGCGCCGACCACCGCCACGCGTTTGCCGAGCAGGTATTTCTTGCCGCCAAAGGGCGGGAGGAGATTGTAGTGGTACACAAGATTTTTGGCATGGTACACGCCGGGCAGGTTTTCGCCGGGCATGCGCAGCCACTTCGTGCCTTGCGCGCCGGTGGTGATGAGCACGGCCTGGAAACCGGACTCGAGGATATCGTCCAGCACGATGCTGCCGCCGCAGCAGACGGTCACGTTGCCGAAGTAATCGAGCCGCGGATTGGCGAGGATCTGCTTGAACTGGGCGCGCAGTCCCGTTTTCATTTTGAGTTTGTCGGGATAGATGCCATACTCGGCCAGGCCGCCGGGCTTGACGTCGCGGTTGAACAGCGTCACGCGCGCCCCGCCCTCGGCCAGTTTGCGCGCCGCGTAGAGTCCGGCCGGGCCGGCTCCCACGACGGCCACCATGTATTTGCTGTCATCCATGAGCGTTTTGCTCCTTTTTTGTGTTACGGGAGAATTGCCTTGCTGCATTCATAAAATAAAGGGGTGTCGTTGCGAGGAGGGTCGAGTAGGACGAAGTCCGTATCGAGACCCGACGAAGCAATCCCCTCGCCGTCCGGGAGACTGCTTCGGCGGGAGCCCACCGCCTCGCAGCGACACAAAAGATGATGCTTGCAACAGAATACGGCAGAATTATAGCCGCCTCATGTAGGCCGGGCAAGGAGAAACAGCAAGGTCAAAACCAGCCACGAATTTCACGAATAAGCACGAATTTTTCTCTCCTTTTCGAGAAATTCGTGTCACATCGTACCCGAAGGGTATTCGTGGCAGAGAAATTCTCTATCAAATCGCAACAGGGAAACGCCAAAAACTCGGCCATCAAACGAAGCATCCATTTTCAAACTCTATGCTATAGTTAAGTATCCGATTCAGGAGGAACGCCATGGTACTTCCAAAATCCAACGAAACGCCGCAGGAAGAGCCGCAGGGAAAGCCGAAGGGGCCTTCCACCACAAGGGCTGTGCATGTGATGCCCGCCCGGCAGCCCGCCACATTGTCCCTGAAGGGGAAACCCGCAGCCGCCGCGGGGACCGACCAGCCGGCCGCGCCCCCAGCTGAGAAAGCCGCGCCTCCGGCCAACGGGAAACCATCCCGCTCCGGCAAGGGCATCAACCCCGGCAAAAAACTCTCCTCCATCGAAATAGCCGCCCGGAACGCGCCGCGCCTGAAGATCCCGTGGAAATACCGCCTGCGCCCCGATTTCGGGCTGGCGCGCCGCGCCGCCTGGGACGTTTCGGCCATCGCCTCGCTGCTGGTCAACGCCGTCCTCCTGACCGTTGTCATTATCCTGGCGTTCCAGGTAAAGACCCTGAAAGGCACTGTCAACGGCCTGCTCGGCGGCCTGTACGACAACTTCGTCCGCATGGACAACTCGGTCATCTCCACCACCATCAATGTGCCGGAACTGTCCATCCCGCTCAACTTCACGTTGCCGGTGGTGCAGGAGGAGACCTACGTCACCCTGACCCGCGACGTGACCATCCGCAACGCCATCGTCGGTGTATTGAGCCAGCCCACCACCGTCGTCCTGCCGCGCGGCACATCCCTGCCGGTTTCCCTCAACATGAACGTACAGGTGAATACGACCGTAGTGGTAAAAGACGTGAAGGTGCCTGTCACCATCCAACTCGCCACGGCCAACTCCCCCGACCCGAACGTGGCCAACCTGCACGGCGCGTTCATCGGCCTGCAGAACACGGTCGGACCGTTCTACTGCCTCCTCGATCCCGGAGCAAAGGACTACACCGGGGCATTCATCTGCCTTCAGGGAACCTACGTTCCCAAGCCAACCCGATGACCAAACCCTACAGCCAGCACACCCTCCCGAACGGACTGAACGTCCTCCTGAAGGAGATTCACACGGCGCCCATCGTCAGCACGTGGATGTGGTACCGCGTCGGCTCGCGAGACGAAACGCCGGGCCGCACCGGCGTCTCGCACTGGACCGAGCACATGCAATTCAAAGGCACGCCGCAGTTCCCCGCCAGCATCCTCGACAAGATCATCGCCCGCGAAGGCGGCGCGTGGAACGCCTTCACCTATCTCGACTGGACGACCTACTTCGAGACCCTGCCCGCCGACAAGTTCGACCTCGGCCTGCGCATCGAGGCTGACCGGATGACGAACAGCACCTTCGACCCGAAGGAAGTGGAATCCGAGCGCACCGTCATCATCTCCGAGCGCGAGGGCAGCGAGAACGAGCCGATGTTCAAACTCAGCGAGGCGGTGCACATGGCCGCCTTCCGCGTCCACGCCTACCACCACGAGGTGATCGGCGACCTGGCCGACCTGCGGACGATCACCCGCGACGACCTCCACCGCCACTACCGCGCGTACTACGTCCCGAACAATGCCGTGCTGGCCGTTGCCGGCGATTTCGAGACCGGCGCCATGCTGGAGCGCATCCGCGCACTCTATGAACCCATCCCGGCGGGAGCGGTCCCGCCGCGGCTGGAGCGGCCCGAACCGCCCGCCAGCGGCGAACACCGGCTCACGGTCGAGGGGCCGGGCGAGACCACGTTCATCGAGATCGGCTACCGGGTCCCGGCGGGGAGCGAGGCGGACTTCCTGACCCTGACCGTGCTCGACAGCCTGCTGGCCGGTCCCAACAGCCTGAACATGTTCGGCGGCGGGGGCATCTCGAACCGCACCTCGCGCCTGTACCGCGCCCTGGTCGAGAAGGAACTGGCCGTCAGCGTCCACGGCGGGCTGACCGCCACGATTGACCCGTACCTGTACCTGCTGACCATCATCGTCCACCCGCAGCGCAAGCCGGAGGAGGCGCTGGCCGCCTTCGACGCCGAGATCGAGCGCATCCAGAATGAGCGCATCGGCGAAGCGGAGATCGCCCGCGCCATCAAGCAGGCGCGCGCCAACTTTGCCTACGGCACCGAGAGCATCACCAACCAGGCCTTCTGGCTCGGCCACGCCGAAATGTTCGCCGACTACGGCTGGTTCCTGACCTATCTCGACCGGCTGGCAAAGGTCACGCCCGCCAAGGTCCAGAAAGCCGCGCAGGTCTATCTCCGCCCGCAGAACCGCGTGGTCGGCACGTACCTGCCGACCGGGGGAGCGCCCAAATGAGCACACGCCGCGCCCCGCACTCCGCACCCGCAAACCGCCACTCGCTCCCCGGCCCCGACGATATCACCCGCCTCGTCCTGCCGAATGGGATCACCGTCCTCTGCCGGGTAAATTTCAACAGCCCGTCCATCTTCGTCAGCGGGTACCTCCAGGCTGGCGGGCTGTGCGATCCGGATGAGAAACTCGGCCTGGCCGACTTCACCGCCTCGGCGCTGATGCGCGGCACTGAAAAGCACGACACCCAGCAGATTTTCGATGCCCTCGAATCCTGCGGCGCGAGCCTGTCCTTCGGCGCGGGCGCGCACACCACCGGCTTCGGCGCACACTCGCTGGCCGAAGACCTGCCGCTCCTGCTCGACCTGCTGGCCGAGACCCTGCTCCAGCCTTCCTTCCCGGACGAACAGGTGGAGAAACTGCGCGCCCAACTGCTGACCGGTCTGGCCCTGCGCGCCCAGGACACCGCCGACATGGCCTCCCTGACCTTCGACCAGATCCTGTTCGCCGGCCACCCCTACGCCCGTCCCGACGACGGCTGGCCGGAGACGATCCAGGCCGTCACGCGCGCCGATCTGGCAGACTTCCGCGCGCGGCACTATGGTCCGCGCGGCATGGTCATCGCCATCGTCGGCGCGGTGGAGCCGAAGGCCGCGGTCGGGCAGGTGGAACGCGTGCTGGGCGGCTGGCGCAACCCGTCCCAGCCGGAGCCGCCCGCGCTGCCGCCACTGGCCCCGCTCAAGAAGACTATTACCCGCAAGGTGACCATCGCGGGCAAATCCCAGTCCGACCTCGTGGTCGGGACCTCGGGGCCGGCCCGCTGCGACCCCGGCTTCCTCGCCGCCTCGCTGGGCAACTCCATCCTCGGCCAGTTCGGGTTGATGGGGCGCATCGGCGAAGTGGTACGCGAAAAAACCGGGCTGGCCTACTCGGCCTACTCCACGCTGAACTCCGGCATCGGTCCCGGCTCGTGGGAGGTCAGCGCGGGCGTCAACCCGCGCAACGTGGGCAAGGCGGAAAAACTCATCCGCCGGGAGATCGAACGCTTCGTCGAGAAGGGCGTCACGGAGGAGGAACTGGCCGACAGCCAGGCCAACTTCATTGGACGCCTGCCGCTCTCGCTGGAATCCAACGCCGGGGTCGCCGGCGCCCTCCTGCACATCGAACGCTTCGGCCTCGGCCTCGACTACTACCGCCGCTACCCGGACCTGATCCGCGCCGTCACGCCCGCGCAGGTACTGGAGACTGCCCGCCGCCACTTCCGCCCGGAGGCGCTGGCGGTGGCAGTGGCCGGGCCGTAAATATTTATCCTGACATTGGAGTGCAGACTTCAGTCTGCATGATTCTGCGGACTAAAGTCCGCGCTCCATTATTTTTTCGGAGAGATTCTAAAGGTATCCATGATTTTGAAAACCGGCATTGACCTGATCGAGATCGAACGCATCCGCTCCGCGCTGGAACGCCACGGCGAACGCTTCCTGAAACGCGTCTTCACCCCGGCGGAAATTGCCGAATGCCGCGGCCGCGCCGATTCGCTCTCGGTCCGCTTTGCGGCGAAAGAAGCCGCCACCAAAGCCCTCGGCACCGGCATCGGTCCGGTCGGCTGGCTGGATGTGGAGACCCTGCACCGTCCCAGCGGGGAACCGTACCTCGTCCTGCATGGGCGGGCGGAAAAGATCGCGCAGCGCCTCAGCCTGACGACCTGGGCGGTCAGTTTGAGTCACAGCAAGGAATTCGGCGTGGCGGTCGTGGTGGCAAGCGGAGATTGCTCTGAGTCAAGCAGATAAACAATACCCTTTTGTGTCTTTGCGAGCCGCGTTCTTCGCGGCGAAGCAATCCTCCAACCGGCCGGGAGACTGCTTCGGCGGAAGAACACCGCCTCGCAGCGACACACAAAGGACAATAACAAAGTCTCCACGGCCCTCGCGTGGAGACTTTTGATCCAGGCAGTTCTCCCCCAAGGCGTCAAGGGGGCTTAGTTTTTGTCGTCTTCGCCGATCCACAAGTGACCGGGCAGGATGGCGCGGTTCGAGCGGACGGCGACCTTTCCGCCGCGCCCCAGGACCTGCTCGGGGTGGCCCCCAAGCATGGCCGGGTGGACCAGGCACAGGTCCGGGATGCGGCCGTATTTCCGGCGGTAGTAATCGGCAGCGCGCTCGACCTTGTCCTTCAGGGCGGTGCGCGGGTCGTTGTCGAACCACAGCATACCCACGTTCATGTGATGCTCCTTTCCTCGCCGGGCGAGGGAATCCAAAATTTGAGCCAGCCGTCGGGCTTGTGCAGGCTGAACTGGACGCCGGGGAACAACCCTTGCAGGTCGGCGGCGGTGTCGCCGGTCAGCGCGTCGGCCAGGTTGGGCTGGCGGATGTACCCGAATATGAAGAGGCCAAACAGTTCAGTCCAGGTGGTGAAGCGCGGCAGCCGCCCGGCGTTGAAGGTGGCAACCGGCCAGATGCGGTGCTCGGGGCCGTAGGTCAGCAGCCAGCGCAGGTCCTGGCGGGCCACGCTGTCAGACAGGGCGAGCGCGTCCAGCCCGTCCACGAGCAGGAGCACCGCCGTCCGCCCGTCGTTGTGCGGATGCCCGCCCCAGGCCGCCAGCCGGCTCAGGTACCTCGCCGCCGAACTGTGCGCCGCGGGCCAGACGCCCATGCTGCCGGGCAGCGCCTCAATCTCCGTCCACTCGTCCGGCGCGTGCGTGATGACGCCGAACTGGACCTCGCCGGGATCAGGCATCAGGTCCGAGGAGCGCGCCAGCGTCTGGAGGAAGGCGGTCTTGCCGCAGCCCTTGTCGCCCGTCACCAGTACCGGACCCGGAGCCGGGTCGTACAGGTTGAGCAGGAGCGGCAGCCCGTCGGCGGCGACGCCCAGCAGGAGCGAATCGGCCGGCAGCGGACCGGCATCCTGCACCGTCTGCCCGAAGCCGGGCGCGGGCGGCGCGGGGACATCGCGCGTCCGCTGGCCGATTTCGGCTTCCAGTTCGCGAAAGGCTTGCAGGGCTATCGTGAATTGATCGGAAATGGTCATGCTCGTGCTCGTTTCTTTCGCCCCCGTTATAGCACATATGTTCTATTTTAGCAAGGCTGGCCGCAACTTGTGAGTATTAGAAAATCGTCTACCCTTTCCGCCGCAGGCTTGCCATGATGTTCCGAGTACGCTATAATCCCGCCCGTTCGGAAGTCAGTGTACAGTATCCAGTGTACCGTATCCAGTGTTCAGTTTTCAGTAGCAAAGGAAGATTCGGAAATGCCCGTCTACACATATCGCTGCGAAAATTGCGGCGTTCAGTTCGACCAGCAGCAGTCCTTCAGCGACGAGCCGCTCACCCGCTGTCCGGAGTGCAGTAAGAAGGCGCTCAGGAAGGTCTTCCAGCCCGTGGGGATCGTTTTTAAAGGCTCGGGGTTTTACGCCACCGACCACCACTCCCCCTCCGGGCAGACGAAGAAGAAGGAAGAAAAGGGGAAAGAGAAGACAGACGCCCCGGTGGCGGAGTCCACGCCCAAGGATTGAATCTGTCCTGGAAATCAAAACTGGCGCAGGGATGCGCCAGTTTTTTTATTTGGCTCCTCGCCGAGGATTTGAACCTCGAACCTAGCGGTTAACAGCCGCCCGCTCTGCCGTTGAGCTAGCGAGGAAGGCAGGCGGGATTATATAAGCAAGAAGAAAGCCTGTCAAGTGAAAAACCGTGCGCCCTGGATTTAATGGACTTTATTCGAAACAATCCACAGAGGTTGCAGGGTAGTGGGTCACCGTAGAGCGAGATAGTATCTCGCCCTACATCATGTACTTTGCACCATTACCTGATTGCAGATTACGCAGATTGAAAGAAAAGAACCGGCTGCTTTCGTATCCCAGATAACGCCTAATACTTGATGGCGCTCAACTGGCTGAGTTTGTCCCAGCGGTGCGTGGCAGTAATCTGGCGGACGGTGCCGGTCAGGCCGCGCACCACCAGGCTCTCGGTGCGCGCCCCCGTCCCGAAATATTTCACGCCGTGCAGGAATTCGCCGTCGGTGATCCCGGTGGCGGCGAAGAAGACATCCTCGGAGGAGACGAGGTCCTGCATCGTCAGGGTTTTTTCGAAATCATAACCGGCCTCGCGGCCGCGGCGGAGTTCGTCATCGTTGCGGGCGTAGAGTTTGCCCTGGATCTCGCCGCCCATGGCGCGCAGGGCGCAGGCAGTAAGCACACCCTCGGGCGTGCCGCCGATGCCCATCAGGGCGTCAATCCCGGAATCGGGCCAGGCGGTCATCAGCGCGCCGGCCACATCGCCATCCGGGATGAGGCGGATGCGCGCCCCGGCCCGGCGCACTTCGGCGATCAATTCCTTGTGGCGGTCGCGGTCGAGGATGACCACCGTCAGGTCCTCAACAGATTTCCCGTTACATCTGGCAATCGCTTTCAGGTTGTGCTCCACCGGGGCTTCGATATCCACCGTGCCCTTGCACGAAGGGCCGACGGCAATTTTGTCCATGTACAGGAAGGGGCCGGGATCGAACATCGTGCCGCGCGGGGCCAGCGCGACGGTCGCGATGGCATTCCAGGTCCCGTTGGAAAGCGGACGTGTGCCATCAATCGGGTCCACAGCGATATCCATTTCCGGGCCCTTGCCGCTGCCAACGCGTTCTCCGTTGAACAGCATCGGGGCATCGTCCTTCTCCCCCTCCCCGATCACAACCACCGCGTTCATGTAAATGGTGTTCAATACCATCCGCATGGCCTCCACGGCGGCGTGGTCGGCAGCATTCTTGTCGCCGCGGCCCATGAAGCGGCCGGCGGCCAGCGCGGCAGACTCGGTGACACGCGCCAACTCGAGCGCCAGGTTGCGCGTCGGTTCGGACATTTGACGAACAGAGTCGGGCATCATTTCCAGCCTCCCGGTGAGTTATTAAAGCAGGAACCAGATGATAAAGAAATATCCCAGCACGCCGCCCCACAGCCAGGAGTCGATGCGGTCCAGCACCCCGCCGTGGCCGGGGATGATGTGGCTGGAATCCTTGACGCCGGCCTGCCGCTTGAGCATGGACTCGCCCAGGTCGCCCAGCGTGGTCAGGATGGACAGGGCCGCGCCCAGCGCGGCGCCCTGCCACCAGGTCACCGCGGGACCTCCCAGGCTGCGCCACAGGACCGCCAGTCCGGCTGCGCCGAGGGCGCCGAAGAATACGCCGCCCCAGTAGCCCTCCCAAGTTTTCTTGGGGCTGAGCCGCGGGCTGAGACGGTGTTTCCCGAAACGCACGCCGACGAAGTACGCGGCCGTGTCGGCCAGCCAGACCGAGGGCAGCGCCAGCAGCAGCCACCACAGGCCGTCTGGCAGGTTGCGCAATTCGATGAGATAGGCCCCAATCCAGCCCAGGTAGACCAGTCCGCCCAGAGTGACGGTAAAGTCGGTGGCGGCAAGGTCGCGGCCGCGTTCGTACGCGACCAGGTGCCAGGTCATGGCGGCGAGGATGAGCAGGGCCAGCGCGGCCGGCGCGAGGTCCGGGTAGTACGCGCGCACCGTCGCCAGCAGCACAACGCCTCCCACCAGGAGAGGGTCGGAGGCGTTGAATCCGGAAGCGCGAAAGATGCGCCCGAATTCCCAGGCCGCAATCCCGAGCAGGAGTGTGATGAGCGCGAAGAAGTAAATTCCCCCGAAAATAATGGCCGGGATGCCAATCACGGCCAGAACCAGGGCGGCCAGCGTGCGTTTAATCAGCATGATGGGAATCGTCCTCGACAGACTGGGATAGGCCGCCGTAGCGGCGGTCACGCCGGGCGTAGGTATCCAGCGCCTTGCGGTATTCATCCTTGTTGAAATCGGGCCAGTAGATGGGCGTGACGTACCACTCGGAGTACGCCCCCTGCCAGATGAGGAAGTTGGAGACGCGCAATTCGCCGGAGGTGCGGATGATCAGGTCCGGGTCCGGGACGCCGGCGGTGAAGAGGTAATCGCCGACCAGTTTGTCGGTGACGGCCTCGGGGCGGATGCCGTCACGGACGATGCGCTGGATGGCGCAGATGATCTCGTCGCGCCCGCCGTAATTGAAGGCGACGTTCAGCACCAGCCGGGAGTTGTTTTTGGTCAGTTCGATGGCGTACTGGACCTTTTTCTGGAGCGCGGGGGCTAGGCGTTCGAGGTGGCCGATGTGGCGCAATTGCACCCCCTCCTTGTTGAGTTCGGCCAGTTCCTTGTCAATCACGTTTTCGAGGATGTGCATCAGGCCGTCCACTTCTTCGCGGGGGCGGCCCCAATTCTCGGTGGAGAAGGCGTAGATGGTCAGGTATTTAACGCCGAACTCGACGCTGGCAGTGATGATGCGGCGCAGGTTCTCGGTGCCGGCGCGGTGACCGGCCAGGCGAGGCAGGCCGCGCGCCAGCGCCCAGCGCCCATTCCCATCCATGATGATGGCGACGTGTTGGGGGACTTTCCTGGAGGAAGTTTTTTGTGCCATACACGGTAGCGGCGGGGCAGACCGTCGCTACACCTCCATGATCTCCTTCTCTTTCTTTTGCCCGGCGGCATTGATGTCCTCGATGTGCCGGTCGGTCACTTTCTGGAGATCTTCCTCGCCGCGCTCCAGGTCGTCTTCCGAGATGAGTTTTTCCTTCTCGAAGTCGCGCATGTCGTTGTGCAGGTCGCGGCGGATGTTGCGCACCGCCACCCGGCAATCTTCCAGCCGGGCGTGGACCACTTTCACCAGTTCGTGGCGGCGTTCCTCGGTCAGCGGCGGCAGGTTCAGGCGGATCTGTTTGCCGTCGTTGTTGGGGGTCAGCCCCAGGTCGGAGGCCAGGATGGCGCGCTCGATGGTCTTGAGGGTGGTTGAGTCAAACGGTTTGATGAGCAGGCTGCGCGGCTCCGGGACGCTGATGGAGGCCAGTTGGATCAGCGGGGTTGGCGTATCGTAGTAATCAATCGGCAGTTTTTCCACCAGGGCCGGGCTGGCGCGCCCGGTGCGGATGGTGGCCAGGTTGTCTTCCAGGTTCTGGACCGCGGCCCGCATGCGGATTTCGGCATCTTTCAAGATGTCTTTGATCATAACGACCTCCGTTGGGATGTAGACTGCTCTGGCTTAAGGATACCCTAAAACCTGCAAAAATGCCACTTAAAACAGAAGACCGCCGGAAAGTATCGCCGGGCGGCCCTCTCAAAAGGTGGCAAGCAGCTATCAGCAATTAGCGGTCAGCAATCAGCAGAGAGCGGCTTGCCCTGAGCCTGTCGAAGGGTCAACTGACCAATGTCCCTACTTTGCCGCCGCTCAGGGCTGTTTCCAGGGCCGACGGGTCCCACAGGTTGACCACCAGGATGGGTAGTTTGTTTTCCATGCACAGGGAGATGGCGGTGCTGTCCATCACTTCCAGGCGGCGGTTGAGCACGTCAATGTAGGTCAGGTTGTCAAATTTGCGCGCCTTGGGATTCTTGTGCGGGTCGTCGTCGTAGACGCCGTCCACCTTGGTGGCTTTGATGAGCACGCCGGCGTCAATCTCCACCGCCCGCAGCGCGGCGGCCGTGTCGGTCGAGAAGAACGGGTTGCCGGTCCCCGCGCCGAAGATGACCACGCGTCCCTTCTCGAGGTGGCGGATGGCGCGGCGGCGGATGTACGGTTCGGCCACGGCGCGCATCTCGATGGCCGACTGGACGCGGGTGTACACGCCGGTCCGTTCCAGGGCGTCCATCAGGGCCATGGCGTTCATCATGGTCGCCAGCATGCCCATGTAGTCGGCGGTGGCGCGGTCCATGCCGCGCTCGATACCCTGCTTGCCGCGCCACAGGTTGCCCGCCCCGATGACGATGGCAATTTCCACGCCCATCTTGTGGACGCCCTTGACGCGTTCGGCAATCGCCTCGGCCTGGAGCGGATCGATCCCGAAACCGTCCGGACCGGCGAGCGATTCGCCGCTCAACTTGAGCAGGATGCGTTTGAACTTGAGTTCTGCCATAGACACTCCCAAAAGGATTTGTAGAAAAAAGGCCAACCAGACGGTTGGCCTTTTCGATTATTGGCTTGCCTCGCCCAGTTCCCAGCGGGCGAAGCGGCGGACGACGATGTTCTCGCCCAGGGAAGCGATCTGGTCGAGCAGGAGTTTTTCCACTTTGGTCTGATCGTCGCGGATGTAGACCTGCCGCAGCAGGCAGGCTTCGTCCTTGAACTTTTCGACGCGGCCCTCGGCGATGCGCTCGAGCATGTTCTCGGGCTTGCCTTCTTCGCGGGCGCGTCCCTTGGCAATCTCGACCTCGTGCGCCAGCACGTCCGCCGGGATATCCTCGGGCTTGATGTAGTGCGGGGCGGCGGCGGCGATCTGCAGGGCCAGTTCGTGGGCAAACTTGCGGAAGCCTTCCGAGCGGGCGACGAAATCGGTCTCGCAGTTGACTTCGACCATCACGCCCACACGCCCGTTGCCGTGCGAGTACAGTTCGACCACGCCGTTCGAAGCCAAACGGTCGGCGCGTTTGGCCGCAGTGGCCAGTCCCTTCTCGCGCAGGAAATCCACGGCCTTCTGGAAGTCGCCGTTGGATTCGGTCAATGCCTTGCGGCAGTCGAGCACGCCAGCCTTGGTGGCCTCGCGCAGTTCCTTGATCATTTCAGTCGTGATTTCCATGCCAGTCCCTCGGATCCTTATTTCTCGTCCACTTTTTTCTCATCCACGGCTGGTGTTTCCCCGCCGGTTTTTTCAACGCCGGTTTCTGCCTCGGCCTTGGGAGCCGGGGCCAGTTTGGCCAGCGTGGCCTCGCCCAGAAGTTCGGTGTCTTCCAGTTCCACGTCCAGTTCCGCGGCGCGGCCGGACCCGGCAGCCGGTTCCGCGGCCGACTCGGCCACGGGCTTGACCTCGGCCTCGGCTTCGGCTTCCACGTCCTTGCGCATGGCCTTGCCTTCCAGCACGGCCTCGGCCATCTTGCCGACCAGCAGTTTGATGGCGCGGATGGCGTCATCGTTCGACGGGATAACGTAGTCCACGTCCGACGGGTCGCAGTTGGTGTCCACCAGCGCGACGATCGGGATCTTGAGCAGGTTCGCCTCATGAACGGCGGCGTCTTCGCGCATTACGTCAACCACGAAGAGCATGTCGGGGCGGCGGGCCATATTCCGCACACCGGAGAGACGGATGTTCAGGCGGATGATCTCGCGCTGGACGAGCAGGCCTTCCTTCTTGGTCAGGCGTTCGATCTCGCCGGTCGAGACCAGTTTCTCCAGCCGCTCCAGTTCCTGGATGCGCTGGTGCATGGTGGACCAGTTGGTCAACATGCCGCCCAGCCAGCGCTCGGTGACGTAGGGCATCCCGCAGCGGACGGCCTCTTCCTTTACCGTCTCCTGCGCCTGGCGCTTGGTGCCGACGAACAGCACCACGCCGCCGCCCGCAACCACGTCGCGCACCACGTTGAAAGCAGTATTGAGCGTCTTCACCGTCTGCTGCAAGTCAATGATGTGGATGCCGTTGCGCTCGGTGAAAATGTACGGCTTCATGCCCGGATTCCATTTGTTGGTCCGGTGCCCGAAGTGGACGCCGCTTTCCAGCAGCGCTTTCATGGATACTACTGCCATTGTTTCTCCTTCTGTTCCGTCCTCCAACGCCGCAAGACAGGGCGCGGGACAGAGTAGGTTTAGCGGGGTGACTATCCCGCTCAGGGACGCTTGATGCCCGTCCCGGGCAAGGTGTGCCCCGCCGAGGCGAGAGCGGCGGTAGTATACCACAATTTTCCGGGCGAACGACCCGCCAAAATCGTGCTATACTCTTGTCATCTCACCCTATTTCATCTTTCATCGGAGGAACCTGCTATGGCAAAACCAAAGAATAAACTTGCTGCGGCCCTGCTGGCCATCTTTCTGGGCGGACTCGGCGTCCATAAGTTCTACCTGGGCAAGGTGGGCGCGGGCATCCTGTATCTGGTCTTCTGCTGGACCGGCGTGCCGGAGATCGTCGGCATCATCGAGGGCATCCTCATGTTAATGATGAGCGACGAAGACTTCAGCGCAAAGTACAACCGGTAAGAGAACTCTCCAGCAACCGATCAAAAAAGGGCGGCCCGGCGGGCCGCCCTTACTGTTTACTGTTCACTGTCTACTGAATACTGAATACTGACCCCTACGCGTACAACTGCTGGCGGATCTGCATCACCTGCTGGTTCAGGCGGTTGTCATCCTTCAGCAGTTTGGCCACCTTCTCGCAGGCGTACATGACCGTGGTGTGGTCGCGTCCGCCCAGGGCCTGCCCGATCTGCGGGAGGGAGATGCGGGTCTCGCGCATCAGGTACATGGCGATCTGACGCGGCCGGGCCACTTCCTGCGAGCGGTCCGGGCTGAGCAAACGGTCCGTCGAGAGATTGTAGAATTTGGCAACCACATCCACCACGGCACCAGGTTTCACGTCGCCGCGCTGGGGCAGGAGGTCGGCCAGGGCCATATCAGCCAACTGCAGCGTAAGGGGGGTCCCGCTCAATTCGGCAAAAGCCACTACCCGGTTCAGAGCGCCTTCCAGTTCGCGAATATTGGACTGGATGCGGTGGGCAATGATGTCCATGATCTCGGGCGGGACATTGTGTCCCAGCCGCTCGGATTTGGCGCGCAGGATGGCGAGACGGGTCTCCAGGTCGGGCAACTGGATGTCGGCGGTGAGTCCCCACTCGAAGCGCGAGCGCAGGCGCTCCTCCAGCGTGATCAGCGACTTGGGCGGGCGGTCGGACGAGACGATGATCTGCTTGTCCTGCCCGTGCAGGGTGTTGAACGTGTGGAAAAACTCCTCCTGCGTGGATTCCTTCCCGGCGATGAACTGGATGTCGTCCACCAGCAGCACGTCGGCCGAGCGGTATTTCTCGCGGAAGGCCTGCGTGGTATGCGAGCGGATGGCATTGATCAGGTCGTTGGTAAACTCCTCGGAGGAGACGTATAAAACGTTCAATCCCCGGTTCTGGCAATAATTCCCGATGGCGTGCAATAAGTGCGTTTTGCCCAGCCCGACGCCCCCGTAGAGGAACAGCGGATTGTAAGCCGCGGCCGGGTTCTCGGCGACGGCCTGCGCGGCGGCGTGCGCCAGCCGGTTGTTGGGACCGACGATGAAATTGTCGAACGTGTAGCGGGGGTTGAGCGAAACGCTCCTCGGACCCCGGGCCTGCGCCAGCGCTTCACTCGGGACCGAGGCCTCGTCCGCCGCGGCCGGCGACAGGTCCGCGCCCGTCTCGCCGCCGGCGTGGACGATGAAACTGACGTCCACGCCGCGGTCCATGATCCCGGTCAGCAAGCGCGTTACGGTGCTGGAGAGGCGGCTCTCCAGCCAGTCGCGGGCATAGGCATTGCGCACACCGATGGTGAACTGTCCGTCGTCAAAGTTGACCACCCGGGTATCGCGCACCCAGGTGTCGAACGATGCTTTGGGCATATCCATCTGCAACTGACCCAATGCAGACTGCCAGGCTTGCTCGGCTTCCATACTCTTCTTCCTCCGTGCAAAATTTCGGCGTTTGCGTACAGGAACAGAAGCCCACTGCCCGAACAGTGGGGAAAACGGTATTTCGCTAGGTTTTTACCGGCTTGCTTTTTCAGGGGGGAGGAGGGCGCCTGCCATCCTTCACGTAGACCCATTCTAGCAGAAAAAACGGGATTATTCCATACGGGAAACCTACGCAAGTCTAAAAACTTACAGATTTTTAAGGCGGTCGAAATCTTAACGAGAGTTCACGGAAATTCCGGGCCGGGCAGGCCGGTTGATATTCCGCGCTCCCCCACAGCCGCCGGTTGGGCAGGATTCAGCGCCACATCTTGGGGTGTCGAATTTGCACTTCCCGCCCTACTAAACGGGAACCGCCCGACCTTAAAAAATACCTTTCCGTACAACGGACTGCGGGGAAATCGTGAAACGCAAAATCCGGCGTTTCGTTTGCCGGAAATATCCGACTCAGGCGGAATGGGCTGCCGGGACACGCGGCACCCAGGCGAGGATGGTCGTCCCGTCGCCGGGAGCGGAGGTGATGTCGATGTCGCCGCCCACGTTGGCGACGCGCGTCTGCATGTTTGCCAGCCCGTGGCCGACGGTCTTGCTGGTCTTGTCCACATCGAAGCCGCGCCCGTTGTCGTGCACCTCCAGCAGGACGCGGTCGGAGGTGGCCCACACCTCGATCCCGGCCTTCTGCGCCTCAGCGTGCTTGGCAACATTGGCCAGCGCCTCCTGGCAGATGTGGAACAGGGCCATGGCGTGCGCCTCCGGCAGGTCGGTCACGGGATCGTTCTTCGGGCCAGACAGGTTGATCTCGTTTTTGGTGTTCTGGCGGAACTCGGCCACCAGCCGGGTGATGCCCTCGACGAGCGTGCCGCCGTACAACTGGCGCGGGCGCAGGTCCAGGATGTAGTTGCGGATGTCGCGGATGGTATGGTTGAGGTCTTCCATCGCCTTGCCCAGGCGCTCTTCGGTTGCTTTGGGATCCTCGGTCAGGGAGGCGCGGGCGTTCTCGAGCGCCAGCCCGACGCCATAGATGGACTGGATGATGCCGTCGTGCAGGTCCATGCCGATGCGTTCGCGTTCCTCCAGCACGGCCAGGCGGCGGGCGTTGTAATGCAGGCGGGCATTCTCGATGGCCGTCCCGGCCCAGGCGGCCACGGAAACGAGCAATTGGATCTCTTCCTGCGAAATGGCCTTGCGGCCGCGGGTGGCGAACGTCAGCACGCCGACCACTTCGCCGCGCGACAGGAGCGGGATGCAGGCAATCTGGTTGAATCCGGCCTCGATCACCGCCTGCCGGGTGAAGCGCTCATCCTTCTCCAGGTGGCTGCTGATGACCGGCTGGCGCGTTGCGGCAGCCTTGCCGATCATCCCCTCGCCCACTTTGAACCGGTTGCGGGTCCAGAAGGCTTCGGCCGCCTCGCCGCGGTGCAGCACCAGGCGCAGGGTCTCGCCGTCGCCCTCGTTAAGAAAAATTTCCCCGGCCTCCACTTCGAAATGCGCCATGAGCAGGGCCAGGGTCTTGTTCAGGATCTCGTCCAGTTCCAGCGAGGAACTGAGCGCCGTGCCGGTCTGGTTCAGCAGGTCCAGTTCTTCGTTGCGGCGGGTGAGGGTCTGGTCGTGCTCCTGGAGGCGTTCGTAGAGACGGGCGTTCTCGATGGCGGCCCCGGCATAGGCAGCCAGCATCTCGATGATGGTCTCGTCGTCGGAGGTAAACTCCGGCGCTCCGATCTTTTCGGTCAGGTAGATCTGCCCCAGCTGCCGGTCTGCCAGGCGGATGGGCACGCCCAGCAGCGAGTGCATCTCGGCGTGTCCGGTCGGGAAGCCGGCGCTGCGCGGGTCGTCCCCGATCTCGGCCAGGCGCAGGTTGCCTTCGGCGTGCATCAGCGCGCCAATCAGCCCCATGCCGCGCGGCGGGTGGGGAATGGCCTTGATCTCGGTTGCCGTCATGCCAACGGTGATGAACCGCTTGAGTTTCCCGGCCTCGTCCAACACCCCCAGGGCGGCGTACTTCGCCCCGGCCTGCTCGCAGGCCAGCGAGGCGATGCGCTCCAGCAGCGTTTCGAGCGAGACATCCTTGACCAATTCCAGGCTCGCCCGGTGCAATGCAAACAATCTGTCTTGAAGTTCTTCGCGCGTCAGGAGCATTCGGATACCTCGGCAGTAATTCTACCCTACTTGTCCGATTTCGCCAAGTTTGATAGATTTTGCCAGCCGCCTCTGATACAATCGCCGCATGACCACCTCCCGCATCCCCGGATTTTACAACCTGCCCCTCGACGAACGGCTGGACAAACTGACCGCAGCCGCGGGACTCACGCCCGGCGAACTCGCCGCGTTCCGGACCGGAGGCCTGTCTCCCGACCAGGCCGATCCCATGGTCGAGAACGCGGTCGGGACCTTCGGCCTGCCGCTCGGCATCGGGCTGAACTTCCTCGTCAACGGACGCGAGGTTCTGGTCCCGATGGCCATCGAGGAACCCTCGGTCATCGCCGGGGCGTCGTTCATGGCGAAACTGGCGCGCGCTGGCGGCGGGTTCACCGCCGTCACCTCCGCGCCCGAGATGATCGGACAGATGCAGGTGCTGGACGTGGCAGACCTGGAGTCTGCCAGCATGAGCCTGCTGGAGCACAAGGCCGAACTCCTCGCCGATGCCGACGAGATTGACCCGGTGCTGAAGAAATTCGGCGGCGGGGCGCGCGACCTGGAAGTGCGCATCATCGAGGAGTCGCCCATCGGCGCGTTCCTGGTGGTGCATTTGATTTACGATGTGCGCGATGCCATGGGCGCCAACGCGGTCAACACGGCCTGCGAAAAACTCGCCCCGCGCGTCGAGCAGATCACCGGCGGACGCGTCCACCTGAAGATCCTGTCCAACCTGGCGGACCGGCGGCTGGCGAAGGCGAGTTGCACCATTCCGGTGAAAGAATTGGCATTTGAAACCGTAGGGGCGGGGCTTGTCCCCGCCCAGGGCGACCACAAGGGTCGCCCCTACACGGGGGAGGAGGTGCGCGACGGCATCATCGCCGCCTGGGCCTTCGCCGCCGCGGACCCGCACCGCGCCGCCACGCACAACAAAGGCATCATGAACGGCGTGGACGCGGTCGTCATCGCCACCGGCAACGACTGGCGCGCCATCGAGGCCGGGGCGCACGCCTACGCGGCGCGTTCCGGGCGTTACACCAGTCTCTCGGCATGGGGCAGGGACGCGGACGAAAATCTCACCGGCACGCTGGAAATGCCGATGGCCGTCGGCATCGTCGGCGGCGCGACCAGGGTCCATCCGGCCGCGAAAGCCGCGCTCAAACTGATGGGCGTCAAGACCGCCTCCGAACTGGCCGGGATCATCGTCTCGGTCGGGTTGGCGCAGAACCTGGCCGCCTTGCGCGCCCTCGCCACCGAGGGCATCCAGCGCGGACACATGTCCCTGCACGCGCGGCAGGTGGCGATCGCTGCCGGAGCGACAGGTGATAGGATCGAGAAAGTCGCCGCGCAGATGGTGGCGGAGAAGATGGTGAGGATCGATCGGGCTGAGGAGATATTGCAGGATGCACCGGCCCACAAGGAAACAGGCAGGCCAAAACCAAAAATATAACTTTTTGTATACCATACTTGACAAATAGTATTACTTTATGTATAGTAGAACTATGATAATCCAAAGAGACATCTACAATGAAATTGCACCTGTATTGCCTTCGCCCGAAGCGATTGTCATAACAGGCATGAGGCGTGTTGGAAAGACAACACTCCTGAAATACATCTATGACCAGATTGACTCGACGAATAAACTCTACCTGGATTTGGAAAACCCCCGCAACCAAACCTATTTCCAGGAAGTGGATTACGACGCCATAAAAAAGAATCTCGAACTTCTGGGATTACGAAAGGAAGGACGGGCATACGTCTTCCTTGATGAAATCCAATGGATAAAGCAGTTGCCATCCATCGTAAAGTATTTACTGGATACGTACCAGATCAAGTTCATATTGAGCGGTTCTTCCAGTTTCTATTTGAAAAACCAGTTTTCCGAATCGCTTGCGGGACGAAAGTATATTTTTGAACTCTACCCGTTGACGTTCCGTGAATTCTTACGGATGAAACAAGCGCCCGTCATTGAAGAATTATCCAGCCAAACGTCGCTGGCTTTTTACAACACCTACAAAGCATACGTGGAAGAATACTTGCGCTATGGCGGTTTTCCCGGCGTCGTTCTGAAAACGACCGAAAGTGAAAAGCAAGCCGCCCTGGATGACATCTTCACCTCCTACTATCAACTGGAGGTTCTGCAATTGAGCGATTTTCGTAAAAGCCATAAAATCAGGGATTTGCTTTTTCTCTTGATGGGGCGCGTAGGCTCACGATTGGACATAAAAAAGATTACCAACACCCTCGGCATTTCCCGTGTGACCGTGAACGAATATCTTGCCTTTCTCGAAGGAACCTATTTCATCAAAGTTGTGACCCCGTACACCACCAACAAGGATGTCGAAATTCGCAAAGCGGGCAAACTCTATGTGTGTGACACAGGGCTTGTCCGCCGCTTTGCCCAGGTTGATGAAGGAGCCTTATTCGAAAACGCGGTGTATTGGAATTTATACCAAAAAGGAAATATCCAGTACTACCAACGGAAGAATGGCGTTGAGATTGACTTTGTTCTTGATCAACAACAGGCATACGAAGTAAAACTTCATCCTGAAAAGGAAGACATGACCAGGTTACAGGCGCTGGGCAAGGAAATTGGAATCGAAAAAACGAACATCGTGGGTCGGGATTACGCCCCGGTACAGGATGTCATATATCTGTACAATTTGTGATGACCAACCACAAACCTCTGACACGCGCAGAAATCTCTGCCCCGAAGTCTCGAAGACTTCGGAAGTCTGAACATCGCGCAGATGGTGGCGGAGAAGACAGTGAGAATTGATCGAGCGGAAGAGATCTTTAATGCACTTGGCAAAGACTAATGCTACACCCGCTTGAGGAGTTTGCCATGAAGAAGGATTTGCTGAAAGCCAATACTGGACGTATCCTGATTGAGTCGCATCGCGGCGCTGAAGGGCTTGCGCCAGAAAATTCTTGGGCAGCCTTAAAACTCGGCAGCGAATCCAGTGCTGATTTTCTCGAAACGGACGTTCAACTCAGCCGGGATGGAGTCGCGTTTTTACGGCACAACTATACTTTGCCCGACGGACGATGGTGCTCCAGTGTGCCTTGGGCTGAACTGAAAGCAATAACAATCGAAGATGAACCTCTTCCACTCCTAGAGGATCTCTTGGTCTGGGCTCGCGAAGGCGACCTTTGTTTATCGTTGGATCTCAAAGTCGGGTTTATGCCTGAAAGACGACTGGTAAAGGAAGTTTTACGCTTGCTGGAACGCACCCAAACCCAAGCACATGTCATGCTCATCTCCTGGGATCATGTCGAATTGCTGCGAATAAAGCTGAGCCGCCCCGATTTGACCACCCGCGTTCTCATCCGTGGACGCCTCGTGGAATATGCGGACTTCTTAAAACACACCCGGGCTGATGCTGTCAGTTTTACTTACGGCGTGGTGCGCCTATCTGACGTGGAACAGGTTCACCATGCCGGGGTGGCAGTGAACTTGTCTGAAATGTGGCGTCCTGATTTCGAAACGGTTAAAGATCTGGACGTGGATATGGTCAGTTGGAGTGACCCAAACGAGGCGCGAAAAATGCTTGGCCAATGAAAACCAAAATCTGCTTGCGAGAGATACTCTTATGCCTGAAAACAAAACCTTACTAAAACCATCCCGTCCCGTCGGCATCGTCGGCTACGGTGCTTACGTGCCGCGCTACCGGCTCCCGGCCAAAGAAGTCGCCCGCATCTGGACCGGCGGACGCGCCTCCGGACTGCCCATCAAGGAGAAAGCCGTCCCCGGGCTGGACGAGGACGTGGTCACCATGTCGCTCGAAGCGGTGCGCAACGCGCTGAAACGCGCCGGGATTGACCCGGCCGAGATTCGCGCCGTCTGGATCGGATCCGAATCGCATCCGTACGCAGTCAAACCGACCTCCACCATCGTCGCCGAGGCCATCGGGGCCGCGCCCCACGTCCAGGCGGCGGACATGGAGTTCGCCTGCAAAGCCGGGACGGAGGCGATGGTCATGGCGATGGGGCTGGTTGGCTCCGGGATGGCGCGCTACGCCGTGGCCGCCGGTCTTGACACCGCCCAGGGCAAGCCCGGCGACGCGCTCGAGTACACCGCCGCGGCGGGCGGCGCGGCCTTCGTCATCGGTCCCGCCGAGGAGTCGCTGGCGGTCATCAACGCCTCCTACTCCTACGTCACCGACACGCCCGACTTCTGGCGGCGCGAGTACCAGCGCTACCCCGAGCACGGCAACCGCTTCACCGGCGAGCCAGCCTACTTCAAGCACATCACCTCTGCCGGGAAAGTGATGATGGAAACGCTCGGCGCGACGGCGAAGGACTACACCTGGGCCGTCTTCCACCAGCCGAACGCCAAGTTCCCGCAGCGCGCCGCCTCCCTGCTGGGATTTACGCCGGAGCAGTACGGACCCGGACTCCTGTCCCCGGTCATCGGCAATACCTACGCCGGAGCAGCCATCATCGGCCTCACCGCCATCCTCGACGTGGCGGAGCCAGGCGACCGCATCCTGATGGTTTCGTTCGGCTCCGGCGCCGGGTCCGACGCGTTCGACATCACCGTCACCGACAAACTGCCCGGGCGGCGCGACAAGGCTCTCAAGACGCAGGACTACATCGCCCGCCGCACCGAGATTGATTACGCCGCCTACGCCCGCATGCGCGGGAAGATTGTGATGAAGTAAGAGCCCGCTGGTCGAGTAGTTCCGAACGAAGTGAGGAACGTATCGAGACCAGCATTGAAATGAAATCTTTATCATGTGGTCTCGATACGCCATTCGCTACGCTCATGGCTACTCGACCACCGCTGTATGAGACCACTACTGAAAGCAAAGAATATGGCCTGGATGTATATTCTGGAATGCGCCGATGGTTCTTACTATGTTGGCTCAACCAAAGATTTGGAACAGCGTCTTCTTCAACATCAAGAAGGAACAGGCGCACAATATACATCTAGACGACTGCCAGTCAAGTTGGTTTATTCCGAGGAATTTGAACGGGTTTCTGAAGCCTATGCCAGAGAAAAGCAAGTTCAGAATTGGAGCAGGGCAAAGCGAGAAGCTCTGATACACGGAGAACCGGAGTTATTACCCAAGCTGGCAAAGAAAGATTTTAGAAAGGGTATTTCATGACTGAAGTCGTCATCGTTGGAATTGGACAAACCGCCGTCGGCGAACACTGGGACGTGTCCCTGCGCGCGCTCGGCAACGAAGCCATGCAGCTCGCCATGGCCGATTCGGGCGGGCTGAAACCGCAGGCGCTCTTCGTCGGCAACGCGCTGGCGCCCAACCTGTCCCACCAGGCGCACCTGGGCGCGCTGCTGGCGGACTTCGCCGGGCTGACCGGCATCGAGGCCGCGGCCTTCGAGGCCGGGGGCGCTTCGGGCGGCGCGGCCCTGCGGCAAGGATTCCTTGCCATCGCCAGCGGGATGGTGGACGTGGCGCTCGTCCTCGGCGTGGAGAAGTTCACCGACGCCATCGGCCCGGACCTGGAATCTGCCCTCGCCACCGGGACCGACAGCGAATACGAGGCCGTCCACGGGCTGACGCCCACCGCCCAGGCCGCGCTGCTGGCCCGGCGCTACATGCACGAGTTCAGCGTCCCGGCAGACGGGCTGGCCGGTTTCCCGCTGACAGGTCACGCCAACGGCGCGGGCAACAAGTGCGCCATGTACCGCAAGGCCATCTCGCTGGAGACCTACCAGAAAGCGGAGCCGGTCTGCGACCCGCTCAACCTGTTCGACATCGCCCCCAACGCCGACGGCGCGGCGGCAGTCCTCCTGACCCGCCGCGACTTCCTGCCGGAGAAGTTCATCCATCCCGTTGTCCGTATCGCGGCGTCGGCTTCGGCCTCCGACACGCTCGCGCTGCACGACCGCCCCGATCCGCTGGCCTTCGACGCGGCGCGCCAGTCGGTGGAGCAGGCGCTCAAGAAGGCCGGGATCGCCCGCGAGCAGATTGACCTGTTCGAGTATTTCGACGCTTACTCCATCTACGCGGCGCTCACTCTGGAAGCGGCGGGATTCGCCAAACGCGGTGCCGGCTGGAAACTGGCCGCCGACGGCTCCATCGCCCTGACCGGACAGATCCCCTGCGCCACCCTGGGCGGACTCAAGGCGCGCGGCAACCCGGTCGGCGCGACAGGCGTGTACCAGGCTGTCGAAGCCGCGGCGCAGTTACGAGGTCAGGCCGGGCCGAACCAGATTGCGGAGGCGCGCTGCGCGCTCATCCAGTCCCTAGGCGGACCGGCGTCGCTGGCCGTCACGCATCTGCTGGAACGGTTGGAATAGAACTATCTCAAAAACTTGTAAGGACGGCTCCCACGCCGTCCAGCGGCGGGCATGTCCCCTGCGGGGATGCTTCGCGAGGAGCCCGCCCAATAATTTTTGAGATGACTTGTAGCCATTACGGGGCTGTCGGGAAGCCTGATAGTTCCTGATAGCCCGGCCGGTTAGAATGGGGATTGTTACCAAGGAGACACGAATGGAAATTCCACGCCATTGGAGATTGAAACAACAGCGGTACGGACTGGTCGGCGAGGTCTGCCCGCATTGCGATGCCAAGATCTTCCCGCCGCGCGACATCTGTCCGCACTGCGGCGGAGAGGCCAAGACCACGTATGCCTTCAGCGGGAAGGGCGCGGTGTATTCGTTCACGACTGTTTACGAAGCCCCGACCGGGTTCGACGAGACCGCGCCCTACACCGTGGCGCTGGTCAAACTAGAGGAAGGCCCGCTGGTCACCGCCCAACTGACCGACCTCGGCGAGTCGAAGCCGGAGATCGGGATGCCGGTCGAGATGGTGACGCGCAAACTGCGCCAGGACGGCGACGAGCGCGGGATGCTGGTGTACGGGTACAAGTTCAGGCCGGTAATGGCGACAGCATAAGCAATTTGAGAAGGCCCCGCCATGGGGCCTTTTTATTTTCCGCGTTTCCCTGTTGCATTTGACCCGTTTTCGTTGTACCATAACATCGTCGTCATCCCCGCCCGCTGGACGGAGAACTATTCCTGCCAAGAGGAGGCAGTATGGCAAAGTATCAGATCAAGAACATGACCACCCTCGAGGTCGCCGAAGCGGAAGTGGCGACCGTCGTCCGCCCGGCGACCCTGCTCCCGGTCCCGTACGTTTCGCAAGTGGGACCCGGGGCCAACCTGCACAACAACGACTGCGGCGCGGCCAGCGGGGCAATGCTCCTGCGTGGCTACAACCTGGCCGCGAACATCACTCCCGACCAATTCTACAACGAGGCCGAAGCCGGCGGAGATGTATACCTGGCCGTCTGGCAGATCCAGAAAGTGCTGCAAAACCACGGGCTGAAATCGGAGTGGCGGGCCAACCTGACCCTCCACCAACTGCTCGATTACTTGAGGAGCCAGAAACCGGTCCTGGTGCTCTTCAAATACAGCATTCTCGTGGATGCCAAACTGACCGAGAAAAAGACCTTCCGCGGCCCGCATTTCGCCGTGGTGGTGGGGATGGACTCGAAATTCGTCTACATCAACGACCCCTATTACACCGGCAAAGGCGGAGAGGCCAAGCCATACCCGATTGACATCTTCCTGAGAGCCTGGGACGCGACCGGGGAAAACAACGAAAACCCCCGCAACGGAGGATTGATCCCGCTGGTTCCCCTGGGCGACGCGCTCCAGCCGCAGCCGCAGGAACCCGTCCTGTTCCGGGTGCGCGCGACCCACCCGCAGTGGCTCAACATCCGCAACGGCCCCGGCATGAACTTCGACGACATCGGCGACCTGTTGCCCGGCGCGATTGCAGATGCGTACGAAGAGAAAATAGACGTAAGTGGAAAAAACTGGGTCAGGATCGGCAAGGATCGCTGGATCGCCGTAGGCCCCGGCCTGTCGGAAAAAGTCAACTAGGCTGGCCCCCCCATCTGCTAAAAACCGGACGTGCATTTCGCTGCACGTCCGGTTGCTTTATTCCTGCTCTCCGCTGATCTCCATCCACAGTGCGCGGAATTTCAGCGCGTCCACCTCGAGCACGGGACTCTCGCACAACAGCCGCCCCCCCGCCCCGGCCGCGTGCAGGGCGCGGAACAGCGCCTTGAAATCCAGGTCGGCCTCTTCCATGACCAGGTGGTTTTTCTCGCCGCGCGGACCGTACTCGATGCCCGAAAGATGGATGTGCATCTGCTTCATGGCCGCGTCGCCCAGCGCCCGGCGATAGGCGTCCAGCACGCGCATCCACTCGTCGTACGTGTTCATCGTCCCGTCGGTAGCGCGGGCGTGCAGATGGGCGAAGTCCATGCACGGGACCACGCCCGGGATCTTCGCCAGCGCCAGCACATCTTCGAGCGAACCGATGACCGCCACCTTGCCCATCGCCTCGGGCCGCAGCGTGACCGGGTTGCCGGCCGCGCGCAATTCGTCCACCACGCCCTCCAGCCGGGGCGCGACCTTCGCCAGCACCTCGTCGGCCGGGCGCTCGAAATACGAGCCGGGATGGAAGACGATGTCCGTCGCGCCGGCCAGGTTGCCGAAGTGCGCCGCGTCGGTCAGGTACTTGCGCAGGCGCAGCCATTTTTCATCGTCGGCGTTCAGGTTGATGTAGTACGGGCCGTGGACCGACAGCGCCACGCCCGCTTCCTCCCCGGCCTTTTTGATGGCCGCGCAGGTCGTCTCGCCCACGCGCACGCCCTGCACCCAGGCCAGTTCGAGCGCGTGGAGGCCGATGGAAGCGGCGTACTGGATGCCGCCCACCGTCCCGCCGGGTTTGGGCGGGGTGGCCTGCGGGGAACCAACGGTGCCGAATCTGAAAGAAAGAGGCATAAATCCTCCGCGTCAAATCACTCTGCTATTTTTCCACTGTGTGGGAATGACGATGATGAATATCCGGCGCATGGTCATGGGAATGTTCCCCGCTGGCATGAACGTGCGCGTGGCCATGCGATTTACCGACCTTGGCAGTTTCATGCTCATGTTGATGATGGTTGTCATCGTGAGAGTGGCTGTGTTCGTGAACAAATTCTTCGTGAATATGCAAATGATCGTGGTTTTCCCTGATCAAAATAAAAGCCCCGGCTGCCATAATCGGCAGCGCAATGGCGAACAAGAGGCCGGGGCCTTCCTGGAAGATCGCGAGAGAAAGGAGTATTCCGGCCAGCGGAGCCATGCCAAACAAAGCGCTGGTGCGGCCTGCCCCCAGGCCGCGCATGGCATGCACAAACAGGAAGATACTCAACCCATAACTCAGGCTGCCAAGAAGCAGGGCAAGCAGGGTAACGCCCAGCGGCGGGAAAGTATTTCCGAGAGCAACAGCGATCATAAGCGATATCAGACCCGCTCCCAGGCCTTTCACGGTAACAATGACCAGCGGGTCTTTGGCGGAAATATTGCGCGTCAAATTATTGTCAACTCCCCACATGACGCAGGCCGCCACCACCCCAAGCGCGCTCAAGGAAAATCCCCACTGATTCGTAAAATCCGTGGAAAGCAGGATGCTGGCGAGTGTAATCGAACCAATCGCCCACCATGCGCGGCGGCCGATCGCCTCTTTGAAAACGAGAACAGCGATCAACGTGGTTGCGACGCCTTCGAAATTCAAGAGAAGGGATGCAGTAGCCGCGGGCGCCTGGCGGAGGCTGATCATCAGCGTAATTGGCGCAATCACCCCGCCTGCCAGGATTGCCCCGGCAAGCCACGGCCAATCTGACCGTGTAAGGTGCGCTTCTTTCTGCTCCTTATGCGCCATCTTCTCTATCAATTTTACAAGCAGCAAACCAAGCCCAGAACCAAGATACAGGAAAGCCGCCAGTAATACCGGCGGGATTTCCCCCAACAACAGCTTGGCAAGCGGCGCACTTGCTCCAAAAAGAACAGCAGCCAGCAGCGCTTGAAGAATGGGAATCATTCGAGTTGATTTCATGAAATCCTTATTGAGCAATGTAAACTTTGATCTTCTCCCACAGCGGCGGGCCAAGGATGAGCACGCCGACCAGCACCGCCGTCAGCGCGGCAATCAGCACCGCCGCGGCGCCCACGTCCTTGCCGGTCTTCGCCAGCGGGTGCTGCTGCGGGCTGGCCAGGTCCACCACCGCCTCCAGCGCCGTGTTGATGAATTCCGCCGTCCACACCAGCGCGATGGTCACGAACAGCACCGCCCAATCCCGCACCGGCAGGCGCAGCCACCACGCCAGCAGGATGACCAGCGTCGAGATGACGGCGTGGATCCAGGCGTTGCGCTGGGTGCGCAGCACGTGCCCCCAGCCGCGGAACGCGTGCCGGAAGGAATGAACACGCGAGGCGAAAAAATCCCGCATCCTACTCATGGACAACCGCAGGAGACACGCCGAGCCGCGCCAGGACCTCGGACTGGGCCGCCCACATGCGGGCCTTCTCCTCCGCCTGCGCGTGGTCGTGTCCGAGCAGGTGCAGCACGCCGTGGACGACGAGCAGCTGGACCTCCGCCTCGAGCGCGTGACCGCGCTCCCCGGCCTGGGCCGCAGCGCGCGGGACCGAGAGCACGACATCGCCAAGATAACGGCGGCCCGTCTCCGGGTCCGGTTCGTCGGCGGGAAAGGACAGGACGTCGGTCGGCGCGTCCTTGCCGAGGAAATCCCGGTTGAGCAGGCGGATGCGTTCGTCGCCGGCCAGGACCACGGTCAGGTCGGCGTCGGGCGCGCCGGACAAGTCGAGGGCCGCGCGGGCGGCGCGTTCCACCAGTTCCGCGGAAATATTCGTTTCGGCGTCAATCTCAACGTGGATCATTTCGGCTTCCTGTGCGCGGTCGGGACATCGCGCGCGGCGGGCTGGTCGCGCGGGTATTCGAGGCGCGGGTGATAGGTGGTGCGCAGGATGGTGACAAAGGATTCGGTGATGTCGCGCAGGTCGCGCTGGGTGAGCGGGGCCTGGTCGAACTGGTTCTCTTTCTGGGCGCGCTCGATCATTGCGCGGACGATGGCGCGCATGGCCTCGTCGTCCTGCGGGCGCTCGGCGCGGGCGCGCGCCTCCACGCCGTCGGCCAGCATCAGGATGGCGGTCTCCTTCGAGCGCGGCGAGGGGCCGGGGTAGCGGAAGCGGGGCGCGTCCACTTTCGAGGCGTCGCCCTCCGCCGCCTGGACGGCGCGGTTGTACTGGTAGCGGGTGATGAGCGTGCCGTGGTGCTCCAGGATGAAGTCGTGCAGGCGGCGCGGCAGGCGGTACTTCTTCGCCAGTTTCAGTCCGTCGGTGACGTGGCGGATGATGATCTCCGCGCTTTCAGCGGGGTCCATATCGTCGTGCGAGTTGATCTGGCTGGCAGGCTGGTTCTCGACAAAGAATAACGGGTTGGCGGTCTTGCCCACGTCGTGGAAGAGGGCGCCGACGCGCGTTAGCAGGCCATCCGCGCCGATGCGTTCGGCGGCCTGCTCGGCCAGGTTCGCCACCTGCAGGGAGTGCTGGTAGGTGCCGGGGGCGCGCTGGAGGAAGTATTTCAGAAGCGGAGCGTCGGGGCGGGAGATTTCCAGCAGTTGCATCGGCGTGGTCAGGCCGAGGAACTGGGCCAGCCAGTATTGGAGTAGGAGCGCCACGCTGGTGGAGGCAAGACCGTAGAACACCGCCGCGCCGGCCAGGGTGGCGGCGTCGAGCCAGTTGGTGCCGATGGACGGGAAGCGGAAGGCGATCAGCATGGCCGCCCCCGCCCCGGCAATCGCCCCGGCGGCGTAGAGGAAACTGGTGACGCGCCGGGCGTGACCGACGGCCAGCACGCCGCACAGGCTGCTCAACATGTAGTAGGGCATCAGGCCGAGAGAGGCGGGCATGCCAGGCACATTGTAGGCGGTCAGCGCGGAAATGATGAGCGAGAAGACCAGTCCGCTCTCCATGCCGAAAAGCGCCGAGACGAGCAGCCCGAAAGCCGCCAGCGGGTAGACGTAGGGCAGCACCGCCCGGTCGGGCAGCACCACCCGCGCCGCCAGCAGGAAGACCAGGAACAACAGCGCCAGAAGGATAAGGCTGCGCAGGTCCTGCGCGTAGGACGATTTTCGGCGGTAGAAATACATGGCCGTGAAGATTGCCGAGAGCGCCACCAGCGCGGCGGCCCCGGCGTAGTCGAGGGCGCGGCCGGGAGGCTTGACCAGGCCGAACTCGGTCAGCGCCTCGAAATCCACCTCTGTGATGACCTGGCCGCGCGAGACGATGGTCTGCCCGGAGGCGTAGGATTGCAGCGCCGGCTGGACGGCATCGCGCGCCGCCTGCCGCGCCGCCCCGGTCGATTCGGGGCTGTAGAAGGTATTGGCGGCGACCAGCGGCGTGACCAGTTCCACCACCACGGCGGCCTCGTTCTCGGTCAGGTTCAGGCTGACGAGCGAGGGCAGGCCGGCGCGCACCGTTTCGAGGTCCTCGGCGCGGATCGGGGCGCGCATCACCTCGGCCAGCAGGGTGCGGGAGGCGTTCGGGATGGAATCCCAGCGCTCCGGCGAAAAGGCCAGCAGGTATTCGAGGGTTGCAGGCTGGAGGGAAACGTCGGGCAGGGCGCTCACCCGCAGGCGTTTGTCTTCCGGGCTGGCGGCCGGGTCATCGCGGATGGCTGTGACCGCCGCCAGGATGGCGTTGAGCGCCTCGATCCGCCCGCGTCCGATGGACGCGTCCGGCGGGGCGTAGACGGGCGCCACCGCCCGCTCAGCTTCGGCGCGCGCCTGTTCGGTGCGCACCAGGCTGACGTATTGCAGGGCGTACGGCGCGCGCACGTCCTGCGAGGCCACGTCCCCCACCGCCAGCGGCGCCTCCGCCGGGCGCAGCGACCAGGGCTGGATGATGGCAATATAGGATAGGATGCTCACGCACACGAGCAGCAGCGCCGGGAGGAACTTCCGGCGGGGGCGTGGAGCGGGCTTGCTCTTCCTGCCAGCCAGGGGAGCCTCCTACTTTTGCATCCGCTGGCGGACGGCGGCGCTGACCTGGTCGCCGGGAGCGCGTCCCGCCACCTTCGGCATCAGGGCTTTCATCACCTTGCCCATGTCGGCGGGCAAGGCCGCCCCGGTCTCGGCAATGGCAGCCTCCACGAGGGCGGCGAGTTCGTCGGCGCTCATGGCCTCCGGCAGGAAGGCTTCGACAACGGCAATCTCGGCTTCGGCGGCGGCGACCAGATCGGCGCGTTCCGCTTTGCGCGCTTCCTCGACGGCCTCCCGGCGGGTCTTGATCTCCTTCTGGAGGATGGCAAGCACCGCGGCTTCGTCCAGCTGCACCTGCCGGTCAATTTCCTGCTGGCGGACGGCGGCCAGCGCCATGCGGACGGTGCGTTTGCGCACATCGTCCCCGGCTTTCATGGCTTCCTTCAATGCAGTTTCAAGTTTGGCTTTGGTTTCCATAATTTGATTATACCTCTCGGTTGATTCACAGACATTCATACTGGACGCGGGCGAGCACGGATAACGCGGAGAAAACCTTGCTGTTATTTCGTGGTCAGAGATATCCGCGTCCATCCGCGTTCATCCGCGTCCCATAAACCGGGACAGCAGTTCGGGCGGGAGGGACTGCGCGGTCAGGTCGAACTCGTGGGCCGTGCGCTTGACCGCCGCGGCGTAGGCATAGGCGAACTTCGGGCCGCGTTCGGGCCAGTCCAGGTTCATCCAGGCGTGCGAATCGCGCGGCAGGAGCGGGAGCACGAAACGCTTCAGGGCGGGGATCCAGGAGAACGGTTCGAGCGGCCAGTAGATCTTCCCGGAGCGCAGCGGACCGGCGAGCAGGTCCGCGTCGAGCGGGTCAATCGCGTCGGCGGGCGGCCAGCCGTCGGCAGGAAAACGGTCCAGCCAGAGCGTCACGTAGTCGCTGTGGGCGTAGAAATCCTGCGCCGCGTGGGTCAGCCGCCCGAAAGCGTGCCAGGCGGGCAGCGCGTCGCCGCGTTCGAGCGCGGCGCGGACCTCGGTCCGGTTCCGCTCGATGTAGGCCGCGCTGCGCTCGAAGGCGTTGTCATCGAAGTGGTATTCGGGATGCCCGATCTGTCCGGCCGGGCGGTCCTGGCGGGTATTGCCGAACAGGATGGCGTCGAGGGCGGTTTCGCTGAACCGCCCGCGCAGCGCCTGCGCCGTGATGGCGAGGTGGTATTCCTTGAACATGAATGGCCTGCCTTATTTCAAACTTTTGAGTTCGTAGACCGCCACTGGCTGGGTTTTCCCCTTGATCTGCATCGGTTCCAGCGGCTCGGCGGTGACTTTTCCGGCCACGGCCTGGTAGGTGACGTGGTCCATGAGGATCTGCCCGGGATGGGCGGCCACTTCCAGCCGCTGGGCCAGGTTGACGGTATCCCCGATGGCCGTGTAGTTGAACAATTCGCTCGTGCCGACGTTGCCGACCATGGCGTCGCCGGTCGTCACGCCGATGCGGAACTGGAGGTGGTGGCGCGGGTCTTTGATGTGCGCGTGGGCGTGCCGCGAACGCTCCAGGATCGAGAGCGCCGCCCGGACGGCGCGCAGGGAATGGTCTGCCTGCGGGTCGGGCGTGTTCCAGAGCGCCATGACTGCGTCGCCCATGAATTTATCCAGCGTGCCTTCCTCTTCGAGGATGGCCTGCGCCGCCAGGGAAAGGTAATAGTTCAGCACCTTGAAAAGCGTCTCAGGTTCGGTGGTCTCACTGAAAGATGTGAATCCGCTCAAATCGGCGAACAGGATGGTGGCCTTCTGCCGCGTCCCGTCCAGGTTCAGGTTGACGGCATCCGCCAGCAGCCGGTCGCGGACGCGCGGCGCCACCACCCGCCCGAACGTCTGGCGGATGCGCTCCTGCTCGGCCTCCAGCCGGCGGCGTTCGGTCAGGTCTTCGAAGACGATGGTCGTGCCTTTCGTGGCGAGGTAGGCATCCCGCAGGGGCGAGCAGGACAGGCGCAGGAACAGGTTGCCGCGCAGCGGGACCAGGCGGTTGACATCCCGGCTGAGGGTCACGGTGCCGCGCGTCAGGGCGTCTTCGGCGACCATTTCCAGGTCCGGGCAGAGCGACGGGAGCGCATCGGGCAGGGATTTGCCCAGCACATCCTTCATCGGGATGCCCAGGATGAATTCCGCCGCCTGGTTGAAAAGGGTGATCTTTTGCTCCACATCCGTGGTGATGACGCCGGTGGCGATGGAGGCAAAAATATCGTCCATCAGGTTCTTCATTTCCAGGGTCTGGTCGAGGGTGCGGCGCAGGTTGGTGAAGAGACGGGCGTTCTCCAGCGCCAGGGCCGATTGCCCTGCCACGGTGTCGAGGAAATCCAGGTCTTCGCTGGTGTAGGGTTCGCCGGAGCGGCGCAGGCCGAGCGCCAGGAAACCGGTGAGACTGCCCTCGTAGCGCAAGGCAATGAACGCCGAACAGCCCAGACTGTGGTATTCGGCGGACCCTTCCAGCCCGGGCGGCAGGGCAGCGTTGGGCGGGAACCACAACGGTTCGGCCGCGTCGCGGATGGTCTGGACGATGGGGTCGTCCGCCGGGAGGGAGGGGAATTCGCGTTCGCCGCGCGAGTGCGGGACGTAGAGCGCCCGGTCGTCGTCGTACAGGTAGACGACGAACTCTTCCGGGGCCAGGGCCTTCTGCAACTGGTCGGTGAGCAGATGCAGGGTGCGCTCGAGATTCGGCGTCACCACCAGGCTGCTGGAGAGTTCGTTCAGCACGCGGCGGTAGTCCGCGGGGGAGCGGTAGAAGGTGCGGTCAATGGCGCGCTGGACCAGCCGCAGGAGGGGGGAAAATCCCAGCACCAGCGCCAGCAGGTAGACGGCGATCACCAGCGGATTGTCGGCCTGCACTGCCTGGCGGAGCGCCAGCGAGATGACGGTCAGCAGGCCGTAGAAGACCGCCAGCGCCGCCGCCATGGTGATGGCGTATTTCAGGATGCTGGCGAGGACGCGGTCCACGTCGAGCAGGCGGTAGCGCAGGATGGCGTACGTGACCGAGAGCGGGAGCAGGATGAGCAGCGGGAAATAGAGCGAGGCGCGAAATTCCGGCGGCGAACTGCTGAACGCGGTCGGCAAAAAGTAGAAAAGGCCGATCGGGGCGAAGGCCAGCGCCGCCCCAAAAATGATCACGCGGCTTTGCTGGCGGACCACCGGCGAATCGCTGCGCAGGATGCGCCAGGTGAGCGCGACCAGGAAGAAACCGATTGCCACCGCCATGTAGGCGTAACTGTACTGCCAGGTCATGATATATGCCAGCGGCGAGGTGGGGAAAAGGATTTCCTTCACCACCGGCACGACGATCGCCAGGCTCAATGCCCAGGACACGAAGCGCGCGGCAGGATAGCGCTCCACGAAACGCATCTGCTGGGGAAACTCCAGCGCCAGGTGGATACAGGAGCCGGCGGCCGCGGAAAGCGAACAGGCCCATAAAATAACCACATGATGCGTGGTGTTCATGTCGAAGAACGCCGAGGCCGCAATGCTGACCGCCGCGGTGAACATGAGCAGCGACCGGCTGGCGCGCAAACTGGCGCGCAGGCGGTAGGCCCACAACCCGATGACCAGGAAGATGACCCCAACGAGGTACGGGATGACAAACAGCGTAACAAAATCCCCCAGCGGCATGTGGACGGGCGTCACCAGCACCCGCCGCGCCGCCCCAGCCTGTTGCAGGAACTCCAGCCAGACCGGCGCATCGCCGTTGGCGGCCAGCAGGGCGTTCACCTCCGCCGCGTTCGTGACCGGCGTCCCGTTCACCGCGGTCAATTGCTCCGGCCAGACTACGCCCGCCTCGTGAGCCGGCCACCCGTTCCCCTTGATCTGGCTGACAATGTTATTCGGCTCCAGCAGCGCCCCTACGAACGGCTGCTGGTAAAACTGGTAGGCCCAGATGGGAGTCAGCGCCAGCATCACCAGGGCCGCCAGCGCGGTGGCCAGCGGCGGGATATGCGACAGAAAGGCAAAGCGGGAAGGTTTATGTTCCATGGGTACTCGTCAACACAATTATACGATAAAAGGCCAATAATCCCACCACTTTGGTTAGGTTATAATCGCGGCATGTCCCCATTCTATACCCGCACCGGCGACGACGGCGCCACCGGACTGCTCGGCGAGGGCCGCCTGCCAAAATACCATCCCCGCATGGAAGCCCTCGGCGCGCTGGACGAAGCCTCCGCCGCCCTCGGACTGGCGCGCGCCCTCAGCCAATCCGCGCAGACAAAATCCATCCTGGTGGAGGCCCAGCGCGACCTGTACGCGCTGATGGCCGAAGCCGCCGCCACGCCCGAAAATGCGCCCCGCTTCCGGACCGTGTCCCTGGCGCGCGTCCACTGGCTGGAATCGCAGGCCGACGCCGTCGCGGCGCGCGTCCCCGCCCCGGGCGGATTCATCCTGCCCGGCGACTCGCCCGCCGGCGCGGCCCTCTCCCTGGCGCGCACGGTCGTCCGCCGCGCCGAGCGCCGCGCCGCCGAACTGGTGGAGCGGGGCGAAGTGACCGGCGATGTTATGCTCCCCTACCTGAACCGGCTCTCTTCGCTGTGCTTCGCGCTGGAACTGGAAGCCAATCACGAAGCCGGAAAAGAAACCAGCCTCGCGAAGAAAACCAAGCCGGGCGGGAAACCATGAATCCGCGTCCTCCGCGTAAATCCGCGTCCCAGTCCATCCTATGACCGGAACCCTGCTCAACATCGCCGCCGTGCTGATCGGCGGGACCCTCGGCCTGCTGTTCGGCTCGCGCCTGCCCGAACGGCTCAAGTCCACCGTCATCGCCGGGATGGGACTGTTCACCGGCGCGGTCGGCATCCAGATGTTCCTCGAGACACGCAATCCGCTCTTCGTGCTGGGCGGACTGCTCATCGGCGCGCTGCTCGGTGAGTGGTGGAAGATCGAGGACGGGCTGCAAATCCTCGGCGGCTGGCTGGAACGAAAGTTCAACCGCGCCGGAGGCGACTCGAACAAATTTGTGCGCGGCTTCCTGACCGCCTCCCTGCTCTTCTGCATCGGCCCGATGGCCATCCTCGGATCGATCCAGGACGGCCTGACCGGCAACTACGAACTGCTCGCCATCAAGTCCGTGCTGGACGGGTTCGCCGCGCTGGCCTTCGCCTCCAGCCTCGGGCCGGGCGTGCTGTTCTCGGTCATCATCCTCCTGTTCTACCAGGGCGGCATCAGCCTGCTGGCCGCTCAACTGAATACGGTGGTCAACGAAGCCATGATGGCCGAGATGACCGCCGCTGGAGGCGTGCTCCTGGTCGGCATCGCCGTCAGCAGCCTGCTGGAGATCAAGAAGATCCGCGTGGGGAATTTCCTGCCGGCCCTGTTCATCGCGCCCCTGCTGGTCTGGCTGGTGGAATTGATCCAAAAGTAGAGTAGGGCGGAATGCCAAAGTACCCCGAAGGGGTATTCCGCCGCCACAGCGCGATGCAAAACAAATTCGGAGGCCTTCAGCAAGCGGCCTCCGAATTGACTTGTAGCCTTTGACAACAGCCCCCGTCTTCTGCCAGGCCTACTCCCCGGCCAGGGCTGCCTCGATATAAACTACGATCTCTTCGTACGTGGCGACGTACCTCTCCCCCCGAGGACTCACCACCATCACCCCATTGACAAAAATGGCCGGAGTGCCTTGAACCCCCCAATCCTTCCCGGCCTGGTAATCCTCGGCAACGAAATCGGCGTATTTGTCAGATTCGAAGCAGGTATTAAATTCTTTCATATCCAGGCCAAGGGCTTCGGCGAACGCCACCAGGCGGTAATCGGCGAAGGCGCCCGCGTTCTCGCCGTTCCAGTTGGCATACAGGATATCGTGATAGTCCCAGAACCGGCCCTGGTCGGAGGCACACATGGCGGCGTTGGCCGAATGTTCCGACTCGGTGTTGCCGGGGGTGTAACTGGAGATCGAGGTGAAGAAATGATACGTGTAGTAAACCTTGCCCGTCTCAACGTAGTTCTGGATGATGAGGGTCTCGATATCTTGAGAATAGTATTGACAGGCCGGACACTGGAAATCCTCCCACACATCCACGCGCACCGGCGCGGCTGGGTCGCCCACACTGGTCTTGTCGGACGGCGCGGTGACCGTGCGCGGGACGCCGGTCGAGACCGGGGTCATGGTCAGGCCGGCCTGCTGGGTGGCCCGCACCCTGGCAGCGTCAATGCTTGGCAAAGCCAAAGCGCAGGCGATCAACAACGCGCCGAGAATCACCATGCCGATGACGAGCAGGCGGCTCATCATTTGCTGCCGGCGGCGCCGGGCGCGGGCTTCCTGTCGTTTGCTCATTCGATCTCCTCGCAATCAAAAGTGGGCAGATTTTGCCACAGTCGGGAACGTTTGTCCAGTCGGATTCTCATGCGCTTTTCATTTCGGGCAGGCAGCCAGCCCATCAGCCGCCTCCCGATATGACCTTGAATTCACAGGCCGGAGCGCCCATCGCCCGGCAGGCGATCTCCTCCACGTCGGCGGGCTGGCCGGTGGCCCAGTACAGCGCGGCTTCGAGCAGGCCGAGCGTGACGAAGCAGATCGGCGCGGCGGATTCCTGCCCGGCGGCCGCGGCCGCCGAACGGTCCACCAGCAGGAGGTCGGTATCGAGCAGGTGGACGGTGGTGGACTCGCTCCCGGCGCGCAGGGACCCGGCGACCAGGTCCACGGTCCGGCGGCGGCGCGCCGGCACCGGCAGCCGGCGGATGATCTCCAGTTCCGCCTTTTCCAGGAAGGAGGCCTCGGCCGTCATCCGCCCCCAGATGCTCCGCCCGATGCGCAGCAAGGTGCCGCGCGCCCCGCGCCCGTAGAACTGGCGCAATGCCTGCTGGAGCCGGGCATAGAGCTCCGCCGCGGCGCGCCCGTCCAGGCGGTTGATGCTCTCCGCTTCGACCACCGCCGGCGACAGGCCGGCGCTGGCCAGCACCTGCGGGAGTTTGTCCACGCCGACCTCCTCGAAGGTGGCATGGACGAACTGCTTCAGCAGGCGGCTGGAGATAAGCGGGGCGGGGCCGTCCTGGCTCACGCTTTCACCTCGCCCACTTCGAAGCGGCAGTGCGGGTCGCCTTTGGCGATGCAGTGGGTCTCGGTGATCTCGTACTCCTGCTCGGTGGCCCAGCGCACCGCCTCGCCAATCGAGCCGACGTAGAGATGGCAGACGGGCTGGTCGCTGCGGCGGCCCAGGCAGATGGCGCAGGTCTTCTCGCAGTAGGCGATCTTGCCGCCCTCCTCCTCCACCCAGGCGTCCACCTGCGGGTTGGTTTTTTTCAGGACGTTCACCATGGCGTTCAGGACGAACTTGATGCGTCCCTTCTGCGGCATCAGTTTCAGCGCCGCGCCGGCCACGCCCATCAGCGCGCCCTGTTCGCGCACGCCGTACTGGAACGAGGCCTTGCCAATCCGGTTCAGAATGCCCCGGCTGGCGCGCCCGTAGAAGGTCTCGATGGCTTCGTTGAACTTGGCGTACTCGGTGGTCTTGATGCCGGGATTGGTGTCGTTGGGCGGGAAATTCCCGACGAACTGTCCCAGCCCACAGATGCGCAGGACGGCGTTCAGCCCGTTCTCGCCCATCACCTCCTGCGCCGACACCAGCGCCTGCCGCACCAGCGCATTGACGATCACAGCCTCTTCAGGATTGACCATACTGCCTCCTCACGTCTGGTAGTAGATGAAAACCGGGTAGCGGTCGCCCGTCTCGCGGAAGCCGAATTTCCGGTAGAGCGACAGGGAGGCCGCGTTGTCGTTCTGGGTGTTGACGGTCAGGCGGTTCAGCCCGCGGGCGTTCATGCGGTGGAGCAGGTCGGACATCAGAGCGGCCCCCACCCCCCGGTCTTGCGCGTCGGGCCGGACCGCCAGCCTGGCGAGGTGCCCGCCGAGCGGATTCTGTGTGCTGATCTGGTAGCCGAGGATGCCCTGGGCCGATTCCGCCACGGTTGCCCAGGCCGCCTGCGGGAAGGCGCGCTTCAGCGAGGCGGGCGAGTTATACCAGAACGGGCCGAAAGCGGCGGCATCCATCCCGGCCACGGCGGGCAGGTCGTAGTGCATCAGCGGGCGGATGGCAATGCCGTCCGGCACAACCCTGGACGGCAGTTCCTGCGACTCGCGGGCGAGCATCACCACCTGCTGGTACGACTGGAATCCGCTCTTTTGCAGCGGGCCGCGCAGCCAGTCCTGCATGAGGATGATGGCCGCCGAGGCGTGTCCCCGCGCCGCCAGGTCGGTGCGCGCCCCCTCCCATAACGCCATCCACGCCTCCTCCAGCGGGAGCGCGCCGGAGCAGACGAACAGGCGGATCCACGCCACAAGCGGCGGGTCCGGGGGGCAGCCGAGCGCGGCAACCACCCTGCCGAACGATTCGAGCGCCAGGTAGGGCGGGGAGCCGATCCAGTCCAGCGGATTGCGCCAGTCGAGGTGACGGTGGCAGCGCGGCTCGAACTGGATCAGGCTGGCAATCTGGCGCTGGTCTGCAAAGACTGCCGGCCTGACACGCAAATCAACGTTCACCATAAACGGAGGCGCAGTAGTTGTTTGAGAATGCGCTGTTTGAGCGTGGGGGCCTTGACGCCGCCCAGTCCGTCCTGCATGGCGATGAGCGCGTCCAGTCCCTGCCCTTTGCGCGCTTTCAACGCCGACAGGGAACGCAGCACGTCGGCGCGCAGCTGGTCTTCCCCGGCCTGTTCGAGCAGGCTGGCGGCGCGTTCGTAGAGATCGGCGGCTTCGGCGCGGCGTTTCAGGGCCTCCAGCGCGGCGGCCTGGTTGGCCAGCGCCATGCCCTGCCGGCGGAGGTCGCCCGCCCCGGCAAAGACCGCTTCCGTGTCCGAGACCGCCTCCAGCGCGGCCTGGACTTGTTTCCCTTGCAGGAGCGCCACGCACTGGTTGTTCTTCATCTCGGCGGCCATCGGGGCGTCGCCCTGGGCGGCAAAGGCGCGGGCGGCGGAGGCGAACACCTCCGCGGCCAGCAGGTATTTGCCGTCTGCGTAGAGCCGCTTGCCCTCTTCGGCAAGGATTTCGGGAGATTGGTAATCGTTCATGGTTAGAAGGTGATATCCAGCAAATTTTCGGCCACCGAGCGCAGTTTCTCGGTGGAGAGACTGCTCAATTTCAACGCCAGTTGCAGGTACGGGAGGTTGACCGGCCGGCAGACGAAATCCTGCAGGTCGGGCGGCAGTTGCAGGAAGTCCTGGATGGCTTTCTGCTGGTTCATCCACTGCCCGATGGGGCCGGTCTGGTCGAACATGTCTTCGACCTGGCCGCCCAGCGCAGCCACCAGCCCCTCCAGCACGGGCATGGGGATGGGCCGCGCGCCCATTTCGTAAGCCCGGATGCGGCTGGCGGAGATGCCCGTCTGCTCGGCCAGCGCCTTGCCCGAGATGCTGGCCTTCTCACGCTCCTGGCGCAGCAACGCCCCGATCATGCGCTGGCGCACCGCCGCCAGCGCCGGCAGGTCCAGCGCAGCGGTGCGCGGGGCGTCGTCGGAGACGGCCTCCTTGCTCCAGAAGTGGCGGATGGGCAGGCCGAGGAAGTAGGTGAGGATCTCCATCTCGGGCAGGGACGGGGCGCGGCGGCCTTCCTCGTAGGCGCGGAAGATGCCGCGCGTCACGCCGGCCGCCGCGGCGCATTCGGGGATGGTCTTGCGCGCCGCCAGGCGCGCGTCCCGGATCAGGACGCCCAGTTTCCGGGTGCGCAGGGTGACTTGGGCTTGGATGCTCATGGCTTTTCCTCGTTTGCCTTATTTTCGCAACGTGATTATAGCAGAGAACGCTAACGCCGCTGGCGGCCGGCGGCCAGCACGTCGGCGGCGGTGGCGCCGAACACTTCCGGACCGAGTTTGAATCCCGCCGCTTCCAGCCGCGGACCGAACAACGGGCGGATGCCGGTCGGCTTCAACTGGCCGATGATCTTGCCCTCGCTGTCCACGCCGGTCTGCTCGAACTTGAAGATATCGGTCATCACGACCGTGTCGCCCTCCATGCCGGCCACTTCGGTGATGGCGGTCACTTTGCGGGCGCCGTCCTTCAGCCGGGACTGCTGGACGATCAAATCCATGGCCGAGGAGATCTGCTGGCGGACGATCTTGATCGGCAGGTCCATCCCGGCCATCAGGACGAGCGTTTCGAGACGCGAAAGGGCGTCGCGCGGCGAGTTGGCGTGGATGGTGGTCAGCGAGCCGTCGTGGCCGGTGTTCATCGCCTGGAGCATGTCGAGCGCCTCGCCGCCGCGGCATTCGCCGATGACGATGCGGTCGGGGCGCATGCGCAGGGAATTCCGCACCAGGTCGCGCACCGAGACGATGCCCCGGCCTTCGGTGTTGGCGATCTTCGTTTCCAGCCGCACCACGTGTTCCTGCTGGAGTTGGAGTTCGGCAGCATCTTCGATGGTCACGATGCGCTCTTCCTCGGGGATGTAACTGGACAGGACGTTCAGGAGGGTGGTCTTGCCCGAACCGGTGCCGCCGGAAATGAGGATGTTCAACCGGCCGACGACGCATGCCCGCAGGAATTCGGCCATGCCGTCCGTGAGCGAGCCGAATTCCACCAGTTGGTTCACCGACAACTTGTCCTTGCGGAACTTGCGGATGGTGAGGGAAGGCCCGTCAATGGCGCAGGGCATGATGATGGCGTTGACGCGCGAGCCGTCGGGCAGGCGGGCGTCCACCATGGGAGAGTCGGCGTCCACGCGGCGGCCGAGCGGCAGGACGATGCGGTCAATGACGCGCAGGACGTGCTCGTTGTTCTCGAACACAACGTTGGATTTGACCAGGTGGCCTTTTTTCTCCACGTAGACGCGGCGCGGCCCGTTGACCATGATCTCGCTCACGTCGGGGTCATCGAGCAGGGGCTGGATCGGCCCGTAGCCGAGGATCTCATTCAGAATATCGCCCAGAAGGGTTTCGCGCACGCGGTCGGACAACTGGAGATGGGTGCGGCCGAAGGCATCGCTCAGGCTCTGCGAAGCCACCTGCTGGCGCTGTTCGGGCGGAGGCTGGCGGGTTTCCAGGTCGCGCGTGATGATGTCAATCAGGTATTGCTTCAGGCGAGCGTAATCCGTCCCCGAGACGGAGGGAGGCTGCGGCTCGCTCATGGCGTCCCGGCCTTGATGCGGCGTTCCTCATCCGGAACCGCCCAGACGATCTGCGAACGCTGGATGCTCATGAATTTGCATTCGAGCAGCGTCTTCCCGTCGGGAGCGTAGACGGTCGCCTCGGTGACGGCCAGGAATTTCTCGTCCCGGTCGAGTTCGTCCTTCACCCGCTCCCCCGTCCGGACGTGGATGCGCCCCTCGACCCGGTGCGTGACCGTCTGGATGGTGACGGGGACAATGTCCTTCGTGATGATGTCGGTAAAGTATTTGCCTTTGTCGTCATACTCGATCGTCATGGAACCTCCTACTGATTGCGCAGGCGCTGACCCAGGCTGGACATTTCCGATGCGATCTGCTGCAACATGATCGTGGCCGTGTCGCCGGGGAATTTGGCCGCCACCGCTTCGTGGCGGTTGTTGGCCAGGGCAAAGTTCCCGCCCATGTAAGGCACGGTGGCCCTGATCTGCAGGCCGAGCAGGTCGTCGGCCTCAGCCTTGGTTATGCCCTCCAGGCCGATAGCCCGGTTCAGGATGGGATAGACGCGCTGGGAGTCTACGCGCTGGGTCTTGAGGTAATCCCAGAGCGTGCGGGTGAGGCTCACGGCGGCGGCGTCGGTGCTGAGGATGAGCGCCAGCAGGTCGGCTTTCTGGATGATGGGCAGGCTGATGCGCGAAAGCGAGCGGCCCAGGTCCACAAAAACGTAGTCGTAGGATTCCTGGATGGCCGCGACGATCTCGGCCATGCGCCCAGCCGCCAACTGGTTGGCAGAGTCGGGGTCCGGGGAGCCGGCCAGGAGCCGGAAATACCAGGTTGGGATGCGGGGCAGGTTTTCCTTGAAGTACAGCGGCGTGGTCTGGTCGGGGTTTTGCGCCGACACCGTGACGATGTTCACGCGGTCGCCGTAGCCGACGATACTGGCGATGGAGCCGATGGGCAGGACCATGTCAATGACGGCAACGCGCATCGTCGAAGTGGCTTTGCCCACGCACATGGCAATGTTGGCGCACAGCGACGAGGTGCCGATGCCGCCCTTGGCGCTGAGGAACACGAACAGGAGGCCGCCCTTTTTGGCGCCGGATTCGAGCATGAGCAGCCTGGGAATAACATCCTGGAGTTCCGCCAGCGCCTGGCTGGATTTGAACAAGTATTCGTTGAAACCCGCCGAGAGCAGCCGGTTCATCTCCTGCGCGTCGCTGACTCCAGACAGGGCGATGCAGGGCACTTTGGCCGTACGCCGGTCCTGGCGCAGGCGCGTGACGAGTTCGTCGGCTTTCACGTCCGGCAGGGCCGGGTCAACGACGATCACCTGCGGGACCTGCTGCCAGGCCAGGATCAGCCCCTCCCGCCCGGAGGGCGCCGCCAGCACGGAATAGCCGCCCTTCTCCAGCATGGCCGCCAGGTAATTGCGGCTGGCGCCGTCCGCATCAATGATCAGGACCTTGATGGGGCTTTCGTCCACAGGACACCTTTCACTGGCGGTCGCTTTCCGGAGGCATCAGGTATCCCAGCCCGGAACGCGTGACGATATGCCGGGGAGTGTGCGGGTCGTCTTCCACTTTCTGGCGCAGGCGCGCGATGGTGACCCACAGGATCTCCTTGTCGGTGGCGTATTCCGGCCCCCAGACGCTGGTCAGCAGTTCCTCGGCGGTCATGATCTTGCCGATGTTGTGCGAGAACTGGAGCAGGAGCCGGTACTCGGTGGCAGACAGGTAGATCAGTTGATCGTTGCGCCAGACCTCGGCCTTGGCGAAATCAATCTTCAAATTCTCGTGGACGAAGAATCGCTCCTGCCCGACCTCGCTGGTCTGGGCGCGCCGCAGCACGGCGCGCACGCGCGCCAGCAGTTCGGTCACCGAGAACGGCTTGACCAGATAATCGTCGGCGCCCACGTCCAGCCCGCGCACGCGGTCCTTCTCCTCGCCCTTGGCCGTCAGCATGATGATCGGCACGCTCGAGAACTGGCGGATGCGCTGGCAGATGGTGAACCCGTCCATGACCGGGAGCATGATGTCCAGCAGGATCAAATCCACGCGGTTGGCGGCAAAGAGTTCCAACACGCTGCCGCCCTCCCTGGCCGAGATGACCTCGTAGCCCTCGGTGCGCAGGTTGGCCTCCAGCAGCCGCAGGTAACGCGGCTCGTCGTCCACAACCAGGATGCAGGTGCTCATGAGTTTGCTCCTTTCCGGCGTTCCACCGGCAGTTCGATGCAGAAGACAGTCCCTTTTCCGGGCGCGGTCTCGACCGTGATGCTGCCGCCGTGCGCCCGGACGATCTCGCGGCAGATGAACAGTCCCAGCCCCGTGCCCCGGTTGCTGAGTGAATCGGGGACGCGGTAGAAGCGCTCGAAGAGAAACGGCAGGTGTTTGGATGCAATGCCCGGCCCGTGATCGGCAAACGTGACCCTGGCATAATCGTCCGCGCGGCACAGGGCAATGGTGATCTTCGATTTCGGCGCATATTTGATGGCATTATCGAACAGGTTGTCAATCACTTCGGCCAGGCGGACCGAATCCGCCCGGATGGGAGGGGCAGGCTTGAGGTCCAGCTCGACTTCGAGTTCCGGGTGGCGGGCGGCGATGCGCTGGGCCACGTCCCGCAGGAGCGCGTCCAGCCGCACCAGTTGGAAATCCATCACCATCATGCCGCTCTGCAGGCGGGCAGAATCCAGCAGGCGGTCAATCAGCGCCATCAGGTGGTCGGTCTCTTCGTCAATGATGTTCAGGAACTCGCGCTGGGTGTCCTTGTTCCAGGTGGTGTCGGGTCGCAAGAGCGAAGTGGTGTAGCCCTTGATGAAGCCGATGGGCGTGCGCAGGTCGTGGGAAACGGTGGCGATGAAATCGTCCTGCAACTGGGCGCGATGCCGGGCGTTTTCCAACTGCGCCATGTTCTCGCGCAGGGCGCGCCGCTCGTAGACCCGGCTGACGAGACTGGCAGCCAGCGCCGCCAGCGAGACCTGCTCCGGCGCGTATTCCGGGCCGCCGAAGCGGACGAAGACGAGCGCCCCGCGCCCAGCGGGTAGCGAGAGCGGCAGGCCGAGCAGATACGGACGCTGCACCCGGTCGGCAGAAACGTCGCCCGGCGGTTCGTCCTGGACCCAGCGGCCGGCGGCGATGACCTGGCCGGCAATCTCCTCGCCCCAGGAGGCGTCGGCCTCGGCGCTGCGGCCGCGTCCCACCGCGCGGGCGTAGATGGCTTCCGGGAGGCCGCCCTGCTTCTCGGCCACATGGAGGGACAGGTTATCGAACACGAAACCCTTGCGCAGGGCCGCGAAAAGCGCATCCAGCGACTTTTTCCAGTTTTCGCCGGCAATCGCATTCTCAAGGGTGGTCAGGAATTCGAGCGTTCCCTGGTCCATACGGCCTTTCCGGCTTTCAAAGTTTCTCCGCCGCCAGCAGCGGGAAGCGGAACGTGGCGCCTTTCCCATCCTCTGATTCCACTTCGATCACCGAGCCGTGCGCTTCGAGGATGTCACGCACGAGCGCCAGCCCCATGCCGGTCCCGCCGAAGCGCCGCGTGGACGAGCCGTCCAACTGGTGGAAAGGTTCGAATAACTCTTTCAGCCGTTCGGGCGGGATGCCGATGCCGCTATCGGAAACGGAGATCATCACCAGAGCGGCGGTCTCCAGGCAGGCGGAGAGCGTCACCTTCCCGCCGGCAGGGGTGAATTTGATGGCATTGTCGAGCAGTTGCAGCACAGCCCAGGAGATCTTTTCGGCATCCGCCTTGACGGGAGGCAGCCCCGACTCCACCGCCACTTCGAGTTCAATGCCCCGGCTCTCGGCTTTGGGCCGGGAGTAATTGAGCGCTTCGGCAAAGATTCCGTCCAGCCCAACGGGAGATAGTTTAAGCGACATCTCGCCGTGCGAGGCCACCGAGAACATGATCAGGTTGTTGATCAGTTCCTCCAGCCGCCCGGTGGCGCGCAGGCTGACCTCGAGAGCGTCCTGCTGTTCGCCGGTCAGCGGCCCGAGGGCCGCAGCCGCCAGCAGTTCCAGGTAGCCTTTGACGTGCGTCAGCGGCGTGCGCAGTTCGTGTGAAATGTTGGCGATGAAATTCGCCTTCAACTGGTTGAGTTCGGAAAGTTTCCGCAGCGCCTCCTGGAGTTCCGCCGTACGGGCGCGGACGCGGTTTTCCAGGTTGCGGTTGGCGTCTTCGAGCGCAGTCCGCAATTGGATGATCTGCTCGGTGATGGCATGGTCGAGGATGCGGCGGTCCACATACTGCAATTCCAGCAGGGATTCGCCCAACAGGTAACGCTTGTGCGTGTTCTGTTTCTCCTGCTGGTGGCGCAGCGCGTGGAACAGCTGGTCGTTCGTGATGTGACCTTTTTGCACCAGGTATTCCCCCAGGCGCGGGACGAGCATCTCCGGGGATAACGGTGTGGTCGGCGTTGATTCAATGCTCACATTTGCCATACCCACTCACCTCCAAGCATGGTCGCGGACGGACGCAGTTCACGCAGCGCAGCCGGTTCACAAGTGAACGGATCGTTCTCCAAAACGATCAAATCGGCCAGGAAGCCGGGCGACAGCCGCCCGAGGCGGGACTCCGCGCCGGCCGCGAAGGCCGGGCCGATGGTGAACCCTTCAAACGCTTCGCGGACCGTCAGCCGTTGTTGCGGGACCCAGCCCTCCGGCCCCGGGGCGCCGTCGGCGCGGCGGCGGGTGACAGCCGCGTGCAGGCCAATGAACGGATTCGGCGTCTCGACCGGCGCGTCGGAGCCGAATGCCAGCCGCGCCCCGCCCTCCAGCAGCGTCCGCCAGGCGTAGCAAAAAGCGGATCGTTCGCCGAGGTACCGCTCCGTCATGTCCATATCGGATGGCGCATGGACCGGCTGCATCGAAGCGATGACGCCCAGCCCGGCCAGACGGGATGCGTCCGCGGGGCGGATGGTCTGCACGTGCTCGATGCGGTGGCGGAGGGCCGGCAGGCCGCGTTCCCGTTCGTACGCCCTCAGCCGCTCGAACCCGTCCAGCATCGCGTGAACGGCGCGGTCGCCGATGGCATGGACGGCCAGGCTGAGTCCGCTTTCGGCGGCCCGGCGGCCAAGTTCGAACAGGGTTTCGCCGTCCAGGATGAGCATACCACGATTTTGCGGGTCGTCAACATAGGGTTCGAACATCGCCCCGGTATGCGGACCGAGAGCGCCGTCGGCGAACAGTTTCACCGAACCGATGCGCAGGGTGTCGTCGCCGAAGCCGGTGCGCAGGCCGAGTTCCGCCGCCTGCGGGAGGAGTTCCTTCGGGATGGATTTCAGCACGCGCAGGTGCAATTCACCGCGCGCGTGGAGGAGTTGCAGCGCCTGGAAACACGTCTGCCTGTCGAAATCGTGGACGCCAGTCAGCCCCATCTGCCACAGGCCGGGGATGATCTCTTTTTGGAAAGTTTCGGCCAGCGCTTCGGGGTCCGGCTCGGGGATGGCCTGCTCGACCAGTTTCATGGCCTGCTCGATCAGGATGCCGGTCGGGACCCCTTTCCGGCCGCGCAGGATGACGCCGTCCGCCGGGTCGGGGGTGGAGGCGGTGATGCCGGCCAGGCGCAGCGCGGCGCGGCTGGCCCACGCGGCGTGCAGCGACTTGGCGGTCAGGTAGACCGGACGGCCCGGCGCGGCAGGTTCGAGGTCCGCCGCGCACGGCCATTCGCCGTTCCAATCATTTTGGTTCCAGCCGTGGCCGAGGATCCACTCCCCCTCTTTCACCGCGGCGGCGCGTTCCGCCACCCGGCGCAGGCATTCTTCTTTCGTTGAGACTTCGCAATGGATGGCGGTCAGGCTGAGGGCGTACGCCTGCAAGTGGAGATGGGCGTCGGTCAGGCCGGGCAGCAGGGCGCAGCCGCGCATGTCCTCCCGTGCGGCGCTGCCGAATTCCGCCAGCAACTCCTCCCCGCCCGCCGCCAGCACACGCCCCCGCTCCACCGCCAGCGCCGTTGCCGACGGGCGGGCCGGGTCGAACGTGTGGATGCGGGCGTTGTGGAGGAGTTTCATATCTCAATCCCGTAGGGGCGGGATGATACTGCCCCCAAAAATCATTTCGACAATCGCTTCATCAGGGCGTCGAGTTCCTCGTCGGAATAATAATATATCGTCAGCGTACCGCCCTTCTTCCCGGCGCGCAACGACACCTTGGTTCCGAGGCTGGAGCGCAGGCGCTCCTCCAGTTCAGTGATGTCCGGCGGCGGGACCGGCTTCGGTTTGCGGACCGGTTTGCCGCCCAGCAGTTTGCGCACCAGCTCCTCGGTCTGGCGGACGTTGAGTTCCTGCACCACCACCGTGCGCAGCGCGGCGGTCTGGGCTTCGGGCGTGGCGAGCGCCAGCAGGGCACGCGCGTGCCCCTCGCTGACGCGGTTCTCGATGAGGGCATTCTTGATCGAATCCGGGAGTTTCAGCAGGCGCAGGGTGTTCGTCACCGCCACGCGGCTCTTGCCCACGCGGGCAGCGATCGCCTCGTGCGAGAGGTCGAAGTCCTCGGCCAGCTGCCGGTAGGCTTCGGCCTCCTCCAGCGCGGAAAGATCAGCGCGCTGGACGTTCTCGATGATGGCCAGTTCCAGCCTTTGCTGGTCGGTGGCCTGGCGGATCAGCACCGGGACGGTCGCCAGTCCCGCCAGGCGGGCGGCCTGCAGGCGGCGCTCCCCGGCGATCAGGATGTACTGGCCCTCAGACGCGCCCGGTGTGACGATGAGCGGCTGGAGCACGCCGTGCTCGCGCACCGAGGCGGTCAATTCCTCCAGTTCTTCGGGGTGCATGTTCGTGCGCGGCTGGCGCGGGTTGGGGGAAATTTTATCCACGGGCGCCAGCGCCACGCCGTTTTCCACCGGGGCATTTTCGCCGCCGGGGATGAGCGCGCCTAAACCACGACCGAGTCCGGATTTTTGGGGCATAGGATTCTCCTCACGAAGCCGTAGCAAAAACCTTCAACACAAAGTTCACGAAGGATCACGAAGAAACACAAAGGAGATCAAACAAATAAGGGTTTTCTTTGCGCTCTTCGCGTTCTTTGCGGTTAATTTCTCTCAATCCATGCTTTCCCGCACCGCGACACCATCGCCTTTGAGCAGTTCGCGCGCCAGCGCCTCGTAGGACCGGGCGGCTTGCGAATCAGGCGCATAGGCCGAGACCGGCAGTCCGTACGACGGCGCTTCGGCCAGCCGCACGCTGCGCGGGATGATCGTCTCGAACACCTCTCTGGGAAAATATTTTCGCACTTCGGCCACCACGTCGCCGGAAAGGTGGGTGCGGACGTCGAACATGGTCAGGATGACGCCGCGCACCTTCAGCGTCGGGAACAGCGCCGAGCGGACGCGCTGGACGGTGCGGGTCAGTTCGCCCAGTCCCTCCAGCGCCAGATATTCGCACTGCACCGGGATGAGCACGCCGTCGGCGGCGGCCATCAGCCCGTTGACGGTCAGCAGGCCGAGCGAGGGCGGGCAGTCAATCAAGACGTAATCGTAGCGTTCCACCAGCGGGGCGAGAACCTGCTTGAGTTTCGACTCGCGCCCCAGTTCGTTGACCAGTTCCACCTCCGCGCCGGCCAGCGAGGGTGAGGACGGCAGGATGGACAATTTCAGGCGCGGGTTGAGCAGCACCAGCGCCGCGGCGGGCGAACCGCCCAGCAGGGCCTCGTACATGCCGCCCTGGACCGTGTGCTTGTCCACGCCGAGGGAGGAGGTGGCGTTGGCCTGCGGGTCAATGTCCACGATCAGGACGCGCTGGCCGAGAAGGGCCAGGTAGGCTCCCAGGTTGATGGCTGTGGTGGTCTTGCCCACTCCGCCCTTTTGATTGACCAAAGTATAGACGCGTCCCACTACAAAACCTCCACCAGGCAGGTTTGGATTTCGGCCTGGGTCGGGATGCCTTCCAGCCCTGGGCGCAGCACCGAGAACGAGGCCAGGTGCGTGGCAAAACGCGCCGCCGCCCACGGGTCGCGGGTGGCAACCAGCCGCCAGAAAAAGGCCGCCGCGAAAATATCGCCCGCGCCGGTGGCGTCCGCTTCCTCGCGCTTTGGGGCGCGGAAGCGGCGCAGGTCGCCGTTCCAGTAAAGGCGCGCCCCGGCCGGGCCTTCGGTCACGGCCAGCACGCGGCAGGCCGCGGCCATGGCCTCGATCTGTTCGTCGTCCCCGCCCACATCGTCCAGGCTGAGCACGGCCGCGCCGGCTTTCGCCAGCATGTCGGCCGCCTCGGGCCAGCCGCACGGATGGACGCGGCCGCCGCCGTCCCACGTCCGCAGCCAGCCCTGGGGCGTCAACCCGAGCAGGGAAGACGACAGCGCCCCGTCCACGAGGCTTTTGGCCTCCCCGGCAATCGGTCCGATGTGGACGATAGGGGCGCGCTGCCAGAGTTCGGGGACATGCTCCAGCGTCAGGTCGGGGGCGGTGTGGTGGACATACTGGATGCGACCGGCGGGCGTGTACACGTTCTCGAAGGTGGCGCTGTGTTCCGCCGCCACTTTCCGGACCTGGATCCCGTCCAGCCGGTCGAGAGGGATTTCCTCCCCCCAGCCGCTGACAACGCCCACGCGCAGGCCGAGGGCGCGCGCCGTGAGCGCGGCATACGCCGCCGTCCCGCCGAGGCGCGCACCCTGCGGGGTCAGGTCGCAGGAGAAATGACCGATGACCAGGTAATCTACCGGCTCGAGGGGGACGAGGGATTGCATGGATAGATTATACACGAGGAAGAAAGGTAAGAAGGAATGAGTAAGAAGATGAGTAAAAAGTTACCCCTCCATCGGAGGGGCAACTCTTTCCTTATTGCTTTTCACTTCTTACTTCTCGCTCAATTCACTTCGGCACGATCGTCACCTTGCGCGCCGGTTCGTCGCCCACCGACTGCGTGGTCACGTCGGGGTGGTCGCGCAATTCGATGTGAATGAGGCGGCGTTCGTTGGCGGGCATCGGCTCCAGCGACTGCCGGTGGCCGGTCTTGACGGCCTGGTCGGCCATGCGTTGCGCCATCTGGCGCAACTGGCGTTCGCGGCGGGCGCGGTAGCCCTCCACGTCAATGGTCACCTGCACCCAATGCCCGGCCTGTTTGCTGACGATCAGGTTGACGATGTATTGCAGGGCGTTCAGGATCTCCGCCCTCCGGCCGATCAGCACGCCCAGGTCGTCGCCGTGGATGTCCACCAACACGGGGCGGCTGCCTTCTTCGTCGGCGCTTCCGTAGCGGATGTCCACGAAGGCGGGCACCTTCATCTTGTCCAGCAGTTCGGTCACGGTCTGGCGGGCGATGCGCAGCAGGTCGTCATCTGCTTCGGCGGCGGGGAGCGGTTCGGCGGCGGGACCGGCGTCCGGTCCGGCCGGCTGCGGCTTGATCGTCAGGCGGACGCGCGCCTGCCGTCCGCCGATGCCCAGCAGGCCGCGGCTGCCGGAATCCAACACTTCCACGTCCACCGCTTCGGCGGGCAGGCCGAGTTCGGCCAGGCCGTCCGCCACGGCTTCGTCCACGCTGGCGGCGATCTTTTCGAGGGTGGTGCGCTCGTTCATCGTTTTCCTCCCGCTGGCAGCTGAGGTTTGCGGCCGGGGATGAGATTTTTCCAGTTCACCTTGCCCATCAAGGCGTATTGCGCAATGCCGAGGACGTTGCTGACGATAAAGTAAACCGCCAGGCCGGAGGCGTAGTTGAGGGAGAACCAGAAGAGCATGAGCGGCATCATCAGAGTCATTGACCTGTTCATCGCGGCCGTCTGGTCCTGCGGGTTGGCGGGAGTCACCATGGTGACCTTGGACTGGATGTACGTGGTGATGCCCACAATGATCGCCAGCACCGGGATGCCAACTCCGAAGGCATAGACGCGCTCCGGCTGGCCCAGGTTCATCCACAGGAACTGGCTGTTGACCGGGATGAGCTCCGGCAGGCCGAAGAACTGCCAGACCGCGCCTTCGAGGATGTGCAGCTGGGCGGGTGAGGCGGCCAGGGCGCGCACGATGCTCTGATACAGGGCAAAGATGATGGGCATCTGGATAAGCAGCGGCAGGCAGGAACTGAGCGGGTTGATGCCGAGCTCCTTGTACACTTTCATCTGTTCCTGCGCCAGTTTTTCCTTGTCACCCTTGTATTTCTTCTGGGTCTCCTGCCATTTCTTGTTGGTCTGGAGTTCCTGCATCTTCGCGCTGGACTTGATCTGCGAGTTCATGAGCGGATAGGTGACGAGGCGGATGAGGAGGGTGAACAGGATAATCGCCACGCCAAACGCGTGCGGCCCGCCGCCAGCCAGTTTATAGATCATCAGCAGGATATTGGCAAAGGGGTTAACGATGATGGATTCCCACATAGCAAGCCTTTCTATGGGTTATTTCGCCGGGGTGAAGACCCATTTCTGGGCCCCGGTCTGGTCGAGGGCGATGAGGAGGATATCGCCGTCGGTCGGCGCCACCAGGAACATGGTCCCGGCAGCAGCGGGCGAGGCGAAGACCTTCCCGGAGACCGGAACGAGGTCTCTTTCCTGGCTGGCGACGTTGATGAAATAAACGTTGCCGAGGTCGGTGCCGGCGACCAGGACGCCATTTTTAATCAGCGGGGAGCCGACCACCGCGCCCTTCAGCGCCTGCTGCCAGACGAGATTGCCGTCCAAGTCGAAGGCGTACAGGTTGCCATTGGCGTCGCCGAAATACAGGCTGTCCCCGTCCAGCAGCGGGCCGGACCAGACGCGCCCGGCAAGCGGTTTATTCCAGCGGATCGCGCCGCTGGCGGCATCGAGCGCCACCAGGCTGCCGCTGTACGTGGTGACGTAGACCAGTCCGTTCTTCACGACTGGTGAGCCAAGCACAGCGCTATCTGCAACGGTTTTCCAGACCAGTTCGCCGGTCTGCGCGTCGAGCGCGTAGACTTTGCCGCCCAGCGTCCCGAAGTAGACATTCGCGCCGTCGGTGGCCGGCGCAGCCCACAGCGACTGGTCGGCCTTGAACGACCACTGGAGGCTGCCGCTCGCCAGGCTGACCGCGTAGAGATGGTAATCGGAATTGGGGGCATAGACCATATCGCCAGCCACCAGCACGCTGCCGATGTAGTGGTCATGCGCGCCTTCAAAGACCCAATTCTGGGCTTTTTCTGGTTCGGTCTTGTAGACTTCCGCGGGGAGGCTCGGGTCGAGACTGTAAAGTTTGTGGTCGAAACCGCCGAAGATCAACTGGCCGTCATCGGTCAGCAGCGGGACGGCGTAGAAAGGATAGGCGGTCGAGGCCTTCCCCGGGAAGCGCCACAGTTCCACGCCGGTCTGGGTGTTGACGGCATAGACGTACGGGCCGCCGGCCACATAGGCAGCCTCGCTGTCAGTGGCGATGCCCGGCCAGGCTGAAGCGGTCAGGCCGGTGGCGCAGCCGGCCAGGAAAACCACCAGGACCGGCAGCAGGACGATCAAAGCAAGGAATTTCTTTTTCATGGAGTGATCCATCTCCTAGGGAACGGGGTCGAAGCCCCCGGGGTTGAACGGGTTGCAGCGCAGCACCCGCCAGGCGGCCATCAGGCTGCCCTTTAGCGCGCCGTGCTTGTAGATGGCCTGGTAGCCGTAGTGCGAGCAGGACGGGTAGAACCGGCAGGTATCGGCGGGCAGGCCGCGCGAGATCGTCATCTGGTAGAAGCGGATGAGCGCCAGCAGCGCCAGGCGCGGCCAGTTTCCCGCCGTGCGCGGCAAGTCACGCAGGCGCGGCTCCTTGGGATACTCGTGAGGAAGGTATTCGACCGTCATGGAAGGGGGGAAATCAGGCCGGCGCGCCGGAGCAGGGATGCAAGCGCTTCGCGGGTCTGGGAGAGACCGGCCAGCGGGAGCGGGGTACGCGCCACCAGCAGCAGGTCGCGCCCGGGAACTGTTTCCGGCAGCAGGTCCGCCATCGCCGCCCGGAGCAGGCGCTTGGCCCGGTTGCGCCGGACGGCGTTCCCGACCGTGCGGGTGGCGGTCACGCCGACGCGCGTCCCCGGCTGGTCCGAGGGGGTCACATACAACACAACAAGCGGGTGCGCATACGATTTGCCGTTACTCCGCACCCGCTTGAAGTCGGTGGACCGGGTCAGGCGAAAATGCCGCTTCACCTGCGCCTCGAACACTCCCGGACTAAGGAAGGGACGAGCACCCGTCGTTCGGCTCCCTGCGTCGCCGTTCTCCTACCAGCGCACCCGCTTGACGTGCTCGTTGCTGCGGGTGGCCAGGCGGTAGCGGCCGCGCAGGCGGCGGCGCTTGAGCACCTGACGCCCGTCGGCCGTGGACATGCGCTGGCGGAAGCCATGCACGCGCACACGCCGGCGGATCTTGGGTTGATAAGTACGTTTGGTTGCCATTTCACATCCTTATAAAAACGAAATCTAAACTCCACACGGCGAGCCTTCCGCCGGGGTTTTCGTGGTAGTCCCGGTTCTTGCACGGGACAGGGACGGCGCGGTATTATAACCGAGGGGGGTGATTCGGTCAAACAGCAATTGATAAAAGAATTCAGGGGAGCGCAGACTCGGCATTCATGACCGGCCCGGCAGTGCATGTCGCGGCTTCAACAACCTGCTCCACAGCCTGCGCGCCAGCCAGGCTGCGACAAAACCAGCAGCGAAGCCTGCCGGTATCCCGGCGAGGATCCCAAGCCAGGCGCGGTCTGTAATCCGGGATACGAACTGACCTGCGCTCCGCCCCATCCAGCCGCCAGCCAGGATCGCTGCGCTCATCGTCAGCAAGTGTCAGTGACGGAGACGGAATAAATAATGCTCCTTGCACTATCCACCAGGGTTTGGTTTGCGGCTATGCCTTGGTCAAGCCCTTATCCTTCCTGGGTGTGGGCAGGCTGCGCGTCCCCACAGCAGGGACGGCGGCCTGGGCTGGGGCTGCTTATCTTCCGCCAGTTTCTTCTCCAGCCAGGCGCGCTCGTCTGCCTCTATCATTTGATCCAACTCCGCTTGCATTGCCAGGTTAGACGCTTTGTCGTCTGCCTGCGCTTTCCGCGCCGCTACGGCGGCCAGCCAGTTGCGCACCTTCGCCGCTTCCCGTTCGGCATTACGACGGGCCACTTCCTTCCTTGCATCAGCCTGTTGCTGCGCTTCTTCCTCCTTGCGCTTGGCGTGGGCGTTATCAGGAATGTCCGCGTCGGTATGCTTCAGGGAAACTGAAACGGAATGCACCCTGCATTATTTACTTTAGCCATCCTACGGGAATGTATCCCTCGGCTATTTTATATACTTTTCGATTGACTATATCTACGATTAAAGTGTCAACCTTGTCAACGTGATCAGAACTCAGCGCAAAGTACTTGCTATCCGGCGACCAGACCCCGCCGGGAGAAGTATTTTCCAGACAATAATCAAATATGTCTCCGGTCATTGTGTCAAGAAACAACCGTGAACGAGGAAAAGAGGCAAGTCCCCCCTCAAAGGTTAAGTAACGTTCATTGGGAGACAGCGACAAATAACCAATAAGCGAATACCGAAAATTACGCTTAACATCGGCGAGATTCATGTTCCAGCGTGTAAGCCCATTTCGATCTATGAAACGCAACTCGCTAGAACCCCAATTCAAGTCTTTTCCTGCCGGTATATTGTTCAATGCTACAAAAAAACCGCTGCTATCCTGCTTCCACTCGACTTCGTCCAGTTTATCTATTTGTTTTATCCGCAGAAGTTGTTCACGATGTTCTTCGTTATATAAAATCAAGTCAGCACAGAAATGCTCAACAAAGGAAGAGTCACCTGCACTGTAAGTATATTCAGAGTTGTCCGGGTATAAAACCCGCGTCCTGTCTGGAGAATAGTACCCAACAACGGGCCAGGTGTTATCCCAAAACTGATAGTGATTCTTTCCGTCAATTACATCAGGGAACTCTGGAATAAAGTTCCGAAACTCTGTTGTGTCCAGATTCAAAATGGCAACCTCTGGCAGATTCTCTGGGTTCCTTTTGCGTAGCACTACGCTATGATTATCCAGCCAATAGACGAGCGATTGCCCCGCTTCCATCTTGACTCTCGTTTCTATCCCTTTGTAAGACCGAATGACCAAATATCGCACCTCCTGCCCATTTTCGATCTCTATTTCCTCATACGCCAACTTTCTTTCGTCAGGGGAAGAAGAAAAGTTTCCCGTCATAAATTTTTCATTTACAGGCGTCATCTGCCCAGTCTTCAAATCATAAATCATGTTCGATGTGGAAAATATCTCGGACAAATCATATACGTCAGGGCTGTGGGGAACCAAAACCAATTGTCCGGCAAGAGAATTGTCATAGGCGGTGGGTTTGAGGCAGCGGGTGTGCAAAATAGGGTAAAACTCCACCGAATGGAATTCCTCCCAATAATAGAGAGAGGCCGCGCCAAGCGCCAAAAGCAAAATGAGCACTGAGACAAGTTTCGATATTTTCATGCTTTTCCTCATTTGCAATCTGGTATTGATAGTATATGCGAGCTAAGATCTGCCACTGTCGGGCCGTCAAAAATATACCAAGCGGTACAGCCGGAGCCGTATTGGTACAAGTGGCGCTCACTCGCTATCTTACGTCCCTCCTCATCGTACAAATAAGCGTTTGCCCAGCTCCACATGCTGGTACCTTCGGCCCATTTGGGGTTGGTAGGATGAAGGATCTCACGGCAGACTGCGGTAAAGTTGGGGTTTAACTCATCAAAATATTGGTCAAGAAGCGGTTGAGTAATGTTATCTTCTGATTGCATAGCGGGATATATCCAATTATATATCATCAGTTCTCTGTCTGCTGGATTGGAAGGGTCATGGTGATAGCGGCCTTGTCTGCCAACGTCCTTAATCCAACTCCAAAACCAGCGCGTAGCCGCTTCAGTGAATAACTTTCCAGGGTCATCAGGCCTGCCGTCAAACCAATGGTCATTCTGCCATGCGCCATACGCTTCTCGTTGCAGCACAGCCCCGCAAAATTCCGCTGTAGAATGCCCTGCCTGGTCTGTCCATTGTTTGAGCTCCGCTGGGCGGTCTTTTAAGGCAATGGTTGGCCGGATAGTGGGTGTCGGCTGGATAGTGGGTGTTAAGGTAGGCGTTGGGGTCGCCGTGGGCCCACGAGTGATGAACACTTGCGGCGGGGGCAAAGTACGCGTTGGCGTGGACGTTGGAGCAGTCGCGCGAGAGTCGCCTGTCACCCAACTCTTAAACTTATTCCACACTTTCTTCCACCAGGGTTCATTCCCATCCAACAACCCTTGTATGGCGAGCGAGGCCACCCCACTTCCCTTGCCCGGCTGCGGCTGTGCCTTGGTCAGGCTCTTATCCTTCCTGGGCGTGGGCAGGCTGCGCGTCCCCACAGCAGGGACGGCGGCCAGCGGCCTGGGCTGGGGCTGCTTATCTTCCGCCAGTTTCTTCTCCAGCCAGAGCCGTTCCGCTTTTTCCAGGTCATCGGATGGGACTTGCTGTACGGCAGTCTTGGCGGCGAGCAGAGCCGCTTTCTTCCGCTCCGCTACGGCGGCAAGCCAGTTCCGTATCTTCACCGCTTCGGCTTCGGCGTTGCGACGGGCAGCCTCCTCCATTGCTTCCGCCCGCTGACGGGACTCTTCCGCTTTGCGCTTCCTCTGCTCCCCCAGGGCATAGGCCATCGTTGCACCGATTACTCCGGCGGCGGCCGCGCCCCAGAATATATCCGGTTGCGGGCCAGAGCCAGCCGCGGTCTGCCCGGCAAGGTTTGATCGTCCGGCATCACCGCTTAATGGGACAAAAGCGTCTTGTGTGGGGGTCGCTCCGCCGAAGGTGAAGGCGGACGGCGTCCGCGTCGGGCTGGGAAGCGGGGTGGGCGAGGCAGACGGGGTGGGCGTTGGAGAAGAATAAACGAAAGGAACATCCGCCGTGGATGTGGGCGAAACAGGTCGGGTGGGAACCGGCGTTGGTGTCGGCGCAAGGATGGCGACGTTCAGGCTGGTCTCAACGGTATTCATGACCGGCCTGGCAGTGCATGTCGCGGCTTCAACCACAGCCACCGCATGGACAGGCCGACGACAAGAAGCCCCGCCAGCAAACCCGCCCCGTGCTCGCAGAGTGAAGCCCTGCCTACGCTGAACAAAGCGAATGTGTCCACTACAACCACTTGTTAGTAGCCACTTATCTTGGGGAAAGTCCTCCGACTAAAACGGTGCCGGGCGAAACGGGTATATGGAAAATCTTCTGGCGAGAAATATCTATTATCTGAACCTGTCCCTCGGTTTCTCTCTGGTAAGTCATCAAAACCAAATAGTTTTGCTCAGGCAGCCATGTCCACCCTGTTTCTCTGTCAGGTGTATTTATATTTCCATTGTACGTGATGCAATAATCATAGGTTTTAAACCTTTGGATATCCAAAAACAGTAATTTATTCTGTAAAGAATCATCTTCTGTCAAATAGGTAATCCAAAACGCCAAGAAACGTTGATCCGGGGATAATCTTGGCAAAGACACCGGGGAAATCTTGGGAGACTTAAAGGCAGATGCCAGATCAGTTAAGCGTTGTGATTTCCCTTCAATGTTCAAAGAAAACAAGTCTTCTGTGTCTGATGTTTTGCTTGTCGCTGCATACACTAAAGCGGTGTCGTCTATCCATAAAGGGGGAATAGAGATGGTATGATCGGCCGGTGTTTGTGCAACGGGCTGGTTCTTTGTTCTATCCCAAATAATGAGAGAATTTTTGAAATTTGCACTGCTCAAATAGGCTACATAACGCATTGAGGGAGAATAGACAGCTGGCCATAACGAGAGAACCATGCCAGGATAAGCATCTCCGCTAATAAGTTTTTCACCAGTGAAAGGGTTGAACAAAATTATCTGGTCATTCGCCGGAATTTGGAATCTGGTGGGATCAAAAATAACTGCTCCAACATAACTTATCAGCATAACATTATGTTCATTGAACCAACCTCCCAGACCTTGCCATTCATTATTCCAATCCGGAAAGTAAAAATTTTTTTTGCCATCGGATGATGTTATCACTAGCGTGGCGATTTCTTTTGTCCCCGAATGTGCAATCCAATCTTTTGCAATCCACTCGGCTTTGACCTCCTCAATAAAGAAACCGTTTCTCCTTTCTTGTTCGTTTGGCAGGAATGGATATAGTATCTTATCTAATGATCTGGCGTCCTCCTCTTGCAAAAACCATTTCTGGTCTTCTTGCTCTTGTGTGTAAACTATCTTGTAATTTTCTCGAGGTACAAATTTGACTTGTACGCCATCGCGAGATTGAATATAGTAACCATACTGTACCAGCGAGGTAGAATAGGCTATCCATTTTCCTGATGGTGAAACGCTTACCTCGTATGCCCGATAAGGGGGGAGTAATAATTCTTCGTCTGGTTTGTTCAAAGCATCAAATAATTCTACATCGCCTGTTCTTAGATTAAGAGTTTGCCATAACAAATTATCTCCATCTCCAGCAGTTTTAGCCATGAGAAGCAATCCTTCTATATTTTCACTCGGAAGAGGAACGCTTGGCATACATTGCTGAATGGTAGTTGGTTTGGGCGAACAACCATAAATAGCAACAATAAATATCCCAAGAACAACCAAAAGCACCCGTATCGCTTTCACCTTGACCTACCTTTTTAGAAAATCTAACATCCTGAGAGTGTTAGCGTCCATGATGTACCACGCTGTTGAGCCTTGCCCAAATGTGTAGCGGTAGTTTGTGCGAAGATATTCTTGCGCTTCAGGATACGAATCGTAAAGATAGTCATTTGCCCAACTCCACATTCCATCGCCTATGCGCCATTCCGAAACTGGAGGCTCAAACACATTCTTACATATTGAGAGAAAACGGTCATCCACAACGTCTTCAGGGGCAAAGATATTGGAGTCGATACGTCTTCTCGCTGATTCCATCCCATTACCCAACCAATCATATATAGCAGCCCGGCGTTGAGAAAGATTTTCCATATCAAAGCCTTGCGATTTGCTCCAAGTCCAAAACCAACGTGTAGCAGCCTCTTGGTAAAGAAGAGCAGGGTCATTGCTCTGACCGGCAAACCATTTTCTATCCTCTATAGGGGCCTGACCGGCCTCTGCTTTCAATATGACGGCACAGGTTTGAATATAGGCCATGCCTGCCTTATCAGCTATCAGTTGTAACTTTTTGCCCAGTTCACTGTTAGGGAGAATTTGCGGAGTTGGCGTTCTTGTTGGCGTCAAAGTCGGTGAAGGCGTAGCAGTTTGTGTTTGAGTCGCCGTGGGCGCACGAGTGATGAATACCTGCGGCGTGGGCAAAGTACGCGTCGGCGTGGGTGTTGGGGTAGTCGCCCGGAAGCCGCTGGTCACCCAATTCCAGAACTTGTCCCACGGTTCCTTCAGTTTCTTCCACCAGGGTTCATTCCCATCCAACAACCCTTGTATGGCGAGCGAAGCCAGCCCGTCTCCCTTGCCCGCCTGCGGCTGTGCCCTGGTCAGGTCCTTATCCTTCCTGTCCGTGGACAGACTGCGCGTCCCCACGGCAGGGACGGCAACCGGCGGCATGGGTTGGGGCTGCTTATCTTCCGCCAGTTTCTTCTCCAGCCAGAGCCGTTCCGCTTTTTCCAGGTCATCGGATGGGACTTGCTGTACGGCAGCCTGAGCAGCAAGCAGAGCCGCTTCCTTCCGCTCCGCTACGGCGGCAAGCCAGTTCCGCACCTTCATCGCTTCTGCCTCGGCGTTGCGACGGGCAACTTCTTTCCTCGCATCAGCCTGCTCCCGCGCTTCTTCCTGCTTGCGCTTGCGGCGCTGCTCCAGGGCATAGGCTGTTGCCGCGCCGATGGCGGCAGCCGCGGCCGCCCCCCACGAGATATCCGGCTGTGGGCCGGAGCCGGCCGCGGGCTGGTGATCGGGAGTCGCGGGCATCACGCCGCCCGCCTGGGTGGGAGTCGCCCCGCCAAAGATGAATGCGGATGCCGTGCGCGTCGGGGAAGGGGTGAAGGTCGGGCTGGGGAGCGGAGTGGCCGAAGCGGATGCAGTAGGAGTTGGAGAAAAATAGACGAAGGGAACGTCAGGCGTGGAAGTGGGCGAAACCGGGCGAGGCGGGACAGGCGTCGGTGTCGGCGCAAGGATGGCGACGTTCAGGCTGGTTTCGGCGGTGTTCCCGGCCTGGTCGCTGGCGTGGAGGGTGAGCAAGTAAGCGCCCGCCGGGAAACCGCTGCCATCCCAGGTGAAGGCGGCGCTGACCGCATCGCTTCCGTTCGCAAGGATCGTGCCGCCGGAGGAAAGACTCCAGGAGGCAATCCCGCTGACGCTGTCCTGGACAGAATGGGCAATCGTCAGTGTCTCGCCGCAACCCGGGCAGAACGCGCTGTTCGCATTCAAGCTGACTTGCGGCAGTTCGGAATCCACGTTGATATTCTGCGAGGCCGTTCCGGCGTTCCCGGCGGCATCCACGGCGCGCAGGTTGACAGTGTGGGAGCCATCGGAGAGAGTGATGCTGCCAGCGAAGGCTGTCCACGTTCCGCCGTCCAGGGAGTAGTCAAAGGCCTCCAGGCCGGAACCAGGCACAGGGTCCGATGCGGAGGCGGTCAGGATCACGGATGAGACGAACCAGCCATTGTCGCCGATTGTCCCGCTGACCGAACCGCTGATCGCTGGCGCTTGCGTATCCACTTTGCCGCTGGCTGTTCCCATCAGGGATGAATCCCCCCACGAGGAAAGCGCCCAGAAGGTGAAATCGTTCTGGCCTTCGAGTAATGGCACGCTGCAAGACGAGCCCAGGCAGACAAAGGGAGTCCCGTTGAGCGTCCCCTCCAGTGGCAGGATGGTGTAACCTGCCAGCGGCTCGTTCCCGCTCAAGAACAGGCTCGCCCCGCCAATACACCAATTGTCGTTGCCATAGAGAGAACACTGCACCGAACCTGAAATGGTTGCAGGCGGGTAGGTGTGAGTTGATGGTGACAACTTCGGAGCGTGTGCCGACTTTGTACCAATAAGTCGCGTCTCCGCAGGGCTGACCGGGATCGCGTTCCCAGGTGCAAACCACACAATCTGTGCCGTACGTGTGAGTGCAACTATTCCCGGTGGGGTCTGGTTTTGCCCACACCCCCCAATCGTAAGTTTCCACATGACTTTCGATGCGCGTCCGGTCGGGGCCAAGATAGTCGGCCAGGGCGGGAACAGCAATTGCCAGGCTGACGACCACTGCCGCAGCAAGTGCAAAAACCCGCCAGAATTTCCAATGCTTTTTCCAAAGGCTTTGTTTCATCGTCGGTCTCCCCCTTTGGGGATGAGGTTTGAGGGTTAGTGTACCAATTATACTCAATAGGTCACGAAAACGTAGTAACGACTTCCCTGGCCTGGCCGTCAGGGCAGGCGGGCATTCGGCGCGGCCTTCTTTTTCGCTTCCGCCGGGAGGATGTACGGAATAAGCAGGAAGAACGTGCTCCCCTGCCCCACCTGGCTCTCCAGCCAGACCTTGCCCCCGTGCCGCTCGGCCACCGAGCGGACAATGGCCAGTCCCAGCCCGGAGCCGCGCTGGGCGCGCGCCTCGCGCTGGCTGCCGCGGTAGAATTTTTCGAACAGCCGCGGCTGGTCGGCAGGGGCAATCCCAATGCCGCTGTCCTGGACCTCGAACTGGATCCCCTCCAGGCGGGCTTTCACACGCAGGACGATCCAGCCGCCCTCCGGCGTGTACTTGATGGCATTCTCGACCAGGTTGTAGACCGCCTGCTGGAGCAGCGCCCGGTCGGCCTCGATGACGGGCGGCAGCCCCTTCTCGGCCTCCACGCCGAGGCGGATATTCTTCTGGCCTGACTGGATCTGGAGCACGCCGACGCTGCTCTCGATGACATCCTTGAGCGCCACTTCCTCGACCTGCAACCCGACCCCGGCCTCGATGCGTCCCAGGTCGAGCAGGTTGTTCACCAGCCGGGACATGTTCTCCACCCCGCCGATCATTTTCTGGATGTAACTGCGCTGCTGCTCGTTCAGGTTGCCGACCATCTCCAGCATGGTGGCGTAGCCGCGCATCAACGTCAGCGGGGAGCGCAGGTCGTGGCTGACGGTGGCGACAAAGTCCGATTTGAGCGCGTCCAGTTCCTTGAGATGGGTAATGTCGCGCAGCACGCAGACACGTCCCACCGGCCTGCCTTCCACCAGGACGGAGGAGGCGGTGGCAAAGTAGACCTTGCCGTCCGGCAGCACCACCTCGGTGGACTGTTTGCCGGTCTCGAAAACCTGGAGCAGGTCCACCAGTTCCTTCTGGGCGATGACGCGCTCGGTCGGCTGGCCCTCGGCGGAGCCGGTGATCGCTCCCAGCGCCTGTTTGGCGGCGGGATTCGCCAGCAGGAGACGGTTTTGCTGGTCGGTGACCACCACCGGGTCGGGGGTGGAGGCGAGGATGGCAGCCAGGCGCTGGCGTCCCACCTCGGCGCTGCGGAAGAGATGGGCGTTGGCGGCAGCCAGGGCAGCCTGTCCGGCCAGGGTGGAGAAGAAGCGCAGGTCTTCGTCCGAGAACGAGCGCGGCTGGTTGTAGGCTGCCCACAGGACACCGTAGGTGCGGTTCTCGTGGCGCAGGGCCACTGCCGCGAGCGCGCCCGGCTGCGGCTGGCCGGCCGGCAGGTCCAGGCTGCGCAGGCGTGCCGGGTTGGTCAGCACCAGGCGTTCCTGCTGCTGGGTCAGGGACAGGATGGTGTCGTCGATGTAGGCATACACATCCTTTGCCGGCCCGAGGGCGAAGCGCAGCGGCGTCTCGTCCTGCGCCTGGGCAGAGGGGAGCAGGGCCACGCGCACCGCGCTGGCGCCGGTCGCCAGCACCGCCTCGAGGATGGGCTGGACGGCGTCCTGCATTTCGAGGCTGGAGGCCACGCCCTGGCTGACGAGCAGCAACTGGTTGAGTTCCTCCAGCCGGGCGCGCAGGCTGACGCGCATCTGCTCGAAGGCGCGCCGCAACTGGCCGATCTCGTCCACGCTCTCGACCTGGAGGGGATGGTCAAGTTTGCCCTGGGCGATGAGCGCCGCCTCGGTCCCCAGCCCGCGCAGGGAGGTCGTGAGCACGCGCAGGCTGACGCGCAGGGAAATGAGCGCCGCCAGCGCCAACACCACGATCATGGCCGAAAGCGGGGCGGCGATCTCCAGCGCCAGCTGCTGGGCCTCCTCGGCCGGGACGGTCAGCACAACCGCCCAGCCGCGGCCGAGGACCGGCTGATAGTAGACCAGTTCGCGGGTCCCGCCCGGGGCAGGGTTGTCGTAGAACATCGCCTCACTGCCGGTTGTCCCCCCGTAGGTGGTCATCAGACTGTCGGCGCTGGGATGGTAGAGGATGCGCCCCTGGTCGTCGAGCAGGATGCCCTTGCCGCCCAGGCTCTCCATCCCGTCCAGGCTGTTGAGCAGCGGCTGCACGAGGGGATTCATCGCCAGGTCGGTGCGCGCCACCAGGACGCGCTGCACCTGCCCGTCCACCGTGATGGAGGCAATGAACGAGACGCGCGCCGCGCGCCCGCCGGTTTCGGGCGGGATGGGATACACCTGCGCCTCCACCCCCTGCGTGGCCAGGACGACACCGACATATTCCTCCGACGCCAGCGTGACGGAGGCCGGGTCTGCCGGGTAGACGGCCAGCAGGTTCCGGTCACGGTCGAGGACGATCAACTGGTCGAAAAACGGGACGGTGCGCATCTGCCCGCCGAGCGTGGCGCTCAACTCCGCGCCGGTCTGGTCGGCCAGGCGCGGGTCGGCGGCCAGGTCCGCGGCCAGGTTCTGGCCGGTCTCGAGAAAGAACGGGACCATCTCCGCGTCGGCCCGGGCGGCGCTGCCCAGGCGGTCGCGCAGCATCCGCCGCGCCGCGTTCCCGGCGACGACCCAGTCGCCGATGAGCAGGGTCAGCAGGAGGATGGCGATGAATGTCCCGCCGCCGAGCAGGAAGCGCGCTTCCAGGCTGCGTTCGCCCGGCGAAGGCTCGAGCGGCTGTTTCGACCCCCAGGCGCGGGCAAAGACAACCGCCGCCAGCTGGACGATCAACCCGCCCAGCAGCAGTTCGCCCCCGGTTGCCAGCGTGGCAGGCAGGACGTTGGTCAGGGCATAGTCGAGGCGGGCGGCCAGCGTGCCGGCCACGGAGAAGAAGGCGCTGTACACAAATGCCAGCGTGTAGAGCGGGACGAGCGCCACGGCGATGACCGCCGGCTGGCGCATGGCGCGGAAGAAAACGGTCCGGTAGCGCTGGCGGACGGCAACGCTGAACAGGACCGCCAGCAGGGCCGGTTCCAGGATGGAGAAGACGTTGTGGGTATCCCAGGCGGCGCGCGTCAGCCCACACAGCAGGCCGATGACCGCCGCCGGGAGCGGACCGAGCAGGCCGCCCGCCAGCATCCACGGCAGGGAGGCGAACAACATCAGCGCCGGGTTGTGCGGCGCGGCCGGGATGCCCGGCTCGGGCAGCGCCGAACCGGACGAGATTTGCAGGCCGAGAAAAAGATTGGTCAGCGGGACAAGCAGGATCGAGAGGATGAAAATCCACCCCCGCCCCTTGCCGCGCGCCGTGTAGCCGCGTCCCCTGACCAGCAGCAGGGCAATCGCTCCCAGCAGCAACAGCCAGCCCGCCCATCCCAAAAGCGACGGGAGCGGTTGGAAGTACGGGGAGGAGACCAGCAGGGAAAACAGAGGCGTCATAATCGAACGCGCCGCGCAAGGAGTGACTTAATTATAGCATGGGGATTATTTTGCGGTATCGCATTGGGCGAACTTTTTTGGACACGGATTTAACGGACGACTCCACTGCAAAAACCTTTTTCACCGCGAAGACCGCAAAGAACGCGAAGAAAAAAACAAAGAATTTAAATATCCGTATTGAGAATCTGCAAAAAAACTTCGCTCTTTTTAAACTATCCTTCGCGGCCTTCGCTCCTTCGCGGTGAGATTGACTTTTTGCAGTAGACTCCTCCGTGATCTCCGTGTTATCCGTGTCCGAAATAATGTTTCACTGTTCCGCATCGCCAACGTAACCATAGACGCCGCGGTACTCCGGCGGGAGTTGACGGGCCAACGTCTCCATGATTTGCCGCGTCGCCTCCCGCAAGCGGTCGGGACCTCGCTCCTCCTCCGGCAAAACGAACGGCTTCCCCACCGTCAGCGTGACCGGCGTCCGCCGCCACGCTTTCATCGCGTTCTCGACGCGGCGGAACTCGGTGCCGGTCAGCGTGACCGGGATGACCGGCACGCCCGCCTTGAGCGCCAGGAAGGCCGCGCCGTCGGTGCCCGCCTCCAGCGCGCCGGAGACAGACTCGCGTCCCTCCGGGGCGATGATAACGTGCTTTCCCTGCCGGAGGGCCTCCAGCGCGGCGGAAAGGGCGCGCCGGTCCGGCCGGCCGCGGTGGATCCAGATGACGCCCAGCCAATCCAGCAGCAGGGTCAGCCGCCAATCATAGCGCAGTTCGATTTTCCCAATCATTTCGGGGAACTCCGGCAGGAAGGCCAGCGCCAGCACCGCGTCCGGGTCGCCGAGGTGGTTGATGACCACCAGCGCCGGCCCGCGGCGGGGATAGTTCTCCAGACCGCGCACGGCGGCGCGGGTGTAGAGGAAGATCAGCAGGCGGCAGACCAGCCGGATGAAAACGCGGAACAGCCGCCGGGTCCAGGTGAGACGCGGCAGGCGGCTGAGTTCCGGTTTCCAGATTTCACTGACCGGTTTGGGAGTTGGGGAAGATGGGTTCGTCTGCATACACGCCGCGGTATTCCTCGGGCAGCAGGCCGGCGATGTGCCGCATGACCAGGTCGGCATTCCGCTGGCGGGACTCGCGCCGCTCCGCGCCGCGGCCCGTCACCGGCGGGAGTTGGAGCGGCCGGCCGATGTGCATTTCCAGCAGCGGGCGTTGGCCGTGCGAGGCCTTGTGCCAGTAATCGTCGGTGGTGCCGACAATGCCGACCGGGATGACCGGCAGTCCGGTCTGCTCGGCGAGGTAGGCAACGCCCGGCCTGGCCGGTCTCATGCCGGGTTTGTGCGAGCGCCCGCCCTCCGGGGCGATCAGCAGCGGGTAGCCAGACGCCAGCGCGCTGAGCACTTTGTCGAACAGGGCGCGGTCATACTCGCCGCGGTGAACCTGGATGCCGCCCCACAGGCGCGCCAGGATGTTCTGCCCCGGCTTGCTCCAGATGTCCACCGCGCCCATCACCTCCAGCTGCTCCGGCCAGAAAACGCCGATGAATGGCGCTTCGTAGAGCGAGACGTGGTTGATGGCGGCGATGTACGGCTTGCCGCGCGGAATGTTCTTCCGGCCGGTGATCCTGACCGGCGACAGGATGTGGAACAGCAAGCCGAGAACAATCCTGGTAAGAGGGCGTCCCAGCCAGCGCACCCACCAGGCGGGACGGTATTTTTCTAGCGACATATTGCCTCCACTCTGGCGAATACCTCGTCAGCGTTCAACTGATCCGAATCCAGGACGACCGCGTCGGCGGCAGCTGTTAACGGAGAATGGGCGCGGGTCGAATCGATCTCGTCCCGCCGCCGGACCCCGGCCAGGATCGCCTCGTAGTCGGCTTCTTCGCCGCGCTGACGGATCTCCTCGTACCGTCGGCGGGCGCGCTCCTCCGCCGAGGCGTCGAGGTAGACCTTCAGATCGGCCTCCGGCAGGACGACGGTCCCGATGTCGCGCCCGACCATCACCACGCGGCCGCGCAGCCCGATGCGGCGCTGCTGGGAGGCCAGCGCCTGGCGCACGCCGCGGTAGGCCGAGACGGGCGACACGTTGGCGTCCACTTCGGGGCGGCGCGTCTCCCAGGTGATGTCGGCCCCGTCGAGCAGCACGTCGCAGGCGCGGCCGTCATCCTTCGACGGCGGGCGGACGTCAATCTGCGCGCTCTCGGCCAGCCGCGTCACGACGGCCTCGTCGCCGATGGCGATGCCGCGCTGGAGCGCGCCCCACGTCACGGCGCGGTACATCACGCCGGTGTCGAAGAACAGGTAACCGAGCGAATCGGCAATACGTTTGCCCAGGGTGGATTTTCCCGAGGCAGCCGGGCCGTCAATGGCGATGATATTGGGAATGGGCATATCGGAGAATGGTGAATGGTGAATAGGGATCGGATGTCAGGGCGTGGTCACCTGGTCCTGGCTGTCAATCAGCAGGTCGGAGCGCACCCACAGGATGACGGTCTCGTCCGCCACCGGGAGTTCGCGGAAGGCGAACCAGCGCGACCAGTCGGTGACCGCGGCCTGCTCCCAGAGCGGGGCCTGCCGCCAGCGGAAGCCCTCGCCGCGATAGGAAGCCGCCAGGTTCAGGGTTACGCCGGAGGGCGTGACCACCAGCGCCGGAGAATCGGCGGAGGAAAGCGCATCCGCCTGGCTCACCTCCCGGTCGCGGAACAGCCACAGAAGAGCGGGCGATTTCACGCCGTAGACCACCACCGGCAGGGAGTCCGCGCTGCCCGTGCTCCACTCGGAGACCTGCTCCGCCGTCTGGAGCAGCAGGTCGGCGTCCGCGATCGGCGGGGAGGGATTCCACATTTCGACGGTGCGCGGCAGGCGCAGTCCGCCCGCGCCGGTCGCCGCGCCGAGCATGTAGACAGCCAGCACGATGGCCGCGCCCCACGCCCCGCCCAGCCGGGCCATGTCCTTCGACCAGCCCAACGCGGCCAGCGCCAGCGCCAGCGCCCACAGGAGCAACAAGCCGGCAACAAACAGCATCCGCAACTTGCCGTAGTCGGTCAGCAGGTTCACGCCGGTCACGCTGGCAAAGTTCAGCCCGGCAATCGTCAGGATGGACACGGTCAGCGCCGCCACGCCGCCGTATTCCCAAATGTTTGCCTTTCCAAAATCGAAGTGCAGGCCAAGTTCGAGCGCCGCCAGCGTCCACAACGGGAGCAGCGCCCAGGCCAGGTCGCCGGTCTGCCGGGCCGGGTACGCCAGCGCCAGCAGGAGCGCCGCCAGCGCCCACAGTCCCAGCCGGAGCGGGAGCGGGTCGCGCCGTACTGCGCCACGCACGGCAGCCGCCAGGCCGAAGACCAGCGGCATGAGGGCATAGGCCGGAAGCGCCGCCAGCAGGCGCGAGACGGGCACGCCCGACGGCATCCACCAGCCGGAGATGAACGCGGCCAGGGCGGAGAAGGTCCCGGCCAGTCCTTGCGGGGAAAACAGGAAGAGGGTCCCGGCGAGGAGCAGCGTTCCCGCGCCCCAGCCGAGCGGGCCGCGCAGCGCGTCCCAGCCGGTACGCGCGGGGGCCGCGCCGGCCTCCCCGCTCCCGGCTTTTTTCTCCGCCGGGGCCTTGAGACCCGCGCCGATGGCCCAGGCGAGGAGCAGGCCGAACAGCCCGAACCAGGCTCCCGGTCCCGCGAGCAGCGCAAAGGCCGCGCAGACGCCGGCCGCGGCGCGGCGTCCCATCTGCCAGAAGGCGGCAGCAAAGACAATCGTCGTGATGGCGAGGATGGAACTTCCCGCCATGCGCGCCAGCGCCAGCAGTCCGGGGTCGCAGGCCAGGAAGAAGGCCAGCAGCAGCGCGGGGATGCGCCCCAGCCGGCCGCGGAAGAGGAGCGGGGCCAGCACGAGCAGGCTGCCGGCCAGAGCGGGCCAGAAGCGGGCCAGGAAGTTCGTCGCGCCGAAGACGAAGAACAGGACGGCGGTCAGGTGGACGTAAGCGGGGTCCGCGCCGATGGCGGGTTTTAGCCCGTCGGCCACGTGCAGCGCCTGGAGCGCCGGGGAGGCTTCGAAGTCCGTGAGCGGCAGGGCGCCAAGGTTCACGAAGCGCAGGCCGAGGGCGAGCAGCAGCGCCAGGGCGTAGAGGCTGGTTTCTGTGATCGAGCGGCGGGAAGACATACGGCTATTTTAGCATGGAAATTAAAACGAAAGTGGGACTCCGTTGCGGGAGTCCCACTCGTCGGTCGGTCAGTGTTACTAGTCGAGGTTGGTGTTGACCTTGCTGAAGACGTTGCCGATGATCGGGCCGAGCAGAGTCAGGACGGCGATCACGACGACGGCCACCAGCACGAGGATCAACGCGTACTCAACGAGACCCTGGCCTTTTTCCTTGGGAGCGAATAACATAATTTTTTCTCCTTTCGTATGAATGTCTCCGGACCAATTCCGAAGTTATTGCTATTATAGTATAAAAACCGCCGTGCGCAATTACAAATTTGAAATGACACATTGCAACGCAGAAAGGATTCCTGCCCGTCTACGGGACAACATAGATCACCACTCCCCCGCCCTGGTAGACCGGCTGGAGGAATTGCTGGAATTTTATCTCGTTCACGCGATAGGCGCTGCGTTCCAGCGCGCCGACGTAAACGTAACGAATATCGTACTTCTCGAGGATGGCGCGCGCTTCGTCCCAGGAGTTGGTCTCGTAGAGGCGGCGGATATCCTGTTCGCGCTGTGTGAACCCTTCGTAGGAACCTCTCCACTGGCCTTCATGCCCGCCCCAGCCCATCACCGTGGGCAAGCCGGAGTAGGTGGAGATGTGGGCGTAATCCTGGTAACTGGCGTACCTCTCTCCCACCGCCTCGGCAACGACTCCCATCGGGGCGGATTGCAGCCAGCGGACGGCGAGCGCGTCGTCGGGATACTCGCGTTCGAACTGGACCGCGCCGTCGAGCGTCCAGACCCTGGCCGCGGTTCGGAGCGGGGCTGGGTCGCCGGACTCCCGCGCGCTGACGAGGGTTTGCCGGAAAGCAGGGATCTGGAAATTATTCGTCTTCGTAGCCAGGCTGAGCACCGGATAGAATAGCGCCATCAGCACGACCAGCATGACCGGCACAAAACGGGCCGCCCACGCCCCAGCGCGGCGGACGTCCTGGAACATGACCGCCACGCCGAAGGCCGCCGCCAGGCTCCACAGTTCCCAGCCTTGATAATAGAATTTGAAGACGGTGTTCATGCGGTTGCCGAAATTGTCGCGGATAAAGACGAATTCGGGAGCGAGGACGAGCAACCCCGCCAGCAGGATGAGGAGAAGGACAAAGGACGATGGACGATGGACGGTGGACGATGAACCGCCGTCCGCGACCTGGGCGCTGTCCGCGCGGCGGAAGAGGTATGCCAGCGTCAGGCCGATGAGCAGGAACAAGGTCAGCAGGCCGCCGATGCTGGCGAGGCGTTCCCGTCCGGCCCCCAGGAAGAGCGCCAGCGGGGTGGCAACGCCCTGCGATCCCAGGTAACCCATTGCCACTTCGGGCAGGCGCAGCCAGGCAAGCCAGCCCATCAGCCAGGAGAATCCCCACAAGATAAGGATGATTCCGGCGGAAAGGATAAAGCCGGTGAACCAGCGCGGAGCCCCCTCCTCTGAGCGGCGCAAATGGATCAGATAAACGAACAGCGGGACGAGCAGCGATCCGAACATGACCCACAGGTGCGCGCCGCGCGTCGGGCTGACCAGGTTGGGAAGGATGCCTCCGGCCTGCGAGGAAAAGCCAAAATAGAACGGCAGGTAAAGCAGGAGGCTGAGGAGGCCCAACGGGATGGCAAATGTGAGGAGTTCCTCGAGCCGGAGCCAGGTCCAGCCGCGCTGCCGGACGCGCCGCAGCAGGAACGCGCCCAGCACCAGCGCCGTGAATGCCAGGATATCCCAGGTGTTCAGGAAGGCCAGTCCGCCCAGCACGAGCGCGGCGCAGAGGATGCCTTTCCACTGCAAGTGCAGGCGGTTGTCCGCGTCCCAGCCGCCGAGGAAAATATTGAGCGCCAGCGCGACCGCCAGCAGGCCGAAGGGCATCGCCAGCACATGCGGATGCAGGTCGCCGAGCAGGTAGGAGAAGAAGGGGAACTCGTCAATGATCTCGTGCCACGCCCCGGCCAGATCGAAATCCTGGACGACGCGTGAGGCGCGCCACCACCAGTAGAAACGCGGCGACCAGCCGAGGGTCTGCGAGGGCGACTGGTTAAGATTCTGGATATCCAGCCAGATCCAAAAATTGAACGCCTTCGTATTGGACGGCCAGAACAGCCCGTAGGCGTGAAGCGCTTCGAGAAAACCTTCGATGTTGCTGACAATCAGCAGGAAGAAGGGGCCGAGGAGAGGCAATCCAATGGACCGACGACGAACGACGGACGACGGATGCTCTGCCATTCGTCCTTCGTCGTTCGTCGTTCGTCTGGCAACCAGCAGGTTGTACAGAATGCCGTACGCGCCGACCGCGCTCAATGCAAAGACCAGCGCCAGCATCAGGTTGTGCGCCACGCTGCCCGCCGTGCCGGTCACTTCGGCCAGCATGGCGGTCATCACGTAGCCGAAATAATAGTACGAGATGGCGTAGCCCGAAAGCCACGGGTCGTGCGGCGGGAAGGTGGGCGAGCGCATGATGGCATTGATGAACGCCAGTTCCATCGTCTTCTCGCCGCCCGCGCTGGTAATTTCCGGATTGGAGGCGCGCACGAATGCCCAGGCCGCGAAGGCGAGGAAGAACAGGACCTCGGTCGCAATCACCACGCGCCGGTTGGACTGAAGCCAATTTACGACTGACGATTTACGATTTACGATTGATTTCCACAATATCCAACCACTTACTCCCAGCAGGATGGCAAAAGACAGTCCCAACCCGCCGCCGTCGTTCTGGATGATGCCCAGCGAAACCATCAGCCAGAAAACGAATCCCCACACCAGCAGGCCGAGGGCGCGGCTGAGGCTGTAGCCTCTATCGGCCAGCGCGGGGAACAGCCGCCAGGCCAGCGGGAATGTCAGCAGGCCAAGGAGCGAAACAAGCAGATACCAGGAGAGAAAGGAGAGCATAGGAGTCAGCGATTCAGCGAAACAGGGAGAGAGAAATGGCCGTCGGGGCCTGGCTCAAAATCGTGGACGCGGAGGACGGCATCCACGTTCAGCGGACCGTAGATGTGGGGGAACAGTTCATCGGCCTTGTCCGTCCCCGGCTCCCAGCGGACCTCGGGACTGAGCCGCGTTTCGTCAATTTCCAGCAGCGCCAGTCCGTTCTGACCCGCGTACCATGTATTGGCTACGCGCAGAACTTGCTCCACTTTGGAGCAATGGATGAAGCCCTCGGCCGCCAGCGAGTCGGCGGTATACGCGCCGGATTTTCGCGCGGCAGACCAAACGGTCCGGGACGCGATGTGATAGATCATGGCAGCACCTCCCCCCCTGCGGGGACTTCGTAGATCACCGTCTGCCCGTCGCGGTAAACCTCCCGCCAGAAGATGCCATTGAACTGCTCGAACTTGAGCAATCCATTCGGGGAGCCTGCCGGAACAGGTCCGTTCGGCGCGCCGGGAATGTATTCGGCGCGCTCCAACCGGCCGACGATGATGTAGCGGACGTTGTACTTGCGCAGGAAAGCCTGCGCCGACTCCAGGTCGGTGGTGGCGTAGAAGGCATTGATCTCGCTCACACGGCTCCAGACCTGTTCGCCCTGATAGCCGCGCTGCTGGCGCTGGTGCCAGTTCCAGCCGAGCACGCCGGGCAAGCCGGTATAGATGGTGTAACGCGAGCACCAGTGATATTCGGGACAGTTCGCCTCGACAATGACCGGCGATCCCTGGACATTTTCCTGCAACCAGCGGATGGCGCGGTAGTCTTCGTTCAATTGGAAAGTGACGCCGAAATCTGCGTAGGAGGCATCCTGCATGTAGGCCATGCTGTCAATCGAACGGCGTGCGTCCGGCCACGAGCGGTCGCGGACCTTGTCCATGCCGCCGATGAGCAGGAAGAGCGCCGCCCCGAGCACGAGCGCGCCCGCGGCCACCTGCCAGGCGCCGCGCCAGCCGGGCAGCCACTTGCGCACCTCGGGCAGCAGCCAGGAGACGGCAGCGGCCGCGCTCAACCCCAGCATGATCCAGGCCTGGAGATAGAATTTGAAGACGGTGTTCATGCGCCCAATGTCGCCACGGATGGTGAAGAGTTCGACGAACATCGTCAACAGGAGGCTGGTGCCGACGAGGAACAGGACGAGGCGTTTCGAGTCCGGCTGGCCGGGACGGAAGAGCAGCACCGCCGCCCAGACCGCCAGCGGCAGGGCCAGCCAGAGAATGGTGATGCCGCTCCAGGGCACGTTCTGCGACGGGAGCATCACCCAGACCTGCTGCCCGATGAGGAACAAGACAATCACGCCCAGCGCGGCAGCGATGACTTCCAGCCAGGGGCGCAATTTCCGCAGCGCCGAGACGGGCGTCTCGGCCATCCAGTTGCGCGTCTCCCAGGTCATCCAGGAGACGATGAAGAACAGGAACACGCCCCAGTGCGTCAGGTAGGAGGAGATGTTGGAGCGGCCGCCCGTCCAGGCTTCGGCGGAATTATAGGCCTGGCCGAACCAGTGCGAGAACGGCTGGTAAAGCAGGAGCGAGAGACCGGTCAACGCGCCGGCCGCGCCGATTGCCAGCAGCAAGCGTTTCAACCAGCCCGGCCAGTCCGCCAGCGCGGGCGGGAAGCGGTCCACGTCCGCGTAGCGCAGGATGGCGTAGATCATCACCACGAGCGCCAGCACGAGGTAAGTGTAAAAATCCCAGGTGTTGGTGGGCTTGAGCGCGCCGATGGTCAGCCCGCCGAGGAAAAGGCCGACCGCGGCGTCCAGGCGCGAGGTCCATTTGGCCTTCGCCAGCAGGACGGAGAGCGTCCAGGCAATCGCCAGCACGGTCACCATCATGGCGATCATGTGGGCGTGCAGGTCCGAGTACAGGAAGGTGAACAGCGGGAATTCGGTGATGGGACCGCCGGAGGCGTCCGGCAAGGCGCGGCTGGGATCCCAGTAAAAATTGCCGCGGATGAACGGGAGGTTGGCCCCGCCCAGCGCGAGCACGAATCCCTTGCCCGCCCAGAACAGACGCTGGAAAATATTGGCCTTGTCAATAATTCCGCCCGGCGCGGCAATGCGCTGGAAACCCTGATAGAACATGCGCACGACGCCGAGATTGCCAAGCAGGAGCACTGCGGCGGAAGCAACAAGGCCGCCGACGAACGATGGGCAATGAAGGATGGACCGCGAGGTTTCGTCCTTGGTCGTTCGTCCTCCGTCGAGCAGGTTCCACCCGACCGAAAAGGCGCTCACCGCCAGGCAGGCGAACAGGGTGGGCAGGAGCAAGTTGTAGGCAATCGAAGGCACGATGCCGAGCAGCTTGACCGGCGTGCCGACGATCACGTAGCCGTAGTAATAATAGTTGATGTAGCCGCCCGCGAACCACGGGTCGTAGGGCGGGAAGGTTGTGCTCTTCAGCACCGCGTTGAAATACGAAAAGTCCATCGGGCGCTCGCCGCCCTTGTACATGTGCCACAGGTCCGGGTTGCCGAGGCGGATGCCGAAGTCGAGCAGGAAGAAGGCCAGGAAAATGCCCTCGATGAGCAGGAAATATTTCCACTTTTCGCGGAACTCGATCTTCAGTTCCTCGCGTTGACGCCAGGCCTGCCACGCGCCAAACAGCGCGATCGCGCCCAGAGCGGCCGCGATCACCGGGCGGCTGTACGTCAGCCCGACCGACCCGGCCAGCCACGCCAGCCAGGCCCACAGCAACAGCCCGGCGACGCGCGCCAGCGGATAGCCGCGGTCGGCCAAGCCGGGCAGGGCGGCGCGCACGATGGGATAAGTGAACAGCCCGAGGGCGAGGATGACGATGTACCACAGCACCACACCCAGGGCGGGAACTTTATTCTGTAACGCGTTCCAGTCGAACAACTCGGACCACGTGCCGCCCGCCTGCTGGACCGCCAACTGGTCGGCGGGGAGCATCAGGCTTTTGTAATCGGCGGCCTCCCCCGGCAGGAGATGGACAACGTGAGTCAGGTCCACTCCGCCAAGGATGGCCGCGACGTTCGCCGGGTCGTAGTCCGCGTTCTTGCGGAAGACGAAAACCTTGACGTGGTCGTAGATCGTGAAGGCTTCCTCGGCAGACTGGTCGTTGATGGAAAGCGGGCCGAGCGAGGGGTACGACTCGAATGTGGCAACCAGATCGAAGCCGAGGCTCCCATCGAACATGCCCGGCTCGGCCACGTTGTAGCACCAGATGATGTCTTTTTCGGGCGGACAGCCGAGCAGTTCGCGGTAGTAGACCGTCGTCAGCGGGTAGCGCTCCGGCAGGCGGACGATCTGGGCAAACTGGTGGTTGGACGGGATGAAAATGTAATCGGCCTGGTCGAGCGTGTCGGTGAAGCGGGACAGTTTGTTGGGGTTGTCATCCCAGTAAACTTGCAGGTTCAGGCCGGTGTAAATGCCGCCAAAGGCATCGTAACCGTCGGTGCGGAACGGCAGGCCGAGATCGTAGTCCGTCTCGTTGGCGACGGAGGAACCGAGCAGCGTCAGTGCGCCACCGGTCGTCTCAATGTTCAGATAGTAGGTGGTGCCGCGGGCAATCATCACGGGACGGTCGAACGTCAGCGTGACGGGATCGCCGCGCGGGTCACTGCCCGGCGTGAAGTCGGCGGTGACGGAGGCGGTCGCCAGGACCTCACCCGGCTGCGGGTCCGGGACCGTGGCGAGGGTCAGGCGCAGCGTCTGCGGACCGGGAACGGCAACCGCTTCCACGCGGCTGAAGTCCAGCTGCCACAACGTCCCCCTCACCTCGGCTACAAACCGGACCTCGTAGGGCTGCCCGGCGCTCACGATGCAGGCCGGTGCGGGGGCAATCGCCTGTTCGTACGGACTGCCGGAAATCGCGTCGTGGAATGTCACCTTCAGCGTATCGCACAGGTCCAGTTGGAGGGCGGGGTCGAGCACATCGAAGCGCAGAATATACGGCTGCATGTTGTCGAGCAGCGGCTGGTTGAGCAGCAAAACCTGCGAGGCGTCCCCCTGCCCACCCGGGGTGACCAGCAGGGTGCCGGAGCCCAGCATCTGCGGCTCGGCAGAATCCAGCAGGAGGGTCACGCGCAGGCCGTAGCCGGTGACGTGTGGCAGCACCACCTGGTCGAGCATCCCGTCGGCCCGGGCATTAAACGCCGTCAGGTACGGCGCGTCGAGGCGGAGCGTATCCTTGCTCGACACCGGCAGCATCTGGTTCTGGACCGAGCCGTCGGTGGTTTGGATGGGCAGGTTGATCGGTCCGGGGACGTTCGCATAGATCCAGTGGGAGGCAGCGAGACGCGTCTCGGTGCGGGTATAAATCCCTGTAAACGCGAATGCCCAGCAAAATGTCAATATCAGGACAGTTACGCCAACTGTGACAGCAAGAAAGGTTGGCAGGTTTGAAGGTTTGAAGGTTTTTGCGGACTTTCCAACCTTCCAACCTGCAAACTTTCCAACTTCCCAGCCTGCCAGCCTGAAAACCGCCCACGCCGCCATCATGCACAAGAGCGGATAGACCGGCAATTGGTAACGCATGGTCGGGTTGAATTGGAACGACTGCCAGAGGAAGTAAGCGGCCGTCCAGACCCACAGGAAGATGTGCTGCTTCCACTCCCCCTTCAGGGAGCGCCAGCCCATCCACAGGAAACCGGCCCAGGCCAGGATGCCGAGCGGCAGGCCGAGGCCCCAGACGGTCAGGTTTTCGAACGAGAACAGGTGCGTGCGCCGCGCCCACTGGAGCGCCCACGGCACATCAGACAGGCCGCCGGCCTGGGAGCGCTGCTGGCGGAGGCTGTCAATCCATCCGGCCACAGGCTTGACACCGAAAAAGCCGGGACCGGTGAAGGCGTAGGGCTGGAAAATACGGAACGCAAGGATACTGGCAAGAGCGCCGACAACGAGGAAGAGGATGACTTTGCCAACCTGCGAATCGAACGATGGCCGGCTGGACTTGTCCCGGCGGTAATACCAGACGAGGAACGCCACCGGCAGCAGGAACGCCAGCACGGCCGCGTTGATCTTGGAGGCCACCGCCATACCGAGGGAGATGCCGAAGGCAAGACTGAGCCAGAGAAGAGGGTCCCGAACAAAACGCCGGACAGAATCCGCGAAGGATGGCGCGGGAGGGGGCGAGTCAATTTCCGTCAGTTTTAGTTCTTCGACACGGTCCGGACGCTCCTCGTGGAACGCGATCCTGACGCCAAAATACAAGGTCAGGAACATGAAGAAATTGACGAAATTATCCACCGTGAAGAAGTGCGACTGCTGGATCTGCAGGACCGCCAGCGAGGAGAACGCCGCCGCCAGCAGCGCCACGCGCTTCCCATAGACGCGCTTCACGATGAGATAGAGCAGGATGATCGTCCCCAGGTCTGCCAGCGCCGACATCTGCCGACCGACCAGGTTGACCCCATCGTAGCCGGTCCAGCCCCGCATTTCGAGCGCGGCCCGCGCCAGACCGCCGCCCAGCGGCGTTTCCAGATTCCACTGCACCGACAGGTCGTTCAGCCAGGCGGCCAGATTGTCCACCTGCGGGCTGAGGCCCTGCCCCACCTCTGCCGTGTAGCGGACGAGGAACAGCGGCAGAGTGCCGTAAACGTAGAAGCCGTAGCCGCGGTTGTACGGGTTGAGCGGCGAGGTAGCAGTGTTGAAATACTGCGCGGGCGTGACCCAGATGCGCTGCGAGAGCGGGCAATCGTAGACCTCCAACGCCGCGTCCTCGCAGCCGAGGACGGGCGAGATGGCCGTCTCGACCATGGTGAGGAAGCGCTCATCGGGGTGCGGATGCTGGCTCTCGTCCCAGTTCACGCCGGTAAAACGGAATATCGACGCGGCCAGCAGGACGAGCACCAGAAGGATGTCGTACAGCCAGCCCCATTTGCGGTCATGCGCGGAAGTTTGATTATCCATAAATCCTTTTTGCGGTCAACCTCGCGCTACGGCACGAAAAAGATCCAGAATTCGTTGCCCGGCATTTTGGAGGTATACAATCCGGTTGAACCGTTCGGATAGAGTTGCTTCAACAGGTCGAGCGTGGCCTGGTCGTTGGCATTCGGGTCGGATACATTCGCCTTGACGATGAACAGTTTCGGCCCCGGCACGGTCAGCGTGCTGGACAGGTCGGCGCGCCACATGGCGAAGTCGCGGTTCGGGATGCCCGCCCAAACGCCCGGCAGGCGCGTGTCCACCCAGTACGGGAACGGCACGATCCAGACCGAATCGGTCGTTCCATAAGTCTGGCCGAACTGCTCGATGACCGCGCCCATCTCGGATGAATTCCACGAGGCGGCGCGGTACTGCCCGTCGTACTGGCGGAAGACGAGATCGTAGTTCTGTGCGGCAGACGCGAACAGCAGGAAGCCGGTCACCAGCCAGAGCGTCGCGGTCCCGCCGCGGCGGGCCATTCTGGACCGTAATCCTGTCAGCAAACCGTCCAGCGCCAGCGCGACGACGAGGAAGACCGGCACCATCGCGCCCGCGGCCCGGTTCAGCGCCGGGTTCTCGTTGGGGAACGCGATGGAAAGGCTGGAGGGGAGTTGCAGGATCGGGATGGACAGGAGCAGGAACAGGTCCAGCCAGTGGCGGGAGCGGAGGTAGCGCGCCAGCAGCAGGACGAGTCCGAGCACGAACAGCGCGGCCGACACCACGTCCAGCGCGGGGCGGTGCGTCACCGAATGGACCCAGATCTCGCCGTTGTCCCAGTTGAACATGCGCGCCGCGTTCCAGAAATTGCCGAGCAAAATTTTCCACCACGCGTCGGGCAGCGGCTGTTCGAGGCTCCCGAGGCGGGTGAAGGCCCGGTACGAGAACGTGCCGGGATTTTCGAGCGAGTAGCGCAGGAGCGGCAGGAATACGATGACCGCCGCCAGCGCCAGCACCGTCAGCCAGATGACCGCCTGCGAGCGGCCCGCCTTCGACCGGCAGTGGAGCAGATAGAGGCCGACGGCCACCGCCACCAGGATCGGCACGATGCGGAACGGGCTGTAGCCGTGCAGGCCGAGGCCGAGGAACAGGCCGGAGAGGATGAAGTCGTTGCGGTTCTGCGTGCGCAGGCCGCGGATGAGGTAGAAAAGGGTTGGCGCAACGAACAGCGGATAGAGCGGGAAGCGCAGGCCGACGCGGGCGATGACGTTCGGCCAGTAAGCGATGCCCATCAACAGCACCGCCAGCAGGCCGACGCGTTTCCCGCCGACTTCCTTGCCGAGCAAATACATGTACGGAAGGGTCGCCAGTCCGCACAACACCGTCCCAAGTTTCAGGCTGAGGAACGACAGCCCGGTTCCGAACAGCCAGGCCACGGCCACCGTCAGGTACATCTGGAGTCCCTCCCGCCCGGTGTTGCGCGTGAAGAAGATGCTCGTCTGCCCCTGCGTAATTTCGTATACGTCGAGGATCTTTTCGGCGTGGTCGCTGAACGGTTCGGCGGGAGTCTGGTTGATGTGGTAGACGCGGAAGAAAACGACCAGCGCGGTCACGGCCAGCGCGAGCAGGGTCCAGCCGGTGATGCGGATGTTCCACTCGCGGCGCGCCAGCCGCTCCCGGAGCATTTTCCACCACGCAGACAGGCTGTTCTGCGGAAGCCACAACGCCCAGACGTAGCACGCAACCGCCGCCAGCCAGAGCGTCACGTTGAGCGGCGTGAACCGGTTGGCGCCCAGCAGGAGGAACGCGGCCAGCGTCAGCACGAGGGCGAGCGCCATCGGCAGGCGGCGGAAGGTCAGCGGGTCGGCGCGGGGCTCGGATTCGGGCGGGGCGGCCAGCGTCCACTCGCCGCGCAGATAGGCCCAGACCAGCATCCCGGCCGCGGCCGCGTAGAACGCGATGCCCGTCCACCCGGCGCGTGTCGCCGGCTCGAAGAGACGCTGTCCGAGCAACGCCAGCGCCAGCGCCAGCAGCACGCGCCACGGCCAGGCCGCGGCGGGACCCGGCTGCGGCTCCCCCTCCGGCGCGGGAGCGGCTGGCTGCGCGGCGGGAATCTCGATTGTGTCGCCGCGCTTCCAAAATTTCAATTTTGATTTCAGATAATCAAGGACACTGGGTTCTTCCATGAATCTCCAGGTTTACAAGTTGGCAAGTTTGAAGGTTGGCAGGTTGCAGGTTAGCAGGTTTACCGGTTCTTGAGGGCTTTGCGGGCAATAACGATTATGCTTTCGCCCCATTTTAGCGGCAAAAAGGGGAATCCGGTAATGGCCTGGAAGCCGCCCGGCGCGCCGAAAAACAACTTCTGGATGGATTTTGGCACAAACTTGATATAAGGCACATCCCAAAAACCGTCGGCGAAGGCGCGCCGGACCGTGAACCTGTTCGCGCGGATCAACGCCAGCCACTCCTCCGGCGGCTTGAGCGAGATGTGCGTCGGGTCCTGGTAGCCGATCCAGCGCTCGCCCTTCCACGGCTTGAGCAGGGACGAAAGGTTCGGGGTGGCCAGGATCAGGGTCCCGCCGGGGGCGGTGACGCGCCCAATCTCGGCGATGGCACGCTCCGGGTGCGGGAGATGTTCCACCACATGCTTGATGATGACCACGCCGAAGGTCCCTTCGGCGAACGGGAGGCCCTCAGCGCTGGATGCAACGTGCAACGTGGAACTTGCAACCTGTAACGATTCTTTCAGCGCCCAATGATTGACATCCGCTGCGACGGTCTGGAACGAGTCTTCCAACTGCCCGGCGAGATGTCCCAGCCCGGAGCCGATCTCCAGCAGGCGCGTCCCGCGCGGTCCGCAGCGCCGCGCCAGGATGGCGTAAAAACGGTTCGACCACCAGTACTGGCTGTACCTGGCGAATGAAACGTCTTCGTAAGTGTGGGTGGAAAAATATTTTTCGTCGAAGGGCATGAAAAAAAACCAAAAACAAAAAGCAAAAGGTTTTGTTTTTTGCCTTTTGTTTTACTTTCTCCGGGCAATATAAAACGTAAATGTGCCGTCATCCGCAGGCTCAGTGGAAGCATATTTCCGCACAAATCGTTCTGTCAGCCAGAGATTCCACTTCGCCGGAGCGATGATCCATTTGCCGGTGAGTTTCTTCGCCGCCAGCGACGGCAGGCCGAAGTAGTGGCCCCATTCTAACACGCGCATCGCGGACGGCGAAAAGTAATGCCACCAGCGCTCCAGCCGGAAGCCGGCCTGCTCCAGCCGCTTCTCCCAGACCTGCGGGCCGTCGGCGTGCGAGACGCGCGAGATGCGCCGGAACCATTCGGTGTAGCCCTTCCCCAGCACGCGCGAAATGGACAGTTCAGACAGGTAGCGTTCGTTCGGCACGCAAAAGACGAACGGCGCGCCGGACTTGAGGACGCGCGCCACGTCGGCCAGCACCGCCTCCACGTGCGGGATATGCTCCAGCACCGAGTTGCTGAAGGCCGAGGCGAAGCGCCCGTCCGCGAACGGGGCGGAGGCCGCGTCCGCCTGGACGAGCAGGTTGTAGGTCCCGCGCCGCCCGGCCTCATGGATGGGGCCGTGCCAGGGGTCGAGGCCCACGTCAATTTTGCGTTCGAACGTCAGCGAAGCAAAATGCCCGTCGCCGCAGCCCACGTCGAGGGTCGGGGCGGGCAGGTCGAAGGTCTGGTAATAGGACGCTTCCACGCCGCGCACGAGGGCGCGGAAGTAGGGCAGGTCACGCAAGTGGAGGTAGAGGTAATCTTTTTCAGGCATGATATAATGATAGCGCTTTCATAAAAAATGATAGCAGTTTGGAGTATTCCGATGAAACGGATGATGATTCAACTGACCGAAGAGCAAATCAAAGCGCTGAAAGAACTGGCACAGGCGAGGAAAACGTCCGTTGCCAGGCTGGTGCGCGAGTCGGTGGCGCAGTATGTGGTGGTGACGAACAAAGATGCTGACCGGGAGGAGAAACGCCGGAGGGCGCTGGAATTCATTCGCAAAATCAAGAGCGGCGAAATCCAATCCTGCGACATCGAAGGAAAGACCGATGTCGCTAGAAATCATGACAAGTACCTGACGGAGATTTACGGCACATGGAAAAAGTCTTCGTAGATACCTCCGCGCTTTATGCTCTGGTGAGCACGCGGGACGATGACCATGAACGAGCCGTTACATTGTGGGACAGCCTTGCCCAATCGTATCGTCCTCTTATCACAAACAACTATGCCCTTGCAGAGTGTTTTGCTCTCGTGCAAAACCGGCTGGGTTTGGATTTTGTGCGGTATCTCCAATACGAGGTTGTTCCTTCTCTCGAAATTGCCTGGATTGACGAAGAGCAGCACGAGGCCGCCATCAACCACGTTCTCTCCGCCAACCGCCGCAATCTGAGTCTGGTAGATTGTGCATCTTTCGAAACCATGCACGCGATGGAAATTGATACTGTCTTTACCTTCGATGAGCATTTCCGCGAGCAGGGGTTCAACGTAATCCCGTAAGACGAGATATTATCTCGTCTTACTCAATTCCTCGAACAACTGCTCGTATTCCTGCGCCACGGTATCCGGGTCGTAGAGTTTTGCCAGCGCCGCTGTATCGCAGCGGTATTTTTCTTTTTCGGCGAAAATCTCCAGCAACGCCTCCGCCAACGCGGACGGGTCGCCGATGGGGACAACTTTCCCCATTTCGTGCATCTGCACCGGGCGCCGCACTCCCGGCAAAGCCGACGCCACGCACGGGACGTTGTTCATCATCGCTTCCACTTGCACCAGCCCGAAGGCCTCGGTCGAGTTGAGCGACGGGACCACGAGCGCGTCCAGGTTGGGATAGAAGGCGGTCATCTGTTGGGGATCGAGCACGCCCAGGAACGTCCATTGACCGCTGGCCTGGTAGGCGCGGATGCGCGGCGTCAGCCGTTCGGCGTAGGCCTGTTCGCTCAAAACATTTTCGAATTGACCGGCAAACAGCACCTGGGCTTTGGGATATTTTTCCAGCACCTTCGGCAGCGCGTCGAGCAGCACCTCCACGCCTTTCTCCGCGGCAAAGCGCGCCGCCATACCGATAACCGGACGCAGGCCGCGGGTCCGGTGCGCAGCGGCAAACTCGTCCGCCGCGCCAAGGACGGGGGCCGGGAGTTCCACCGGCGGCAGGAAGGCGGTCAGTTTGTGCTTGTAGCGGGAAAGGTAGGGTGAGTTGTCGGCGTAGTCGCGGGTGTAGGTCACGATGTGATCCGACAGGACGCCCGCCAGGTTGTTCTGGAAATGCACCACCGCGTTGACGAGGCGGTTGAACAGGCCGGGCGGCATGTCGAGGTCGCAGTGATAGGTCAGCACGGCGGGCTTGCCGAAGAGGCGGGCGCGCAAGGCCACGCCGGGCGCGTCGAACTGCGGCAGGTGCATCTGCACCACATCGTGCTGCCAGACCAGTTTCGTGGCGACCAGGCCGAAGGTCGGGGCGAGCACGCCCTTGCTGACGCGCAGCGCCACCGGGACACGGATGACTTTTACGCCATCCATCATTTCTTCGCGCGGCAGGGACTTGTCGTACTGCGTGGTCATGACCGTGACCTGGTGCCCGCGTTTTACAAACGCGCGCGCCAGCCGTTCGGCATAAATGGTCAGCCCGGATGTGTGAGGGCGGTAGTAAGTGAGGACAGTGAGGATACGCATGTTAGAACTTTCGTACTTTGGTTTTAGTGGGGATGATTGGCATTGATGTCACAATACAGGTCGGCCGGAACGCAGTCCTCGCACTCCAATTGCAGCGTGGCGTGCCGGACCTGGAACCTGTCCGCCAAAAGTTGGGCGATGGAGGCCTGGATGCGCGCCCCCGCGCGGAGGGTCACATCGTCGGTCACGACATGCGCCGAGAGCGTCCGTACGGAATGGGTCACGCTCCAGACGTGCAGGTCGTGGACGCCGCGCACGCCCTCGACCGTCAGCAGGTCGGCCACCAGCCGGTCCACGTCAATGTCGGCGGGTGTGGACTCCATCAGGATGTCCAGCGACTCGCGCAGGATGCCCCACGCGTTCCACAGGATGAGAAAACCGATCAGCACGCTGACCAGCGGGTCGAGCCAATTCCAGTCCGTGAAGCGGATGACGACTCCCGCAATGACCGCCCCGACCGTGGACAGCACGTCGCCCATCAGGTGCAGGAACGCCGACCGGAGATTCAGGTCGTGCTCGGCCCCGCGTCGGACGAGCAGCGCCGTGACCAGGTTGACCGCCACCGCGGCCAGCCCGACCCAGATAAGCACATCCGCTTGCACTTCGGGAGGATTGACGAAACGTTTGTACGCTTCATAAAAAATGCCGAGGGCGATGACCGCCAGCGTGGTCGAGTTGACCAGCGCCACCAAAATCCCGGCACGGTGGTAGCCGTAGGTCTTGCCGGAATGCGCCGGTTTGTTCGCCACCCACAGCGCCCATCCGGTCAGCGCCAGCGCCAGCACGTCGGTGATATTGTGCGCCGCGTCGGTCAGCAGGGCGAGGGAATTGGCAAAAATCCCGGCGAGGACTTCGACGACGACAAACGCCAGCGTGATGCCCAGCGAGAGCGCCAGCCGGCGGGTGGTGGAACGGGCAAGGTTGGGGATGTGTTCGTGTGCCATAGGTCAGGACTGCCAGATTATAACCCACCAACAGAAAACAGACTCGGCGAGGTATCCATGCCGAGTCGTCAAATAAAATTCACCGCACTTGGAGTTCTCTGGCAACGGTGAAAACTGTTAGTCAAAGGTTTTATCGCCCGGTAAAGTCTTTTCAAGTCTAAAATCTTGGCGAACAACATCATTAATCAACCTAAAAATACTAGAGCATCTCTCACCAGCGGAGACCACAGACACTTTCACAAGATAGCGTCCGCTCGGAAGCTGCCAATTCGGATGACGCCAAATAGGAGTAGAAAAATAATTCTCATTACTCCATCCATAACAATCCTCATCGTTATCAAATTTGGCCGCAACATCAAGACGTTCTGATTCACCTGGATATACATCCATCCTTGCTTGGAGCGAAAACCTTGCTGGGTCAACAATAATAACATGTTGATTTCCAATACTTACTCGCGTTGGTACAGGTTCGGGGGAACCGCTCCACCTGACCGACATCGCTCTGCCAAATACGTTTTGACCATCTAGGTGATAAAACGTAATAGTTCCATGACATTGTAATGCCGCGTTTCTCTGCATCCATCGAGCTATACGAGGCAATGGCTTATTTATAAGTTCCAGACCTAGAAAGCGCACATCTCTAGCTGGGTGATTTTGATATGCCCGGTCAGATGGTGAGGCAATTTGTAACTTCAGTTTAGGTTTACGAAGATTCTCAACCCAAATAGTTATGAGAATCGCCACGACTGCACCCAATATGACCTCAAATAACGTTGTGCCCATTTCAACCTCCTTCTCTAGAACAACTCCTTATTTTCTCTCACCCACTCGAACAGCCTCCCCACCCCCGCATCCACGCCGATCTTCGGCTTCCAGCCCAGTTCCCGCTCCGCCTTGCGGATGTCGGCCACGAAGACCTTCTGATCGCCGGGACGCCAGTCGCCGCGCGCCACCGGGACGGATTTGCCAAGCAGTTTCTCCAGCAGCGGCCCGAACTCGGTCCAGATGGACATCGTGTTCTCCGGCCCGCCGCCGAGATTGTAGACCTGTCCTGCCACTTTGTCTATCCGCGCAATGGCAGCATCGTATGCGTTCAGCAAGTCGTCCACGTGGAGCACGTCGCGGATCTGCTTGCCGTCGCCATAAATCGTCAGCGGGCAGCCGGTGACCGCGGCGATGACCATCCACGCCACCCAACCCTGGTCCTCCACGCCGAACTGGCGCGGGCCGTAGATGCAGGACTGACGGAGGACAACGGACCGCAGGCCGTAAATTCTTGCATAGTCGCGGACGTATTGATCGCCAGCGCCTTTGCTGCACCCGTAGGGCGAGTGGAAATCGAGCGGCTGGGTTTCGGGGCAGCCCAGCGGCAGGTCCGCGTAGCGCCAGCGTGCCGCGTCCTCCACCACCGGCACATCCTCCATCCCGCCGTAAACCTTGTTCGTGGAGGCATACAGGATGACCGGCTTGCGCTCGTTGAGCCGCGCCGCTTCCAGCACGTTGAACGTTCCATTGGCATTAATCTCGAAATCTTCCCGTGGATGGGTAACGGATGTCGTGACCGCCACCTGTCCCGCCAGGTGGACGATGACGTCCGCCTCGCGCGTGGAGGCGGTCAACAGGCCCGCGTCGCGCACGTCCCCGACGATGAGCCGGACCGCCGTTTCGCCGAACTTTTCCTGCAGCCAGGCCAGGTTGCGCGGCGCGCCGGCGCGGCTGAGATTGTCGTAGATGGTGACCTTCTCGCCGCGTTCCAGAAGGCGGCTGACGTAGTTCGAGCCGATGAACCCGGCTCCGCCGGTGATGAAATATTTTTTTGACATACGCAACTCCTCGGGCGCTCCTCCCCAAAGAACGGGGACGATGTCGCAAAGATACAAAGCCAGTATCATAACTCAGGTTATTTTAACCGTTCCTGCCATTAAGTGCAAAAAAAGGACGCCGTGCGGCATCCTTTTTTTTCTTGATCAAACTTGGGTTTTTAGTAGTTCAATTTTTCGGCTTTGGCTTCCACGCGCTTGCGGAAGACCCAGTATGTCCAGCCGAAGTAGACCAGCACGATTGGCACGAAGATGGCCGCCACGATGGTCATGATCTTGAGCGTGTAGGGCGAGGAGGCCGCGTTGACGATGGTCAGGTTGAAGGCCGGGTCGAGGCTGGAGATGAGGATGCGGGGATACAGCCCGGCGAAGACCATGATGGTCGCGAAGACGACGGTCAGCGAGCCGGCAACAAAGGCCCACTTGTCCTTGCCGGCGCGGGCAAGCCAGCCGGTGGCGAGCAGGGCTGCCGCCGCCAGCGCCGCCGGGATGAGGCCGTTGATGCCGGGTTTGGTCAGGATGTCGGTGGCGAAGAACGTCCAGACGACGAAGGCCACGGTCAGGACGGTGGCAACGATCCAGGCCGCGAAGCCGACTTTGTCCGCGCGTTCAGCGATTTCCCTGGAGGCCTTCAGTTTCAGGAAGTTGGCCCCGTGCATGGTGAAGAGGGACACGAAGACCAGTCCGCCCAGGATGGCGTAGGGATTGAGCAGCGGGAACAGGCCGCCGTAGTAGTTCATGTCCGCTTCGATGGCAAAGCCGCGCATCAGGTTGCCCACGGTCACGCCCCACAGGAACGCCGGGAGCAGGCTGCCGGTGAAGATCGCCCAGTCCCAGAAGGTGCGCCAGGTCTTGTTTTCCACTTTACTGCGGAACTCGAAGCCGAGGCCGCGAAGAATGAGCGCCACCAGCATCAGGATCAGCGCCAGGTAGAAACCGCTGAACAGGGTGGCATACACGTGCGGAAAGGAAGCGAACAGCGCGCCGCCCGCAGTGATCATCCAGACTTCATTGGCGTCCCAAACCGGGCCAATCGTATTGATGACCACCCGGCGTTCGATATCTTTCTTGCCCAGGAAAGGCATCAGGATGCCAACGCCATAGTCGAAGCCTTCCAGGAAGAAGAACCCGATGAACAGAACTGTAACCAGAATGAACCAGACAGTATTGAGTATCATCTCATCCTCCTCTTACCCGGCAGCCTTTTCGGCTTTCGGATCGGATGTGCCGTATTTGAACATCAACCAGCCTGTAACGCCGACAGTCGCATTCATTAGCACGGTGAACACGATCAGCGAGAGCAGGACCGTGCCGCCGGTCAGGTTGGGGGAAACTGCATCCTCGACCTTTTGCAGTCCATAGACGATCCAGGGCTGGCGGGCTGTCTCGGTCAGGATCCAACCGGAGGTGCTGGCAATGTAAGGCAGGAATATCGCCGGGATCAGCGCCTTCAGGAACAGGGTGTTCTTCTGCAATAACTTTATCCTGGGGCGAAGGACTGCCAGGAAAGCCAGCAGGGCCATCAGCGTGCCGCTCCCTACCATGATGCGGAACGACCAGAAGGAGAGCGCCACGGGCGGGATGTAGTTGGCGGAGCCATATTGATCCAAGTACATTGCATCCGCTTCACTCTGCAAGTCTTTCAACCCCCGCACCTCCCCCGTGAATTTGTTGTAGAGCAGGAAGGAAAGGGCTTTTGGAACGAGCAGTTCGAACGTATTGGTCTGCTGTGCTTCATCAATGCCGGCGATGACCCGGAAATCCGCCGGGTCTTCCGTCACCCAGACGGCTTCGGCTGCCGCGATCTTCATCGGCTGGTGCTTGCCCAGATACTTGCCGTGCAGGTCGCCAAGCAGTCCCACCATCACCGCGCCGATCAGGGCATAGACAGCCGCCCATTTGAAGGCGCGCTGGAAGAATTCCACATCATCTTTCTTGTTTTTCAGCAAGTGCCAGGCGCTGAACCCCAGCACGAGGAAGCCGGCCGTGGCAACGCCCGCCGACAGCACGTGGAAGTACTGGTACGGCAGGTTCGGGTTGGTCACGATCGCCATGAAATCGGTCATCACGGCGCGGCCGTTCTCGATGGCATACCCGACCGGGTTCTGCATGAACGAGTTGGCGATGAGGATCCACAGGGCCGAGATGTTCGAGCCGATCGCCACCAGCCAGGCCGCCGCCAGGTGCATCTTCTTGGACAATTTGTCCCAGCCGAAGATCCAAACGCCGATGAACGTGGACTCCAGGTAGAAGGCCAGCAGGGCTTCAATCGCCAGCGGAGCGCCGAAGATGTCGCCCATGAAGCGCGCATACTCCGACCAGTTCAGGCCAAAGTGGAACTCCTGCACGATGCCGGTCACGACGCCCGCTGCATAGTTGATTACGAAAATTTTCCCCCAGAACTTTGCCAGACGCTTGTAGGTCTCGTTCCCGGTAGCCACGTAACGGCTTTCGAAGATCGCCACCAGGATCGAGAGTCCCAGCGTCAGCGGGACCAGGAAAAAGTGGTAGATCGTGGTAATAGCAAACTGCCAACGGGAAAGAATCATAGGGTCCATAACATTCGCCTCCTTGAAAGAAATGCAATAACTTTCGTAATTATATCAAGACAACGCCATCGCACAGCCATCGGCGCGCGGATCGGAGCCGCCGGTGAGAATACCAGTTTCAGGATTACGCAGGATAACCTGCCCGCGCCCAAACAGCGCCCGCTCCCAGCCCGAAACCACCTGGACCGTGTGCCCGCGTCTCGTTAACTCGGCAATTGTCTCCGCCGGGAGTCCCTCCTCGAGCGACACCTCCCCCCTGGCTGTCCCGTCGCTGATGCAGAAGCGCGGCATGTCCAGCGCAGACTGCGGATCGAGGCCCTGCGAGAGAGCGAGGAATACTTGCAGGTGTCCCTGCGGCTGCATGAACCCGCCCATGACGCCGAAGGCAGAGAATAGAGAATGGTGAATAGAGAACAGTTCGCCGTTTCCCTGCTCTCTGTTCTCTATTCTCTGATCTCTGGTAATCATCGCCGGGATAATCGTATGATACGGCCTTTTCCCCGGCGCGAGCGCGTTGGGATGTTCGGGATCGAGGCTGAAGTTGTGACCGCGGTTCTGGAGCGTGAAACCCCATCCTTTTGGCACGATGCCCGTCCCGAAGCCCATGTAGTTGCTGTTGATGAACGAGCAGGCATTGCCCCATTTGTCAACAACGCAAAAGTAGACCGTGTCCGAACCCGCCACCGGGGAGCCGCGCTGCTGGTTAATGGCGGCTTTCTTCGGGTCGAGAAGTTTGCGCCGCTCGGCGGCGTAGGATTTGGAGAGCAGCCACGCATACCCTTGCAAAGGTTCCGAACCTTCGCAAGGTTGATAATTTGGGTCAGCCACGTACCAGCGGGTATCGGCAAAGGCCAACCGCATCGCTTCAATCTCAAGATGCAATCGGTCAGCGGATAGCGGATCGGGCGGCAGGTCGAACCCTTCGAGCAGGTTCAACGCGATGAGCGCGGCAATCCCCTGCCCGTTGGGCGGACATTCCCACAGCCGCAGTCCGCCGTAAGTGGTGGAGATGGGTTCGTCCCAGGTGGAGGTGTGCGCGGCCAGGTCGGCCGCCGTCATGCAGCCGCCCGCTTCCCGCAACGTGGACACAATCGCTTCGGCGATTTCGCCTTCGTAAAAAGCCTGTTTCCCGCCTTCGGCCACCTTCGCCAGCGTGCGCGCCAGGCCGGGGTTGCGGAAGATCTCGCCGGGATTCGGGCCGCGGCCGTCAATCGTCATTTCGACGCCGTTCATGGACTCTTTCAACTGCCGTTCCGCGCCGCGCCGCCAGAAATGGGACGTGACCGGCGCGACCGGGAAGCCCTCGTCCGCCAGGCGGATGGCCGGGGCCAGGATGGCGGACAGGTCGAGGGTCCCGTGCCGTGCGAGCAGGTCGCACCAGCCCGCGCACGCGCCGGGTACGGTGGCCGTGTAGGGATGATAGGGAGACAATTCTTGTAGGGGCGACCCTTGTGGTCGCCCCTGGGCAGGGACAAGCCCTGCCCCTACGGTTTTTTGAACCAGGTCCAGGGTCAACGCGGCGGGCGCACGCCCGGAGCCGTTGAGCGCGGACACCTGTCCCGCCGCCGCGTCGTAGAACAGGGCAAACATGTCCCCGCCGAGGCCGGTGGAGGTCGGTTCGGTGACGTTGAGCGCCGCGGCCGCCGCGACCGCCGCGTCGGCGGCATTGCCGCCTTTCGCCAGGATTTCCAGCCCGGCAGCGGTGGCCAGCGGCTGGGAGGAGGCAACCATCCCGCCGCGCCCGAAGACGGACGAACGGCGGGATGGGTAAATGGTTTCAGACATGGGGCCTCCGTTATTTTTTGGGCGGGAGGACAACGGGCAGGGTCGTGACCAGCACCTTGTCTATGCGGTTGCCGTCCATATCCATCACTTCGAAGCGCATGCCGCCCCACTCGAACTGGTCGGCCGGTTTCGGGATGCGCCGCAGGTGGGTCATGATGAACCCGCCCAGGGTCTCGTATTCTTCCTCGTCGGGCAGGCGGCGCAGGTTGAAGAGTTCCTTGAACTCATCGTTGGGCAGCATCCCATCCAACAGCCAGGAACCGTCCTGGCGCTGGGTGGCCTGCGGCTCGCCCTCGAATTCGCCGACGATCTCTTCGAGGATGTCGGCCAGGGTGATCAGTCCCTGCACCACGCCAAACTCGTCCACCACCAGCATCAGGTCGCGTTTGCTTTCGCGGAACATCTCCAGCGCGCGCGAACCGAAAGCCGTCTCCGGGATGTAGATGGGCGGGCGCGCCAGTTCTTGCAGGTCCTTGCCGTTTTTGATGTTTGCCAGCAGGACCTCTTTTGCCTTGACCACGCCAATGGGGTGATCGAGGCTGTCTTCCCCAACCGGGAAACGCGAGAAAGGACTCCCCGACATTTTCCCGCGGATCTCTTCCGGCGAGTCGTGGATATCCAGCCAGACGATCTCGTTGCGCGGCGTCATCAGGGCATTGATGCGCTGGTCGGAAAGCGAGAAGACGCCCTCCACCATATCCTGCTCGGTCTCTTCAAAAACGCCCGCCTGTGTGCCCTGGTCGAGGTGGACAAGCAATTCTTCCTCGGTCATGGGAATCTCGGCAGTATGTTTCACCCCGAACAGGCGCAGAATCAGGTCGGTGGACTTGCCCAGCAGCCAGACGAACGGCGTAAAAAGCCGCGAAACAAAAGACATCGGCCCGGCGATGGCAGAAGCGATGCCGTCTGCGTTCTGCAGGGCGAAGCGCTTTGGCACCAGTTCGCCCAGCACGATGGACAGGTAGGAGACTGTGATAACCACAATTGCCAGTCCGGCCGCCTCGCTGAATGGAGCCAGGGCGGGGATCTCCGCGAAAAGATCGGCCACCATTGCGCCGCTGATGGCGCCGATGAGCACGTCTATCACCGTGATGCCAATCTGAATGGTGGAGAGAAAGCGATTGGGATTTTCAGCCAATTTAAGCGCCAGCCGCGCCCGTTTATCCCCTTCATTCAGGCGCTCCTGCAAGCGCGCCTTGCGCACCGACAGCATGGCCGTTTCCGACATGGCCAGTATTCCGTTGAAAACGATCAAGAGAAAGATGATCAGGATTTCGGTCAAGATTGGGTCCATAACTTTCTTCCTGGCGGGTGAACAACCGCCGAGGTTATTCTTTCTTGAGCAACTTTTCGATTGACCTGGTTTTCCTGTAAATCATCACGAGCAGAACGATAATCGCTGCCGGGAAAACAAGGGCGAGTATGCTGACAAAAATGGACAACAACTGGAAACCCAAAAAACCAGAACCATCGATCATAGCAAACCTCCTCTACTTGGTTACTTCAATTCCTTCGCCGTTTACCACTGCCCCGATGACCCACGCAGGCTGACCGATCTCCTGCGCCCGCTCCAGGAACGCGGCGGTTTCGGACCCGGGAACTGCCAGCAAAAGTCCGCCGCTGGTCTGCGGGTCGAACAGGAGCATCTGCTCCTCTTCCGGGACGGAGGCGGCGAAGCGGACGCGCGGCCCGAAATACAGGCGGTTGTCCGCCGCGCCGCCGGGGAAGGTCCACAGGTCGGCATATTTCCGGGCGCATGAGACGAAGGGGATTTTTGCCATCTCCAGCCGGAAGCCCACGCCCGAGGCCTCGGCCATCTCCATGCCGTGACCGAGCAGGCTGTAACCGGTCACGTCCGTGCCGCCGCGCAGGCCGAATTCCACAGCCAGCGCGCCGGCTTCGCGGTTGAGTTTCTTCATCCAGCCAACCACTTCTTCAACATCGGCAGGATCGGCTTTTTGTTGTTTCAGGGCAGTAGTGGTGACGCCAAAGCCGAGCGGTTTGGTCAGCACGAGAACGTCGCCAGCCTTCGCCCCGCCCTTTGACAGGTACTTTTCCGGGTGGACAAACCCGAGCGCTACCAGTCCATACTTCGGCTCTTTGTCCTGGATGGTATGCCCGCCGGCGATGACCACGCCCGCTTCGCGGCATTTTTCCGCGCCGCCGCGCAGGATCTCGCCGCTGATTTCCGGCGGCAGGTCGGGCGGGAGGGCGGCCACGTTCAGGGCCAGGAACGGCTGGCCGCCCATCGCGTAAATGTCCGAAAGACTGTTGGCCGCGGCAACCTGGCCGTAGTCGTAGGCGTCGTCCACCACCGGGGTGAAGAAATCGGTGGTGACCACGAGCGCCCGCGCCGCATCCAGCCTCCAGACGGCGGCGTCGTCGGGATCGCCGAGACCGACCAGGAGGTCCGGAAAGGAGCGGGGGTCGAACAAGTTCTGAACCGGGCGCAGCACCTGCGCCAGCGTCTCCGCGTTGAGTTTCGACGCTCAGCCGGCGCAATTCGACAGGCTGGTCAGGCGGATCTGGCGCCCGGTCGGTTTTACAGCAGACATGGCTTACTCAGCGATCAACTCCGGCGGCAGGATGAACTGCGAACTGCCCGGCAGGATGATCACCTTCACGTTCGGAGCCAGTTTCAGGATGTACTGGTAGGTCAGCAAACCAGGGTTGTCTTTGAGCACCTGGGCGATGAGGTTCATCGCTTCGGCTTCCGCCGTAGCCTGGATGACGCGCGCTTCGGCGTCGCCCTTGGACTGGATGACGACCGCGTCGGCCACGCCCTGCGCCACCTGGCGGGCCTGCTCGGCTTCCTGTTTCTTCTGCTCGACGATGAACTCAGCCTGGAGCGCCAGTTGTTCGGCAATCTGTTTCTGTTCGACCGCCGCGGCATATTCATCGCTGAAGTGGATGTCACGCAGGACGAAATCCACCATGGTCAGGCTGTTTTCACCAAGTTTGGCGGTCAGTTCTGCGGTGACCTTTGCCTCCAATTCAATGCGCTTGGAACTGACAATTTCCTCCACGCCATACTGCGAGGCCATGTCGCGGATGATGCCGCGCGCCAGCGGGCGCACCAGTTCATCCTGGTAGCGGCCCTGCCAGGTGATATGCAGTTGGATGATGTTGGTCGGGTCAATGGCATAGATGACCGAGGCGTCAATGAATACTTCCTGGCCGTCTTTTGTGCGGGCGCGGATGGAATCGTCCCCGTACAGGTTGCCCTCGCTGGCAGACGCCGACATGGTGTAGGTCTGGCGCGAGATGGGATAGAGCGTGACCGTCTCGCCGGGAATGATCCAGTGCAGGCCGGGCCCGAGCGATTCGGTCCGGTAGCCCTGCGAATCGTAGGGCGAGATGACGATACCGCGCTCCTCCGGCTGGAGGAAAACCAGGCCGGCGCCAACCAATGTCAGGACGATGGCGAACGCGACCAGAATGGACACCAGCACGGCCGCCCGTTTGACCGGGCGCGCCCGGGCCGCCCGCGCCACCACCAGGACGATGACGCCAATCACCAGCAGCCAGGAAAGCGTGGCAATTCCTTTGACAACACTTGCAATATCCATGATCGTCTCCTTTATGAGATAAGCGGAAGTGAACGCCGGTATTATACCGGATAGCCAAATTAAAAACGGCAGCGGATGCAGGGTATCAAGGGTGTTGTTAAAGTCGCGATGAAGTTTCTTTGCCGTGAAAAATCAGCCACGAATTCCACGAATTGGCACGAAAATTTCGTGAAATTCGTGTTATTCGTGGCAAAAAAAGAAAGTAGCGAGAACCGGCTCGACTTTAACAAAGCCCTGGCAGGGTATCCCTGACGTCCGCCCGCTGGTTCGTGGAAAGCGATTTATCGCCAAACGCGGAAGGAGGTGGTGGCGCTGGTGGTTTTCCCGCCAAACGACATGGTGACGTAGACCGGGATCAGGCTGCCGGGCGGCAGTCCCTGGAGCGGGATGCCCGTCACGATGGCGATCCCGTTGGCGTCGGTCGTGACCGGGTAGACCAGGTCCGGGCTGCCGGGCAGGTCCACGGTCACGGTCCCGGTCGCGCCGCTCACCGGGGAAAAGGTCTGGTCCTGCACAACCACGTAGACTTTCTGCGTATCGTTCGGACCGGTCACTGCTTTCGCGACGAACGCCAGGGTGCGCAGGTCGAGGACGGTCTGCGGTTCGATGATCCCGTTGAACGGCGCCGCTTTGGTGATGCGGACGGGGTCTTCGCCCACTTTGTAGAAATAGATGCCGCCCAGGTCGGCCAGCACGATGTTCTGCCCGCGCGGCTGTTCGGGATGCCACTCGAGGCGCGCCCGCTCGAAGTGCTGGAGGATGCGCCCGTCGTCCTGGAACTCGAAGGCCGAGATGGGATTCCCGAACCGCTCCAGCCCGCCGTGGGCGTCGAAAAAGGCCAGGAACTCGTAGCAGACGGAATAGCCGGTGGCGAAGGTGCGGCAGGCGCCGGGGACGAAGTAATTCGCCGCCGGGGCGCCGGGTTTGTAGAGAAGCGACCCGAGCGCGGTCAACTGGACGCGCTGTCCGGCCGGCAGGCCAGGGCGCAGTTCGAGGCGGGCGCGCTGGAAATACTGCACGGTCACGCCGGCCGGGAAGTTGGTGACGAATGCTTCGGTAATGGGGAACCCGAACACGAGGGAGGCGTCTGGCACAGACTGGTAGAACGCCCAGAATTCCCCCGTCACGTTGTGGCCGGTCTCAGGGAAATACCGGCCGCCCTCCTGGACAGCGCGAACCGTTCCGCTCGTTGCCAAAAGCAGGGCGGCACAAATCATTACAGTTAGAATGCGGTGCGCTGACTTCACTATGAAGATTATACACAATTGCGGGGCGGGAAACAATACACCAAATTAACCTTCGGACATGAATTCGGACAACCAGTTCTTTTGCCACGGATTACGCGGATTTTCGCGGAGGAAGAAGAAAAAAATCCGTGTAATCCGCATAAATCCGCTGCAAAAATGTTTGCCAGATCATGTCCGAACTTAAGCCCGAACATCAGGCCGGGCCTGGTCGCCAATCCTAGCCCGCACGCCCCTTCTTCCTCAAATCCCGGTAGGCCCACAATACCTGCCAGACGCGGAACGCCGCCTCGGCCTGGATCTTGAGCGACATTTTCGACTTGCCGCCGCGCCGCTCGGCAAAGTGGATCGGCGCCTCCCCGAACCGGCAGCCGAGACAGTGCGCCAGGTAGGCCATCTCGACCAAAAAGATGTACCCGCTGGCGCGGATACGCTCCAGCGGCAGGCTGCGCAATGCTTCGGCGCGCCACAGGCGGTAGCCGGTGGTCACGTCACGCAGGGGCAGGCCGAGGATGGTGCGGGCGTAAAAGTTGCCAAAAGCCGAGAGTCCCTTGCGCCAGAGCGGCCAGCGCTTGTCCAGGCTGCCGCCGGGAACGTAGCGGGAGCCGAGCACCAGGTCGCAGGTCCGCAAGCGCTCCGCCATGGCCAGCAGGGCAGACGGGTCGTGCGAGCCATCGGCGTCCATCTGGGCCACCGCCTCGGCCCCATCCGCCAGCGCGATCTGGAAGCCTTCAAGGTAGGCCGAGCGCAGTCCCAGTTTCCCGGTCCGGTTCAGGACGCGGATGCGGCCCGGGTGCGCGGCAGCCAGTTCGCCGGCCAGGCGGCCGGTGCCGTCGGGGCTGTTGTCGTCCACCACCAGCAGGTGCAGGTCGAGCGGGAGCGACATTAAAGCGGAGACCAGCCCGGGCAGGTTCTCCGCTTCGTTATAGGTGGGGGTGATGACCGTGATGCGCAAGGAGGTTCTAGGCCTTCTTCCGCAGGAGCGCCAGGCGCAGGTCTTCGGCGGAGGCGAAGGGTACACCGCCCGCCTTGACCACGCCCATCTTCACCGCCAGGCGCTTGCTACGCGGGGCGGATTGTTCGCGGTCTTTGATGGGGTAGAAATAGTCCAGCGACTGTTCGAGGCGGGTGCGGATCTTCTCCTGCGAGGCGGGCAGGAAAGCCTGCGTGGAGAGCAGGACGAAATCGGTCGGGCTGATGTGCCCGACGAAGTCGCCGGGAGCGCCCGAGTCGCGCACCACGTTGGCGACCATCAGGCTGACGGCGCGCAATACGTCGTCGGAGGCCACAAATCCGTAGGCTTCGCGGAAAGCCTCCAGGTTTTCGAGCGAGATGGACAGGGCGGCCCAGTCGGCTTTTTTCAGGCACTTCGCCAGGTTTTCGCTCACCAGCGGCCCGTCGGGCAGGCTGGTGATGGGATTGGTGAGGCTGTCCTGGCTGGCGCGGCGCAGCGCATTGCGGACCCGCAGCCTGAGTTCCTGCACGTCGAACGGTTTGGTGATGTAATCGTCCGCGCCGATTTCCAGCCCTTGCAGGCGGTCGGCGCGATCGCGTTTTTCGGTCAGGAAGATGATGGGGATGGGCTGGGTGCGGCGGCTGGCCCGGACGCGGCGCGCGACCTCGAACCCGTCTATGTCGGGCAGGCGGATGTCAAGAATGATCAGGTCCGGCTGGGATTCCTGGGCGGTGCGCACTCCGTCTTCGCCCCAGTTGACGGTGAACACTTCGTAGCCCTGTACGCGAAAGTAGGCAGTGAGCATCTCCGCCACATCGAGATCATCTTCCACAATGAGAATCTTCGATTTCGCCTCAGACATGTCAAGCCCCTACAAGATGGGTTCTTTCTGGATGACGAACTCGCAGACGGTGTCGCCAACTGCGCAGCACTTGGACTCGTTGATGCGGAATTCCAGGCCGCCGGAGACCCAGGTCAGCATGGCCTGCAGGAGGCCGGTCGAGATGTAGCAGACCGGCTTGTCGGCGCCCTTGCGCGTCCAGCAGATCGGGCAGCGGTGGATGGTCCAGACGAATTCGTTCTCGGACTCTTCCACGGTGGAATGCTGGTCGGTGACCTGCGAGAAGATCTTGGCGCTGGCCGGCAGTCCGATGCGGATCTTGGCCACGAGCGGCAGCACTTTGAATGCCAGGTCGCCCACGCCCGCCAGCGCGCCGAAGTTCTTGAGGGCGTCGTTGAAGGTGGCGCGCCCGGCGCGCAGCGCCAGGCCGCGTCCGCCGCGCGGGCCGTACATTTCCTCCAGCGCCACGTGGATGGCGGTGAAATCTGCAAAATCGAAGCCGCGCTCCAGGTTGTCGGGAGGGTAATTATCAATCAAATGGCTCAAGCCCGCCAGGTTGAGGATCGCGTTCAAGCCGTTCTTGCCCATCACCTCTTCATAGGCTTCCAGCGCAATGCGGGTGAACTTGTTGGCGTAGTAGTAACCGCTCTTGGGGATGATCTCCATATGACTTCGCCGCCTTTAAATAAGTTTGGTCAGGTCTTCGGCTGCGCGGCGCATGTCGAGGAAGATCAGTCCCAGTTTGGCCTGTTCACGCGCCAGCGCCGTCAGGACGGCTTCCTCGCCGACCGACATCAACATCACGTAGCCTTTTTGGCCTTTGATATAGACCTGTTCCAGCGAGCCGCGGCCGAGTTCGGTGGCGATGCGCTCGCCCAGCGAGAGCATGGCCGCCGACATGGCCGAGACGCGGTCTTCCTCCACACCCTGCGGCAGCGCCGAAGCGATGCTCAAACCGTCCACGCTGACCACCGCCGAAGCCTCGATATCCGGCGAAGAAGCCTGCAACTCGCGCAGGCGGTCCACCATCAGTTGGGTGCGATTCTTGGTCAAACCTGCCTCCTTGTCCCAACGCAATTTGAAATCACGTGACGCTCACGACAGATTGTCATCCGGCGGAGCGCATCTGCAGCACAAGCAATTGCGGCATTTGGAACCAATGTAAATTTAGCACATGGCAGACAATGTGTCAAGTTGCCCTCCCCTTCTTTTCACAAGCAACCGCTTACAAATAAGTCAGCATCGAAACATGCTATAATCCCGGCACTCTGACACTGCTCCTATGCGCCGAATATTCCTCCTCTCTCTGGAAATCATCCTCCTGACCTCGCTCCTGCCCGCCCCGCAGGCGGCAGCCGCGCCCGCCCTGCAATCCGGCGAGCCGGACTCCGGGTCTGTCCTCTGCCCGACCGGCCTCTATATTGACGCGCCGGACGACTGCCTGCCGCTCGGCCCGTCCGCGTACCTGGCCTCCCTCGCGCAGACGGGCATCCCCTGGCCCATCCGCCCCCTGCCCGCCTACAAGCCGGAGCGCGCGCTCGCCAACTACCCTTATAATTACTTCAAGGTCGAAGACACCGGGACGTATGTATTCCCATCCCTCACATCCGCAGCAAGCGACGCGACTTCCGGATGGAGGATAGGGCCGGGGCAAACTCTCTATGTGGCCTACCAGGAACGGGTGGAAATCGATTCGAGAATCTTTTACTATCTCGACAACGGCGGCTGGATCCGGGGAGACGGAGCGCGCGTCGGCCAATACGACCCGCCTTTCCAGGGGCTGCTGTTCAGTTCCACACCACGCAACACCTTTGGCTGGGTACTCCAGCAAGTGGAATCACGCCTCACACCCGGCTATGCCGGTGCTTACACCGGCAGGGGATACTACCGATTCAACGTGGTGCAAGTCTACGCAACCCAATCTGCCGACGGGGTGGACTGGGCGCTGATCGGTCCGGACGAATGGCTGGAAGCGCGTCACGTGGCCCGGGTCGAGCCGCGTACCTCTTCCCCCGAAGGCCTTGCCGCCACGCGCTGGATCGAGATCAACCTCTTCGAGCAGACTCTGACCGTCTACGATAACAACCGGCTGGTCTTTGCCACCCTGGTCTCCACCGGCACGGACCCATACTGGACCAGGCCGGGCATCTTTTCCATTTACCAGATGAAACCGGCCGAAACGATGAGCGGCACCTTCGAGGCCGACCGCTCCGATTACTACTACCTCGAAGCCGTCCCGTGGACCATGTACTTCGACGACAAACGCGCCCTGCACGGCGCATACTGGCACAATAAATACGGTTACGAAACCTCGCACGGCTGCGTCAACATGTCGATGGGAGATTCGCACTGGCTGTACAACTGGGCGCACGAAGGCGACGTGGTCTACGTCTACGACCCCTCCGGGCGGACGCCGACCGACCCGGCGCTGTACGGCGCAGGTGCGCCTTGACGCTCCCCGATGCGTATGGTATATTTGCGCCCGCTACCGGTCCCGTGGTGTAGTGGTTAAACATGCGGCCCTGTCAAGGCCGAGACCGCGGGTTCGAATCCCGTCGGGACCGCCAGAATGATTTGCCAGACTTCCCCATGCGGGAAGTTTTTTTATTCAAACACCGGGCCTGCGCCGCCAAAAACCGAAGCAAACTCCCCGCAACCTGCAATGAACTTGATTTGACACGCCTCCCCATTTACGCTAAACTATACGCAGCATAGGATGATAGAAATGTCCTATGAGGAGATCATGATGTCCGATGCGCATTTATCCCCCCAGACCGGTCTCATCCCCGCCATCAACGCTTGGGAAATCTACCTGTATGACCAGGGCCGTTCCCCCAATACCGTCAAAGCGTTCCTCTCAGACGTGCGCATTCTAACCGTCTACCTGCCCCCCGACCGCACGCTGGGCGCCATCACCACCGACGACCTGAACCACTTCCTGCACTGGCTCGAACATGAGCGCGGTGTGCCCTGCTCGCCCAAGAGCCTGGCGCGGCGTGTCACCTCCGTCAAATCGTTCTTCCGCTGGCTGCAAAAAGGCGGCGCCATCCTGGTGGACCCCGGCGAGAAGGTGGTCCAGCGCTCGGTGCTCAGCCCCCTGCCCGAGGTCCTGACCGAGGCGGAACTGGATGCCGCGCTGCTGGCCGCCGACCGCCACCGCCGCCAGTCGAAACCGGACGCCCGTCCCTACGCCCTGCTCGCCCTCCTGCTCGCCACGGGCGTCAAAAAATCCGAGTGCCTGGGCATCCACCTCAACCACATTGACCTGGAAGCGCCCGAAGGCCCGCTGGTCTTCATCCGCTACGCCAGCCCGACCAACCGCTACAAGGAACGCAAACTCAGCCTGCCCGAAGACTGGGTGCCAGCCTACGAGGAATACCTGGCACGCTACAATCCCGCCGACCGGCTGTTCCCCTGGTCGCCGCGCCGGCTCGAGTACCTGCTCGAAGACATCGGCCGCGAAGCCGGCCTGTCCAAGCACCTGTCCTTCGACATGTGCCGCTGGACGTGCGCCCTCCAGGATTACCTCAACAACGTGGAACACGACAAGATCCGCCAGAAACTGGGCATCTCGAAAATCCAGTGGCGCGAGATCAGCATGAAATTGCGGCAGCTCGCGGGAAAGAGTGAGTAAAACGTAAGACGTAAAACGTAAAAAGGCTTCCGGTTACGGGAGCCTTTTGATTTCCAAATGCAGCACGCGCTTCGTTTTTTCTGTGACCCGGAACCGGTGGGCGATGCGGAACCCCGGCGCCCAGGCGATCTCCTCCCCGGCGCAGATGAGGGGCCAGCCTGCCCGCGCCCGCCTCGGCAGTTTGACGTTAACGAAGAAGTCGGACAATTTGACGGAACCGGACTCCATGCCGAGCGGCGTGAACCGGTCGCCGGCGCGGCGCGGCCGGACCGTGAGCCGGTCGCCCGTTAAATCGGCATCCAGCCAGGCGGACCAATTGTCAGTGTACAGTGGACAGTGGACAGTGTCCAGTGGTTGGTGTTCGATGGTCAGCGCCCAGCCGTTACCCAGATCACACTGTTTACTGTTTACTGGAAACTGTACACTGACCTGTGGGAATTGCGCGGAAGGCAAATCGGCTTCATATTCGGCGAGGTAGATTTTTCCGCTTTCCGCAAATAAATACAAGCCATTCACAAAGTCAACCTGTTTCCCGCCCGGCTTCTCGACGAACCCGGCGGCGCGCTCCAGCGCATCGAAGCCGAAGTCGCGGCTGTCGGGGCGGAGCATCTCCCCCGCCCGGCGGATGAGATTCCGCCGCAGGCCGGTGGAGAGTTGCGCTAGTTTGGACGCGTCAAATGCGACCCAGCCCGCGCCCGTTCCGGAAACCGCCTCCGTCCAGGCCTTATCCAACACATCTTGCAAGACGGCAAAATCGCCCTGCAAAGCGGAGGCGGTCCGCAGGAGGGATTCTTTGAAGCGCGGATTGTATTTCTCGAGTTCGGGGATCAACGTGTGCCGCAGGCGGTTGCGGAAGTAGGTTTGATCCGCGTTGGTGGCGTCGAAGTGCGGCTCCAGCCCGTGCGCGCGGCACCAGTCTTCGGTATCCGCGCGCCAGAGCGTGAGCAGCGGGCGGATGATGGGAATCTCCGGGTCGAAGACCGGCAGCAGCGTAAGGGTCTCCATCCCTTTCAGCCCGGCCAGCCCCGCGCCGCGCAGGAAGTGCATCAGCACCGTCTCGACCTGGTCGTCGGCGGTGTGACCGACCGCCACGGCCTGCGCCCCCTCCCGCCGCGCGGCGGCGAACAGGAAGCGGTAGCGCAGCGTCCGGGCGGCCTCTTCGAGGGAGAGACTGTTCGCCCCGGCGTAGGCGCGCACGTCGGCGGAGTCGGTCACGAAAGGCAGGCCGAGCGTCCGCGCCCGCCCGGAAACGGAGGCAGATTCGAGGTCCGCTTCGGGGCGCAGTTTGTGATTGAAGTGCGCCACGATGACCGGGTATCCCGCCGCGCGTAAAACGTCCAGCAGGCACAGGCTGTCCGGTCCGCCGGAAATCCCCGCCAGCACGGGGCGGGTCGGGTCGAGTTGGCATTGGTCGCGCAGGATGGATTCGAGCATCAGCCCTATTAAACCACAAACCTCCGGGTCAGCCGCCGGAGGTTTCGATCACGTATTCGGTCTTTTTCCCGCCGAACAGACCGGCGAGAAAATGGTACAACGCAAAAAGTTCGAGGGCGAAGGGCAGGTAGCCGCCGTAACCCAGGAGTGGCATTTCGAAAACGTGGAGCCAGTCGCCCCAGGGGACGTGATAGACCCACTTCGGGTAGGAAAGGAAATTCCACATTTCCCAGAAGAAGGCGGTGAGAAGCACGCCCAGCCAGAGCGTGACGACCGGACGCCAGTCGCCGTCTTTGGTCCACTCGACGAGCGAGCGGCGGCCCAGCCAGATGTTGACCGGTTCCATGATGAAGTAGAGCGAGATCCAGACGAAGGGGAAGAAGATTTTCGGCCAGGCGGCCATCGCGGCGAGCATCATCCAGCCCGCCAGGAAGAAGCCGATGGTAACAGATTTCGTCGGGCGGATTATCGGACCCTTGACCGGTTTGCGGAGGTAACTGCGCACCAGTTCCGCGCTGCCGAAAACGGCCGGGATGACGGTGGTGAAGTTGAGCGTGGCCCAGACGCCGAACAGGAACGGGGAGAACGCTTCCGCTCCGACGTAGGTCCAGTTTTGCAGGCGCCGGTTGGCGAGTTCGAACAGCCACCAGACCGGCGAGGAGGCCAGGAACAGGCCGAGGTATTTTTTCCAACTGCGGGTGAGGAGCGAGGTGTCGGTGCGCAGGAAAACCAGCGCGTCGACCGTCAGGGCGTAGCCCAGCCAGAGTGGGAAGAAGGCCCATTGCGTGCGCAGGCCGGGCAGGACCCAGTTGAGCGTCCAGAAGGCGGCGATGAGGAGCAGTCCGATCCAGCCGTGGAGGGGGAATCTTCGTTTCATGATTTAGCCATCTGACATTTTTAGAATAGGACGCGGATGAACGCGGAAAACGCGGATTTTCTTTTTTGAAACGAAAAAAACAGCCCTTTTCCGCGCTCGTCGGCGCTCGTCCGCGTCCCAATTTTGAAGATTTACGATGTCAACTCACCCGATGCGCGGACGGGTGTGTTCGGCCGGCACTTCGCCAGCCAGTTTCAGGATGCGGCGGCGGAAGTCGTCCGACAGCCAGAGGCCGGCCTTGCCGAACCGTTCCACGTACGGCGCGATAACCGGGGTGAGGCCGCGCCGCTTGGCTTCCATCAGGACCTTGAGCGTGCCCCAGCATTTCACGCCGACCGCCGCGGCGGCGCGGCGTGCCATCGGGTCGTCGAGCAGGACGACGCAATCGGGATTCTCGAAGGCCAGCGACATGGCCGCCACCTCGCCGGAGTTCAGGTCGAGCGACAGCCAGGCCGAGGGGACGGTCAGCTGGGGATCCTCGTATTCCACCCAGGGCAGGTCGAACGGGCTGGGCACTTCGTAGCCGACAAAGCGCGCCTGGAGCAAATCCTCCAGCACCACCGAGGGCATCAGGATGCGGTCGAACAGTTTCGGCAGCCATTCGATGGCGCCGAGGCGGTAGAGATAGATGACCGGCGAGACGCTGCAGACCGCTTTATTCATCTCCCCGCTCCAGTTCGGCCAGTTCTTCCTGCAAGGGGAAAATCTTATAGAAATTCAGGTTGAGGAGGAATTCCACGTGACCCACACCCGCCATCTTGGCGGCGCGGTCGGAGGACATCTGCCCGGAGGCGTAGAGTTTGGAGGCCGTCAGGATACGGAACTCGCGCCAGAAAGGAGCCTCGATCTTTTGCAAAGGCTCTTTGGCGAAAGCCGGTTCTTCCGGGACCCGGCGGCGGGGAGGGGTGGGTTTTTCGGGCATGGTTGTGGACCTGGATGCGGTCTGCGGAAATCCGGCTTATTTTACCCTCTCCCCGTCAAAGTGGAAGGTGGAAAATGGAAAGCGGGCGCACGACGCTCCAAAAAAGCCGGAGAGTTTCGACTCCGGCTTTCACTCCAACACCCAATCTGCAAGATGCCTTTTGATTCGCTTTAATCGTTCGTCGGTGATCCTTCCAACTTCGCCGAGCAAATGGTCACCCTCGATGACTGCCAATCTCCCAACGCGAATCACGCTTTCAAGTTTCAATCCGCTTCGAGCAAAATCAGGATCGCCCTCTTGAACGATCTCGTCGAAGTCGGGCAGGTAATGGCGCGTTTGTGATGAGACCATGCAGGTAAGCCAGTCGTCAAACTCGCCCGGAAGTTTGCCAAGCAAAAGCGCGGGACGCAGTTTGCCTTCGGCCAAGTCCGCTTGTGGGAAGCGGAAAAGGACAACATCCCCTGCGTTTCTCATGAGTATTTGACCTTCAAATCAGCAAGGGTGTAAAGTTCGGGCTCATCTTCCATGCCGCGCATTGCCGACGCGAGCGAGAGACGCGACCATTCCTTATCTTCGCGCTCCGCTTTGGCGAGCAGGAACTCTAAATAATCAAGCGCTTCTGCCTGAAATGCCGGGGGAAGTTTTTGTATATATTCCTGGATTTTTTCGCTGAGTACCATAGCGATCTCTCCTTGACCAGATTATACACCCCAAAAACCGACGTGACTCCGCGAAACCTTGACTTGCACAAATCCGTGACCACGCACGCGCCATAATGGACACGCGCCTCGCCCCCTCCGCTCTCCCGAAGAGCATCGGGACGATGTGGCAGGCGCCTCCCCCAAATCCACAAGCGGACGATCGGTTAACAACAAAACTTTTCATCGTGGATTTGTCCCTGCGGGATACTTCGCGAGGGGAGGCTGGGAGGGGGGACGCTGAGAAATTCCCGTCAAAGCGGAAGGTGGAAAATGGAAAGCGGGCGGGAAATCTCCATCAAAGCAGACGCGGCCGCAGCAAAATGAAAACCACCCCTCGCGTTTAGGGGTGAGAGGCGGAGAAGAGGTGGTTTTCTAAATTTCGATTTAATAATCGTCTCGCTCTTCTTCGATTTTTTCTCGTCGAATATCTCGTTCAAGTTTCTCGATATAATCATTTATCCACTCGATAACTTTTTTGTCCGTTTCTGCTTTTCTAAAATCTAAAGCCTTTTGCAACTTTCTCGAAAAATATAGACTGGCAGAACCACTCCAACTGCCACTTGAAAAGTTTGCAATCAGATTTCTCTTAACGCTATCTAATTGTCCATATCTAACCAAAATTTCACGCGCCCAGCAGATTTTATCTTCATCATGGTGTAAGGTTTTCGGAACAAATGTTGCTAAATACCATGATCTTTGATTGACATCTGTATCAACCCATTTCCATATTGCATCTGGAGGGAATATGTTCAATGGGCTTGGTTTATCTTCTTCACCAAAGATTTCAGATTCGCCATGTAGCCAATGAGTAATACCAAACGCTCTACCATCATAAGGGGGATTTAAATATTCCGCAATTTGTCCCCATACTTGTTCTGGATATTGTTGCGCCACTCTTCCAACGATATTGTGAATTTCTGAAAAAAATCGCCCAAATAAGGAATTATCGTCTGCGAAGTGCTCTAACACCACATAGCAAATTTCCAGAGCGTGCGTGGGGTGTTGTTCGATAAAACGATCCGCTATATTTTTCCAGTTGTATTCGCCCATCTGGTCAAATCTGATCTTTTCGGAAGGAGTGAAAAAAGTGGGGTGAGTCAATAGGCGAAACGTTAATCTTTCAGGAATGGTTTTGTTTTGATTTCCATACACATAAAGCTGATGATGGGTTGACAAAGCAATTAGTGTAAATGCAATATCGTTCTGCGATAGTAAAAAATCAAACCATTCTTCAACGGCTTTCTCTGAGACTTTATTGAGGAAACTGCCATATTCAAAGAGTGAGAACTCGATAGGATTGATATCTCCCGACTTTGCCAGTTTTATAAGTAAAGCAACTAGATCGTCGGTTAGTTCGTGTGAGTGCCAAATTACCCATGGAATAGCGTATACAAGTTCGTTATCCTCAGCAAAGGAATGTATGGTTTTTATCCAAGAGTTTTTATCTTGAATAAAACAATCTTGTAAATAGCCTCCAAGGAAAGCTGCTGCTGTCCTTTCGCCCTTCAACTGTTTTGCCGTTTGAACTATATCCAAGTACATTGACTTTTCTTTATCGTTTTTGCCAATTACGTAAGCAAAGCTCCTTGCTCTGTAAAAATCATTTGACATTAGCCAGCGAAGTTCCGCCTTTAATTCCGCTTGATTGGATAATCCATAATCCACTAACTCGAGGATTTTTTTCTCAACTCTATCTACTATTTCGCCAGCCTCGCCAAACTCATCATCGATCAAATTCATGGCAATATATCGAACTAGTAAATCGTGATAATTGCTTCCAGTTAGTTCTTTTTGAAACTTGTCCCACCGATCATATACAACAGGAGGAATCTCTTTCCTAGAATCATGCACAAAGCGGACAACTGTAGCAATTAGTGGTTCTTTTTCAGCGTATTCTTTTTTTGATAATACTTCAAGATCTCCTAAGATCATTTCATTCAGTAGATGAATACGCGCTAAGTTGCTTGCGCTATCCAAAAGGTTTTTGTAGGCAATTTTCCGTTCTTCTAAATCCAGATAATCCAAGCTAGAAAGTAACAATTTCCAAATTTCGCGATAAGCATCGAATAATTCACCATAGATCTTTGGGTGCCATAAGTCCGGTCTTTTGCCCACAATCTTATGCGTGTCTCTGATAATACCCCCGCTTGTCCAGGATAATGCTTTTTTGCAGGCTTCCAATCCTAATCGCCTCGCTTCTGGCGATTTTCCGTTAAGTACTTCTTGTAATACTTGAAAGCGCTTATTCGGCGGAGCTTCGGTTTTCGATAGTTCCTTGTGTTCACTAAGTTGGAATAATCCAGTGAAAACGCCACTGGCATTATTCGAGTAAGTTTGATTTTCAGCTTCGCCTAAAGCTAATAACAATCTGGCCGCGTCTGGAAATAGATCGCCCCATAGTACTATATATTCAAGGGAACTAACAATGAGACTTCTAGTTTGATTTAAGCCATATAACTCTTCTTTCGACCATGTTCCAATTGTTCGCTTTAGGCATCCTAATGCCGCGGCTGGTTCAGCGAGTGTCAAATGGTAAAAAAAACGCGCACCGAAGCCTTTCTTCAAGGATTCCCCCCGTCCCTCCTGAAATACACCATTCTCATCCAGCAACTCTTTTGCTTTTTGCGAAGCCGCAGGCGATCCTTCCGCATATTCAAACATTTCAAAGAACCACTCAATGAGTCTAGGTGGAAAAACTGTAACTCGATCAATGTCGAAACTATCTCCATGCAGATTCCACCAATCAATCCACAACTTGACGTGTAAAAGTCTTGGCGTGATATAAAGAGTAGTCTTTCCTTGAAGGATGTGTTGCTTTTTTAACTGGTTGATAATTTCTTGAAAGCGCGCACGCGTAATAAGCGTATCGGATTCTTGTGCAAGATTGTGAATTGTGTTCGCCTCATCCAAAAGCGGCTTTTCGTACCCAAACCTCTTAAAAAGAGCAATGTGTTGGAGAACAATTCTGCGTTGGCGCGCATTTTCGCTATCGGACTTATCTCTTCCGCAAATAAATCGATCCCAAATATTGACATTAGCGGGGGGTTTTAGAATGTCCTCTGGATTTGTGCGTAAATTTTGTCCAACTACGTGCGCTACCCTTGGGGATCCACCACATTCAGGAATCCACCGCCCTGCCTCAAATTTTGGGACGCCATACTTTTGAATGATCGAGCTGATAAGATTATCGCTTAATCCAGGCAATAAATAAATGGGAATACCCGCAACATCATCCAGTTCATTGTAAATTGAAATTAACTTAATTCTTGGACTGTGGTTTTTGAGATTGTTCCAAATACGAGCTCGTTGATCGGGATCACATTCGTCTAGAACAATGATGGCATTCCAGCTTTCATTCCTAACAAAGGTTACCATCAAGGAACTTTGGTCAAAATCACTAGCTGTTGCATAAATTACTAGGGGACGCAAATCATCAACGTTGGTCGCTTCAAGCACAAACCTTGTTTTTCCTACACCTGCCTCTCCTAAGATTCGTAGATGAACGGAGCTTTCATTATTACGAAGTTCGTCTCGTATGCTATTTAGATATTTTTTTTGCTCTTCGTCTATTTCAAATGATGTGCTCATGTCCGCTTGATTGGACCACTCGGCAAGCGTCCAAAAAGGAAGCCCAGAAACTCTATTGATTTTCATCACAAGAGCGGGAAATGGTTGAAAGAATAATATTAGATTGTTTAGACTCCATACGCCAACTCTAGCACTAGGGTAACCACAAGCTTCGAAGAACTCTTTGATATGCTCTATCGCGTTTTTGCGCTTTGCGCTAGTTAGGTCTTTGCCAAAACAAACCAAGACATATCTACCTTTATGTTCCAGACAAAACAAGACTTCAGGTGCAAGATTTTCCTTATTTGGTAATTTCTTGCCGAACAGCTCATTTTTGATGGCTTGCTTCTGATTGGGATTGAAATCACCACCAGTTTTGATTTGATATGAATTATTACCACTTTCAATTAGTCCGCCTGCGCTTAAATTAATGTCGGCGTCTACTGTTGCATCAATGCCGCCATCTGGTACATTTACCTGTAATGATATGTTGATTTTACTAGATGGAATTCCAACCCTCATAGTTTCTGCATATATTAAATCTTGAAAGAGCTTTACTGCTTCAGCGCCATCAAGATTTCTTAAGAACTCTTCTCTAATTGTGAAGATATTGTCGTCCATAATAGTAGACTCCACTTTGGTAGCATACAGGAAAACTCCCATTTTTGCATGCAAATCTCCCAGTTAGTAGAGCATCCACCGCCTCCGCGAGTTCTCACAATTTGCTGACCTTCAATTCATAAAACCCATTCGCCTCGTACTCACCCCGCACGCCGCGCTAGAGGTAGTTCACATTAAGTCACATCCACTTGTGGGAAGCGGAAGAGAACGATATCGCCGCGTTTCATGCCCTATCCAGCCCTGCTTCGAAATTCGCGAGCGCTTCATCGCTGACGCGATCCCAAGCAATGAATTCAGCAACGAGATTCTCAAGATCCTCGCATGCCTGCAAAATATCCTGAACATTGAGTTTCGGACTACGAGATGACATAGAGCAAACCCTTCGCGTTTCTTATGCATACCAGATTATACACCCAGTAGATTCAACGCATAAGTGCAACAAAAAAGGACAGCAGGAAATGCCGTCCTTGAAGTTGCTCTATTATCCTAAAACCCCCCCGCCACATACTCACCCCACCCCCCCAGAACGGGGGCAGGCACGCCGCGCAGGACGTCGCAAATCTCTCCCAGCGTGATGTCGCTCTCCACACATTCGATGAACAACGGCATCAGGTTTTGAGTTCCGAGGGCAGCGTCTTTGAGTCGCGCCAGCAACTCGGCAACACGCTGACCGTCTAGCTTCTCCCTTATTGCTTCTAACTTTTTCCTCTGCGCCAATTCGATGGCCGGGTCCACTTTCAAGTGTTCCTGTGCGCAGCGCCACGCGCACCCGCATCGAGTCTCCTATTGACAATCCCCAATATAATATTACAATATTCGCAAATTCTAATATCGCGAGGTGATGGATGGTCGAAACTCAACTATATGTTCTCCACGCCAGTATCTGTCAAACGTTGGCCAATCCCAAGCGCCTCGAAATCATTGACCGGCTTCGCAAGAGTGAAATGTCTGTAATGCAATTAACAGAAGCCATGCAGATCAGCCAGGCCAACCTATCTCAGCACCTGGCCGTCATGCGGCAAAAAGGCATCGTCAAGACACGCCGTGAGGGGCTGAATGTTTACTACCAACTCGGCAATCCGAAAATCGTCCAGGCTTGTGACCTGATGCGGGAAGTTTTGTTAGAGCATCTGGAAACCGGTGCAGAACTTGTCCGCGGAAAACAAGAAAAGGAGTCCATCCCATGAATGAACCTAAAAAGACGAATTACCTTTTCATCATCAATGATGCGCCTTATGGCAATGAACGTCCCTACAATGCCTTGCGCCTGGCAATGAATCTCGTTAAGTACCCCGAAAACGAAGTTCATATATTCCTGATCGGTGACGGCGTTAATTGCGCCATTGCCAGGCAGAAGACGCCCGAAGGCTACTATAACGTCGAACGGATGGTGAAATCAATCGCACGTCGAGGCAAAGTCGCTACCTGAGGGACGTGCGCTGAGGCTCGCGGGATCGAGCCTGAACAGTTAGTCGAAGGCGTTCAGCCCGGCAGCATGGATTTGGCAGGAGAATGGACGATGGCAGCGGACAAGGCGCTGGTGTTTTGACAGAAACATGACGCGTGAAATCCGCATTCGAATCAACCTGGATCACTGTCAGGCTTGCCACCGCTGTCTGGCATTGGAAGTTTGCAAAACTCATGCCCTCATGCAGATTGATCCAGATGAGCCGCCTTATTTGGATATTGATCGCTGCCATGATTGTTGTTTGTGCCTCAATGCCTGTACGTTTGGGGCGATTGAACTTTTAAGCGCAACATGTCAAGAGACCGAACCATATTCGATCTCTGCGAAATCTTCATAAAACCTTTACACATACGTGAGAAAATCTGACAATGTTCAGGCCGACTTACGAAAGGAGCATATCATGTGCGGTTGTATGTTCATGCACGCTGCGATGAATCACAACGAGCATCAGCGTTCTTCCCAATCAACGCCGGCATCAATGGCAAGTGGGGCGCCTGTCATTGGCGGTCAGAAATGCGCTCATTGTGGTTTTTCCGTCCAATCAGGCTTTACATTTTGTCCCAACTGCGGGACGAAACTGCAAGAGACCAAATGTCCCGCCTGCGGGCAAAATGCAGATACAACCTGGAAAACCTGCGCACATTGCGGGTCGCCGCTCGGACAAGTAGAGGGGCAACCGCTGCCTGCTTGATTACAGTTGATAAAATAATCCATTCACCGCAAAACGACGAGCGCAGAAAAAAACTCTGCGCTCGTTATCTATCAGGCAGTGTCTCTCAGCGATCAAATCACAGGCAACACGTGCGTCGCACCAGCAGAAGCCCCTAAAACCCCTTCGCAACATACTCCCCCCAGACGCCGCGCAGGACGCCGCAGATCTCGCCGAGCGTGACGTCGTTCTCGACCATCTCGACGAACAGCGGGACCAGGTTGTCGGTCCCGCGCGCCGCGGACTCGAGGCGCGCCAGCAGTTCCGCCGCCCGTCCCCGGTCACGCCTTTCCCGCAGCGCCTGCAACTTCGCCTTTTGCGCCGCTTCGATGGCCGGGTCCACTTTCAAGTGTTCTAGCGGGATGTCTTCCTGCGTGCGGAATTTGTTGACGCCCACCACCACCTGTTCGCCGGTCTCGACGGCGCGCGCCGTCTCGTAGGCCGACTGCTGAATCTGCTCCTGGATATAGCCCTGCTCGATGGCGGCCAGCGCCCCGCCCAGGCTGTCCACCGCCTGGATGATCCCAACCACGCGGCGCTCGATCTCGTCGGTCAGGCCTTCGACGAAATAGGAACCGGCCAGCGGGTCAATCGTGTCGGCCGCGCCGGACTCGTGCGCGATGATCTGCTGGGTGCGCAGCGCCACACGGACCGACTTCTCGGTCGGCAGGCAGAGGGCTTCGTCCATGCCGTTGGTGTGCAGGGACTGTGTCCCGCCGAGGACGGCAGCCAGCGCCTGGAGTGTGACGCGCGCCGCGTTGTTCTCCGGCTGCTGGGCGGTGAGCGTGGAGCCGGCCGTCTGGGCGTGGAAACGCAGTTTGAGCGAGGCCGGTTTCTGTGCGCCGAAACGTTCGTTCATGATGCGCGCCCACAGGCGGCGGGCGGCGCGGAATTTGGCAACCTCCTCCAGCAGGTTGTTGTGCGCGGCGAAAAAGAAAGAGAGTTGCGGGGCAAAATCGTCCACGTGCAGGCCGGCGGCCAGCGCCGCCTCCACGTAGGCAATGGCGTTGACCAGCGTGAAAGCCAGTTCCTGCACGGCATCCGCTCCCGCCTCGCGGATGTGATACCCGGAGATGCTGATGGTGTTCCAGTTCGGGATTTCGCGGGCGCAATATTGGAAAACGTCGGTCACCAGCCGCATGGACGGCGCGGCCGGGAAGATGTAGGTGCCGCGCGCCACGTATTCCTTCAGCACGTCGTTCTGGACGGTGCCGCGCAGGTTGGCAATTTCCACACCCTGGCGTTTCGCCGCCGCCACGTACATCGCCAGCAGGACCGCCGCCGGCGCGTTGATGGTCATGCTGGTCGAAACCTGGTCGAGCGGGAGGCCGTCGAACAGGCGCAGCATATCGTCGAGCGACGAAACGGACGCGCCCACCCGCCCCACCTCGCCCGCCGCCAGCGGATGGTCAGCGTCGTAGCCGATCTGCGTCGGCAGGTCGAACGCGACCGACAGCCCGGTCTGGCCGTTTTCGAGCAGGTAGCGGAAGCGGCGGTTGGTCTCCTCGGCGGTGGCGTAGCCGGCGTACTGGCGCATGGTCCACAGGCGGCCGCGGTACATCGTCGGGCGGATGCCGCGCGTGTAGGGATACTCGCCGGGCAGGCCGAGTTTTTCCGCGTAGGCAGGATCCGGGTCCGCGGGCAGCGCAACGTCCGGGACCTCGATCCCGGAGGAGGTGCGGAAGGAGTCCTTCCGTTCCGGGTATTTCCGGGGCTGCGCGCCCAGCGCGCCGTCAATCCAATTTTTCTGATCAGTCAGTGTCATAAAACCTCGATGCCTTTATGCAAAGCCGCCCCGACTTGCTCCGACGGCTGGATTGCAAATCCAGCCGAAGCAATGTGGGCAATTGCAAAGCGCACCAACTTTAAGCGCGGGCGGCTATCAGAGGCTATCAGGATGCTGACAAAAAAAACTATGATAAACTTCGTCATCGTGTCCCCCTTCCTGCAACTCGCCTTCCTGCTCGTCATCATCCTGCTGGCCGCCAAATTGGCCGGTTATGTCAGCATCCGCCTCGGCCAGCCATCGGTTCTTGGTGAACTGCTGGTTGGTATTCTGCTTGGCCCGTCGTTAATCAACCTGCTGCACTTGCCCATTCTGAGCAATGAAGCGTCAGGTGAGTTTATCCATCAACTCGGTGAAATTGGCGTCTTGTTGCTGATGTTCATTGCCGGCCTGGAACTGCATTTCTCTGAAATGCGTCATAGCCTGCGGGTCTCGGCGCTGGCGGGGATCCTTGGGGTAATCTTTCCATTTGCGCTCGGCTGGGGAACGGGGCTGCTCTTCGGGCTTGACCAGACCGCGGCGATTTTCCTTGGCCTGACACTGGGCGCAACCAGCGTCAGTATTTCCGCCCAGACTTTAATAGAATTGAATGTTTTGCGTTCGCGCGTGGGACTCAGTCTGCTCGGCGCGGCGGTGTTCGACGACATTCTGGTTATTTTGCTGCTCTCGATTTTCTTCGCCTTGTCCAGCGGCGCCGGGAGCGTGGCAGACATCGCGATTGTCTTCGGCAGAATGGCGCTGTTCTTTGCGCTGGCCGCCGCCTTTGGCCTGTGGGCCTTGCCGCGCCTGGTCAGGTGGGTGCGCGAACTGCCTGTCAGCCAGAACGTGCTGACGCTGGCAATCGTCACCTTGCTCGGCTATGCCCTCGCCGCCGAATTGATTGGCGGCATGGCCGCCATCACCGGGGCGTTCCTGGCCGGTCTGATGTTCGCCCGCTCACCGGAGCGCGAGGCGCTGGAGCCGCGCATATCCGCGCTGGCCTACGGCTTCTTTGTCCCCATTTTTTTCGTCAGCATCGGGCTTTCAGTGGATATTGCCAGCATCAAAGCCGGTTTGGGACTGGCGGCAGTGGTCATCATTGTCGCCATTCTCGGCAAACTACTCGGCTCGGGACTGGGCGCAAAATGGGCGGGGTTCTCGTGGCGGGAGGCCTGGCAGTTGGGCGCCGGGATGGTCTCGCGCGGCGAGGTCGGGCTGATTGTCGCCAGCGTCGGCATGCAAGCCGGGCTGGTCAACGAGGCCGAATTCGCTGCCATCGTCGGAATGGTCATTGTCAGCACGCTGGTGACGCCGCCGGTATTGAGAGCTCTGTTCAAAGAGCCAAAGGTTCTAGAAATGAAGGATGAACCAAAGGAGAATATTGTATGAGTCTGATATTGTTCGTTCTCCATGACCCCGAATTGCTGGATGACTTACTCGCCGCCTGGCAGGATGCCGGTGTGAGCGGCGCGACGGTGCTTTTCAGCATCGGCATGGGGCGTATTCGTCCGCGCGAAGGCCTGCGCGATGACATCCCCTTGATGCCGTCCGTGGAAGACTTCTATCCCGACCCCGAACATCTGAGCCGCACGATCTTCACGCTGGTGGATGACGAAACAATCGTGGATAAAGTTATCACAGCCACCGAGCGCGTGGTCGGCGACCTGAACCAGCCCGACCGCGGCCTGCTGATGGTCTTGCCGGTCTCGCGCTTCTACGGGCTGCGCAAGTACAGTCAGCCAAATTGATTGTTCAGCAGTTGAATTGCCAGGAATCCTTTAAAAAGCGCGCTGCCGCATGGCGGATGGTGGCCGAGGATAAGATGGAAACAACATTACGTTTCATACAAGTCATGACTTGCATAGTACCTCCGTTAGGGAAATCATTGTTTTATAGTAACGAGAGTTTATCATTATGAATGTGTTTGTCAACCCACAGGCGCACCCTTCGTCCGCCCAACCCACGAAAGATCGTCGAACTCACCGAAGTGTTCTTTGAAGATGCGGTAGTACATCAATTCTTCTTTCGAATTCAAACGGCTGCCATCCGGCAACCCGCGTTCGCGGGCAAAATCCGCACCGGTGATTTTCTCATCTGCATGGCGGGCCAGCATATCTTCCACACCCGCGCCCTGCCAGAACTTGGCCTTTGTGCGGTTGAGGATCGCATCCGGCAATGCGTCCGCCATCGCCTGGCGCAAAATCCATTTTTCGATGCCCTGGCGCAGTTTGTATTGTGCTGGGATGCGTAAAGCATACTCCACCACTCCCGAATCCAAAAAGCCGACATGGGCGACCGTTCCAAAAGCATACGCACAGCGATCCACACGCTGCAAGGCGGTATTATGCAGGCGGTTGGTGATATCAACAAGTTCCGCCGGAAGTTGGTCGGGGTCGAGCGCTTTCAGATATTCGTAACCAGCGAACAATTCATCCCCGCCCTCGCCGGAAAATACCGCCGGGACGAAATCCGAGGCGCACTTGGCCACCAGGAAATTCATCACACTCGACCTCACCAGCAGAGCATCGAAGGATTCGAGGTGGTAGATAACATCTGGCAAAACCCGTAAAATATCTTCCGGCCCAACGATAACTTCGTGATGAGCGGACTTTATGAAGTCCACCATTGCGCGGGCAAATTCCAGGTCCGGAGCGCCCGGCGATCCGACCGCAAAAGTATGGAAATTGCTCACATGCTTGCGCGCCAATGCTGCCAGCGTGCTCGAATCCAGTCCGCCGGAAAGCCACGCGCCCACCCGGCCATCGCCAATCCGTTTTTCGATGGCGGTTTCCAATCTTCGACGAAGTTCGGCAGCAATGGTCTCTGGAGACTCGTCAAGTGGATCTTGTATGGCAATGCGCGCATACGTTTCCATTTTGAGGCCATCGTAACAATTCCCGGGAGGCATTTCATGGACATCACAAGTTGCCTCCAAAAGCCCCTTCACTTCCGAGGCGAAGCACAACTCGCCGTCATTGGTCCGGCCATAATAAAGAGGGGTGACACCAAGCAGGTCTCTCTTTAGTTCAAATCCCGCAGCGGCGGCTTGAGCCTGCGCAAAATGCCCCTCACTGGCGCTGTCGCAGGCAAGGCCGCTTTTTTTCAAAGTCTCATGGGCTTGCTTTTGGATTCCGAGTCCGATGGCACCAAAGGTAAGGTTTCTTTCCTCAATCACATCCCTCCAGGCCCAGCCGCGATGAGACATCTTATCCAACATGCGATCGACTAATTCGGATTTAGCGTGAGATGCAATTCCTGCAATGGCAGTCATAGAAATTCATCCTTTCAAGTCTGGTTTTGGCAATCGTTGGGCTGCCAGGTTCACCAGCAGGCTGCCCAACTGCCCATACGATAGGCCTGCCAACTCAGCGCCAAGTGCCAGGCTGGTGTCCGGACTGAGATCCGGGTTGGGATTAACATCCAGCACGTAAAAAACGCCATCTCTCAAGCGAATATCCATGCGGGCATAATCACGGCAAGCAGTTGCGCGGTAAGCCGATATTGCAACGGTTTCCAGTTGATGTTGTTCCTCCATGCTCAACGGGGCGGGCAATTTCAGACCGATCATCTGATAATCGGACGAGCATGGGTCAAATTTCGAATCATAAGTACATAACCGTCCGCTTGGCTCAGGAAAAGCGGAAAAATCCATTTCAGCCACCGGCAGGACATGCAATCGCCCATTGCCTATTACGCTGACGTGGAATTCGCGCCCGTCAATGAAATCTTCCACCAGCGCGGGCTGGTGGAATGTATCGAGAACATATTCCACGCGTTTCCGCAACTGGCCGGAATTATAGACAACCGCATCGTGTGTGATGCCAAAACTACAGTGTTCAAAAATCGGCTTGACAATTGCCGGGAATTCATTCCAACCATCTGTGTAAATACTCTCGTGGATTTCCCAATGGGGTGTGGCGAGTTGCATCTCTACAAGGCGTTGCTTGACCTGATGTTTATCCTGACTGAGCGCCAGGGTTTTTGCATCAGCCCCGGTGAAAACAAAGCCCAGATGCTCCAACTGGGCAGCCACTCGGTTAGCGCTGTGCGGCGCGCCCGGGATTTCCTCGCACCAGTTGAAAACGATATGCTCATCGGGGTTGTACTCATTGAGCACTTGAGCAAGAGTATCGCCTTCAACGCATACCAAGTCGGTTGGGTGTCCAATTTCCACCAACGCTTGGGATAATCGGTTCGCCAAATCCAAAGCCTCGCTGATTGCATCGGGAGGCCAACAGCGATCCAGATTATGGACAATGAGAATAGGCAGATCAATTCGCCGATGTTGGGTGTCCATGTTCCTGCCAAGATTTACTCAATAACACCTTCGTTCACATAATGCGTCAATTCACCGACGCTCAATTCGTTGATGCCCAGCTTCTCCAATGTCCGTCCCCGCCGCCAGTAGTCGGTGCGGTGGACGATGCACGCCAGCCGGATGATGGCATCCATGCCGCGCACCGAGACGCCGTAACGCTCGCCGAGCGAGGCCATTGGCACCAGGCTCATCGGGATATCCTCGAAAATATAACGGTGATTTAAAGTTGGCGGGGCTTTAATGCCGTAGTAACCAGGTTGGTTGTGGATGGCCTCGTGCAGGTCTTCGCCGGTAGTGTCGTAGGCCAGTTTCAGCCATTCCAGCGCGGTACGGCCACGGATGCCCAGCGACGAGGCAATGGTTACCCGTTCGCGGTCGAGCACCTCAAGCACCCGCGCCACAGAAGGGGTCACGCCATCAATATAGAACTGGTAATCACCATGCGTGGCCTCGATCCAGCCCGCGTTCAGCAATGTCAGGGCCGGGTGAAAAATTGCGCCCATATTGTTCAAACCGGTCTGCAGTACATTTCCGCCATCAATGAACTGCGGGTATGCCGGATTGACAGCATCCAGCACCTGCTGGGTACGCGTGGCAGGCAGGGCAGCCAAGGGCACGGCTTCCTTGATGCGAAAGATGCGCGCCTGGGTCGGACCGTCAGAACGGGAGGCATAGATAAATGTTTCCGCCTCGGCTACCGTCACATCCGCCTTGCAGCCGTTATCGCGGATGACTTTGGTGAACTCGATTGCGCCGCAGGTGCGACCGGGATGCAAAATGACAGTTTGGCCGTCTTTCAGGAATGGGGCCGCTTTCTGAGCAACATCTGCATGAGCCGAGGATGGAACGACAACCATGATGATGGCAGCCTCTTTCAAGGCCTCGCCCATGTCGGCAGTGACTTTGGCAAGTTTGCCAAAGCCGTGCGGACCACCTTCGCTGCTTTCCAGTTCGATGCCGCCGCGTTTCTTGATGACCGTCACGTGGTCTGCCGTGCGGTTGTACAAAGTGACCTTGAACCCCATCAAAGCCAGATGCGCGGCCATGGCCTTTCCGCCGTGTCCTGCGCCAATCACTGTATATTTCTCGGGTGTGGTCATGGTAACTCCTTTCTTATCCTAGAGATACGTTCTTTTTCTGCCAATGGATGGCTATCCACATCAACAGTCAGGCATTTTCCACCAACAACTTGCGTGCGGATAACGCCTCGCCCAAAAGGATTATTCTTCAAATGCGGCGCATCCAAAATGCCGTTTGTGACCGCTCTTGCCAGCGTTGCCGCATCCAACAACGGGTCTTCCACGCCTGGGGCGGCAAGGTGGCGGATGGCATCCAGGGTTATCTGTGCCTCGGCGGCTAATTCCTGGCGGCGTTCCTGTATTTTGGGATCGGCAGTCATATCGGGTTGACCGCTCAACGCATTTTCAATGGCGCGGCGCGCCAGTTTGCAGGCTTCGATCACATCTTCCGCAGTTGCAGCGTGATGCGCTTCCGTATGGCCAACAACGTGGATAATGTGCGGCTGGAGCGCCATTTGCAAGTACACACTGGCCGCGAGGTGAGCCCGCGCTGCCGCCGGATCGAGCGGATAACTCAGGAGGCCGGTGCGCGTCTGCTTCCAGATCCTGAAATCCGGGCCTGCCAGCGGCTCGATCAGGTCAACCACTGCCAGCATTTTCGCCAGATCCATTGCATCCGAAAGCCCCGGCGGGCTGTTGAACATCAACTGGGCAATGTAATCCTGTACGCCAAAGGCGCGGGCATTATGGGCCGAGAGAACTGCCGAGACAACAAAGATCACATCCGGCGCATCGCGCATGCCCCAATGATGCGGCTCGTTCAGTTCGACCGGGATACCGCGTTCTCCATACCAGGCCATCACGCGCTGATGTTCACGGATGGAGCCTTCCAGATCCCACGGTCCGCGCCCGTCCATCTGATTGAACCAAAAGAGCGGAATGGCTGCCCAGGCAATGTTGATCGCTTCCACGTACATCTCCGCTAGGCGGATGAAATCATCCGTGCCTGAGTACGTCCGCATGAGCGGGAAATTGCCGCGCCGGCTGGCGGCATAGAGCGCGCGATAATCCTCCACTGAGCGCACCGGCACGCCGCCCGCTCCTTTGCGGCGTGGGTCCTGCCGCTCGGAGTGGTAAAAGTTCTCCTGCGCATCCTGGTCAATGCCCAGCGAGATGACATCCAGCACCTGCGCCTCGGCGATCTTTTCTATCCCGGAAATGGTTGCTTCCATGGTCGGTAGGCCAAAATGGTGGCGGAGAATGGGAAATGGAGACTTCCAATGGATGCGCTCGACAGCCATTTGGGGAAAACCCTTCTCGCTTACACCCTCGGCAGGCTGCCCCTTGAGATAAGCGAGCACGGTCTCGACCGACTCACTGCCGTCGAAGACGCGCTCGAAGAACCCCAGCGCCCGCGCCCGCTCCGCCACTGGCGGCGTTCCGCCGAAGGCAAAGCGCACTCCCGCGGCATGCAGGTCCGCGGCCGCCTCGGCAAACTCGCCCAGCAGGCGCTCGCCTGTCTCGGGGGTCAAGCGATACGAGACGCCGACCAGGTCCGCCTGCTCGCGGCGGGCGGCCGCCAGCACATCTTCCACCGAAACCGCCGGGCCGAGGAAAACCGTCTGCCAGCCGGCGCTCTCTGCCAGGCGCAAGAAATTCATCACCCCGGCGACATGAACACATTCACCCAAAGCGGCAGCAATTACCACTCTTTTTGCAGTCATTTGCCTTTCCTGCCGTCTGAATAGCCCGATTTTTGAAGATTTCTTATACCATGAAAATTTTCTGGATAGATTAATTCCCGGCGGCCGGCGCACAAAACCGGACTTAAGTCAATTGTCACGTTCCGGAGAAAGTGCTACACTTATCCTGATCGGCACGTATATCACTTAGATTTTACGGAGGCGCACATGAAATCCACAACCTGGATGTATATCGGAGCCGTCATCCTTCTCTTGATGGCCGCCTGCGGGATCGGCATCGGGGGATTTGTTTACCTGGGCTCGCTCGACCCGGTGCAGGGCCAGCCGGAGTGGGCCACCATCGGGGGCGCGCTGGCTTGCGTGGGCGTCCTGTTCGTCATCGGGGGGGTTGTCCTGATCGTGCTGGCTGCCCGCAAGACCAAAGCCGAAACCGCACAGAACGTGACCCTCAAGGTAGACCTTCCCGGCGCAACCAAGATCAAGCAGATCAAATGCCAGTCCTGCGGCGGGACGCTGACTGCGGACAACATCCAACTGGTCAACGGCGCGCCGATGGTCAACTGTCCCTACTGCCACACCATTTATCAACTGACCGAAGAACCGAAGTGGTAGTTTACGTTTTACGGATTACGGTTTCGTGATGCGTAAAACGTAAAACGTGAAGTGTAATGGAGGAACCATGAAAAAACGCCTTGTTGTTCTTTTGCTCGTCTTGCTGCTGACATTCACCCTGACTGGCAGCGCCTCGGCCCAGTCCAATTATTCCTTCAACCTGACGACTGAGACCGTCCACGTCTACTGGAACGGCGACGGGACCATCGCGCTCGATTATGTCTTCACTTTCGCCAACGATCCCGGCGCGCACGTCATTGACTACGTGGACGTGGGCATGCCCAACGGGGACTACGAATGGGGCTCCATCTCCGCCGACGTGAACGGCAGCCCGCTCTCGATCTCTTCCGACTTCCAGGGAGACGGCCCCTACGGCTTCGCCGTGGACATGGGCGGCTACGCCATCCAGCCCGGGCAGACCGGCAGCCTCCACGTCTACGTGGGCCGCATCAGCAGCATGTATTATCCCGACAGCGACCAGCCGGATACTTACGCCAGCGGCGAATTTTCGCCCACATGGTTCGGCTCTGCTTATGTGCACGGGAATACCAACCTGACCGTCATCTTCCACCTGCCCCCCGGCGTCCAACCCGAGGAATCCATTTACCACCCGGCGCGCGGCGTCTGGCCCTGTGACGCGAATCCGCAAACCGACCACGACGGCGAGGGCCGCATCATGTTCACCTGGGCCTGCGCGAGCGCCTCGGGCAGCAGCCAGTACACCTTCGGCATGTCGGTGCCCAAACAGTATCTCCCGGCAGACGCCATCGTCACCGCCCCGGCGTTCAACCTGGATTTGAGCGGACTCATGGACAACCTGTCGTCGGTCTGCTGTTTCGGGTTCTTCTTCCTGATGTTCGTCGGCGCGCCGATCCTGAGCGCGGTGAACGAGCGCAAGCGCAAATTCCAGTACATGCCGCCCAAGATTTCCATCGAAGGACACGGCATCAAGCGCGGACTAACGGCGGTCGAATCCGCCGTCCTGATGGAACAGCCGCTGGATAAAGTAATGACGATGACCCTGTTCGGCGTGGTCAAGAAGGAAGCCGCCACCGTCGTGACCCGCGACCCGCTTAAATTGCAGGTCGCCCAGCCCCTGCCCGAAGGGCTGCACGAATACGAGAAGGATTTCCTGCTGGCGTTCAGCGACCCGAACAAACTCCCCAAGGCCGGCCTGCAGGAAATGACCGTCAAACTGATCAAATCGGTTTCAGAGAAAATGAAAGGCTTCAGCCGCAAGGAAACAACCGATTACTACAAGAGCATCATGGAACGCGCCTGGCAGCAGATCGAAGCCGCCGGCACGCCCGAGGTCAAGAGCCAGATGTACGACCAGGCCCTCGAATGGACAATGCTCGACAAGGATTACGACAACCGCACGCGGCGCGTCTTCACCGGCCCGGTCTTCCTGCCAATGTGGTGGGGCCGCTACGATCCCGGCTACCGCCCGGCCGCGGGCAGCGTCAAGGCCGGCGCGCCGGTATCCCTCCCCTCCGGCGGACGGTCGTCGGTCAGCGTGCCGGGGTCGGCCTTCGCCGCCTCGGTCGTGACCAGCGTACAGGGCTTCTCCAGCCGCGTGATCGGCGACGTAAAGACCTTCACCTCCGGCGTGACCAGCCGCACCAACCCCCTCCCGAAGTCCTCTTCCGCTGGCAAAGGCTCCAGCGGCGGCGGCCGCTCGTGCGCCTGCGCCTGCGCCGGATGCGCCTGCGCCTGCGCGGGGGGCGGACGGTAGTACCAGTATTCAGTGTACAGTGTACAGTGTTCAGTGTTCAGTGTTCAGTGACCAGTTATCGGTAACCTGATGAACTTGTTCAAACCCGCGCATCGCACACCACACCCCGCACCCGGCCTTTACCACTACCGCCGGGAAAACGGCGGCGAGAAGAGCCGCATTCATTTGCGCCTCGACCCCGACGGGCACGGCACTTTAATAGTCAACGCCAACCGTATCCTGCACCTCAACCCCACCGCCTCCCTGATGGCCTGGTTTGTGCTGGAAGGGACCCCGGACGGGACCGCCGTCAACACCCTGCGGAAGAAATACCGCGTCAGCGCGGCGCAGGCGCAAGCGGACCTGGGAACTGTGCGCGGCCAGTTGGACGAACTCGTCCGCCCCGACGGCGCCTGCCCGATCCACGACCTGGACCTGGAAACGGTCGCGCCCTTCTCGGCGCGCCCCTCCGCACCGTACCGGCTCGACCTGGCGCTGACCTACCGCTGCAACAATGACTGCGCGCATTGTTATAACGTCGAACATCCGACCCTCACCCCCGGCCCCTCTCCCACAAGCGGGAGAGGGGAGTTAACCACCGACGACTGGAAACGCGTCCTCGACAAAGCCTGGTCGCTCGGCATCCCGCACATCATCTTCACCGGCGGCGAACCGACCCTGCGCGACGACCTGCCCGAACTCATCGCCCACGCCGAATCGAACGGACAGATCACCGGTCTCAACACCAACGCCCGCCGCCTCGCAGACGAACGCTTCACGGCGCGGCTGGTGGAAGCCGGCCTCGACCACGTCCAGGTCACACTCGAGTCGAGCCGGCCCGAGGTCCATGACGAAATGGTGCGGGCGCAGGGCGCCTTCCGGCAGACGGTGCAGGGCATCCGCAACGTGCTCGCCAGTCCGCTCTACGTGATGACCAACACGACCATGCTGCGCACCAACGTCCACACCATCCCCGAGACGCTGGACTTCCTGGCGGAACTCGGCGTCCCGACCGTCGGCCTGAACGCGCTCATCTACTCGGGGCGCGGCGCGCAGGTCGGCACGGGACTCTCGGAGACGGAACTCGCTCCCCTGCTGGAGATGGCGTGGCAGAAAACCGAGGCGCGCGGACAGCGTCTCATCTGGTACACGCCCACGCAGTACTGCAACTTCGACCCGGTGCAGATGGACCTGGGCGTGAAGGGCTGCACGGCCGCGCTCTACAACATGTGCGTCGAGCCGGACGGCGGTGTGCTGCCCTGCCAGTCGTACTACCACCAACTCGGCAGCCTGCTCACCGACGAGTGGGACGCCATCTGGAACCACGAACTTGCCGTGCGCCTGCGCGAACGCAAAGGCCTGCCCGAAAAATGCAATGGCTGTCTCCTGCTGGCCGAATGCGGCGGAGGCTGTCCGCTCTCCCGTGGTAGAACCGGGACTACGCAATTTGAGACCATCGACGAAAAGAGGATCACACCATGAAACGAACATTATCCCTTCTTGCACTGCTATCCCTTGCAATCATCCTGTGCACGTCGCTCATCGGCTGCAGCCCGGACGCCTGGGTTGCCACGGATGAGGCTGCCGACGATGCCGTCACCCGGGAACCCGTCTCGTCGCCCGTAGGCGGGTACGGCGCGGCCGCCCGCCAGCACATCGAAGCCCTGACGGACATCGGCCCGCGCGTCTCCGGCACAGACGGGGAAGCCGAAGCCGCCCGCTACATCATGGACGCGTTCGGGCAGATGGGCTACGCCGCCGAACTCCAGGCCTTTTCCGCCGAAACCGATGACGGCGGGATGATCAACTCCGCCAACGTGATCGCCATCAAAGACGGCGACTCCACGCAGGCCATCGTCGTCGGCGCGCACTACGATGCCGTGGACGACGGCCTCGGCTCAGACGACAATGCCTCCGGCGTGGCGGTCATGCTCGAAGTGGCCGGCCTGGTGAAAGACGTGTCCACCCCCTACACCATCTACTTCGTCGCCTTCGGCGCGGAAGAAGTCGGGCTGCTCGGCTCGGACGCCTTCGTCTCCTCCCTGAGCGAGGGCGACCTCGCCGACATCGTCCTGATGGTCAACCTCGACAGCGTGACCGCGGGCGACATCGCCTACGCCTACAGCCCCGAAGGCCGCGCCGAGGCGCGCGACTGGGCCATGGACTGGGCCGCCTCCAACGGCTACGACCTGCAAACCGTCCCGGACATCAACCTGGCAGACGACGAGGGCGGCGGCACCGGCGACTACGAAGCCTTCGACCTGGCCGGCATTCCCTGGCTCTACTTCGAAGCCACCAACTGGGACCTCGGCAACCAGGACGGCTACACCCAGGTGGATCCGCAGTACGGCGACAATGGCGCCATCATTCACACGGAATACGACACCCTCGATTACCTGGACGCCACCTTCCCCGGACGCGTGGACGAGCGCCTCGACCTGTACGTGGCGGTTCTTTTCAACCTGCTGACGCAATTCGAAATGCCCTGAACGATGGCATCCATCCCTGAACATCTCTGGACAAAAGCGTTCCCCGCCGAGATCATGGTCTGCGACACGGGCGGCGTCATCCTGGAGATGAACGCCGAGGCCGAGACGTTCTTCGCCGAAGACGGCGGGCGCGGCCTGCTCGGCTCGAACGTGCTCGACTGCCACCCCGCGCCCTCCCGCGCCAAACTGGAAGGCATGATGGAGAAGCAGATCGCCAACGCGTACCTCAACACCGAAGACGGCCAAAAACGCTTCTTCTTCCAATCGCCCTGGTACAAGGACGGGCGCTGCGCCGGGTTCGTCGAAATTTCATTCGAAGCGCCGGGCGAGATCCCGCACTTCGTGCGAGGCTGAAAAAATGGACTACGTTGACTTTTCCTGGATCAAGGAATTCCCCGCCGCCGTCACCGTCTGCGACGCGGACGGCATTATCCTGGAAATGAACGACAAGTCTGCCAGAACCTTCGAGAAGGATGGCGGGCGGGCGCTCATCGGCAAGAACGTCCTCGACTGCCATCCCGACCCGTCACGCGGCAAACTCGAACGCCTGATGGCCCGGCAGGAGAAAAACGTCTACACCATCGAAAAGAACGGCGTCAAAAAACTCATCTACCAATCGCCGTGGTACCGCGGCGGCCAATACGCCGGGTTCGTTGAATTTTCCTTCGAAATTCCCTTTGAAATGCCGCACTTCATCCGTGATTGACAACAGGAGGCTGCGATGTCCCCAACCGTAACGCAAACCCTAACGCTCGCCGCATGGATTTTCTTCTCCGCAGTGATGCTCGCTCTCGGCGCGTATTTCCTCATCGCCGGACGGGTCAGGGTCCGCAAATACAGCGTGAAAGGCGCGGCCGTCCGCATCGTCGGGGCCGTGGTCCTGCTGGGCGCCGCCATCTTCTACTTTTACGACCAGCGCGGCTTCATGCACCAGTACGGCCTGCTCATCCAGGCGGCGCTCCTGCTGGCGGGCATCGTCATCCTCTGGCTGCTGGCTGAAAAGCCCGCCCCGGCCCAGCGCCTGCCCGCCGCCACCCACACCCTCCAGTCCGCGCCGGATGAACCCGCCTACCGCCTGCACCTGCGGCTCAACAAGGACGGCTCCGGCATCCTGGTCGTCAACGCCGCCACTATTCTGCACCTCAACCCGTCGGCGGCCGAGTTTGCCTTCCACATGATGAAAGGGACGCCGGAGGAGGAAGTGGCCGGTCAAGTCGCGGACCGCTACCGCATCCACAAGGACATCGTCCGGCGCGACTTCTCGGAATTCCGCGACCGCATCCAGACCCTCATCCACACCCCGGACCTCGACCCGGTCTCGTACCTCGACTTCGAGCGGGTCGCGCCGCACTCACAGGACCTGACCGCCCCGCTGCGCCTCGACTGCGCGCTCACCTACCGCCTGCCCGCCGAAGACAGGGCCGAGCACGCCCCGGTCAAGCGCGTCGACCGCGAACTGACCACCGCCGAGTGGCAGGCTGTGCTCGACAAGGCCTGGGCGGCGGGCATCCCGCACGTCACCTTCACTGGCGGCGAGCCGACCCTGCGCGACGACCTGCCCGCCCTCATCGCTCACGCCGAGAAGAACGGACAGGTGTGCGGCCTGCTGACCGACGGCCTGAAACTGGCGGACAGGAAATACCTCGATCAACTCCTGCAAACCGGCCTCGACCACCTGCTGTTCCTGCTCCAGCCGGACGACAAGGACTCCTGGAAGGCGCTCGAAACGGTCATGCCCGCCGACCTGTTCACCACCGTCCATCTCACCGTCACGCCGAAAAATATCAAAAAGGCGGGCGAGGCGCTGGAGAAACTGGCAAAACTCCAGGTGAAGAGCCTGTCGTTGAGCGCCTCCGATGCCTCCCTGAAGGACGAAATGACCGCCCTGCGCAACCAGGCCGCGGACCTCGGACTGACCCTGCACTGGGACCTGCCCGTCCCGTACTCGGACGACAACCCCGTCTCCGCCGAGGTGGTGGACGATGCCGTCCCGGACGGCGCGGGCAAAGTCTGGCTCTACGTCGAGCCGGACGGCGACGTGCTCCCCGCCCAGGGCGAAGCCGACAAGGTGCTGGGCAACATCCTGCGGGATCCGTGGGAGAAGATCTACAAATAAACACCCGTAGGGGCGACCGATCGGTCGCCCCTGTTTCTGAAAAAATCGACTCCCGCCATCCGCAAACGCATCGTTCAGAACCGGACAGCCACAAAAAGTATGCCGCCCGCGTGCGCCATCGTCTCATTCCGGGAATCTGGTAAATGAAAAATCCTGCTGAAATTGCTGTGGCCCGCTTCGGGCAAAAATACAACTGCGCCCAGTCCGTTTTCTCGGCCTTTGCCGCGCCCCTCGGCCTGGACGAGGAGACCGCACTGAAGATCGCCTCCCCGTTCGGCGGCGGCGTGGCGCGGCAGGGCGAGGTCTGCGGCGCGGCGACCGGCGGCCTGATGGCGCTCGGGCTGGCGCGCGGCTCGTCCTCGCCGGACGAAAAGGAAAAGGACGAGGTTTACCGCCTGTCGCTGGAATTCCTGCGCCGCTTCGAGGAAAAGCACGGGAAAATCCTGTGCCGGGACCTGATCGGCTACGACCTGCGCGACCATGCCGCCCACGAACAGGCGCGGCAGGCCGGCGTGTTCACCTCCATCTGCCCGCGGCTGGTGCGCGACGCGGCCGGGATCGTTGCCCTGCTGCTGGAAAAATAGCCCGGAGGAACGTTTGTCCCCGAAACGCACGCTTTTACTGGTTGCCCTAACTTTCGTGACCGTGGCCTGCATCTGCTGCCCCACGAACCTGGTCCTCTTCCCGCCCACCCCCACCCTTCCGCCGACGGATACGCCCGTCTCGACCGACACCCCAACCCCCATCTTCACGCCCGGTCCCTGCTCGGATGCCGCCTGCCAGCAAGCCTGCCCCGGCCTGCTTGCCAGCATCGTCTCGGCCTCGGAAGGCTACTCTCCCTTGAAAACTTCCGGCGGCGGCACGGAAAGCAAGGACAGCGTTCACATCCTGGTCCGCTATCCGGTGGACGGCGATACCCTGGGCAACGCCTCCTTCCACGCCGCGCCCGCCGACCTGGAGGCCTACCAGCAGGACGCCGCCGCCCACCAGTCCATCTGGGATTTCTTCACGAGCATCATCCCCGCCGAACAACGGCCAATGGTGAACGAGTTCGTCATCTTCACCGACGGCGACTACGAATACCTCGCCGCCGTGGAACGGGACTCGAGCGACCTGAACCACTGGGCGCTCAAAGTGGATATCGCCGACGCCGGCGACCACAAAGCCCTGGCTGCCACCCTGCTGCACGAATTTGCCCACCTGCTGACCCTGAACAACGACCAGGTTTATGCAGCCTACTACAACTGCCCGGTGGATTACATCAACCCCGGCTGCGGACGGGCCAATTCCTACATAGACGAGTTCTATCAGACCTTCTGGGTGGACATCTACGACGAGTGGGCTGCCGTCAACGCCCTGCCGGAAGGCAAAGTGCGCGACCAGAAAATGGCAGAATTCTACTACACCCACCAGACCCACTTCCTGACCGCGTACGCCTCCACCGAACCCGCCGAAGACATCGCCGAATCGTGGACGTATTTCATCCTCGTCCCTCCGCCCACCGCCCATACCACCGGCGCGCGGAAGATCATGTTCTTCTACGAATTCTCCGAACTGGTGCAACTGCGCAGCGAGATCACCGCCCGCCTGTGCGAATATTTCCTGAACCCCGCCAACCCATGACCAGCATACCTCCCCGCCCCATTCCTGAATCGTACTGGGTCGAAGCGGGCCGCTTCCTGGCCGGGGAATATCCCGGCCACCCGCGGGACCTCGAAGCGGCGCGCCGCATCACCGCCTTCCTCGACGCCGGCTTCGACGCCTTCTTCGACCTCACGCAGGAGGGCGAACTCGTCCCCTACGAACCGCTCCTGCGCGAGGACGCGCAGCACTATTCCGACCGCACCGTCACCTACCGGCGCTTCCCCATCGGCGACTACGGCCTGCCGACGACAGGGCAGATGAAAAATCTCCTCGACGCCATCGAGTCCGCGCTGGCCGCCGGGCACAAAATCTACCTGCACTGCTGGGGCGGAGTCGGGCGCACCGGCACCACGGTCGGCTGCTGGCTCGTCCGGCGCGGGATGACCGGGGAGCAGTCCCTCGCCCAACTGGCGGAGTGGTGGCAGGCTGTCCCGAAGAGTGTCCGCTTCCCCCATTCGCCGGAAACGGAGGAACAGAGAGGCTTTATTTTGAATTGGACGGAGAGTGAAAAATGAAAAGCAAAAAGGCTGTCCTGCTGACCGCGTTCTCGGCTCTCATATTGCTTTGCGCCGCTCTACTGCTCATCGAAAGTCAGACCCATCTTCTACTTCGCGCCTATGACAATTACGTTATGGACAACGAAAACCACTATCTGCCATGCAGCCAACTGCCTTCCCCCGAAGAAGTCGAGCGAGTCGTGAACGAACATCAGGATATTCTCCAGCAAATCGAACAAGTCAATCCCGGTCTGGTCGGCGTGAATATAGATGCCACAACCTGCCCCGGCCATGCCGACCTGCTCATCTGGTATGCCTCGCACGCCGACCGTCAGGCGATCAAAGCCATCATTGGCGCAGAGACATTCTTCGGGATTCCCTATCGTCTGCAAAATCGCTGACATGCACATAGATTGGCACGCCCGTTTCCTCCAGCAGGCCGGATGGACGCGTGAACTGCGCGCCCACCTTTTCTCTCGCTCCGGGCTGGAGCGGGCGGAACGCGTACTCGAGGCCGGCTGCGGAACGGGCGCCATCCTGGGCGGACTCTCCACCCCGGCCTCCGTCCACGGCCTGGACCTCGATCCTGCCCGCCTGGCCGAGGCGCGCTTCCACGCCCCGGCCGCCGCGCTGGCGTGCGGCGACGCCCTGCGCCTGCCCTATCCCGACGCGGCGTTCGATATCACCTTCTGCCATTTCCTCCTGCTATGGGTGCGCGACCCGCTCCTGGCGCTGCGCGAGATGAAACGCGTAACGCGTCCCGGCGGCGCGGTGCTGGCGCTGGCCGAACCGGACTACGACCGCCGCGTGGACAAGCCCGACCCGCTCGCCCCGCTCGGACGCTGGCAGGCCGAGTCCCTCCGCCGGCAGGGTGCGGATCCCGCCCTCGGCGCGCGGCTGGCTGAGTTGTTCGCCGGGGCAGGCATCCGGCTCGTCGAAACGGGGACCCTGCGGGGTAGTCCCGGTTCCAGCACGGGGCTCAGGGACGGAAAGCGTCCGCCCGATGCCGGGGAACAGGAAATGGAATGGGAGGTGATGGAGGCCGACCTGGCGGGCATCGTCCCCCGGCGCGAAATCCAGCGGATGAAAGCGCTGGACGAGCAAGCCTGGCAGCGGGGCGAGCGCGTGCTGTACGTGCCGACGTATTTCGCATACGGTCTGGTATAATTTCGGCGGAGGCACGTTTTGACCGAAATTTCCCCTGAAGGCGCAACCCCCGCGCCTGCCCCACAAAATACTTTCAAACGTTTCCTGCTCGACATCCTCGAGACGGTTGGACTGGCGGTAGTGCTGTTCCTGGCGATCAACGCCATCTCGGCGCGCGTGCGCGTGGACGGTTACTCGATGCGCCCGACGCTGGAGAACGGCGAGTTCGTGCTGGTCAACCGGCTGGCGTATAAATTCGGCCAGCCGGAACGCGGCGATATCGTCGTCTTCCGTTCGCTGAACGCGCCGGAGGACCTGATCAAGCGCGTCATCGGGCTGCCCGGCGAAACGGTCCGGGTGGAGGCCGGGCAGTTGTACGTCAACGAGACGCGGCTGGACGAGCCGTACATCGCCGCCCCGCCCTACTACGCCGGGACCTGGAGCGTGCCAGAAGGCTACCTGTTCGTGCTAGGCGACAACCGCAACGATTCATCTGATTCCCATTCCTGGGGCCTGCTGCCGATTGAAAACGTGGTCGGTAAGGCCGTGCTGGTGTACTGGCCCTTCAGCGATTTCATGGTCATCCAGCACGAGCGCGCTGCGCTGGCCGCTCCATGAAAAACATGAACGAGAAAACGCCCAAATCCTTCCCGTGCTACGAATGCCAGGCCGGCATGATGCGCCTGCAGTTCATCACGTATTTCACCTGGCTCGGCGAGGAACTGGTGACCGTGCCAGGTTTCCCGGCCTGGGTCTGCGACGTGTGCGGGCGGCGCGAATACGACCAGCGCGCCATCTCCTGGCTGACGACCATGCTCAACCCCGAAACAGGCCGCGCCCGCGCGCCCCGGCCGCGCCTCCACCGTCCGGTGGAAAAGCGTGAGTCCATCCGCCCGTCCACCGACTGACCGCCGCCAAAGGAACGAACCGATGCCCGAAACGATCAACACCCAGCGTCTCATCGCCGCCGATTTCCTGACCCCCAGTTACCGCATCGTGGGGAAAATGATGGTCCCGCACAGCGGCGTGACGGGGCTGATGAACGATCCCACCACTTCGTTCATGGAAGTGCTGGACGCCAAACTGGCGCGCATCCACATGCCCACCAAACTGGTCGGCGAATACCAGGTGGTGGACCTGGTCAAGACCAACGTGTTCGCCGTCTGCCTGGCGCGGCGCGAGGACGTGGGGCCGCAGGCGCTGGCGCGCGGCGGCTACCAGAATCTCATCAAGTACAAACTGCGGGTGACCACGCAGGTCTACGAACTGGAAGGGACGCTGGAATGGGCCGGGCGGTTCGACTTCGCCACGGTCATGGTGGAGGGCATCCGCGACTTTGTCCCGCTCTACGATGTCACGCTGACGGCCATCCTTATCCCCCAACTACGCATCGAAACCCCGGCGCTGCTGTTCAACCGCCGCCAGGTGGACCTGCTGGCGCAGGTCCACGACAGAAAGAAGGAATGAGTCCGTGGCTTGAGCGCGTGGCTGAGATCAAGCCCGTGGATTGGAAATCCACGGCTGAAGAACAGCCAAGTCCGCTCAAGCGGACTGGGGAGGCGGAAGAAGAATCTGCTTGACCGATTTTGGATGGGATGGTAAAATCCGCCCGCTCTAAAAAAGCCCCCATCGTCTAGTGGACCAGGACGCAGCCCTTTCAAGGCTTAAACTGGAGTTCGAATCTCCATGGGGGCACAAACCGCTGAATAAGCGGTTTTCGCTTTAAAACTGGAGCCCCCGTTGAGGGGAGAAGAACAAATCAGGCCGGCGTAGTTGCAATATGGTATATTTATATCAAGTATGAACACGCGCCCCCCGGCGCAAACAACAAAAAGGTTAGCCCATGCAATCTCCCACCCCCCGCAACCCCGGCACGCCCCTCGACCTGGACTGGGTGCTGGCCGCGCACGTCAACAAGAGCGCGGTCGAGCGGCGCACCGCCACCCTGCCCGGACGGCGCACCGTCAAAAAGGACTGGCAGGCCGCCTGGCTGCTGCGCGCCGTCACCTGCATGGACCTGACCACCCTCTCCGGCGACGACACGCCCGGCCGCGTCAAACGCCTGTGCGCCAAGGCCAGGCAGCCCATCCGCCCGGACATGCTGGAGCGGCTGGGCGTCAAAGACGAGAAGATCACCGTCGGCGCGGTATGCGTTTACCCCAGCCGCGTCAAGGACGCGGTCGAGGCGCTCAAAGGGACCGGCATCCCGGTCGCGTCGGTGGCGACCGGCTTCCCCGCCGGGCAGACTCCCCTTCCCCAGCGTATCGCCGAGATCGAGCAGGCCATCGAGGCCGGCGCGCGCGAGATTGACGTGGTCATCTCCCGCAGCCACGTGCTGACCGGCGACTGGAAATCCCTTTACAACGAGATCAAGCAGTTCCGCCAGACCTGCGGCGAGGCCGCGCACATGAAGACCATCCTGGCTACGGGCGACCTGGCCACGCTCAAGCAGGTCCAGCAGGCCAGCCTGGTGGCGATGATGGCCGGGTCGGACTTCATCAAGACCTCCACCGGCAAGGAAGCGGTCAACGCCACGCTGGAGGTCAGTCTCGTGATGGTGCGCGCCATCCGCGAGTACTTCGAACGCACCGGCCATAAAATCGGCTTCAAACCGGCGGGCGGGATCAACTCCGCCAAGCAGGCGCTGGCCTGGCAGGCGCTGATGAAAGAAGAACTCGGCGACGAGTGGCTGATGCCGGACCTGTTCCGCATCGGCGCGTCCAGCCTGCTGACGGACCTGGAGCGGCAGTTGTATCACTACATCACCGGTCATTACGCGGCGAAACATCACATGCCGATGGGATAATTTTGTCGGAGTCGAAAGTCTCCAGACTTTCGAGTGTATAATTTTGGAAAGGATTCAAAATGGCTCTTAACACATACCCCAACGTAGTGTTGAACAAAGTAGCGGATTCGCTCGTAGCCGCGAAACGTTATCCCACTGTGGAAGATGCCCTGTGGGACATGGCGGTATCCACCGTGCGCGGCAAGGTCACATATTACCGCCGCCGAATCCGAAAAATGGAGACCAAGTACGGTGTGGATTTCGACAAGTTCACCGCACGCCTGAAAGGCAATGCCAAACCCGCGCAGGAGGATGACTGGCTGGCATGGCGCTCCGCCCGTTCCATGTTAGCAGACTGGCAGAAGACCTATCAGGACTTGCTGCATGAACGCGCTCATTGACGACCTTTTAGGCATATTGCAGACAAACGCGCTTGTCAAAAGTACGCGTATTGTCCATTACGATGAAACTCCATCAGGAAAACTGGAAGTTAAAATTCGTTGCCAATTGCCCAAAAGCCATCAACTCCAGATTTGGATTCATGTCGAACCAGAATTTCAGGATTACGCATACCAGGTTTTTACAACCATTTCCCTCCTGCGCTGGGACAACGCCCCACACTACAGCCATCTTCCCACTGCCCCGCACCATTTTCATGATGAACGCGGCAAGATTCGCGAATCTCCATTGACGGGGAATATCGCACAGGATTTGAGAACCGTGTTGCAGGAGATCTCAGATTGGATGAAATCGTAATCGCAAGAATAGCGCGATCTGACAGGTTTTCGCAGATGCCCGATCCTCAATCGCCACCTTCCCCGCACGGATTCTCGTCCGCCGCGACGCGCATAAAACCTGTCAGGTCTGCGCCGCGAAACATCACATGCCGATGGGATAAAGGCTTTTACCACGAAGGACACAAAGTGTCACAAAGGAAACCCCAATAGTTTTTCCTTCGTGCACCTTCGTGACCCTTTGTGGTTGAGAATTTGGAGTTTATTATGACCACCCTTCTCGACCTCTTCAAATCCATGGACTACGGTCCCGCCCCCGAATCTCCCGCCGCGGTCAACGCCTGGCTGGATGACCACAAGCGCAAGTTCGGGTTGTTCATCAACAACCAGTGGGTCGCGCCGAAGGGCGGAAAATATTACACCAGTTACAATCCCGCCACCGGTGAAGCGCTTGCCGACACATTCCAGGCCGGGCAAAAGGACGTGGACGCGGCCGTCGCCGCGGCGCGCGCCGCGTTCGGCGCGTGGAGCCGGGTCCCCGGTCCGGCGCGCGCCCGCCACCTGTACGCCATCGCCCGCAACATCCAGAAGCACTCCCGCCTGCTGGCCGTGCTCGAATCCATGGACAACGGCAAGCCCATCCGCGAATCCCGCGACGTGGACGTGCCGCTGCTGGCGCGTCACTTTTTCTATTACGCCGGTTGGGCGCAACTGATGGAGACCGAACTGGCCGACTACCAGCCCGTCGGCGTGATCGGGCAGATCATCCCGTGGAACTTCCCGTTGATGATGCTGGCCTGGAAGATCGCGCCCGCTATCGCGATGGGAAACACGGTGGTGCTGAAACCGGCCTCGTACACCCGCCTCTCTGCATTGCTCTTTGCCGAGATCGTGGCCGAGGCCGGACTGCCGGAGGGCGTGGTCAACATCATCACCGGCAGCAGCAGCGCCGGGTCAATGATCGTCACGCACCCAGACGTGGACAAGATCGCCTTCACCGGCTCGACCGATGTGGGCCGCACTCTGCGCCGCCAGACCGCCGGGTCCGGCAAGAAGATCTCGCTCGAACTGGGCGGCAAGTCGCCGGTCGTGGTCTTCGAGGACGCCGACCTGGACGCGGCGGTCGAGGGCGTGGTGGACGCCATCTGGTTCAACCAGGGGCAGGTCTGCTGCGCCGGGTCGCGCCTGCTGGTGCAGGAGAACGTCGCCGAAAAATTCCTGCGCAAACTCAAGCGGCGCATGGGAAAGATGCGCGTCGGCGACCCGCTCGACAAGTGCATTGACATGGGCGCGCTCGTGGACCAGTCGCAGTGGGACACGGTGGACTACTGGACGAAGATGGGCGCAAAGGAAGGCGGCGAAGTCTTCCAGCCCGACATCCCCCTGCCCGCAAAAGGACAGTTCTACAAGCCGACGCTCATCACGGGGCTGGACCCGGCGGCTGCCACCGTGCAGGAGGAGATCTTCGGCCCGGTGCTGGTCTCGCTCACCTTCCGCTCGCCGGAGGAGGCCATCGCCCTCGCCAACAACACCCGCTACGGGCTAGCCGCCAGCGTCTGGAGCGACAACATCAATCTCGCGCTGGACGTGGCCAGCAAAGTGAAGGCCGGCGCAGTGTGGGTCAACGGTCACAACATCTTCGACGCCGCGGCCGGCTTCGGCGGCTACCGCGAGTCCGGCTTCGGCCGCGAGGGCGGACGCGAGGGCCTGTTCGAGTACGTCCGCCCGGCATGGATGCCGCGCCCGCGGCCGGACTTCGTCCCGCCTGCTGACGCGGACGCGGGCAAGTGGGGCGAACACATCCCGGCGCGTCCCGCGGGACCGTCAGCCGCCCGCGCCGGCGGACGCGTGGACCGCACACCGAAGATGTACATCGGCGGCAAGCAGGTGCGGCCGGATGGTGCGTACACGCTGGCCGTGCTGGACACGGGCGGGCAGGTACTCGGTCAGGTCGGCGACGGCAACCGCAAGGACATCCGCGACGCGGTCGAGGCGGCGCACGCCGCCCACCTCGCCAAACCCGGATGGGCCATGCGGCACGGCTACAACCGTTCGCAAATCCTCTATTTCATCGCCGAGAATTTGGACGCGCGCAACGCCGAGTTCGTCAAGCGCATTGTCGAGATGACGGGATGTACAAAAAAGTCCGCGCAAGCCGAAGTGGATACATCGGTGGAGCGGCTGTTCACGTACGCGGCCTGGGCGGATAAATACGGCGGCACCATCCAGGAGACCACCCTGCGCGGAATCACGGTGGCGGTCAACGAACCGATGGGCGTGATCGGCATTGCCTGCCCCGACGAATATCCGTTGCTGGGATTTGTCTCGCTCATGGCGCCTGCCATCGCGCGCGGCAACACGGTCGTGATGATCCCCAGTCAGCGCTTCCCCTTGAGCGCGACCGATTTCTATCAGGTATTGGATACCTCCGACGTGCCTGGCGGCGTGGTCAACATCGTCACAGGCGACCGCGACCACCTGACCAAGACTCTCGTCCAGCACGAAGACGTGGACGCGGTCTGGTACTTCGGCTCGGCGGAAGGCAGTTACCACGTCGAGGACGAGTCCACCGCCAACATGAAGCGGACGTGGGTCGGCTACGGCCTGCCGCGCGATTGGATGGATCGCGAGCAAGGCGAAGGCCACGAGTTCCTGCACGAGGCGACGCAGGTGAAGAATATTTGGGTGCCGACGGGGGAGTAAAATCCTATTGCCGCACGCGCGATTTGCTGAAACAAAATGACGTGAGCCTGATATTTTGCTGTTGAACGGCAAAAACGTGTGAGCGCATGGCCTGAAAATTTGAGAATGAAGATGGAACGCGGAGAGTTGGCGATGGAGGATGATTTGGGAAATCAGTATTTCCTTTTCTTGATCGTTGATAACCAATAGCCCAGACCCATTATTAGAAAACTACTGCTAATAATTGCCACCCCTACATATTCTATTGGGGTTGGCATTTCGTGCAGGAATATTGATGCCCAAATTGTAGCTAGTGGAGGCTTTAGAAAATATAAACTTGTACCAATAAACCTATTAGCATTTTTCAACCCCTCAAAATAGAGCGTGTAAGCCAAGGTTACTACAATAATTCCAAGCCAAATAATGTATATCCAGTCTGTTGGGGTTGCGTTAGAAAGTTGATATCCTTCAAGAAAGAGGGTGATGGGAATCAAAAAAAGACTGCCGATAGTTACACTTATGAAAGTTGTCAAAATACCTCCATACTCTTTTGTAATCTTAATACCTAGCCAAGTATAAAAACCAAAAGATATGGAGGCAATCAGAGCAAGCAGATTTCCTAGTAGATAGTTTGTTGAAAAGCCACCTTGTGTCTTTGGAAAGCCAAATAGAATGACTCCTATTGCCCCTAGGGCTATTCCTACCCATTCATATTTTTGAGGTTTTAATCCATTTGTTATAGTAAATATGCTAATAAGCAAAACAAAAAGAGGACTGGTGCTTAAAATCGAAGATGCCACAAATGCATCAGTAAGATTTACTGAGATATGAATCAAACCAAATGATATTGTTATGCCACTTATTCCTAATAATAGTAATTCTTTCCAGTGATTAACTAACGCCTTTTTTAGGGTTTTTAGATTTCCGCTCACAACGATTAATAGAAACAAACTAAGTGAACCAACCCAAAAGCGAGTTGTGGCAATGTTAAGAGGTGGCACTTGTGATTGAGCTAGTTTTGCGGCAATTTCCGACGTGCTCCAGATAATAATCGCTAAGGCAATTTCGACATAAGAAAAACCCTTAATCCCTCTGGACACAAGGGCATCAGCGTTATGGTTATTGCTAGAAGGAGTGTTCATCTTTTCAACTGTAATAGGGCAAGGCGATTTCAAACTACCTCGCATCATTTCCTACACTAATCACGCTCATTCAACTTGATGAGTTCAGCCATTAAAGGGTCTTCAATTTCTAAATAACCTCTCTCCAAAATTTTTATTTTGCGTCTTTCGCCTTGCTCACCTGGGATAAAAATCTCTGAAACTCCTTCTAAGCGCCTTGAATTTTTTACCTCTCTGATAAGTTGTGAAACGTTTCTCTTGAAATCTTCAACTCTGACACCAAATATTGACGGGTCTATCACACACAAAAGCGCACCTCTATTTTGTAAATTTCCTTGAAGACCTACAGGAACTCCAACCAATGGTCCTGACAACACTTCTAGGGCAAGAGCAATGGAATAACCCTTATAACCGCCAAATGGCACGACTGCAACAACATCCTCTGGCTTAGTTGTGAGATTTCCGCTTTTATCTATGCCCCAAGTATCAGGAATAATTTGCCCCAGTTTTGATGCCAAAGTTACAAAGCCTAATGCTTTTTCTGATGTTGCCATATCTATCAGGATGGAGGTTGTATCAGCAGTAGGGATTGCAACACCAAGCGGATTTGTCGAAATCACTGCTTCGGCTCCACCGTAAGCTGTCATGAAAGCTTTTCCTCCATATTCAATGACAATGCCGATCATATCGTGGTCAGCAGCTATTTTTGCAATTGGACCAGGCATCGAGAATCGTAGTATATTCTTTATTCCTGCCAAGCCTACTCCATGTTCTCGCGCTTTTTGGATACAATAATTTATCGCGTCACGCGCCACAATATGTCCAATATCACCTTTTCCATCAATAAACAAATAACAACCTTTGTCAATTTGAATTTCATATCTACTTCGTTTCTCTAGGCCTCCAAGAGCCACTGAAAACGCGACCAAACCATGGGACCTTTTTCCTCGCAATTCAGCATCAATATAATCATCTACAATTATTTCTGCGTCGGCGAGGCCAACACCGCGTCTCATTAGAATCGAGACACACATGTTCCTGATTTCGGTTATTTTCATTGTTTGCATATGATCCTCCGAATCTTTCGATTATCAGATATACGGAAACTTGTTAGGAACTTTCTAGTCATTCTTATTGTAATATGATTTCGCGATATGGGCATATCCAACAGCCGCTTTGTAAAGATCGTTGATGTTAACTTTATCGTTTAATGAATGTGCATCTTGCTCATCTCCTGGAGCAAATCCAATGGTTGGTATTCCCAATTTACCCATCGTGATAACGCCATCGGTGGAAAAGCTCCACTTTCCGATTCGAGGCTTTTTGCCGAAAGATTCTTCCAAGCCCGATGAAGCTACCTTTACCAGATCGTGATTTATGGGCAATTCCCAAGCAGAAAAAAACTCTTTTAATTGTATCTTAAAGCCAGTGTAGCTAAGTGCTACATATTCCAGAATCTCAACGTTACCTTCAACGCCCTCATCTTGTAGTATCTTAGTTAATTCGCCTAGGCATTTCTCTTCTGTCTCCCCAAGAACTAGACGGCGATCTACAGTAAACTGGCAAATATCAGGTATCGTATTAGTAGAATCTGGATCCGCTATCATTCTCGTTACTGCAACTGTTGCTTTTCCGAGGAAATCTTGAACGGGAAATGAGTCATTAAGCGACTCTATCTTACTAATAATTTTACTTGCATGATAAACTGCGTTAATGCCTTGGTGAGGATTCGCTGCATGCGCCGATTTACCTTTCACCGTAACCATCATCTCTGTACGGCCTCGTTGCCCACGATTAATTCCTAGGTTTGTAGCCTCTCCAAGTATTATGCCATCAGGATGAATATGATTACAAACATGTTCCATTGCCCCACCGTTGCAATCCTCTTCCTGAACAACACCAACAACATAAATTGTGCCATCTAGTTCTAAATCAGATTGCATTAGATGTTTCATGCCATAAACCATTGACGCGATTCCCTGCTTGTCATCAGATGCTCCCCGACCATAAATAAAACCATCCTCTACTTTGCCAATAAAAGGGTGATAATCCCAGCGGGCTATATCGCCTATGCCAACTGTATCAACATGTGATTCAAACAAAAGTTTTTTATTCCCGTCGCCAATTTTTCCGATAATATTTCCTACAGAGTCCACATAAACATCATCAAATCCAATTTTACTCATTTCTTCGCCTATTCGATCAATGACATTTTTTTCCTGCCTGGGCAGGCTTGGTATACCAATCAGGTCCCTAAGAAATCTTACCAAATGTTTTTGATCTTCGGAATTTAGTTTCTTTTTCACCGTATACTCCATGCAACTTGCTATTCGTAGTAAATCTTATTGAAGTGAGGATTGTTATCTTGTAGTAATCTCATCTTTGATTCAATTTCTATTTTGTGTTTCTCAAAGTACTCGTAAATGATTAGATAAGAAACACAATAAGGTTCCTTTTTTAGAAAAGAACCACTCATAGCATAGCGGTCAAAAGCGCATCCGCCATGACACAATTCAACAATAGGGCAATTGGAACATAGTAAATCTGGATAAGATTCGCTTATCTGTGATTTATTATCATCCCAAGAGAGATAGCCAATTCTCAGATTATTGTCAGGCCATCCATAAAAACGTCCACACACATACATTTTCCCCGATGGAGAAAAAGCCCTATGGTATTGAGGGCACTCGGCCTTGAAACAACCGAACTGAGTATTTCTTATCAAAGACCAAATAATATAATTATAAGTATCAATTGCAGCCATATATTCTTTGTCGTTCAGCCATCTATCAAGAAAATAAACAATTGCCTTCCCGTAATCTTCCGAATTAAGATATTCATGCTCCATGGTGCTGGCAGTAGGGGCAAGGATATTTCCTGTTGGTGGCAATAATATATTAAATGTAACGAACAAATCTAAGGACTTAAAGAAGTTATACAGTTCCTCCAAGTCTTCCAGAGAGCTTTTCCTCAAAACGCAATTAGCTAAGACAGGAATATTTCGCATCTTTAGGTCTTTGATAGTATTAACTACTCGGTCATAAGTGCCTCGTCCACCCCTATCTTTCCTATACTTGTCGTGTAAGAGCTCTGGACCATCAATGCTTATGCCCACAATGAAATTTTCGCTTTTCATAAACTCGAGTAAATCCAAATGCAAATTCACGCCATTGGTCTGAATAAAATTTATGTACTCGGTATTGCCAAGAATTTCTTTTTGTCTCTTGACAATGTATTTGTAAAACTCGACCTTGTGCAAAGTTGGCTCACCTCCATGCCAAAGGAAATGAAATCTTCGTTGCCCAGACATCCCAAGGTCTCTTACATATTCAATGATCTTATCTACTACAGATTCGGTTAGCCATTCCCTTTCTTGGAATTCGGGTTGGTAGCAGTACACGCATTCGAGATTGCATATATTCGTTGTTTTTATCTCTATATTTACTAAATTCTTTTTCATTTTCATCTCTAAATTCATTTTATACCGAATACCAAATACAGAACCACAGCAAGAATAATCCCTGCAATTATTTCAATTGCAATGCCTCGTATATCAAATACTCTCCTCACATCTCTTGTGAAAGTTTCATAGCCCGTAGGTCTGTTAGGCATTTCCGCTAATTTTGCACGGGTCTTGAGCGAAGTCTCTTGCGCCCAATGTATAATATTGGCTAGGAATTTTTTGGCAGCATCTTTTTCTTCATACGCATGATAATCAGGATCGAGAGTCATCATTAATATCACGCCAGCATATGAATAGTCATCTTGGAAAATAAGGATTTGGTCTGGACTTGTCTGTGATGTTGCCAAACTCGTTGCTCCAGATGGAATTCTATCGAAATAGCCATGTACCGCTTTACTAAAGCTATTTAAATCTTCATCGCTCAAGCCCATGAAGATGGGATGATTCCGCACAATAATTCTAACTTGTTGTCCCTTTATTGCAGGTTCCCAAGAGGCTTCTGAAAACCAATTCTTATTGACCTCGCCAAAAGAAATAACGATTCCTCCGTGCTTCATAAACGTGAGAATATCATTTGAAATCTTGTAAAGAAATTCCTGGTTTACCCCTTTTGGAATCAGTAAAACATCATACTTTTGTAACTGCTCTATTCCCTTGTACCGATAAATATAAATAAGTTCATATGGATATCCGATTTCCCGTATTCCATATTCCTGCCAAAATATTCCATTATAGAAGACGCCCATTCGACAACCAAGATGCTTCATGGTTTACTCCTGCTTATCGAAAAAAATATTGTAAGAGAAAATATGTAGCAATAGTGCTTAATATGCCAGCCATAATAGCCGCCAAGAGTTCTACAAAATAAGGTCGGACTCTGAATGAAAGTTTCTTGGCTAGGTCGAGATTCTTTAAATTGGATTGGAACACACGATAATATTCATCTATTGCCCATCCTGCTATATTCTGGAGCATTAACCTTGCACTAGCAAGACCATTGTAGGTATGAAAATCTGGATCAATGGTCATTGCCAACAATGAGCCAACATATCTTTCGTTGTCAATGTAGGCAACATAGTGTTTCCGTCCATTCACAACGATCTGGGCAATTCCTTTTGCGTCTGGTGGAATACTTGTAAAGTAACCATGCGCTGAGTCATCCCAATCTGACACATCCTTAGTTGTCAGATTCTTAAAAATCGTATCTTTAGCACCAGTAATAATAATGTCGTTTTCAAATCCTCTCATATACCTGGTATGCGGAAGCCAGTTCAAGTCAAACTCGCCTAACGCTATTAGTATTCCTCCCATACTTAAAAATCTGAGTATTTCACTCTCGTTTTCTTTTAGAAATATTTGATCTGGTGCCCACCCTATCGCGACAATATCGTATCTTGACAAATCCAACCGTTTTGCCCACCGAAATCTCTTTTGCATTATCTTGAAAACATCGATAAGTTCAAACGACTCAAAAACATACTGCCATGGATCACGATGCCAGATCGCACCTCCATACAGAATACCAACACTTGGATAGTTCTTCTTAACTGCTGACATCAAGACACCCTCCGAAGAAGTGGATAAGAGTTTTCACTTTTATTGGATATGTACTAACCACCAAACCGCTTAATTTTCTATCTCAAACAAATAATTAATAGGGACGTGTAATTCCTTCGCTAGTAGTTGAGCTTCGACATCTAATACTTGCCGCTCACCACGTTCAATTTTTGAAATAACGAACCGATCAATAGGCCACCCCGCCATTTCAAGTCGGATTGCCAGTTGTTCTTGGGTTATTCCCGCTTTCTCTCTTATCTTTTTGATACTTTTGCCAACCACATTCTTCATAAAGAGATTATAAAAGTTGAACGCGCAACCTTGTGTCCTTCTGCGGTCACACGGCCAAAAAAGGTATAGATTGCCGTTCTTTTCCCTTTTGTAGAACGAACAAACTTGAAACTAAGGAACACGTTTCCAATCCCTCTGGTCTTATTTCATTCCACCCCTTTTAACATCTTCTTCCTTTGGGATAAATGATCCATCCATTCCAACATAACCTATGGTTTTGTCTTTTTCCCTTATTTCATAAATATGTCGGAATAAATCTATAAATTGGTCAATTAGCCATTTTGCCATTTTTAATAATTTGGTTCTCATTGATTGTGACCTCTGTTGCCAATTATAGTGCAAATAATCTTAAGTATAAACAAGGATGCGACAGGGGAAAATTTGGCGGGCAAGTTGCTTCGGGCTGGGTGGGGTTGTCTGCTTCGACAGGCTCAGCACAACGCCTGCGGGGGGTTGTGGGTTTTGGCGGGGGTGTCCGTGGGGAGAAAGAAAGTATGAAGGATGAATTATGAATGATGAAAGGGGGACGGCGCGCAAATGGGAGTCACTTCGGGATGGGTGGGCTTGTCCATGCGGCGGATTCTGGATTTCGGGGGGTGTGTCCGTGGGGAGAAAGAAAGGATGAAGGATGAATTATGAATGATGAATGGGGGGACGGCGCGCAAATGGGAGTCGCTTCGGAGTGGGTGGGCTTGTCCCTGCGGCGGATTCTGGGTTTCGGCGGGCGTGTCCGTGGGGGAAAGAAAAGATGAAGGATGAGAGATGAAAGATGAATGGACGGCGCGCAAATGGGAGTTGCTTCGGACTGGGTGGGCTTGTCCCTGCGGCGGATTCTGGGTTTCGGGGAGCGCGTCTGTGGGGGAAAACCGTCCACGAATGAAAAAACACGAATAAACGAAACGAATAGATGCTGTGCAAATGGGAGTCGCTTCGGACTGGGTGGGATTGTCCCTGGGGCGGGTTCTGGGTTTCGGCGAGCGTGTCCGTGGGGAGGGGCGGTAGGTCACAGAGAGGGCGTACCCTGCGGGCAGGATGTCGCGTCTCACCGACGAGAGTCATCGTCAGCGGGCGAATCCTGGCGATGGGATACGGCTCATTTATTCGTAGGCTTTGCTTCGATGCCGAATAGTTATCACGTCCACTTTTTGTTCGGCGTCATAAATGGCGTAAATTACGCGGTAATCGCCAATGCGGATTCGCCAAAGTAACTTTTCCCCTTTCAATTTGCGGCAACCCTCGGGGCGTGGTTCGTTAGCCAATGCCGCAATTTTGGGAAAAATGCGTTTAACCAAACTGCCGTCCAGCGATTCCAATTCCTTACGGGCGGAACGCGCTAAAACGACGGCGTAATCAGCCATTGAGTTTTCCCTGTTTTTTCAGCAGTTCCTTTACAGACTCAAGGGTTTCGCGCGGTTCATTTGCGCGCGAGCGAGCGGTGAGAATATCGTAAAAATCCTCCCATACCTCCCCGTATTTTTTCAAATCAATCATAACCGCGACTTTTTGTCCCGTATCATTGGTGACGTATTGAATACCTTCCATTGCATGGCTCCTTTGGATAAATCGGTAATATCGTCTGACTCATTATACGGCACATTCTGAATTTCGGCGACCGTGTCCGTGCGCTCCATCAACGCGTGGATGTCCGCCTCTGTCCACTTGGCATGCAAGTGATATTATCTTGCGCCACCCGCGCGCCGTAACGCAAAATTTATTTTGCGAACCAATGCGCCCCGGAATCCATCCCGGAGCGCAACTCTCTAAAGTAGAAAAAAACGGCTCTCTGGGAATCGCCGCAGATGTAGGGGCAGACCTGGGTGTCTGCCCGGGCGAACACGCAGTCTGCCCAGGCGAACACGCAGGTTCGCCCCTACATGTGGGGGTGTGCCACATTAACTCCCAAAAAACCAAAAAATCTTCGCAATCTCCCGAAAACCATCGGGACGTTGTGTGCAATCTGTGGCTGAAATTTCCCGAAAGACTGAAAACAAAATGCCCCTCGCGGGGCATCTCAAACCTGCGCCGTTCCCTCTTCCGGCTGCCTGGCCTTCAATTTGCGATACGGGATCAACAGCAGGAACCCCAGCGCGATGACCGCCTCGCCAACCTGCACCCCCACCGCCTGCCACGGGCCGAAGAACGGGATCTTCGGCGTGCCCTGCGTGCCCATGCCGAACACGTCCGCCATGCCGGCAAAGACGACGATCACGTAGCCCGTGGCCACCAGCCGCGACCCGATATCGGCGGCGATGGTGCGGCTGCCATTCTTCCAGAAGGCGGTCAGGCAGATGTACCCGCCCACGCAGATGACCGCCAGCCCGATCAGGAACACGGAGATCTGCACGAACCCGACCACCGGGCTGCGGTCCAGGCCGAAGAGCCCGGGGCGCGCTCCCAGCAGGAACAGGAACAGGCCGAAAATGGTCAGCGTCAGGCCGAAGCGGATGCGCATCCGCGAGGGCAGGCCGACCGGGCTGGTATCGGGGGAAACGGAAGTCTGCTCAGGAGTGGTCATGCCGGTAAATGCGCCTTCAAATGCCGCAGCCAGTTCCCGCCCAGGACCGCGGTAACATCGGCGGAATGATATCCTTTCGCGGCCAGGATGGGCCCGAGTTTCTGCAAGTCGGCAATGGTGTCCACGTCCGCGGGGACGGAGGCCAGCCCAAACCCGCCGTCGAAATCGCTGCCCAGCCCCACGTGCCGGGCATTCCCCGCCATCTGGCAGATGTGGTCCACGTGCGCGGCCAGCGTCGCCAGGGTGATCCGATCGCGGCGGTCGCCCCGCTTCCAACCGGTGTCGAGAAAACGGCAGTACGGCACCACGCCGATGATCCCATCCCGCTCGATCAGCCCGCGGATGACCTCGTCCGGCAGGAGGCGGTTGCCCATGTAGCCGGGAACGATGGCCGCGGCGTTGGCGTGGCTGGCAATAACGGGACCCGGATAGAGGTCCAGCGCCTGGCGCGCCGCCTGTTCGTCCATGTGACTCACATCGAGCGTGAAACCGATGGCGGACATTTCCTCCAGCAGGGCGCGCCCGTCGTCCGTCAGCGGACCGGGTTCCCGCGTCCCGCCGCAGTAGCGGGTGCCGCCCCAGGCCGGACCGATGACCCGCACGCCGCGCTGCCACCATTCGCCCAGTTCCGACGGGGCGCGCACTCCCTCGGCCCCTTCCATGAGCGGGACGAGGCCGACCGGGTGCGGACCGGCAGCCGGGTCCTCCCAGTGGGCGAGGACGGCGGCCAGGTCGGCGCGTGAGCCGACAAGGCGGAACTTGCCGGGGTGGCGGTCGGTCAGTTCGTGATAGGCGTCCAACTGGAGGCGGTACAAGCGGTGGGCTTCGTCGTAATTTGCGTATGCCTGCCGGTCCCACTCGCCCAGGCGGGCGCGTAGCGGCGTGACGAACAGCGTGCCGAAAACGACGGCCACGCGGCCATTCTGGTAGTCGGGCCAGCCGAGCAGGGTCTCGCCATTGTGTTCGGGCGTATCCGAGCCGGTTTCCTTTTCGATGCGGCGCGTCTCGGCGGCGGCGCGGGTGTAATCCCGTCCGAAACTCAGGATGTTGTAGGCCAGGTCTTCGTGGGCGTCTACGAGCAGGGGTTGGGTCATAAAGTTTGAAACCCCGGTTTTGGAAACCGGGGTTCGGGAGTTACTGTTCGGAGGGTTCCTCGCCGGGTTCGGCATCCGGTTCGGCGTCCGGTTCAGGGGCCGGTTCGGGGGCCGGTTCGGGGGCCGGTTCGGGGGCCGCTTCGGGAGCCGCTTCGGGGGCCGGTTCAGGGGCCGGTTCGGGGGCCGGTTCAGGAGCCGCTTCGGGAGCCGGTTCGGGGGCCGGTTCGGGGGCCGGTTCGGGAGCCGCTTCGGGGGCCGCTTCGAGAGCCGCTTCAGCAGCGGATTCAGGAGCCGCTTGCTTCGGGAGCGGGCGGTTCATCCGCCGCGCCCAGGCTGATCCCGTCCAGGCTGACGCCGTCGAGGTCAATCTGTTTCATGTCCAGGTCTTTGTAGGCGCCGGAATCCACTTTGCGCATGCTCAAGCCGATGCGGCGCTGGTCGGGGTCAATGCGGATGATGCGCAGGGTGACCACGTCGCCTTCGTGTATGGCTTCCTTCGGGTGCTCGATGCGCTTCTCGCTGATCTCGGAGATGTGGATGAGGCCTTCGAGGTCGCCCTCGAGGCGGGCAAAGGCGCCGAACTTGGTCAGGCGGGTGATGACACCTTGCACCAGCTGGCCGACCTTGAACTTCTCCACTTTCTTCTGCCAGGGATCGTTCGCCAGGGCGCGAATCGAAAGCCCGATGCGTTTCTTGTCGCGGTCCACGTTGATGACCTTGACCTGCACTTCCTGGCCGACCTCCAGCACCTCGGAGGGATGCTGGACGCGGTCCCAGGAAATCTCGGAGAGGTGCACCAGGCCGTCGGCGCCGTTGACGTTGACGAATGCGCCAAAATCGGCCAGGCTGGTGACGCGCCCGGTGTAGGTCTGCCCTTCCTGGAGCGACTCGATGACGCGTTCCTTGATGGACTGGCGCGTCTCGCTGGAGGCGGCGCGCTCCGAGAGGATCAGGCGGCGGCGCTTGCGATCCACTTCGATGACGCGCACGGTGATCGGCTCGCCGATCATCTTGCTGTAGCGCTGGTCGGGGGTGTCGCCGGTCAACAGCATCCGGCGCGAGTAGGAGATCTGCGAAGCGGGGACGAAGCCGCGCAGCCCGTGCACGGGGACAATCAGGCCGCCCTTGTTGAAGCCTTCCACGTTGGCATCACAGGAGGCCGTGTCTTCCATCATTTTCTCGACTTCGTTCCAGCCCTGCTGTTCCTGGGCGCGGGTGAACGACAGGACGACGGTCCCGTTGGCGTCTTCCGCGGCCAGCACGTAGACCGGGACTTCCTGCCCGACCTGGAGGGCGGCGCGCGTCTCTTCGGGGATCTGTTCGAGTTCGCGGCCGGAGATCAGGCCTTCCGACTTGGCACCCACGCTGACCAGGATCTGGGTCGGGCTGATGCTGGCGATCACGCCGGTGCGGATCTCGCCCGACTGGGGGAAATCCAGCGCCATGCCTTCCTGGTTGAGGAGGGCTTCCATGTTGGAATGGTTGTTTGCACTATCGGCGGGGGAATTGCTCTCAGGCACAGCCCCCTGCCCAAGGACGGCTTCATTTTGTTCCATGATATGAGTGACTCCGGAGGATAAGTTTGATGAGATTATAAAGGCGAATGGGTAAGTTGGCAACCCTTGCATCGCCATCCGGCGCGGCTGGCGGGTTCTTCTATCCTTTCACAAAGCGCGTTATAATCCCAAGCCGGAGAATTCCATGCCTGCAATCTATCCCTTCACTGCCATTGTCGGACAGGAGCGCATGCGACGCGCCCTCGTCCTCAACGCGGTTGATCCGCGCATCGGCGGCGTGCTCATCCGCGGCGAACGCGGCACCGCCAAGTCCACGGCGGCGCGCGCCCTGGCCGCGCTGCTGCCCAAGGTGCGCGCCGTGCGCGGCTGCCGTTTCGGCTGCGACCCCGACCAGCCCGCCTCGCTATGCACCGAGTGCCGCGAGAAGGCCGCTACCGGCCATCCCCTGCCGGTCGAAGAGAAGACCATCCCCTTCATCAACCTGCCCGTCTCGGCCACCGAAGACCGCGTGGTCGGCACACTCGACATTGAGCAGGCCATCCAGAAGGGCGAGCGCCACTTCGAGCCGGGCGTACTCGCCGCCGCCAACCGCGGCCTGCTCTACATTGACGAGGTCAACCTGCTCGACGACCACGTGGTGGATGTGCTGCTCGACTCGGCGGCCATGGGCATGAACATCGTCGAGCGCGAGGGCATCTCGTTCGCGCATCCCGCCCGCTTCATCCTGGTCGGGACAATGAACCCCGAAGAAGGCGACCTGCGCCCGCAACTGCTGGACCGTTTCGCCCTCTCGGTGGACATCACCGGCATCCGCGACGCCCGCAACCGGGTGACGATCATCGAACACAACCTGGCATTCGAAGCCAACGCGGAGGCCTTCCGCGCCACCTGGCAGCCGCACGAGGAAAAACTCTCGCGCATCATCGCCACCGCCCGCACGCTGGTGGACCAAGTGACCTATTCCCGCCGCGACCTGCTCTCCATCGCCGCGCTGACCGCCTCCCTGAACGTGGACGGCCACCGCGCCGACCTGGTCATCCTGAAAGCCGCGCGCGCCCACGCCGCCTACGAGGGCCGGACCTCGATCACGGACCGCGACATCGTCCTGGCCGCCGAACTGGCCCTGCCGCACCGCATCAAGCGCGGACCGTTCCAGCAGGCCGAGATCACGCCCGAGCAGTTGCAGGAGCGCATCGAGAACCTGCAAGGCTCGTCCAGCGAGGGCGAACCGTCCGAACCGGCTGAAAAAGAACCGGACCCCGATTCTGTAAAAAAAAAGTAATCACCGAGTCCGCCGAACAGGATAGCACGGACCAGCCCCCGTCTGCCGAACCTTCCCCGCAGCAGACCGTTTTCGATTCCTCGCAGGACGCCCACTGGTGGGACGGCGGGAAGAAGGTCAAGATCGGCGAAACCTTCCAGCCGCGCAAACTCGACACCCCGCTGGACAAACTGACGAGACGGCACGCCGGCCGCCGGTCCCGCACCCGCACCGAGCGCAAGCACGGGCGCTACATCCAGGCGCGTCCCGCCAACGGCAAGACCGACGACGTGGCCTTCGACGCCACCATCCGCGCCGCGGCGCCGTTCCAGAAACGGCGCACCGAGCAGCGCAAGAAGGTGGCGTTCGCCATCCAGAAAAGCGACCTGCAGCGCAAGGTGCGCGTAAAGCGGGCGGCCAACCTGGTCATTTTCCTGGTGGACGCCTCCTGGTCCATGGCCGTGGCCGAACGCATGGCCGCCACGAAGGGCGCCATCCTGTCCCTGCTGACGGACGCCTACCAGCGCCGCGACCGGGTCGGGCTGGTGGTCTTCCAGAAGGACCGCGCCACGCTCATCCTGCCGCCGACCAACTCGGTCATGCTGGCCCAGCGCGCCCTGTCCGACATCCCGGTCGGCGGAAAGACGCCGCTGGCGGCCGGGCTGTTGCTGGCTTATGAGGTATTGGCCCAGGAGCAGATCACCCATCCCGACGTGGAGCCGCTGCTCATCGTCCTGACCGACGGCGCGGGCAACGTGTCCATCGGGCCGCTCCCGCCGCAGGAGGAGGCCTACGGGTTCGCCGAGCAGATTGCCGGCCGCAGTTTCCGCTCGGTGGTCATCAACATGGAACACGCCTCGTTCGACCAGGGACTGGCGCAGCAACTGGCCGACCACCTCGAAGCCCCCTGCTACACGCTGACCGAACTCAAGGCCGAGAATCTGCTCACCACCGTCCGGAATGAAATGTCGGGGCCGAAGAAGAAATGAACAATCCGCAGATGGCGCAGATTTCAAGGTATGTGTCTTTGCGAGGAGGGCGCTCGCCTGCCCCCGTTCTTTGGGGGTTGCCCGACGAAGCAATCCCCTCGCCGGCTGGGAGACTGCTACGGCGGAAAAACCACCGCCTCGCAGCGACACATGTGTGTGCGATCGAGCAACCCCAACAACGAAATCAGCCTCCGGTGAATGCCGGAGGCTGATCTTTGGATGCGGTCTCGTTACAGTTTCTTGCCGCAGGACGGGCAATTGTTCCAGTCGGGCTGGACGACCTTGCCGCACTTGCCGCACGCCGCGGGCAGCGCGGTCGGGGCGGCCGGCTGGCGCAGGCTGCGCACCAGCCAGATGATGCCGAGCACGATGAGGGTCAGCACGCCGAGCGGGATCAACCCGCCGAGGAATCCGCCGAAAGGCATCATCCCGACACTGCGGTACATGCCGCCGAAGGGCATCATCCCGACACTGCTCACCGTAGTCCGGTCGAACCCGTCCCAGGCGCGCATGTCGCATCCCCAATAGCCGGTGCGGAACGCGAACCCAACGCCGGTCAGGACCGCCAGGACGAGCAGTCCCAGCACGATACCGATAATCCACTTCCAAGTTGTTTTCATAATTTTTTCTCCTTTGTAATGATTGCATTATAGCCCTGCCCTGTAAAGACTTCGTGAAGATATGATGAGTCTTGCATGAATGCGGGAACGCCGGCCTGCAAACCTGCTGGAACATTTCGCAGGCCTGATGATATACTTTCCCCATGCCTCCGCTCATCGGCGTCTTCGGCGGGACCTTCGACCCGCCCCACCTCGGCCATCTGGCGCTCGCCTCGGCGGCCCGCGCCCAACTCGGCCTCGACCGTCTGCTCTGGATGCTGACCCCCGACCCGCCGCACAAACAGGGGGAAGTCATCACGCCCATCGAACACCGTCTCGCGATGGTGGAACTGGCGCTGGCAGGGCATCCCGAATTCGAACTCTCGCGCCTCGAACTCGACCGCCCCGGCCCGCACTACGCGCTGGACACGGTGAAATTGCTGGCGGAACAGAATCCGCGGGCGGGGATCGTCTACCTGATGGGCGGCGACTCGCTCCGGGGCCTCCCAACCTGGCGCCGCCCCGCGGACCTGTTATCTGCCCTCCGTTTCGTCGGCGTGATGCGCCGCCCGGCCTCCTCCCCCGACCTCCCCGCCCTCGAACGGATCCTGCCCGGCATCACCGCCAAAGTCCGCTTCGTGGACGCGCCGCCGGTGGATATTTCCGCCAGCGGGATCCGTTCCCTCGCCGCGGCGGGGAAGGAGTACCGCCAATTTGTGCTTCCGGCAGTATACGATTACATTGTCGAACACGGGCTGTATTTCCGGCCATAACGCGGGCCAAACGCCGCCTCCGGTAATCCATCCGGCCGAGGCCGGGCATATCCCAATTTATGTTCGAAAAACAATAATTCGTACATTGTAGTATAATGAATTTATGAAAATTGAGCGGTTACTTCTCTCCCAAATCAAAGACTCTCTCCTGCCCGGGAAAGTCCTGGTTTTATACGGCCCGAGACAGGTGGGAAAAACCACGCTGGCGAATGACTTGCTCGCTTCTGTCCCGCTGCGCAGCCGGTTCGTCAACGCAGACGAACTGATTTACCGGGATCCCCTCTCCAGCCAGAACCGCCAGCGTTTGGGTGAAGTGTTGGGGGATGCAGAATTGCTGGTGATTGATGAAGCCCAGCGCGTTCCGAACATCGGGATCAATTTGAAAATCCTGATCGACAATTACCCCAATGCAATCGTGATTGCCACCGGCTCTGCCTCGTTCGACCTGGCCAACAAGATCAGCGAACCGCTCACCGGACGAACCCTTACGTTCACTCTTTATCCAGTGAGCTATCCTGAAATCCGCCAGGCCTGGGGAGCCATCGAAGCGCGCGGTCACCTGGAACGCTGGCTGGTGTGGGGAGGCTACCCTGCCATCGTTACGACAGAAAACCCCACCCTGCGCGAAAAACTTCTGGGTGAACTTGTGGGCGCATACTTGTACCGCGATATTCTCGAACTGGAAGGGGTCCGCCGTTCCGGGAAGATCGTGGATTTGCTGCGTCTGCTGGCGTTCCAGATCGGGCAGGAAGTCTCCATCGCGGAACTGGCAACCAGCCTGGCGCTCAACCGCCAGACCGTCGAGCGCTATCTCGACCTGCTGGAAAAAGTTTTCGTCATTTTCCGGGTCAATGGATTCTCGCGCAACCTGCGCAAAGAGGTGACGAAGAATCCCCGTTACTATTTCTATGATAATGGCGTCCGCAACAGCCTGATCCAGAATTTCAATCCGCTCCCCTTGCGCAATGATGTCGGGCAATTATGGGAAAACTACCTGACTGTGGAACGGCGAAAGGCGAACCAGGCCGCCGGGAGGTCGGTCAATTCCTATTTCTGGCGCACCTATGATCAGAAGGAGATTGACTGCATCGAAGAGCATGGCGGCCGGCTTTATGGATATGAGTTCAAATGGCGCGCAGGCGAGATCCGGCGGGTCACCCGCAAGGAATTCTCCCAGGCGTATCCAGGATCTGCCCTGAGTACGGTGAGTCAAGAGAACTTCGAAGAGTTCCTGGCGTAAGCTGTTGACAAATGGGGGGTGGTCCGCTTTTTATGCGGGACTTTTATGCTTCCAACCGGGAAAGCAGATCGTCAACGCTGGCGGCGGGTTGCAGGCCGCGTCCAGCCAGCCCGTCTTCGATGGCTTTGGCGGTCTCCGCATTGGGGATATGGATATCGAAAGGGATCCCCTTATTCAAACTTACCTGGGTGAAGAACAGGTTGACCGCCTGCAAAGTGGTCAGCCCCAGCGCCTTCAACACAGACTCGGCATTCTTCTTCAATACGACTGCCAATCAAATATCCGCCGCGTACGACAGGTTGATCCACTTCCCCTCCCCCACCTTCCCCCAGCCATCCTTCTGCGTCGTGACTTCGAACACATCCCCGGCCTTCGCCGTGCCGACGATGGACGTGTTCGCGTTCGGCTGGGCGCGGACGTTGAGATTGGCCGCCGTGATACGCACCCGCCGGACGAGCGCCACGCGCGGGATGAGCGCGGCGCGCTGGTAGCCGGCGGCCTGCGTCCATGCCTGGTAGAACGTCAGCCAGGGGAGGCCCTGTCCCTGGCCGGAGGCATCCTTCCGCAGCGGGTCGTGGACGAAAACGTGGTCCACGTCGAGGCCGACGGCCACCAGGCTGTGCGGACCGGCGTCGGTCTCAGGCGTCAGCCCGGCCGCGGTCAGCACGTCGTACTTGACCAGCAGGATGGCCGGACGCCCGCTGGCAAGAACAACCGCCAGGTCGCCCAGTTTCAGGCTGGTGCGCTGCTCCACGGTCACGCCGTAGGCAGCGAGTCCGGCCGTGATCTGCGCGAGGGTCAGGAATTTGTCGGCGGACTGTCCGCAGCGAGAGAAGAATTCATCGGGGGAGGGAGTCTTGTCCGTGTAGGCGCGCACGAGCATGGCGCCCGCCGCCGCGCCGGAATCATTGTTGAACTTGTCCGCTCCCGCGCCGAGTTGCGAAACGTACGGCACAGGCAGCAGCGACGCGGCCGCGGTCCCGCCGGAGGCGGCAGGGACGGGAGCCGCGGGGGTTGTCTCTTCGCCGAGAATGGTATCGGTCACGCGGCGGATGTGTTCGAGGGCAACGCGTTCAGGTTCGGTCATGGCTCACTCCTGTTCCCAATTGTAGTAAAGTTTCCCGTTTGATGCAATGCCAAGACAGGACACGGATGACACGGAAATCACGGATTCTTCCGTGGGGTACGGAAAAAAATCCGTCCGCTCCGCGAAATCCGTGTCCAAAGATATTCATAGCGTACTTTCCCCGTGCGTCAGGACGTAAAAACTGCGCCCGGCGTCGTGAACGAAGTCGGTGACGAGATACCCGGCGGCGAAGGCGGTCTCGAAAATTTCGCGCCCGTAGAAACGCCAGTCGCGCGCCAGGGCGAGGTCGGAATCTTTCAACGCGAGGAAATCGGAGGGAATCTCGACGAGCAGCAGCGCACCGGTCAGGGAGGGAATATGCCCGGGCGGACGCGCGGCAGGCTCCCGGTCCGGGGGCGATTCGAGCAGGAGCGCGCCGGCGGTGCGGTAATGGTCGAGCGTCAGCGCGGGGCGCGAGCGGCGGCTGAGCCGTCGTTCCACGCGTTTCGTGTTCACCCACCAGTCCACCTGGAAGCGGTCGGAGGGCAGGCCGACGTTCAGGCCGTCGCGCATCTCGCCGTATTCGGCGCGGCGGTAGGTGCTGCAGACCGCGCCGAGGCGGGCAAGGTTGAGATGGGCGTTGCGGCTGAGGAGCGGGTCGTAGGTCCAGGTGATGCGGTCGATCCCCTGGCGGCGCACCATCTGCCACTGGGCGCGCTTGAGGGCAAAGCCGAGGCCGCGGCTGCGCCAGTCGGGATGGACGGCGAGGATGTGCGAGTGGTGTTTCAGGCGCGGGCCGTCGGGGGTGGCGTAGAAGCCGGGGAAGCCGAAGACCGCGCCGACGAGTAGAGTCGGGTCTTGGCCCGCCCCCGCCGCGTACGCGCCGAGCGCCAGCCCGCCGTTGTGGACGACCGCCAGCAGCAGGTGCGCCGGGATGATGTCCGTCTCGGAGCCGGGCCAGGTCAGCCGCTGGAGCGCCTCGAGGGCGGGCATCTCTTCGGCGGTTTCGATCAGGCGGATGATCCACTCAGGCATGGCGGGAGAAAATCCTGCGCAGGTACTCGCGCGTCCAGTGCATGCCGCGCAGGTGTTCGAGGCGCGAGGCGAAGCGCGCCGGCATCAGGCCGAAGACCTGCTGGACGGTGTTCACCGGGCAGGTGCGGTTGACGGCGAGATAATCGAGCCAGAAGACCGAGGCGGGGAAGCGCGGGAAGGCGGCCTCGATGGTGACGGTCAGAACGCGCAGGAGCGGGCTGGGCCACGAGACCAGCAGGCGCGGCTGGCGCGTGACCTCCATCACCATCTTTGCCGCGTCGCTCATGCTGAAGTACTCGCTCCCGCCGACCTCGTAGGTCTGGTTCACCGTCTCCGGTTTGTCAAGCGCCCAGACGAGACAGGTGGCCAGATCTTCGACCCACAGCGGCTGGACGAGGGTCTTGCCTTTGGCGGGCAGCGGCAGGAAGCCGGGCGCGGCGGCCAGCAGCATCGCCAGCCCGGTGGTGAAATTGTCGGCGGGACCGAACAGGATGGAGCCGCGCAGAATCGTGTGCGGGACCCCCGACCTGCGGATGTGCTCTTCGGCAATCCCCTTGGCCTTCAGCACCGGGAAGGCGGAGGCCCGGTCTGCGCCGAGGTGGGAGATGTAGAACAGGCGCTCGACGCCGGCATCGGCGGCGGCTTCGCACAGGTTGCGCGTGCCGTCAATATCCACGGCTTGCAGGTTGGCGCGCCCGCCCTCGCCTTCGCCCCCGGCCAGGTGGTAGACCGCATCCACGCCGCGCAGGGCGGCGCGCAGTCCGCGCACGTCGCTCAAACTGGACACCGCCACCTCGACCGGGACGCCGGTCGGCAGTTTGGGCGTCTGCGGCGAGGGGCGCAGCAGAACGCGCACCCGCTGCCCGGTCTCGACCAGCTGGCGGGTGAGGGCGCGTCCGATAAATCCGGTTCCGCCTGTGATGAGGATCATGGGGCGATTATAGCAGATGCCGCCCTCACTATCCCCCCGCCCCCTTCCTCTCCCAAAATCGGGAGAGGAAGGGGGAGCCGAAGATGGGGATGGAGTACAATAGCCTCACACCACCGGACAAAGGATTGACCATGACCCTCCCCACCAAGATCGTCGTCATCGGCGCAGGCAGCGCCTCGTTCGGAGAGAACACGCTTTCGGCGCTGATGCGCTCGAAGAAACTGCGTGGCTCGGCGCTCGCCCTGGTGGACCACAGCCCGGAAACGCTCGACACCGTCAAACGCCTGGCCGAACGCCTGAACCGTGAATGGGACGCGGGCATCCACGTCACCGCGCACGCCAGCCACAAGGACGCTCTGGACGGCGACACCGGTTTCGTCGTCTCGGCCATCGAGGTCGGGGCACGCGAAGGGCTGTGGAGAAAAGACTACGAAATCCCGCTCCGGTTCGGGGTCCGGCAGCCGTACGCCGAAAACGGCGGCCCCGGCGGGTTCGCGCACGCGGCCCGCAACGTCGGCCCGGTTCTCGAAATCGCCCGCGACATGGAGCAGGCCTGTCCCGAGGCCTGGTTCGTCAACTACACCAACCCGATGATCCGCATCTGCGACACGGTCAACCGGCACACGAAGATCAAAGCCGTCGGCCTGTGCCACCAGATTTACATCGGCTACGTGATGGCCGGCATCGCCCTGGCCAAAGACCTGGGCATCGAAGCGCCGGAGGGCATCACCGGGATGCACGCCGACCCGCTCCAGGCTCCGCTCCACAGCCGCGTGCGGGAACAGATCGTGCCGCGGGTGGACATCCGCGCCGCCGGGCTGAACCACTTCTCGTGGATCCTGTCCATCCGCGACCGGCAGACGGGCGCGGACCTCTATCCGCTTTTCCGCCAACGCTTCTTCGAACTGGACCCGGCCTTCGAGCCGCTGACCCGGCGCGTGTTCGAAGCCTTCGGCCTGTTCCCGGTCCCGGGCGACACGCACCTGTGCGAGTACCTGCCGTGGGTCAGCGACCCGGTCACCAAACCGTGGGAGAAGTACGACATCAAACTCTACAACTGGGACCTGAACGCCGCCGTGCGCGAGTTCCAGCACGAACGCCACAAGAGCATGGCGGATGGCGAGGCGACGATTGACGGGCTGAAAGACAGCGACTCTGAGGGCGCGCTGGAGATGATCGAGAACATCGCCGGGGCCGGGACGCATTATCATCTCGCCGCCAACCTGCCGAATGTTGGGCAAATTGCCAATTTGCCCTACGGCGCGACGGTGGAGACTCCCGTCGTGGTGGACGGCGATGGCATCCATCCCGTTCACGTCGGCGCGTTCCCCGAACCGGTAGCCGAACTCCTGCGCCGCGAAACGACCGTGGCCCAACTTTGCGTGGACGCGGCCGTGGAAGGCTCGCGCGAGAAAGCCCTGCAATGTCTCCTGCTCGACCCGGTCATCACCGACATCGAGACGGCCAAACAGGTGCTGGACGCCTACCTGACGGAGTACAAGGAATATCTGCCGCAGTTCTGGAAATAGACCCATCATAAAAAAGCGAAATCAATGACCATCCTCTTTGACGAAATCCTCGAACAACCCGCCGCCCTCCAGCGCCTGCTCGACGGCGAAACCGCCAACATCCAAAAAGTCGCCGCGGCCATCCGCAAGCGCGCCCCGCGCTTCGTGATGATCGCGGCGCGCGGCACCTCCGACAACGCCGCCCGCTACGGGCAGTACCTCTTCGGCGCGCACAACCGCCTCCCGGTCGCGCTCGCCACACCCTCGCTCTTCAGCCTCTACCAGTCCCCGCCCCGGCTCACCGACGCGCTCGTGCTGGCCGTCTCGCAGTCCGGGCAATCGCCCGACATCTGCGCGGTCATCGCCGAGGGACGCCGCCAGGGCGCGCTGACCGTGGCCGTGACCAACGACACCGCCTCCCCGCTCGCCGCCCTCGCCGAAACCTGCATTGACCTGCGCGCCGGCCCCGAACGCGCCGTGGCTGCATCGAAGACCTACACCACCTCCCTGCTGGCGCTGGCGATGCTTTCCGCTTCCCTTTCCGGGGATGAAAACCAGCGCCGCCTGCTGGACCGTGTGCCGGCCGCCGTTTCCCGCACGCTCCGGCAGGCCGAGGCGGTCGTCGCTTCCGCGGCGGGCTACGCCGACGCCGAGGCCTGCGTCACCATCGGACGCGGCTACAACTACGCCACCGCCTTCGAGATCGCCCTCAAACTCAAGGAACTGACCTACATCCTGGCCGAACCGTACTCCTCCGCCGACTTCCAGCACGGCCCCGTCGCCCTCGTCCAGGACCGGTTCCTCGTCCTGGCCATCGTGCCGGAAGGCAAGCCGGCCGCCGAACTGACGCGCTTCCTCGACAGCCTGCGCGCCCGCGGACCGCGGTTGGTGGTCATCGCCTCCCGCAGCAAGACCCTCTCCCTCGGCGGGACCGCCATCCCGCTGCCGCGCGGCCTGCCCGAGTGGCTTTCCCCCATCGCCGCGGTCGTGCCGGGACAGTTGTTCGCCCTCGGCCTGGCGCAGGCGCGCGGCCTCGACCCCGACCGCCCGCGCGGCCTGACCAAGGTCACGCGGACGCGGTGAGGATCCTTCCAAAAAGGCTTCCGGTTTTTAGCCCGGAAGCCCGGGGCGCGGCCTGTACGGCTATTCAAATACGAGAAGGAATAACTATTTCTCCCTCGTTAAATACAGCACCCGGATCGCGAAGAATCCGGGTGTTTTTTCGTCATTCTGACTGCCCGATCGATTTTTCCTCAATCCCCGGCGGATCTGGATGCGTTCAGCGGCGGGAATGAAGCGGGACATTCTAACTCCTATGGGCGATTCTGCCCCTTTTTTTCCGGCAGAACGCCAAAGCCGCGAGAGCAACTTCCCACGTCTTTACGGCAGGTCGGAAATATCCCACAGGCGGAAGTTATCCCATCGGGTTTCCATGGGGACAATACCGCCATTACAGACACTAAGACTGAAGTCGCCTGCACGGAATTTGTCCGAGTAGGTCTTGTCATCCAAATACAGGATCGGTGACCCATTGGTATAAGCTGCCATCTTCGCGCCACGCACGATCAGGAGCATGTGATTCCATTCCTGACCATCATTAATCTGGCCTCCTGAATAGGAAGCAATTCCTTCGCAGCCTGGAGTAGGATCGCATTTGGAAAACCTGACCACATTATCCCGGTCTAAAGACAGACTATACAAGCCTTTGTCGATTCTATGGAATTGGATTTGCCAGTCTCCCTCATTGCCTGAAACAAACCTGACATCGAATTCGGCGACAAAGTCCGCGTGGATGCCGACGTTCTCGTCCGGGCCCCCACTGCAAACGGTCGGCTCGGCCGTGGTCGCGCCATTTGCAATAACACGATATTCCCCATTGGAATAGCGCCGGTCTCCCGAAATCAGGACGTCCGGGTGACCTGTGGTTGTGCCGATGTACCAGCCGCTGGCCGGGTTGCTGAAGTCGTCCTGATAGGTTGGCGGCCGATTGGCAATGGCTTCCAGGATGGGTTCGGCGAAGTCGGCAATCCAGGCAGGGGGTGGAGTGGCCGTAAATGTGGAAGAAGGCTTTGCGGTGGACGTCGCGGTCGCGCTGGAAGTTTCGGTCACAGGGACCGGCGTTTGAGTTGACCGGGGCACAATCGTAACACACGTGATGGTGAACACTGTCATTACACCCAGACACATGAACAGCAAAATGTGTCGTATGGGTTTTGGGTTGTGACTGATCATTTTGTTCCTCCTCCAAATGCCTCACTCAACCCTTCGCCGAAGCTCAGGGCAAGCAAACTCTGAAATAACCCCTCCCCACCTGCCCCGCCGTTCCCTGGCGGGGTGCCGAGCGGACTCGCCCGCACGCGCCCGTCGCGAAGCACCTTGTAAGGGCAGGGACTCGATGTCTCGACAGGCTCGATACACCGCCCGCCGCGCAACCGCCGCGAATTGTTTTTGCTGGAATAGATAAATGCTATTCATTCCCGAAACACTTATCGCACAGAAGAATTGACCAAAACCTACCATTCATAAAATCCTTTACATCTTTGATCGTAATATGTTCTTCGCAATACCATTGTTGATTACCCAGGTTTCCAGTAGCTCCACATCCACAAGATTTCAATTGAGAAGGCTTTATTGAACTACATCCTGGCTTGTGCAAGGTCAATGTTCTATTTGGTTTATTAGCTGAATAGACTGCCATTGTTTATTACTCCTATTGCGCCATTCCAAAACTTTGACTCAACAACCCCTGAAACAGGGACTCCCCCTGCCGAGCGGACTCGCCCGCACGCCCCCGCAGGAACGCAATACATCGTACCACTGCTACAGTGTGTGGTGTTATTCAAATGAGGTTGCCGTATTATCATCATAGTTTTTGAGTTTTTACCTCGTGCAGGAATTTGATAAGATAATCGTAAAATTTCCTGGGCTGGTCCAACATGATCCAATGAAATGCATCAAACGATTTATGGCGAAAGGGTTTTGTGTCTAGATAACACCATGTTGGCGAATTCTCCCAGATCGTGTCTGTTCCCCAGCAGAATAATGTGGGGACTGGAATCTTTTCATATTTTGCCGCAATGATTGCACGCTTTCGGCCCTTTTCTGTTCGCTCCTTTTCTGTGGCATTTAGATCATAAATCTCTTCTGCATTTTTCAGGAAGGCTTTTGGCCGGCAAATTCGAAGCGAGTCAAGATAACGTAACCGGGAAGGGCCATACTTTGCCCAATCCTTTAGCACAATTTTGTTGGTAAATGTGTGGCGGAGCCAGAATCGAAAGCAACCCATCCGTTTCGCTTTCCGAACTTTGTTGGTAATAAACCGATCCCCCTCGGTCAGGTCTCCTTCAATATTGACAAAAGCCTGAATGCGGGCCTGACGATCGCTATCGCACATCAGTGTCCCAATGTCGCCACCCATCGAGTGCCCCACCACAAAAAACTTATCGATCTTCAGATGGTCCAGGAGGGCATACAAGCGGGCAATCTGCGCATTAAATCTGTAATCAGCCTTACCACATGCTTTGGGCTTGCTTTTCCCATACCCAAGTAGGTCCGGGACAATTATGTTGTACTCCCGCAATCCAGGCTCATGAAAGGCTTCGATGAAAGCCAATCCTGAATCCCCCAGGCCATGGAGAAAAAGCAGGGTTTTCCGATGAGGGTCAATATCTGTGTGACGATAAAACGTCTACACTAACGGTTGATCTGTGATACATGTTTATGCCTCCATGAAACTCAGGGCAAGCAACCCTGAAACAACCCCTCCCCCCGCCGCGCAACCGCCGCAAAGAGCATATTGTCCTTATGCATGTGAATTCGAGAAGCCAAATTTTTTATAATCACGTGATTTTGCTAATTGCCATAACACTATAAATAGCGTAATCGCACCTATTAAATATTGCAACGAACTATACGCCGATATCAAGGCTGCTCCCGCAAATGCAAGAGTCGTCAGTATGAACAAATCTATTAGTCTGAATTTCTGCCACAAAGTATATTTATTTAGAGTGTCACTGTACTTTTCTGGCAAATTCAGTTTGATTTTATTCTTTTGTTTTCTTTGAATTTCTGCCAGATTCAGCGCATAGAAACCAAAACCAAATGCAAGGAATATACCTGTACTCACAAACCAATTAAACGGCTCATTAATTTGTTTGAAACTGAAGCCTTCTGTCACAATGTATGCAAAGAACCACATTATTGAACGCACAGAAAAAGAACGTTTAAGAATAAATGTGTCAAAGTAATACCTTGTCCAGAAAATTATCGAGATGCACAGGCTCGTAAACGCCAAGAGCAATGTACTGAAATCATCACTGCTAAACATATGAGCGTTGTTCATAAATCGGTCAGCGAGTGCATCTATCAATATTGCGATTGCAAAACCTTGCGATATATTATTGATCTGCATATACATTTTTTCAATGACTTCAGGTGGCGTAAGCCGTGATGGAACAACAGGTTTTTGTGCTGGCATATTTTATTTCCTCCAAAACTTTGACTCAACAAACTCTGAAACAACCTCTCCCCCTGCCGCGCGAACTCCAGCCCGCACACTGCAGTGATCTTCCTCCAGTGTCGTTAACATCACTCTGCACTCTTATCCTTTGATGCGCGAAAAATGCGCCGAAAATCATCTCGATCATTGAGTCGGATCATTACAGGATTCTCGCAACTGGAAGCGCGTCCAAAGAAAACAGCATGACGTTCTCTCAACGATGGCAGCCTCGACGCATATTCACTCCCGAGATAGTTTGATAGAAACTCTTTTCCTGTATCATCAAAAGTTCTCATTGCAAATACTGTATTACATTGGTTCAAAATTGTCTTTGTCACATTCGCAGTTCTCTGCGTGATAAGCAAACAGCCAAGACCATACTTTCTGCCTTGCAAAATCGCTCGTGCAGTACCATTTGTGGCAGCCTTATCCGCCTCTGCAGCAACAGAATTCCATTCAGGAATCAACGAATGTGCCTCTTCATAAACGAGGCAGATCCGCGCTTTATCTGTCATACCGTATGTTTGAGAAATCTGAAGAGCTGCCTCCGAGATCATCTGTGTAATTTCGGTCGGCGTGACCTGTCGTAGACCAGCAGCTCTGTGCCAATCGTTACCAACTTTGTAGGATTTAGGTTCCTGCTCTTGTTTGGTTGCAGAAATTTCATACGGGTTATAAATTTTCAAGATGTGCGGGTCGTCCTTATTCAAAAACTGTTTTAAGTCATTGTAAATTGCCTCGCGCAAGTGCCGAACGCTACCGCCCTCTTCTGAATTATCTGCAAACGCCTTTTTGTCTTGCTCGCCAGCTTCTTGAATCCTTTTCAGGCATTCCGTCTCATGTGCCTCGTCATAAAAGTCCGATAACTCATTCGCATATTGTCTTGTCAGGTCAATGCACACGACTTTTATTCTATAAGCGATCATTCGTTCAATCAATTCAATCGCCAGCATGGACTTTCCAATACCCATAATGCCAAGAATCGCAGTGTTGTGTGTCACTAATTCATCAAGGCTTTTGACCCCAACATCGTAGCTGGTTGACGGGAGGTGGCCGACTGCATCGATGTTGTTGCTCGGTTTCTCAATGCTTTTTAGGAAGACGGGCGCGTTGAGTCTTGGAATCCAATTGCAGAGCCTAAATTTCCGAGCTTGTTCATCCCAAACCCCGATTTGCACCGCCTCCCCACGCGCAAAGCCGTGGGTGTTCTTCTTCTGAATAATTTCTTCTTTCGTTAGACCGTCAAGCACTTGGTACAGAACGCGTTTTTCGCCGACAAGGGTTTCGACAAGTCTCCCTTGTTCAATGTCTTTTTCTTGAATGATTTCAAAGTAAAGCCGCTCAATGGCAGTTTCGGGAGCAACAATTCCAACAAAAGAATCAAGGTTCCTCAGTAAATCAATATCGTCGTGAAAGGCTTTAATTTCTTTTTGACCAAGAACACTGACATGGCCTTCCGGGATACCTTTCGCTAGCTCGCGCAATTGGGAGTGGTGATGCTCAGGGACATTGATTTCAAGAGCACGTAACAGAATCCCTTCATCTCGGCCAAAATAGCCGAGAGTCATACCTATCTTGAATAAGGGGGGTTTATCAGCAATTAGCAGACACGCCCCAGGGTTAATCGCCTCTGTACCGTCTTGCCGGATTAAGAGCAAGCCGGGCGTTTGATGAGCGAAAATGGAACCAATAGCTACAGGTGCTGTATTGGGACGCCAAACATCCAGGATATGCTGAACCACACCCCCGAAAGTCTCCAGTGGTTGCTGGGCGATAATAACAAGTGCAGCCAGGCCAATAAAAAATAATTCTGTGGGGGCTTCACGGTGATATTCCCAAAGTGCATAAATGATTATCACGGAAAATACAAAGCCAGGGCGTCCCAGATTGTCCGCCAATATGCGCCCAGCTTCCGCTATGTTGTGAAGCAAACGATTCTTGGAATCCTTGAAAATGATGTTTAGTACGCAAACTGCCAGCATAACGAGGCAGAAGACAATAACACACTGCCGAAGGATGTTGTCGTAAGAAGCCGCGCTTGGTACATCAAACGCAAAAAGGGCTATGAGGGCGGCAACGAGGTAGGAAATGGCGTTGGCTGGACTGGTGAAAAACGGTGTGGCGAGAAGACTGCCTAGAATCAGCGCTGCTGCTCCCGAATAGAACCACAGGCCTTTTGAAGTCGTGAGCGGTAACAATTGTCCGAAGGCTAGTTGGTTCATCAAAAAGAGGAAAGCCAGATAGAGAACGAGGTAGAAGAGACGGACTGTCTGTGAGACATCTTTTTGTCTTCTCATCATGATATCACCTCCACATTCTTGATCTCTTCGGTGTCAGGCTGCATAAGATTGAAAACGATGCGGCCAATTATTATTTCCAGCACGGACAGCAACAACGCGGACCCGCCCGCACGCGCCCGCAGACGGTCGTGACGCTCCACGAAGCCCATACATAGTGGCATTGCACTTTCTTCTCAAAGATGCAGCCTACCGAAAGTATACAACAAATTCCCATACGCAACACACTTTCTTCGGCCTGGCATCCCCGCCATTTCCCATTCCCTATTCCCCATTCACCATTCTCCAATCCCTTTCGTTTATAATACCCCCCAATGGACGCCTTCTTCCTCGACCCGGACGTGGAACGCCTCCCGCCGGAGCAGACCCGCATCCTCGACCTGCGCGCCGAACCGTACCCCGACGGCCGCCGCGTCCGCGTGGGGCTGGAACTGACGCCTTTCCAGAAGCGCCCGGACATCGAATTGACGTTAACCGATCCGGACGGCCAGCCGGCTGCCTCGGCCAGCATCGTCGAGCCGATGGGCTGGAAACTCGAACTCACCCTCCACAGCGCACATCGCACGCCAGCCCTGCCTGCGCCAGTGCCGCAGGCACAGGTGAGCGAAGTCGAAGGGCCGCACCCCGCACCCGGCACGTACACCCTCACCGCCATCCTCTCCTATCCCGGCCTCGGCGAAGTAGACCGGCGCGCCGTCTCCATCGAAATCCCCCCGGCGGAATAGATGTTCAGACCCTCTCTCCGCCCACTGAATACTGTTTACTGCCCGCTGCTTACTGCCTACTGCTTACTGTTTACTTCCCTCATCACCGCCTGCACTCCCGCCCCCGCGCCCACGCCCACGCCCGCCCTCACCGACACGCCTCTCCCCACTGCCACCCTTCCGCCTTCCCCGACGCCCACCGCCACGGTCACGCCGGTCCCGGTCAGCGCCATCTGTTCACCGCTCACCTGGCACCCATTGGATGAACTGCCCCTGGTGGTCTCCTGGCCCTTCAACCCGGACAAGGATGTGCGCCACTTTGGCGTGGACCTGTCACACTGGCATTTCAAGGACGAAACATCCTCTCTCCACGAACCCGTTCAGGCTGCCCTGGATGGAAAGACCGCCGGGGTCGTCTCCGACCGCCTGCCTTATGGGAACATGATCCTGATCGAGACTCCCTACACCCAACTGTCCCCCGCCCTCATCGAGCGGCTGGAGATTCCGCCGGGGCAATCCCTCTACCACCTGTACGCCCACCTGGCCGACCCGCCTGCCTTCCAGATTGGACAGCCCGTCTCCTGCGGTCAGTTTTTGAACCGCGTCGGCCTGACCGGCTGGGCGGTCACTGCGCATCTCCATTTCGAGACCCGCTGGGGGCCGCCGGATTTCACCTTCACCGTCATGGCGTATTACACTGCCGACGCCTCTCCCGAGGAAATGGCAAACTACGAAACCTGGTTCTCGAGCGGCCTGTATCAAGCCTTCGACCCAATGATCCTTCTCACCCTCCTGCAACCATGACCCCTCCCCTCCTTGCTGGTGGGACAAGTCTGAGACTTGTCCTACGCCCGCTCGACCTCCTACAACCATGACCCTGCACCCATCCAAACGCCTGTTCCCCGCCCTCCTGCTCCTGCTGTTCGCCGCGCTGACCGCCTGCGGACCGCGCGCCACGCCTGCCCTGAGCGAAGTCGAAGGGTCCGCCACGAGCGAGCCTGCCGCGTCTACCACCACTCCCACACAGACGCCGCTCCCCAACCCGGGCGGAGGCGTGCTGCTGCTCTCGATGACCGAGTCTGGCACGGCGCACCTGTTCGCCTTTTCCCCCTCCACGCTGGCGCTCACCCGCCTGACCGCCGACCCCTGGGACGACATCGCCCCCGCCCTCAGTCCCGACGGCTCGCGCCTGGCCTACGCCTCGCGCCGCAACGGCTACTGGGACCTCTACATCCTGACGCTCCAGACCGGCGAAATCTTCCGCCTGACCGACACACCCGAATACGAATCCGCACCCTCCTGGTCGCCGGACGGGCAATGGCTGGTCTACGAAAGTTACGCCGACGGCAACCTGGAACTCACCATCCGCTCCGCCACGGACCCGGCGCAGGCTCCCATCCGGCTGACGAACCCCGCCGCCGATCACTCCCCGGCCTGGTTCCCGAAGCCTCCGGGACGCCTGGTGGTTTTCGTTTCCAACCGCAGCGGGCAGGATGACGTCTGGCTGGCCGACCTCGACCGCGCCGGCGACGACCGCTACACCAACTTGAGCAGCACGCCCGCCGCGCGTGAATCTCACCCCGCTTGGTCTCCGGATGGGAACCAGATCGCCTGGGCCGCCACCGACGCCAACGGCCTGACCGGCATCTACGTCTACGATACGCGCACGCCAACGGACCCGGCGCGCTGGGCCGGCGCGGGCGGCTGGCCGGTCTGGCAGGATGGCAGTCACCTCCTGGCCGTCGCCGCTTCCCCCAACCAGTCCCTGTTGACCGGCTTCGCTTTCCCCTCCGGCGGACTGTCCCTGGCGCTGACGCCGCTGCCCGGAAGCGTGCGCGGCCTGGCCTGGATTCCAGGCGGCCTCCCCGACCCGCTGCCGGCCGCGTTCCAACAGGCCGCCGCGCAGACGCCTGCCCCGCTGTACACGCTGGCGGGTCCGGCACGCACCGGCGTCCCGTCCGGGCGCGCGGCACTCGTCACCCTTGATGGAGTCCAGGCGCCGGTTCCGCAACTGCACGACGCCGCCGCCGACTCGTTCCAAGCCCTGCGCCAGCGCGTCGCCTCTGCCGTCGGCTGGGACGCGCTCGCCAGCCTGAGCAACGCCTGGGTGCCGCTGACCACGCCGCTCGACCCCGGCCTTGGCGAGGACTGGCTCTACACCGGGCGCGCCTTCTCGCTCAACCCGCTGCTGGCCAACGCCGGCTGGATCGCCGCCGTGCGCGAAGACGACGGCGGGCAGACCTACTGGCGGCTCTACCTGCGCACGCTGGCGCAGGACGGCTCGCAGGGCGAACCGCTCCGCACCGCCCCGTGGGACTTCAACGCCCGCTACGCCGGAGATCCCGGCCTCTATGACCAGGGCGGCGGGACGATGGAACCCATCCCCTCCGGCTACTGGTTCGACCTGACCGCCCTCGCCGCCGACTACGGCTGGCAGCGCCTGCCCGCCCTCGCCAACTGGCGCGCCTACTACGCCGGGGCGCGCTTCACCGAGTTCGCCTTCACCCAGGGCCTCGACTGGCGCACCGCCATGCTCGAACTCTACCCGCCCGAAGCGCTCGTCACGCCGACCATCGTCGTCCCGCCGACGCGCACGCCCACGCCCACGATCTGGGGCTACCGCACGCCCGTCCCGTCCCGCACGCCGACCCCGCGCCCCACCTCCACGCCATGAAATTCCAACACTCGACACGGATGGCACCGACAACACGGATTTTTCCGTCCCTTCACGGATTTCTCCGTGGATTCCGCGTCCTCCGTGTCCTGACCTTGATCCTGATCCCTCTCGCGCTGGCAGCCTGCGCCGCCCCCGCCACGCCGACGCCCATCCTCCCCTCCTCTCCTCCTCCCCTCCTCCCCTCTTCCCCTCTCCCCCTCTCC
>WOUS01000016.1 GCA_009772985.1 Anaerolineaceae bacterium
GCCCGCCGGCCGCCGGGATGCGCGGCTGGTTCGCCCGCGGCAGGCAGCCCGCGCAGGCCGAGCGCCCGCAGGAGACGCCCGCGGCGCAGCCGGGGAAACAGCCTGGCCGGGATAAACGTCACGCGGCCCACCTGGACCTCCTGAAGGAGGTTGCCAGCAGCCTGTCCAGCGTGCTGGACCAGCCGGTGGCCGCACAGTTGGTGGTGAACGCCGTCCAGCGCGCCTTCGATGCCGCCCGGACCTTCATCCTGGTCTACGATACCGAGCGCCGCGACTTTGCCCTGCAGGCCATTGCGGGCAAAAACGACTTCCTCCTGCCCCCCTCCTGCCGGCTGTCTTCGCAGAAAGGCCTGCCGGGGAAGGCGTACCGGCTGGGGGCGTCCCTGCTGGTCAACGACACACGCCAGGACGCCGATTATCTCGAATTGACGGAACACCCCTGCCTGTCCGAACTGGTCGTCCCGTTCGTCCAGCGCAACCGGGTCAAGGGCGTGCTGGTGCTAGACGAATTCCACACGGACGCCTTCGATAGCGCCGACATCTCCGTCCTGGAAAGCGTTTCCGAACAACTGCTCAACGCCTGGGAGCGCGCCAATTACCACCAGCGCCTGACTGACCTGATCCAGTCCGGCATCACGCTCTCGACCATCCTGGACCCGCAGACGGCCATCCAGCAGGTGGCCGAGATCGCCCAAAAAGCCCTGGCGGCGCGTTTCGTTTTCGTCACCCTGCTGGACCAGGAGGGCAGCCTGGCGCGCATCGCCAGTGCGGGGGCCGCGCCCGGGATCCTGCGCTCGCTGAAGAAAACCCCGGAAAAAAATCCCCTCATCAAGGCAACCCTCAACGCCAAACAGATCATGCGCCTGCGCGACGTGCGCAAGTCCGGTTACGCCGCCCACGTGCGCATCGAACAGGCCGCCTGCCGCAACATGATCTCCTTCCCCATCCGCCTGCACCAGTTGAGCGTGGGCGCCGTACTCGCCTTCGGGAAAATCGGGGAACCGTCCTTCTCGGAAAGCGACGAATCGCTGGCCGAACTGATGGCCTCCCTGTCGGCCGCATCCATCGAAAACACCTGGCTCTACCAGGAACTGCGCTCCACGCTGAACAACGCCACCCTGCTCCACCAGATGGGCATCCGCATCCTGCAGGCCGACTCGCTGCGCAGCGCCGCCGAGACCATCGCCCAGACCGCCTTCCGGCTCGGCCACGCCTCGGTGGCGGGCATCGTCCTCTTCCAGTCGGGCCAGAATTCCGGCGGCGGCATCGAAGCCCGCATCGAAGTGGACGAGGGCGGCGTGGAGGAAGGGAACCAACACCCCGAGTCCATGATCCGGCAGGCCATCGAGACCGGGCAGGCCATCATCATCTCCGATGACCGGTTCGCCTCGAAGGTGTGCATCCCGCTCCGCACCGCCCACCGCACCTCGGGCGCGCTCTGGCTGGACATCCCGGAGGGCCGCTGGTACAACTCCCGCTACGCCGCCAGCCTGCAAACACTCGCCCAGCAGGCCACCGTGGCGCTCGAGCGGATGATCCTGCTCTCCGAAACGCGCGACCAGGCCAGCCGTCTCGAGGCCGCCTACGGGGAACTGGAGATCACCTACGACCAGACCCTGGCCGCGTTGATGTCTGCGCTCGACGCGCGCGACCGCGAGACCGAGGGGCACAGTTCGCGGGTCGGCGCCATCGCCGCCTGCCTGGGAAAAGAGATGGGGCTGTCGTCCGCCCAGGCCAAAGCGATGGAACGCGGCGCCCTGCTGCACGACATCGGCAAGATCGGCATCAGCGACTCCATCCTGCTCAAGACCGGCAGCCTCGACGAACACGAATGGGGCGCCATGCGCCAGCATCCGACGATCGGGACGCGCATCGTGACCGGCATCCCGTTCCTCGAAGAATCGCTCCCCATCATCCGCTGCCACCACGAACGCTGGAACGGCAGCGGCTACCCCGACGGGCTGACGGGCGAGCAGATCCCCCTCCAGGCGCGCATCTTCGCCGTGGCCGACGCCTTCGACGCCCTGCTCAGCAACCGCCCCTACCGCCGCGGCGTCCCGACCGGGGACGTGCTCGCCTACCTGCGCGAACAATCCGGCATCCTGTTCGACCCGGCCGTGATCAAGGTATTGGAAAAATTATTTTCCGAGGGGAAGTTCGCGGACCTGGTGCGCGCGTAGCTCACGCCGGGAATGGCCGGGGATGGAATCCCCGGCTGAAATGCCAAGTCCGCTTAAGCGGACTTTTTGTCTCAGGCGTGGATTTCCAATCCACGCCCGCCGACCCGGAATTGCAATCCGCGCCCGCCTACCTGACCGCCTCGCGGAACGCCGCGACGGCCTGCTCCACCCCCGCATCGTCAATCCAGTAATGCAAGACCAGGCGGAACTGGCGCGCCCCGGTGACACCGAGCAGGACGCCGCGCTCCTCCAGCCGCGTCCGAACAAACTCGACGGAATGCGGGACGGACGCATCGAGGGACACAAAGACCATATTCGTGGCCGGACTCCCCGCCTGCAAAACCAGACCGGGGACCTGCTTCAGCCCGTCGGCCAGTTTCCGCGCCCGGGCATGGTCCTCCGCCAGGCGGACGGTCATCGTTTCGAGCGCCACGATGCCCGCCGCGGCCAAAATCCCAGCCTGGCGCATCCCGCCTCCCAGCATCTTGCGGAGGCGGTGCGCCTTCTTGATGAATTCCTTCGACCCGCACAGCACCGACCCGACCGGCGCGCACAATCCCTTGCTCAGGCAGAACGTGACCGAGTCCACCGGGGCGGTCAGCTCCTTCACGTCAATGCCCTGCGCGGCCGCGGCATTGAACACGCGCGCCCCGTCGAGATGGACCGCCAGTCCGCGCGCGTGGGCGAACTCCGCCACACGGCGCGTGTATTCCGGCGTTTGGTAGACGCCGCCGCAGCGGTTGTGCGTGTTTTCGAGACAAATGAGCCGCGTGACCGGGTCGTGCGGATCGTCCGGGCGGATGGCGGCCTCGACATCCTCCAGCGCCAGCGACCCGTCCGGCTGATTGGGCAGCTGGCACGAGTGGACGCCGCCCAGCGCCGAGATCCCGCCCGCCTCGAACAGGAACGTGTGCGCCTTGTTGCCGAGGATGACTTCGTCGCCGCGTCCGCAGTGGGCGAGGATCCCGGCCAAGTTGCCCATCGTCCCCGAAGCGACGAACAGCCCGGCCTCCTTGCCCGTCATTTCCGCGGCCAGTTCCTGCAAACGGTTGACGGTCGGATCCTCGCCGTACACATCGTCGCCGACTTCGGCTTTTGCCATCGCCTCCCGCATTTCGGGCGTGGGTTTGGTTATCGTGTCAGAACGCAAGTCAATATAATCCATGATCATTCTCCTGGCGATTGACTCTTTTCAGATACACCCAAAACCTCAGCGCGGATTTCGCGGATTTGGCAAATTACGCAGATCGGATGGGCGAAATCCGCAAAATCAGCGCAATCCGCGTTAGAACTGTGTTACTGCCGAGTGGCTTGCAAAGTATCGAGAACTTGTTGCAACTCTTCCGGCAACTTTGCCTCGAACGATTTTGGCATCTTTTCACCGGGCAATTTTATTTTCAATTTATACGCATGGAGGAAATGCCTGTCCAGATCCACCGACGACTTCCGCTTGCCATACACCCTGTCCCCCGCCACCGGACAACCCAAAAACGCCAGGTGGACGCGGATCTGGTGCGTGCGCCCCGTCAGCGGATGAACTTCGAGCAGGGTGTGCGCCGGGAAACTCTCCAGCGTGCGATACTCGGTCACCGCTTCGCGCCCCTTTTCGAGCGGGACGACCGCCATCAGTTTGCGGTGCGTGGTGTTGCGCCCGATCGGCGCTTCCACGCGGCCCGTGGGCGTGGGCGGTTTGCCGTCCACCAGCGCCAGGTAAATTTTCTCCACCGTGCGGCTCTTGAACTGCTCCTGCATCCAGCGGTGGGACTGTTCGTTCTTGGCGATCACGATGAGGCCGGAAGTCTCCTTGTCCAGCCGGTGGACGATGCCCGGGCGTTCCTCGCCGCCGATGCCCGAAAGGTCCGGGGCGTGACCGAGCGCGGCGTGGACCAGCGTCCCGCTGTCGTGGCCGGGCGAGGGGTGGACGACCATGCCGGCCGGTTTGTTGACAATGAGCAGGTCGCGGTTCTCGAAGATGACATCGAGCGGGATATTCTCAGCCACCAACCCGGAAGGCACAGGCGGCGGGATGCGCGCCTCCACACGCGCGCCAGGATCGAGGTCCCGCCCCGCCTTCGTGACCGGTTCCCCATCCACCGTCACAAATCCGTCCTTGATGAGTCCCTGCACGCGCGAGCGCGAAAATTCCGGCAGGCAGGCGGTCAGGAAAACGTCCAGCCGTCCCTTTTCGTCTTTCTGGAAAACGAAGGCCTCGACCCGGTCACTCACTCGTCGCCTCGAGTTGTTTCGCTTTTTCTTCTTTCTTCAATTTGCGCTCCATCAGCCAGACGCCGAGAATGAGAATGGCAACGCCGACCGAGATGCAGGAATCGGCCACGTTGAAGATGGCGAAATTCCCGACTGAGATAAAATCGGTCACCGGCCCGAAGCGGATGCGGTCCACCAGGTTGCCGAGCGCGCCGCCCAGTTGCAGGGCCAGCGCCAGGCGCAGCCACCAGTCGCGGCGGGAGGTCTGGGGGAAATACAAAATGATGAGCGCCGAGACGATGACCGCCAGGATGGCGAAAATCAGCCCGCCCTGTTGGAACAGGCCGAAGGCCGCGCCCGTGTTGTACGTATGCCGGATGCGGGCGTACGGCTCCAGCCAGGCCAGCGAGGCCGGCATCGGCCAGTCCGCGCCCAGCGGGACGTTGGCGCGCACCCAGGCTTTCGTCCACTGGTCAAGCACCACGATGACGCCCGAGGACAGGAAGAGAAACATAAAATCACGCCAGTAGGTTTTCAGGAAACTGCCGATCTTTTTCCATGATAAACGCTTCGGCCCTTCGGCCGGTTGAATGGGTTCCACTAATCCTCCGTAAGATAAACGCGCGGGACGCGCGTATTGATATTCGTCAGGATCTCGTACGGGATGGTGCCAGCCCACTCCGCCAGGTCTTCGGCGGTGATGGACAGGCCGTCCGCCTCGCCGAGCAGGATCACGTCGTCGCCGTTGAAGGCCGAGTCCGCGCCGATGTTCACCATCATCTGGTCCATGCAGATGCGCCCCACCTGCGGATATTTTTTCCCGCGGATGATGACCTGCGCCCGGTTCGACATGCTGCGGAAGTACCCGTCCCCGTACCCGACCGGGACCGTGACAATGCGCGCCTCGTGGTCGGATTCCCAGGCCGAGCCGTAACTGACCGGATGCCCCGGCCTGACCACTTTGAAATAGACCACGCGCGACTTCCAGGCGAGCGCGGGCCGGACCGTGAGCCGGCGCGGCGCTTCCAGCGAGGGGTACACGCCGTAGAGCAGGATGCCGGGCCGCACCATGTCGAAGAGACTCTCCGGCAGTTGCAGGATGGCCCCCGAGTTTGCCATGTGCCGCACCGGCATCGGCAGGCTGTGCGTCTCGTAGAACCGCAGGACTTCGTTGAAACGCTCCAGTTGCAGGCGGGCGTGGGTCAGGTCGGCAGAATCGGCGTTGGCGAAGTGGGAGCAAATCCCTTCAACTTCCACGTACTTGCATTTCAGCGCGGCTTCCTGCAAAGTCTCGGCGTTGTAATAATGGACGCCGATGCGCTCCATGCCGGTGTCTATTTTCAAATGGACTTTAGCCTTGCGCTCGGCCTTCTCTGCCGCGGCGTTGATCTGCTCCAGGCGTTCCACCGAGGAGGCCATGAAGGTCAGGTCGAAATCCAGGTAGCGCGGCACCTGCTCGCCCCAGATTCCGCCCAGCACCAGGATCGGGGTGCGGATGCCGAGTTCGCGCAGGAGGATGCCTTCCTCCAGCACCGCCACGCCGAGGTAGTCCGCGTGCGGGGCGAGATGCTTCGCCACTTCCACCATCCCGTGCCCGTAGGCATTGGCCTTGATGACCGGCATCACCTTGGCCGGGGCGACCGCGGCCCGGATGAGGTCCAGGTTGCGGCGCAGGCGCGCCAGGTTCACCTCCACGTAGGTGGCGCGCACTCCGTCCAAAGCGATGGTGGACTGGTTGATTTGCATGGACGCTATTCTACCCGATTTGATAGGTGATTGTTAGCCGGGAAATAGGCGCGCCAGGAAAAGATACCGGATAATTAGAGAAAGATTAGAACAGCGGACAGATATTCCGCCCGCAGTATAATTGTCCAAACAACATACAGAAGGAGAGAGACAGATGAAACCTATGAAAATCGTAACCGATTGCGCCGCCGACATCCCCGCCGCAGAACGCGAAGAACTCGGAATCATCGAAGCCCCCTTATACATCCAGTTCCCCGAAGGCGAGGTCAACTCCGCCGACCTGACGCCGGATGAATTCTACGACCGGCTGGAGGCCATGCGCCCGGCCATCCCCAGCACGGCCCAGCCTTCGAGCGGCACCTTTGCCGACCTCTACCGCAAGGTGGCAGACGCCGCGCAGGTGCTGTCCATCCACGTTTCCTCCGGCCTGAGCGGGACGATCAACTCAGCCCGCATGGGCGCGGAGCAGATCAAGGAGAAAGTCGTCAACGTGGTAGACTCGATGACCCTCTCCGGCGGGGAGCGTTTCCAGGTGCTGGCCGCCGCCCGGGCCGCCCAAAAAGGATGGAGCGTCGAAGCCATCCTCGAACGGCTGGACAAGATCCGCCAGAACACCGAGGTCATCTACACGCTCGAAACGCTGGAATATCTCGCCCGAGGCGGACGCATCGGACGCGCCCAGGCCCTGCTCGGCTCCGTGCTGAAGATCAAGCCCATCATCCACGTGGATAAGGCCGACGGCAAGTATTCGACCGTTGGCAAGACGCGCACCATCCCGCAGGCGCTGGAGATCATCACCGAACACATCCAGCAGATCTACGCGGACAAGCCGCTGTGGGTCAGCGTGATGCACGGCCGCTTTGCCGATGGCGCCGAAGAGTTGAAGAAATCGCTCGCCGGGCGGCTCAACATCGCCAAACTGGAAATCCTGCGCATCTCCCCCGTGCTGGGCGTCCACACCGGGCCGGGCATCGTTGGTGCGGCGGTGGTGCCGATGGAGTTGATGGAAGGTTTCGGATGACAGCAAACCTTGCGAAGGTTCAGAACCTTCGCAAGGTTTTTTATGTTTCGATGATGTACCGCATGATCGGGCGCGTCTCGGACCGGCGGCCTGCCTCCACAAACCCGGCCTGCCGGAAGGCGGATGCCGTGCCGGTGTAGATAAAGACCGGCGGGGCTTTCCCCGTCTTCGGCTCGACCGGGTAGCCCTCCACGACTTTCCCGCCTTTCGATTTCACGTATTCGACCGCCGCCTTGAGCAGCGCCACCGTCAGCCCTTGGCGGCGGTATTTTTTATCCACGAAGAAGCAGGGCGCCGACCAGACCGGGAGATCGTCCAGCGGGGCGAGGACGCGCGAGCGCGCCAGGCCGGGGTACTCGCTGCGCGGCGCGGCCGCGATCCAGCCGGCGGGAATCCCGTCCACGTACGCGAGCAGGCCGGGAGTCCCGCCCGCGGCGACGATGGCTTTCTGGGCGAGGCGGTTGGCGTCGCCCTGCCCGGCCTCGAATTCCTTGCGGGTCAGTTTCCAGAACATGCACCAGCATCCGGCGCACGCGCCGCGCGGGCCGAAGAGACGCTCGAAATCGTCCCAGCGGGCGGGGGTTAAAGGATGGAATTTCAGGTCGGCAGCGGTATTCATAGAACCAGGCGGGCGACCTCCTTCGTTTCGGTTTCGGTGCGGGTGATGCCCAGGGCGGTGAACAACGGGAAGATGCCCGCCAGCAGGACGAGCGGGATCCAGGAAACGAGGTTGAGCAGGAATTCGAGAATCCCAAACACCAGCAGGGCCAGCGCGATGGGAAGGTACGCCGCGAACGGCCTCAACTGCTCCTCCATTCCCGCCCAGATCCGTTCCGCCTCCTGCCGCATTTGCTGTTCGGCCGCCGGCCCGAACTGCCCGAGCAGGTCTCCCGCCTCGCTGCCCGGGGCCGGCACGATCGCATCCACCATCACCTGCTTGAAGGCCGGAGGGAGCACGTAGCCTTTCTGCGCGGCGTCGCGCTGATAGCCCAGCGCAAAAGCGACGGAAACCAGCAGCGCGAGGGCGGAAAGCAGCGCCTTCTGCTCGCGCTGGACGGGGGCGGCGGAGAAACGGATGCGCTGTTCCATCTCATTCCTGACGTTGTTGGCATACACCAGGGCCAGCAGGAAATAAACCAGCACAAAAGCCGCGGGGATCCAATCGAGTCCCCAGAACGGCAATACCGCCAGGGCAGAGAGGAAAAAGGCCAGCGCGGTCGCCCAGAAAGGCCGCACGAGGGCGGCGGCGATTCCCGCCGCAAACGCCACGAGCAGCATCGAGCCGAAGACCCACAGGGCAAGAACCAGCAGGTCCAGGTCGAGGGTGAACATCGCGTCGAACCGGCTTTCGGCGCGGTTCAGCGTCAGGCCGAACAATACGTTCGCCGCCAGCAGGAATACGATCAGCGCGATCATCTTGACGATTTTCATCACACACCTCCTTGCAGCGCCATCATACCGGGTAGGGGGGTTTCCGGATGTAAAATTCCAGCAGCAGGACCGCGCCGAAGAAGTTCCCGCCAGAATCAACCAGCCGCCACTCGGAGCGGTGATGGCGGCCCGTGCGCGGGGCGCGCAGGCTGACGGAGAGGTTCACGTCCGCGCCGGGCGCGACGGGCATGTGCGCAGACACATTCTCCAGGGGAAACTCGCGCGGGGGCCCCCTCCGCACGGGAATGTTGGAAGTGTTGGCCAGGCGGAAGCCCGCCTCCCAGGCCAGCGTGCCGGAGTTGCGCAGGCTCCAGGTGACGGTGAACGTCTGGCCGGGCCGGAGAACCAGCAAATCCTCCACCGCGTTGGCGTCAAGCAACTGCGCATCGGCAACCGGCTTCGGCGGGGCCGCGACCGGTTTCGGCGCGGCCGGGATGCCGGGCAGGTTCCAGCCGCGCACCGTGAACGGTCCGGCCAGCGCGTAGTTCCCGGCGGCGGCGAGGGTTTTCAGTTCGCGCACGCGGAAAGTGGAAATGCGCAGGGCGTTGGCGCTGGACGGGTCGCCGTTGTTTTCGGCGCGTTGGGCGATTTCATACAGCCAGGCCTCGCGCTCCTCCAGATAGACGGCGATCCAGCGATCCTCCTCGATGCCGTTCTGACCGACGACGCTGCCGCCCAGCCGCGCGGCGAGACGGTTCAGCACCTGCAACCACCCGCCCTGGATGCGCGTATCATACGCGACGGCCAGTCCGAGCGGCGAGGCGAGATGGCATTGTTGGACTTTCGAGATGGCGGGCTGATAGTAGAACCGGTCGAAGACCGCATCCTGGGCATCGGTCATTTCCTGCTCCGCCGCAGCCTGGATGAGCAGCGCTTTGAAATCGTTATCGTTCCGCAGCGCTTCGTCCTTCGTTTTGACGCGCCCGTCGAAACCCTGCCGCAAGGTCCGGCTGGCCGCGCTCTGGCTGCGGGCGTAGAATTCGTCCAGCACCAGGCTCAGGGACCCGGAGGCCAGTGTGGCCTGGTGCCGGCCGTAACTGACGATGCCGGAATCGTAGTTCTGGTACATGGCCGGGTTGCCTTCCGGCCGGCCAGACTCGAAGATACTGGTGATGGCCCAGATGGCCGGACGCCATTTGTCAGGCTCGAACGGACCGGTGTATGGATTGGGCATAGATACCTTCCTTCCTGTTGGGCCCTTTCGCATCGTGTGCTGTAAAAACTATAGCACACTCAACGGCGCGATTCAAGCAGGAACCCGTTCCTTTTCGGGAACGGGCTCCTCGGTTTCTCAGGCTTTGACCAGCCCGACGGTGACTTTTTCTCCGTCGAACTCGTCTTCCGCTTTGACCGCGCCGGGAGGCGGCGCGGCAAATTTAAATTCCACCGTCAGCGTCTCGGCAGTGACGTATTCCCGGTTGGCTTCGATGGCTGCTTTCAGCCCGGGCGTCGCCGTCACGTAGAGTTTGATGCGGTCGGCCACATCCAGCCCGGCAGTTTTGCGCAGGTCCTGCACCCGGCGGACAAACTCGCGCGCCAGCCCTTCGCGGACGAGGTCCGGCGTCAACTCGGTGACCAGGGCGGCCAGGTACGCGCCGTCGGCCGCCACGGCAAAACCAGATTTGGCATCCGCGCGTACTTCCACTTCCTCGGGCAGGATGTCGAACGTTTCGCCATTGGCTGTGACCTTGAGCGGCTGGCCGGAGAGCAATACCGGAGCAGACGCGGCCGCGTCCAGCGCCAGGATGGCCTTCTGGAGGGCCGGGAATTTGCTGCCATATTTCTGGCCTAATTGCTTCGGGAGCGGCTTCAGCGTAAACGTGGCCGCGTCACCGGACGCATCCAGCAGGCGGACTTTCTTGACGTTCAACTCATCGGTGATGAGGTCGGCGTAGGTTTCGACCGCGTGGCGTTCCTCGGCGCGGCCCAACGCAAACGCGGCCTCGGCCAGCGGCTGGCGGACTTTGCGGTTCGCCTTCTGGCGGGCGGAATGTCCCAGCGAGACGAGGCGCATGACCAGCGTCATCTCGCGGTTGAGGGTCTCGTCAATCAGGGCCTCGTCCACTTGCGGCCATTTCGCCAGGTGGACGGATTCGGGGGCGCGCCCGTCCGCTGCCCGCACCAGGTTTTGGTACATCTCGTCGGCCAGGAAGGGCATGGTCGGAGCCAGCAGTTTGGAGAGGGTCACGAGCGCGGTGTACAGCGTCGAGTAGGCGGCCTGTTTGTCGGAGTCCGATTCGGACTTCCAGAAACGCCTCCGGGAGCGGCGCAGGTACCAGGTCGAGAGCGCCTCGACGAAGGCTTCGACGGGGCGCGTCGCTCCGGGAACATCGTAGGTCTCGTAGGCTTTCGTCACATCACGGACCAGGGTGTTCAGCGAGGAGAGCAGCCAGCGGTCAAGGCTGTTGTAGGACAAATTGCCAATTTGTCCTACAGGCTGCCACTGATCGAGGTTGGCGTACGTCACGAAAAACGAATACACGTTCCACAGTGTGAGCGTGAAGTTGCGCACCACTTCGCCAACCAGATCACCAGAGAAGCGGCGTTCATTGCCGGGCGGTGTGGCCGTATAAAGATACCAGCGCAAGGCATCCGCACCGTGAGCCCGAAGCACATCCCACGGTTCGACGATGTTGCCCAGCGATTTGGACATTTTCCGTCCTTCGCTATCCTGGATATGGCCCAGGCAGATAACGTTCCGATAGGCTGTTTTGTCAAACAACAAGGTACTGATGGCGTGCAGCGAGTAGAACCAGCCGCGCGTTTGGTCCACGGCTTCGCAGATGAAATCGGCGGGGAACTGTTCTTTGAATTTATCTTCATTCTCGAACGGATAGTGCCACTGCGCCACCGGCATCGAGCCTGAATCGAACCAGCAGTCAATCAGGTCAGGGACGCGCGCCATCTTGCCGCCGCATTTTTCGCAGGCCCAGGTGACATTGTCCACGTGTGGGCGGTGCAGTTCGAGATCCGAGAGGTCGCGGCCGGCCTTTTCGGAGAGTTCGCCTCGCGAACCGACCGCGTCCTGATGTTTGCAATCGGCGCACTCCCAGACCGGCAGCGGCGTGCCCCAGTAACGCTCGCGGCCCAGCGCCCAATCCACGTTGTTCTCCAGCCAGTTGCCAAAACGGCCATCCTTGATATGCTCCGGCACCCAATTGATGGTCTGGTTGAGAGCCACCAGCCGGTCCTTGAACTGGCTGGTGCGGATATACCACGTGCCGCGCGCGTAATACAACAACGGCGTATGGCAGCGCCAGCAGAAGGGATAGGTGTGCGTATACAATTCAGATTTGAGCAGCAGCCCGCGCGCCTGCAGGTCCTGGATGATGAGCGGGTCGGCATCCTTGACCCACATGCCGCGCCAGGGCGTGATCTCGGGCAGGAACGCGCCGTCCGGCGCGACGGTCATCAGCACCGGCAGGTCGAACTCCATCGCCGCGGCCATATCCTCCGCGCCGAAGGCCGGCGCCATGTGGACAAGACCGGTGCCGTCTTCGGTGGTTACAAAATCGCCCAGCACCACGTAATGCGCCGGTTTATCGGGCGGCATGAAGGTGAACAGCGGCTGGTAGCGTTTGCCCTTGAGTTTCTTCCCTTTGAACGAATCCACCACCTTCAATTCCTCGCCGGGAAATACTTTTTCGAGCAGGAGTTTGGCAAGGATGAGCCGTTCCGTGCCTCCACCTGCACCCGTAGGGGTGTCCGGCAGGGCGCGTTCCACCGTCACATACTCGACTTCGGAATGGGCGGCGACTGCGACATTGCCGGGCAGCGTCCAGGGCGTGGTCGTCCAGACCAGGAGCGAAGTCCCGGGCTTGTCCACCAGCGGCATGCGGACGAAGACCGAGGGGTCGGTGGCGTCTTCGTAGCCGAGCGCCACCTCGTGGTCCGAGAGCGGCGTACCGCAGCGCGGGCAGTAAGGCACGACTTTGTAGCCCTGGTAGAGCAGGCCCTTGTCCCAGAAGTTTTTCAAAATCCACCAGACCGACTCGATGTAGTCATTGGTATAGGTAACGTAGGCATCTCCCAGGTCCACCCAGAAGGCGATGCGGTCGGTCAGTTTTTCCCACTCCTGGATGTAGGCGAAGACAGATTTGCGGCACAGTTCGTTGAACCGGTCAATGCCATACTCCTCGATCTGGCTTTTGCTGGTGAAACCCAACTGCTTCTCGACCTCGATCTCGACCGGCAGGCCGTGTGTATCCCATCCGCCGCGCCGCGAGACGTGGAATCCGCGCATGATCTTGTAGCGCGGGAACATATCCTTGAAGACGCGCGCCAGCACGTGGTGGACGCCGGGCTTGCCATTGGCGGTTGGCGGTCCCTCGAAGAAGATGTATTCCGGCCCGCCCTTGCGCTCCGAGATGGTCTTCTCGAAGATCTTCTGCGACTTCCAGAACTTCAACACGCCCTCTTCCAGGGCGGTGACATCTAATTTTGGACTGACTGGTTTGAACATTCATGCCTCCGGGGTAAGGTAATCAGGTAAAAAGGGATCAGGTAATCAGGAATTGGATAATCAGTCGCCAGGAGCCGTACTCCCAATTGCTGTGTTCCTGATTACTTTGTTCCTAATCCCTTATTACCTTCTCTTAAGCGAAAACTCTCGCCTCATCCCAGAGACGAGAGTCCAATGACTCGCGCGGTACCACTCTGCTTCCCTTGCGGGCGCTCACGGGTACAGCCTTGCGGCGATACCCTGCCAGGATAACGGTCGGCTTCCGGCTTCCCTACTATCAGTGTTTTCCAATCACAATTCACTATTCACTATTCACTATTCACTGATTTCAGTTCACGGCTCCGGGAGGATTTTCTGCCCTTTCGGCTGGCCCGGCTCACACCATCTCCGGGTTCGCTGACAGCGGCGGGGGCATACTCGTTCCCATCATCGCCTTTCAAAGATGGGCTGAATTATAATAGCAAGACATCCCTCCCGCAAGGACAAATCATGGACATCACCCTCGCCAACCAGACCATTTCCATCAACGCCACCGACTGCCGCCCCGTCGAAGGCGGATTCATTGCTTCCGCTTCGCTCCTGACCGTGAACCTGCCCACCGCACCCGCGCGGTATCTCTACTCCGGCTGGCAGTCGTGGTCGCTGACCGCCTGGGTGGAGACGGGCCGCCCGGTCCGCCCGATGCGGCCGGAAATCCTGCACCCGATGCAGGCCGACCCGGTCTACGCCCGCGAGACCCGTCCGCACGGATCGTGGTACGCGGCCGTCGAACTCCCGGACGGGCAAATCCTCTTCCTCGGCGCGCTTGGCCTTGAGAGCCACATCGTGCTCGACGGGCAGACTCTCACCGGGGGGTACGAAAATGTTGGGCAAATTAGCAATTTGCCCTACCAGTGGTTCATTGCCGCCGGGAACGAAGACGAAATCTTCGCCCGCTACGCCAAACTGCTTGGCGAACGGCTTGGGAAAGGCCGAGCCAGGGATTCACACAAAGTCTGGTGTTCCTGGTACAGCCTGTACACCGAAATCCACGAAGGCCAATTGCTCAAGATCCTGAACGACCTCGGCGACCTGCCCTTCGACGTTTTCCAAATTGATGACGGCTGGCAGCGCGGCATCGGCGATTGGGAGCCGAATGCCAAATTCCCCTCCGGCATGGACGGGATGGCCGCCCGCATCCGGGCCACCGGGCGCAAAGCCGGGCTGTGGCTGGCCCCGCTACTGATCGTCCCTTCCTCCAGCATTTTCCGTGACCACCGCGACTGGCTCCTGCGCGACGAGAACGGCGGCCTCGTCTCTGCCGGGTTCAACTGGGGCGAGCAACTTTACGCCCTCGACACGACACATCCCGCCGCGCTGGACTGGCTGGCCGCGCTGATGAAAAAGGTCCGCCTCTGGGGCTACGATTACGCCAAGCTGGACTTCCTCTACGCCGGGGCATTGCCCGGCAAACGCCACGTGGACATGCCGCGCGAAGCCGCCTACCGCCACGGGCTGACGGTCATCCGCGAGGCCCTGGGCGACGCCTACTTCCTGACCTGCGGCGCTCCCATCCTGCCGTCCATCGGCCTGTGCGACGCGCTGCGCGTCGGCCCGGACGTGGCCGGGCACTGGGCCTCCCGCCGGGATGACGATCTGTTGGAAAATTTCGCCGCCCCCGGCGGGCGCAACGCCCTGCGGACGACGCTCAACCGCCTGTGGCTGTCCCCGCTCCTGCACACCGACCCGGACGTGATCTACTTCCGCTCGCGTCAGAACAGCCTGACGCCGGAGCAGTTGGCGCTCCTGCAAGACCTGGCCGAAGTCTGCCGCTTCAAAGCCACCTCCGACATCCCGGCCTGGCTGACCGGGCCCGAGCGGGAAAAACTGCGCGGTTTTTTGGCGCGCAGGCCCACGGTCCAGAAAACGGGGCGGGCCGCGTACCGGATCGGCGACCGCGACGTGGACTTCGGTGCGCACACCGCCATGCCGCCCCTGCCCGGCGCGTTCACCAATCTGCTGGGCGCGGTCATCGGCGGATTGGCAAAGGCGCGCCCGCTGATAAAAGCATTCGACGGGCTGCTGAAAGCCAGCCTCAGAATCATCCTGAGGCGAAACCCCGTCTAGAGCGGCTACCTTCCGCCCATGTCGGGGATGCAGGGCAGGCCGGTCATCGTCAGGTAGAGATATTCCGCCAGGAAATAACCGCTGGCGCGCAGGTACGCCGCCAGGTCCACGCCGACATAGCGGTAGTGCCAGGGTTCGTAGGTGAGGCCGGTCCATGCTTCGGCTCCGGGCGGGCTGGTCAGGGTGAAGCCGTACTCGTGGGCGTGAACGGCCAGCCACCGCCCTTCGCTCGTCTCGGCAAACAGCGGGGAGAAACGGGCGGACGGGTCGCCGGTCAGGGCGGGAAGTTCGGGCGAACCGAAGTCCACCGCCGTGCCCAACTGGTGCTCGCTGTGACCGGGCACGGCGCTGATCTGGCTGACATAGGCCGGGTCCTGCTCCTGCCATTTCTGGTAGACAACGATCTGGTCGTAATAACCGCGATAAGCCGAAAGTACGGTCGGCGCGGGACCGTCAGCCTGCATCGCCCGCACGAGCCTTCCCAGCGCCTCGGCGGCTGCGCGGCGCAACAGCAGGTCGGGCGGAGTCACGTTTCCCGGCACGTAATTGCCAAGCCCCACCAGGTCGGGCGGGACGTAATCCGGGTCGAGGCCGAAGGATGAATTCACGAGCACATACAAATCATCAGACGGACGCCGCTCGCTGCAAGCCACCAGCGGCGCGCTGGACGTGGGCCGCGGGAACAGCGTCGGGAGCGGCGTGAGCGTCGGCGCGGGCGTGGGGGTCAGCGTGGCGGTTGCGGTTGGCGCGAGTGTCGCGGCGGGGAGAGCGGTTCCGGTCGGCGCGGGAGCGGACGGCAAAGCGGCCTGCGTTTGACAGGCCGCCAGGAAAATTGTTGCCAGCAAAACAGCGCGCCGGCCCCGATTCATTTCACCGCGTCAACCAGCATCCGCACCGCATCCGGCGCGGGCAGGTGCAGGCGCAGGACGCGCCGTCCGCGCGCCGCCAGCGCTTCGTAATCGCCGAGCGCCTGGGCGCGTTCCAACACGCCGAAGGTCAGTCCCTGCCCGGGGATTTCCAAATCTTCGACCGGGTCGGCGGTGATTTGCAGGAACAGGCCGGTATCGGGTCCCCCCTTGTGCAGTTGCCCGGTGGAGTGGAGGAAGCGCGGCCCAAACCCGACCGTGGTCGCGCAGCCGGTGCGCGCCCGCACCTTCAGCCGGAGTTCCGTCAGCGCGGCCAGCGTTCCAGCATTGCGCGGCAGGTAGGCGTTGATGGCAACGTAATCGCCCTTCTTCGCTGAGGCAAGGAACACCGCCAGACTGTCTTTCAGCCCGCTGCCTGTCAGCGGCTGATTGGTGATGATTTTTATGCCATCCTTTTCCCAGGCGGGAAGCGGCTCCTCTAATACTCTATTCTGGCTATACGCAGTTATCTTGGCTTTCGTGCGGTTCTTGTTGTCCTGCACGTCCGGCTGGTCGAAGGCATTGACGCCCAGAACGTGGCAGGCAATGGCGGTTGCAATTTCCCAGCGGTAGAATTCAGAGAAAAGTGAATAGGGATTAGTGATTAGGAACTCGGCAACAGGTTGACCGGATTGGCGGAGAAGACTGACAGCCTGTTCATGTTCGCCCGTGACCTTGAAATAGATGAACAGGCAGTCCGCTCCATAATCGGCCAGACTGCCGACCGGCTCGCCGTCCACGACGATGATGCCCTTCCCCTGCTTGCCTGACGACTCTGCGATCAGTTGCTCCAGCCAGGAGCCGAACGCCGCCGCTTGCGGGTCGGCGATGATGGTCAACTTGTCGCGCCCGGCGAGCGCCGCCTCCCCCATCACCGCCCCCAGCGCCAGGCCGGGATTGCGCGCCGGGGAGACTTCGGCGCGGCATTCGTTCATCATCGCCGCGGCGGAAGCGAGAAGTTTTTCGATGTCAAATCCCATCAACGCCGCCGGGAGCAGGCCGAAATCAGCCAGCACGGAGAACCGTCCGCCCACGGATGGGTCGGCGAGGAATGTTTTCCGGAAGCCGCGGGCATTCGCCAGCGCGTCCAGCGAGGTGCCCGGATCGGTGATGGCGACGAAGCGCGCGCCGTCGCCGCCGGAGAGATGCCAGAAGTAGTCCAGCATGGCGTTGACTTCCGCTGTCCCGCCGGATTTGCTGGAGACGATGTAGAGCGTCTCGGCTGGCGGGAAATCTTTGGCGGCCCGGGCGACTTGCGCGGGGTCGGTCGAATCAAGAATAGAGAATTGTGAATGGTTAATGGTTCCCCCAAATACGAGGGAGAGGACTTCCGGCGCGAGGGAGGAGCCGCCCATGCCGAGCAGGAGGAACTTGTGGATGCCGGCGCGGTGGATTTCGTCCGCAACAGACTGAATCGCTTTTGCCCGCGCCCGCGAAGTCTCGGGCAGGGTCAGCCAGCCGAGCCGCTTGCGGATTTCCTCCTGCCCCTGCGGGTCGGCGGTCCACAGCGACGGGTCGCCCGACCACAGCCGGGCTGGGACGGCGTCCGCTTCGAGGCGGGAGATGCGCCGCTGGACGGAACCGGCCAACGGTCCGAGCGAGGCCGCGGCGGCGGAACGGCGCGCCTCGATGGCCGCCAGCATCGCCGCGAACGCGTCTGCAAAAGTCTGCACGCCCTCATCTTCCAACTCCTGCGTGACGCGGGCAATCGAGATGCCGCGCGATTCCAATTCCGCAAAAAGCCGGCGCGCGTCGTCAAGATTTTCCGTGATCGTCAGCGCGGCCTGACCGTGGTCGCGGAACGCGTCCAGCGTTTGCGGCGGGACAGTGTTGACCGTGTCGGGGCCGATCAGGTTGTCCACGTAAATTGTGTCGGGGTAGGCGGGATTCTTGGTGCTGGTGGAGGCCCACAGCGGACGCTGGAGGCGCGCCCCTGCTTTGGCAAGTTTCTCCCAGCGCGGGCCGGCAAAGGTCTCGCGGAAGGCGGCGTAGGCGAGGCGGGCGCTGGCAATGGCGGCCTGGCCGTAGGGGCGACCCGCCTGGGCAGGCGAAGGCTGACCGGGAGGACCCGACGGGTCGCCCCTGCCAAGCAGCGCGTCCACTTTGGTGTCCATGCGGGAGACGAAGAAGGAGGCGACGGAGGCGGGGACCCCGGCTGCGGAAGAAGGGGAAGAGGATGCGGGAAAAGGAGAAGAGGGGAAGAGGAGATCTTCGAGACCGCAAAGGTAGGCCTCCATCACTTCGCGGTAGCGCTCAATCGAAAAGATGAGCGTCACGTTGACATTGATGCCCGCGGCGATGGCGGCGCGGACAGCGGGCAGGCCTTCCTTCGTGGCCGGGATTTTGATCATCAGGTTGGGACGGGCCACGCGTGCCCACAAATCCTTGGCCTGCGTCAGCGTGGCTACGGAGTTGTGCGCCAGCGCGGGATGGACTTCGAGCGAGACATACCCATCGCCGCCCTTCGACTGCTCGTAAAGCGGGCGGAACAGGTCGCAGGCGCGGCGGATGTCTTCGATGGCAAGTTGCCAGAAGATCGTCTCGGCCTCCCAGCCCGACCAGGCCATCGGGGTCAGCGCCGAATCGTAATCGTTCGTCTTCGCGAGGGCGTTGTGGAAAATGGACGGGTTGGAGGTCACGCCGCGGATGTCGCCGCGGGCGATCATGGCCGCCAGTTCGCCGTTGTCGAGTAACCGGCGTTGAATATTGTCGTACCAGAGCGATTGACCAAGCTTGGTTAGTTGTTGAATGGAGTTCATGTTAGATACGTTGAAAAGTTGGAAGGTTGGAAGGTTTGAAGGTTAGACTTCATAATCAGCACGGTCTTCGCGGACACGCTGTGATTGCGGGTGGCTTTCGAGATACATGATAAACCGCGAAATCTGGCGCGAGACTTTCTCGGCCAGCCGGAAAGCGTCATCGAACTGTTCTACGGTGATATAGCCGAGGTCGCGCGACACATAAAGTTGAGAACGAAATTCTCCGGCAGATGCTTTCGCAATCCCGAGGTAGCGAATAAATTGTTGCTGCGTTTGACTTTCGAATCCTTCGGCAATATTGCTCATAACCGATACAGCGGCGCGGCGAATCTGATCTTTCAATCCAAAGTCGCGTCCAAAGGCTCCGCGCTCCGTAAGTGAGTAAATCTGTTTCGTCAGTTCCCGCGCGGTTTGCCAGGCCTCTATTTCCTCGAAACGGGTTATGGTTGGCATATTCTCTCCTCGGTTCCAAGTTTGCAGGTTGGTAAGAGGGCATGAAAACCTTTCACCTTTCCAACTTGCCAACCTTCTAACTTTCTAACCTTCCAACTTTCTAACTTTCTTTACCCGTCGCGCGTGGCGCTCCTGGCCGGGATCATTGCCGATGAAGCGCGCCGATAGAAATGCGGTGACAATCTCCCGCGCCGGTTCGGGACCGAGGATGCGCGCCCCGATGCACAGCACGTTCATGTCGTCGTGTTCCACGCCCTGATGAGCGGAATAGGTGTCGTGGCAGACTCCGGCATAGACGCCGCGCATCTTGTTGGCGGCAATGCACGCCCCCACCCCGGAGCCGCACAGCAAAATTCCGCGCTCCGCTTCGCCGTTCTGGATGGCGCGCCCGACCTTTTCGGCGTAATCGGGATAATCCACTGGCTGGTCGGAATCGGTTCCCAGATCAAGCACGGTATGCCCGAGGCTGCGCACGGTTTCGAGCACCATGCCCTTGAGCAGGAACCCGGCATGGTCACAGGCAACGGCAATTTTCATCGCAGCAACTCCTTCGCTTTCGCGATCACATTCTCAACGGTGAAGCCGAATTTCTCGAACAGGATTTTCGCCGGAGCCGACGCGCCAAAATGGTCCAGGCTGAGCACCGCGCCGCCGTCGCCGGTCCAGCGCTCCCAGCCCTGGGCGATTCCGGCCTCGACCGCCAGCCGGGCGCGGACTTGCGGCGGCAGGACCGCGGTCCGGTATGCTTCGTCCTGCGCGGCGAACAGTTCCCATGAAGGGAAGGAGATCATGCGTACGTTGACACCCTCAGCGGCAAGGCGCATCCCGGCATCCATGATCAGCCCCACCTCCGAGCCGGAGGCCATCAGGATGAGTTCCGGTTCGATGTCGCCGACGTCGGCCAGAACGTACGCGCCGCGGGCAAGTTCGGAGGCCGGGGTGTAGAGACTGCGGTCGAGGGTCGGGAGCGGCTGCCGGGTCAACGCCAGGACCGTCGGCCCATCGCGGCGGGAGATGGCGATTTTCCACGCCTCCACCGTTTCGTTCGCGTCGCAGGGACGGAGCACGAGCAGGTTCGGGATGGCGCGCAGCGCGGCGAGATGTTCCACCGGCTGGTGCGTGGGGCCGTCCTCGCCGACGCCGACGCTGTCGTGCGTGAAGACCCAGATGGACGGGATGTGCGAGAGAGCGGCCACACGCAGCGCGCCGCGCATGTAATCCGAAAAGACAAGGAAGGTCGCGCCGTAGGGAATGATGCCGCCGTGGAGCGCCATCCCGTTGACGATTGCGCCCATGCCGTGTTCGCGCACGCCGAAATGGAAATTGCGCCCGGCGGGGGAATCTTTCTGGAATTCAGGCAGGCCTTCGAGCCAGGTGTTATTGGATGGAGCGAGGTCAGCGGAACCGCCGAGCAGTTCGGGAAGTTTCGCGGCCAGCGCGTTGAGCGTTTTACCGGAAGCGGCGCGGGTGGCGAGCGGACCTATCCCCCCTGCTCCCTTCCCTGCGATGGAAGGGGGGAAAGTTGGCAAATCCGCATCCCAGCCTTCGGGCAGGCGTCCGGCCATGCGGCGGTCGAACTCGGCGGCGAGGCCGGGATATTCGAGGCGATAGGATTCAAGCCGCTTCTTCCACGCGTCTTCCGCCTTCTGCCCTTCGTCCAGCACGGCGCGGAAATGTGCCAGCACAACCTCGGGGATGTAAAAATTCGGTTCGAGCGGCCAGCCCAATTTTTCTTTTGCGCCGCGCAACTCTTCCACGCCGGGCGGCTCACCGTGCGCCTTCGACGTCCCCTGGCGCGTCGGCAGGCCGTAGCCGATCTGCGTGCAGCAGGCAATGATGGAGGGACGCGGGTCGGCTTTGGCGGCGATAATGGCCGCGTCGATGGCGTCCACATCGTTGCCGTCCGGGACCGTTTGCGTGTGCCAGCCGTAGGCATCGAAGCGTTTCATCCGGTCTTCGGTGAAAGCCAGGTCGGTGGAGCCGTCAATCGAGATGTGGTTGTCGTCGTAAAGGTAGATGAGTTTTCCCAGCCGCAAATGCCCGGCGAGGGAGGCGGCTTCGGAGGCCACGCCTTCCATCAGGTCGCCATCGGTGACGATGGCATAAACGTAGTGGTTGACAATATTATAGGACGCGGACGAGCGCGGACGGGCGCGGATGTTTTCTTTTCCGCGTTCCTCCGCGTTTTTCTGCGTCCCAACAGGCTGATTGAACTCCGCGGCCAGGTGCGCCTCGGCAATCGCAAAACCGACGCCGTTGGCGAAACCCTGCCCGAGCGGACCGGTGGTCGTCTCCACGCCGGGGGTGAGGCCAAACTCCGGGTGGCCGGGCGTGCGGCTGTCCCACTGGCGGAAGCGTTTCAGTTCGTCGAGCGGGAGGTCGTAGCCGGTCAGGTGGAGCAGGGAATACAACAGGGCGGAACCGTGCCCGCCGGAGAGGATGAAGCGGTCCCGGTCCGGCCAGCGCGGATGCGCGGGGTTGTGACGCAGGTGCCGGGTCCAGATGGTGTACGCCATGGCGGCGGCGCCCATCGGCAGGCCGGGATGTCCGGAGTTCGCCTGCTGGACCATGTCCGCAGACAAAAAACGGAGCGTATTAATGGCGCGGGATTGAAGGTCGGAGGTCATTGAACTATTTTACCATTTGTCATCCACGCTCAAGTATGTCATAATAACAGCAATTGACATCCGAGTATCGAAGGAGACCTTATGCCCACCCCCACCAATCCCGCCCAGGAAATCCAGTCCCAGATCCGCACCCTGCAAAGCAAAGTCGACGACATGCAGAACCGCGTCCGCCTGAGCCAGGCACGCGACGCCGTGGAGGACGTGCAGTCGAACGTCAACGGACTCGTCCAGCGCATCGCCGGCCTGCGGACGCGCGGCTACGTCTTCGAGAAGGACCTCGAGGCGCAGGCGCAGGCGTTCGTCGAGTCGTGGATGATGCTCTACCCGAACGTGCAGGCGCAGGTCGGACAGCAGTCCACCATGCTGATCAACGCCCTGCGCCCCATCGAACTGCAAATGCCGCAACTGGCGGCCGCGGCGGCCAGCCCCGGCATGGCGCGCGGCATCCTGAGCTCGCTCGAGTCGGCAGTGGGCCAACTCGACAGCAAGGTGGACGCCGCCGAGCGGATGGTCAGCGGGATGTACGACCAGTTCAGCGGACAGGTCTCGACCCTGAGCCGCCACCTGGATGACGTGGACTACCTGCTCAAGAACGTGGCAGAGGCGACCTTCAAACTGTTCCCCCTCGAGGGCGGGATCGCGGCCGTCCGGGCGGTCTGGTGCCGCACCGGCAAGGAGGAGAAGGACGACCCGGAGGGCGTGCTCTACCTGACCGACCAGCGCGTGCTGTTCGAGCAGAAGGAAGAAGTGGTAACAAAGAAAGTGTTGTTTGTTGCCACTGCAAAGCAAAAGGTGCAGGGACTGCAATGGGAGGCGCCCGTGGCCCTGCTGGACCAGGTGACCACCAGCAAGGCGGGACTGCTCAAGAACGAGGATCACATCGAGATCCGCTTCCTGCCCGGCGCGCCGCTGGACCTGGCGCACCTGCACATCTGGCGGGACTGCGCCTTCTGGCAGGGACTGCTCAATCGGGCCAAGACGAAGGACTTCGACCAGGGCCGCGCCGTGGCGCTCGACCAGGCCGCAGTGGACAAGGTGAAGGCCGCGCCGACGCAGTGCCCGTCCTGCGGCGGGGCGATGACCAAGCCGGTCCTGCGCGGGCAGGATACGGTCAAGTGCGAGTTCTGCGGGTTCGAGATCAGGCTATGATGTGATGCGACGGTCACCTTGAAGGCGACCGTCACATTAAAAATAATTCAATACAAAACAAGGAGACCAACATGGAAGAAAAGAAACTGTACCACTTTGGCGCATGGGCCGGATTTGTGATGGCGCTCATGCTCATCCTCAACGGCGTGTCCACCTTCATCCCGTCCGCCTGGCTGCACTGGATTTCCCGGATCGGCTTCGTGCTGGCCGGGTTCGGCGTCCTGCCGGCCATCTGGAGGCAGATCAAGGAGCACGAGGCCGGCTGGGCTACCTGGCTGACCGCGCTGGCGTACCTCGGCCTCGCCGCGGAGGGACTGCTCTACATCGGGCAGGCCAGCCTCAACTCCAACTGGCTGCTCTTCGGCGGACTGGCCGCCTGGGCGGTGGGGATGAACGCCATCGGCATCCGCTCCAAACGCTGGCCGCTCGGACTGGGCCTGCTCGGCATCGTCAGCGGACTGCTGCTGTTCGCCGCCGTGGTTGCCAATTCCATCCAGCCGGGGAACATCGTCAACCTGATCTCGGCGGGGCTGGGGGCGGTGGCGCTGTATCCCGCCTGGCTGATCTGGATGGGGATCAGGATGTTGAAGGGGAAGTAAGTTATTCCTGTTTGAACTTATGGCCGTCTAACGTCCTAATTGATTTAGGACGTTAGACGGCGGGCTAAACCGTCCATAAGCCGTTATACCGCCGCCGTATAACCCCTGTTGGGCGTTTGGTAAAACATCTGTAACAACAGGATAATATAGAAATGAAAACAGATATTGATGATTTACTTCCGAAATTACAGGATGAAATTCAATACTGCGTAACATGCCAGCCATATGATGGTGGTGACGTTGTATGGGTTCTTGGGGAGCAAAATGACTTAGAATCTCTGTTTGATGAATACGAAATTCCTGATGATATTCGGGATGAAATTGCCAACAAACTACATTGCCCCAGTTGCGGCAGGCAGTTTGAACGTTTTGATGATTATGGTGCAAAAACTGAATATGAAAAGCAAGTGGATCAAAAACGTGATGAATGGTTTGCTAAATATAGTGATGAACTAAACGACTTTGTCCACTTCATTGAACAATACCCATACTTGGGAGCAAAACACGGGTTAGGTGAAAAAATCATTAACTTATTGCCTGAATTTCCAAAAACAAACATTGAAAATGATAATTGGTATCGGGCTAGAAAAATTAGCGATGGTCATAAGTTTGCTCGCAAAGATATGACCGCTCCAAACCCAGAACAAGTACAAATAGGTGAAGGTCGTTTTAATCATTATGGGCAAAGTCATTTTTATTTGGCTAAAACGGATATTGGAGCAGCAAAAGAATTACTTGCTATGACTGACGAGAAAATCGTCTGGATGCAAAACTTAATCGTCCGAAAAGTCACATCTATACTCGATGTCAGAGTGGGCTTTCATTCGCCAGACCCAGATGCTCCGCTTATCGCTACAGGATTAATTTATTTTTCTGACGCATTAAACCAAATTGTTGAAAGGAATAAATTTTGGAAGCCAGAGTATTTCGTTCCAAGATTTATTGCAGATGCAGCAAAACTCGCAGGCTTCGAAGGTATACTTTACACAAGTAATCATCACTATTTTGATAACTTAGTAATATTTGATACATCAAAAATTGAATGTGAATTTGTGGATGACCCGTTCATCTTCACGTTACATGATGAACACATAGATTTACCTTTCTAATTAAACACGCCCAACAAAGCGTGCACTGGACGCTGGGGATTCTGCCGCATTTTCGAGCATTTTTCTGGCTTCGAGTTTTTTCTGCTCCCAAGCAGAGTCCACGCCCGCCCCAGCGCCAGTAACGCAAACCGTTGGCACGCCCCTTGCACAACAAGATAAAAGAGCAAAACCCAAATGATGTGTGCGTGATTGTTATTTCAGACTGATTGAGAGATAAATACATGACAGCAAATTTAGGTGAAGAAATTGTCGCCGCTTATCTTCAATACATAAAAGGCTGTGAGTTTATCCAGCAGAATTTATACACGCCTGATGTGCAAGGTGAAATTGATGTTGTAGGAATTGACCTTGAAACAAAAACAATTTATGTTTGCGAAGTGGCTATTCATCTCGCTACAGGTTTGTACTATGTACCAAGCAATGTCACCAAATTAACGGAGAAGTTTTCTAAAGACATAGAATACGCAAACAAATATTTTCCTGAGTACACAAGGCAATTTATGTTATGGTCTCCAATAGTCAGAAAATCCCGCGATGGCGCAAAATTCAACCAAATGGCTGATGTCGAAGCAATCACAACAAACATTCAAACCAAATATGGCGTAACTCTCGAATGTATAATCAATGAAAAATTTTCTGATTGCTTGTCGGAGTTGCGAGAATATGCTCGTAATGAAACTAAAGAGTTGAAGTCTCCAGTTTTACGGCTAATGCAAATTGAAGAGTCTCTCAAAAAGCATATTGGTAAAACTGCAAAGTAACTTTCCAAGTCAAAAGCGTGCCAACAAAGCGTGCAGTGGATTTGTGGGATTCTGCCGCATTTTCAAGCATTTTTCTGGCTTCGGGTTTTTTCTGCTCCCAAACATTGTCCACGCCCGCCCCAGCGCCATGCTCCGCGAACGCAAACCGTTCGGCCTCGCGGATCAAGTTGATCGCTCATGGACATGGGGTCTTAAAGGTTTAAATTTTCCTTTTGAAGGGGATTTCCCTGAAAACGATCCCGCCCGGGTGCTGTTCGCCGGGGCGGAGAATTTTTTACCTCTGGTACAACCAGTTCATTTCCCGTATCCTGTCCTGCAATTCCCCACTCGCGGCCTCCTCGCCCATGCGCCATTCCCAGTTGCCGCCCAGGCGCGAGGGGAAGTTGAAACGCGCCTCCGTGCCCAGATCGAGGAAATCCTGCATCGGGGCGAGGGAAAAGACCGCCGTGGAGCGCCAGACGGCGCGGATCAGGTCCCAGGCAAAATCGGAGCCGTCCACGCGCAGGTAGCGGCGGGCAAAGTCCTTTTCGTGGCCGGGCGCGGCGGCGTACCAGCCATTGGCGGTATCGTTATCGTGCGTGCCGGTATAAGCGACGCAGTTCTGCGGGTAATGATGCGGCAGGAAAGCATTGTCCGGGCCGGAGAAGGCGAACTGCAGCACCTTCATCCCCGGCAGGGCGAACTGGTCGCGCAGGGCGGTGACGTCGGGCGTGATCAGGCCGAGGTCCTCGGCGATGATTGGCAGGTCCGCGCCCAGGCTGGAGCGGATGGCAGTGAACAGGTCCGCACCCGGACCGGGAACCCAGCGCCCGGTCTCGGCCGTCGGCGCGCCGCCGGGGATTTCCCAGTACCCGGCAAAGCCGCGGAAGTGGTCGATGCGCACGATGTCCACAGTCGCCAGGGTAAAGCGCAACCGCTCCAGCCACCAGGCATAGCCGGTGGATTTGTGCACGTCCCAGCGGTAGAGCGGATTGCCCCACAACTGCCCGGTCGGCGAAAAGTAGTCCGGCGGGACGCCCGCCACGACCGTCGGCCTGCCGGCCGCGTCGAGGAAGAACAGGTCGGGGTGCGACCAGACGTCGGAGGAGTCCATCGCCACGAAGATGGGCGCGTCGCCGATGATGCGCAGTCCCTTCTGGTGAGCGTAGTTTCGCAGGTCATGCCACTGGCGGAAGAAAACAAATTGGTAAAACGTAAAACGCAAAATGGCATCTTTGAGCGACTTGCGCGCCTCGTCCAGTGCGGCGGGGCCGCGGCGGCGCAAAGGCTCCGGCCAGCCGTCCCAGGCCCCGCCTCCGTGGGACTCCTTGATCGCCATGAAGAGGGCATAATCTTCGAGCCAGGAAGCGTTGTCGGCGCAGAAAGAGTCAAATTCAACGGGCGCAGGTCCACGGTCCAGAAAGCAGCGGAAGGCTTTTTCGAGCAGGTTGAGTTTCCAGGGGATGAGCCGCCCGAAGTCCACCTTGAGCGGGTCGAAATCCAGTTTCTCGATCAGGTCGTTCGAATGGAGCAGTCCGTCACGCAGGAGGAAATCGGGGCTGATGAGGTAGGGGTTCCCGGCGAAGGCCGAGAAGCACTGGTAGGGCGAATCGCCGTAACCGGTGGGACCGAGGGGCAGCACCTGCCAGAGTTTGCAGCCGGCGGCGGCGAGCCAGTCCACCCAGCGGTAGGCGGCGGGACCGAGATCGCCGATGCCGTAGGGGCCGGGCAGGCTGGAGGGGTGCAGGAGGATGCCGGAGGCGCGTTCAAATTTCATAAGGTTGTCGCTTCGTCTCGATGGTTTCGCCCGCTTTCACCAGCGGGCCGGGATAGTCGGAGGCGGCCACATCGGTGCCGACCGCCGCGTCCGGTTCGATGACCATGCCCGCCGGGACAACGCTGTTCTTGCCCACCACCGCCAGGCGGATATCCGGGACGCCGACCCCGCCGCCGACGCGGGCATTCTTTTCAACATGCACGCGCTTATCGAGGATGGCGCGCTCGACCACCGCCCCGCTTTCGACGATGCAATCGGTCATCAGGATGGATTCGCGCACCACCGCGCCGGGGCGGACAATGACGCCCGGCGACAGAACGCTGCTCTCGACGCGGGCGTTATCCTGGATATAGCATCCGTCCGATAACATGCTGGCGTAGACGCAGGCATTGTCGGGGAAACGGACGGGCGGACGTTCCTCGGTGCGGGTGTGGATGATCCAGCGGCGGTCGTAGAGTTTCAACGGCGGGTTGGGCGAAAGCATGTCCATGTGCGCCTGCCAGTAGGATTGGATCGTGCCGACGTCCATCCAGTAGCCGGTGTAGGGGAAGGCGATGATGCGCGCCTTTTCCCTGACCAACTGCGGCAGGATATCCTTGCCAAAATCGTGCGAGGACTCTTTGCGCTGGTGGTCCTCCCAGAGAACACGGTCGAGGAGTTCGCGGTTGAACAGGTAGACGCCCATGTTGATCAGGTCGGAGGGCGGGTCTTTCGGTTTCTCGACGAAAGACTTGACACGGTACTTTTTATCCACGCTGACCACGCCGAAGCGGGAGGCCTCGGCCAGCGGGACGCGCACGACGGCCATGGTCAGGTCGGCCTGCTGGTCCATGTGGAAGGTGATCATTGGGTCGTAATCCATCGTGTAGATGTGGTCGCCCGACAGGATGAGGATCAGGTCCGGGGAGCCTTGCTTGATAAAGGTGAAGTTCTGCTGGACGGCGTCGGCAGTGCCCATGAACCAGTCGGCGTCGGAGCGCGCCTTGTAGGGCGTCAGGATGCGGACGCCGCCGGTGAAGTCGCGCGCCAGGTCCCAGGGGCCGCCCGAACCGATGTGTTCGATCAGCGATTGCGGACGGTACTGTGCCAGCACCATCACGTCGAAGATATTGGAGTTAACGCAGTTGGAGAGGGCAAAATCAATGATGCGGTACTTCCCGGCAAATGGGACGGCCGGCTTGGTGCGTTTGGCGGTGAGCGCACTCAGCCGGGCGCCCTCCCCCCCTGCCATGATGATGGCACGCGTTTTCATGGGTCACCTCGGGGTCTGTGGTCAGTATTCAGTGTACAGTATTCAGTGTACAGTATTCAGTATTCAGTTTTGATGCAGGGCGAAATTAATTTCGCCTTACATCAGGAACCGGCAAATGTCGCTTACGAAGAAGTGAGCGAGTGATAGAGCATGGCGTACTGGCGGGCGGGACGCGGCCAGGAGAAGTCGGCGCTCATGCCGTTGCGCTGGTAGCGCTGCCACTTCGCCGGGTTGGCGTAGACGCCCAGGGCGCGTTCGAGCGCCTCGGCCAGGTCGGCCGGTTCGGCCTTCCTGAACAGGAAGCCGGTGCGCCCCTCCTCGACCGTATCCTTCAGCCCGCCGGTGGCGCGGACGACCGGCACGCAGCCGTAGCGCATGGCGATCATCTGCGCCAGTCCGCAGGGTTCGTAGCGCGAGGGCATCAGGAACATGTCTGCCCCGGCATAGATGAGCCGTCCCAGCGGAGCATCGTAGCGGAGCGCCACGCGGACGCGGTCGTGGAAGTCGGCCTGCAGGTTCGCGGCCAGGTTCTCGAGCGCCGGGTCGCCGGAGCCGAGCATGACGAACTGCCACGCGTGGGAGGCGGACTGGCGCAGGGCGTCGAAGGCCAGGTCCTGGCCCTTCTGCCGGTCCACCCGCCCGACCATCGCCAGGAGCGGGATGCGCGGGTCTTCGGGCAGTCCCAGCGACTTCTGCAGGGCGGCTTTGCTGGCGGAGCGCGGCTCCAGGTTCGCGGCGGAGAACGGCGCCGGGATGGCCGCGTCGGCCGCCGGGTCCCAGCCCGACACGTCCAACCCGTTGAGGATGCCGGTGATGGACTCGCGGCGGCTGTTCAGGTAGGACTCCAGCCCGCAGCCGAAGTCGGGCGTCAGGATCTCGCGGGCGTACGCGGGCGAGACCGGCACGATGGCGTCCGCCGCCCACAGGCCGAGCGGCAGGAAGAAGGTGCGCGCCCATTGCGGGAGGGCATCGTCGTTGAGCGGCATCAGGCCGTAGGCGTTCAACGCGTCGGCCGCCTCGCCGCCCATGTAGGGCAGGTTGTGGAGCGTCAGCAGCGTGCGGACGCGCGCCAGCACCGGGTCGCCGCGGCGGGCGCGCAGGGCGTAGAGCGCCAGCGCGGTGTGCCAGTCGTTGGCGTGGAGGATGTCGGGCTGCCAGTCCACGTGGCGCAGCATTTCCAGCACGGCCAGGGAGAAGAAGGCGTATTTTTCGCGGTCGAGGGCCGGGTCCGGCGAGTAGACGCTGGGGGAAGCGGAGAGCGGGTGGCCGCTGATGAAATAGACCGGCATCCCGTTCAGCGAGGTCTCGAACACCTGGGCGGGAATGCTCCCGCCACTCCGGTAGACCTGGAACTCGGCCACCGGGCGCATGGTGGTGGACTCGGCGCGGCTGTGGAGATGGAGCGGCAGCACCAGGCGGACGTCCAGCGCGGCCCCGTGCGTCGCCTGGTACGGCAGCGCGCGCAGGGCCAGCGGCAGGGACCCGGCCACGTCGGCCAGGCCGCCGACCTTGACGAACGGTTCGGCTTCAGCGGCAAGGAAGAGGACATTGATCGAGGCAGGCATCGAGTCTATTTTACAACAGTTCCCCGTTTTACGGCGTGCAATATCCTTGCTGACGCCCCCACCCCTGCCCCTCCCCCAAACCGGAGGAGGGGCGATGGACGGGTTCAGGCTTTCGCCACCGGGAACTGGATCTCAGTCACCGTCTCCGGGTCGGTCTGGTTGACCATGCCATTCCCCTGCTCGGTAACATGCAAGTAGATTTCGCGCCCCGGCCCGCAGGTGCGGTAGCCGTTAGCCTCGATCCATTTCGCAATGGCATTGTAGGCCTCGCTGAGGGTGGTGAACGGCCCGTGGTGGATGGTGCAGGCCATCGTCTCGACCGCCGGGAGAGTGTAAACTTTCACCCGTTCACTGGCTTTTACATCGCCGGCGATGGGTTCGCAGGCCTCGATGTCCCAGTCTTTTTCTTTGTACTCATCGTCGTGATACAGACTGAAGCAGGGTGCGACCGGGCGGACGCGCTGCCTGGCGAGATATCCTTCCAGCTCGCTCCACAGTGATCCCTGCTGCGGCGGGGTCGGGACAACGCCCCGGACCGATGCGATCTTGATGGGCTCGACTTTCTTGATGACAACATCGTACTTTGACATGGAATCCTCCTGTTCGATTTGTCTCAGCCACAAATCCACCCGCTCGAGGCGTTCCGCTTCCTCCTGGACCGTCTGCCTGATCTCCGCCTGGCGCAGTTTCAGCATCCCGCGCATCTGTTCGGCAGACAGGGCGCTTTCGAGGAGACGGCCGATCTCCTCCAGCGAGAAGCCCAGGTCCTTGAGCGCCAGGATGCGGTGCAGGCGAGGCAGTTGGTCGAACTCGTAGTAGCGGTAGCCGGTGAAGCGATCCACGCTGACGGGCTTGAGCAGGCCCATCTCGTCGTAGAAGCGCAGCGCCTTGATGGACACACGGCTGAGTTTGGAAAAGTCTCCGATCCGGATCATGGCTGTGTTATACAACCTCCAGTAACGGGAGAGTCAAGAGGATACGAAGCCCATTTTACGCCAAGTCCACAAAAACCTGACAACGAATTTGGAACGAATAAACGAATTCCCACGCTCATCCGTCTACTCGTTGTCGAAATTTCCAAACTCCCCCGCACGGGGTGTTGCTTCCTGGCGCGATTTAGCCTATACTTTGAGCAACGAAAGAAAGGAGCGCCATGAAAGAGCGCAGGAAAACCAGGCGGAAGTACCTCTTGTATTACGCCCGCATCTTCGACCCGGCCACGCGCCACCAGATCGGCAACCTGGTGGATATCACCCCGCGCGGCGTCATGGTGCTCAGCCCCGAGCCGTTCACCGTCGGCGTGACGTACCGCCTGCGGCTGGAACTCTCGGACGATGTATCGGACCGTCCGCACATGGACATCACCGTCCTCGCCCACTGGTCGCACGCCGACATCGAGCCGCGCCTCTTCAACACCGGCTTCGAGATCGTGGACGCGGGGAAGGAAGAGGGAAAAGTCATCCAGCGCATCATCAACAACTACGGCTTCCGCGACAACCTGCGCATCAAGGACTGACCATACCCGGCATCGGCAATTCCTGCGAAGGGAGCGACAATGATCTACAAAGAACCGAACACACAGGAACGGCGGAAACTGAAACGGCAGCACCTGTCCTATTTCATGCAGGTGCTCGACCCGGAGAACCTGCAGGTCATTGGGCACCTGGTGGACATCAACCGCATCGGCCTGATGCTCGACAGCGCCGCGCCGCTCATCGGCGGCAAGGAGATACGCGTCCGCCTCGACACCACCCCCGAAGTGGCCGACAAGGCCTGCATCGAGTTCCGCGCCCGCGTCAAGTGGTGCCGCGCCGACAAGATCGAGCCGAACGTCTACAACTGCGGCTTCGAGATCACCAGCATCTCATCCCACGACGCCGACATCATCCAGCACATCGTGGACCGCTACGGGATGCGTTGATTTTCCATGGATAAACAAAAGAAAATCCTGCTGTTCATCAACCTGCTCGGCGGGAGCGCCGTGCTGGGCAGTTACGCCTGGGGGCTTCTTTCACACCCCGGCGCTGCCGGCCGGCTGTGGGGCGGCATCCCGGCGGGGGCGGTGCCGTTCTACATCGCCAGCATGGTCCTGGCGGCCATCGGCTATCTCCTGTTCTCCGGTTACCTGCTCTTCGTGCTCGACCCCGCCAAAGTCAAGATCAACATCCGCGCCGGGTTCAAAGGATTCAACGTTTTGTACCTGCTCATCCTCGCGCCCTCCGCGCTGTGGATGCCGCTGACCTGCGCCATGCTCGACAATCCGGGCAACCTGCTCTGGTTCGCCATCCGCTTCGCGCTGATGCTGGTCGGCGTGGGCGGGCTGGGGATGCTCTCGGCCCTGTTGAGCATCCAGCCGCGCTCCCGGAAACTGCTGGCCGCCTTTATCGGCGGCATCTTCTTCTGCATCCAGACCGTCCTGCTCGACGCCCTCGTCTGGCCCAACTTCTTCCGCCTGCCATGATAGACCCCTCCCTGCCTCTCGTTGAACTCCACCGCCACCTCGACGGCTCCATCCGCCTCGAAACCGTGCTCGACCTCGGACGCCGCCACAACGTTCCCCTCCCCGCCCGCGACGCGGAAGGCCTGCGCCCGCACGTGCAAGTGACCGGCCCCCAGCCGGGCGTGATGGCCTTCATCGCCAAGTTCCGCTGGCCGATGGCCGTGCTGGTGGACGCCGACGCCGTCCGGCGCGTGGCCTACGAAAATGTGGAGGACGCAAAAAACGAGGGGCTGGATTACGTGGAATTGCGCTTCAGCCCGTGGTTCATGGCCGAAGCGAACGGCCTGGACCCGGCGGCGGTTGTCGAGGCGGTCGTGGACGGGACGAACGCCGGGGCGCGCGCGACCGGCGTCCGGGTCGGCCTGATCGGCATCCTCAGCCGCACGTACGGCCCGGAGAGCGCCGCCCGCGAACTGGAGGCGCTGCTCGGCCAGCGCGAGCATATCATCGCCCTCGACCTGGCCGGGGACGAGGCCAACTTCCCCGCCGAATGGTTCGCCGAGCACTTCCGCCGGGCGCGCGAGGCCGGCTGGCACATCACCGTCCATGCCGGGGAGAGCGCCGGGCCGGAGTCCGTCTGGCAGGCCATCCGCACGCTCGGGGCGGAACGCATCGGGCACGCCCTGCGCGCCGTCGAAGACCCGTCCCTGCTCGATTATCTCGCCGAGCACAAGATCGGCGTGGAATCTTGTCTCACCAGCAACGTGCAGACTTCGTGCGTGCCGGACTACGCCAGCCACCCGCTGAAACGGTTCCTCGAGCGCGGCCTCCGCGCCACCATCAACACCGACGACCCCGGCATCAGCGGCATCACCCTGCCGTACGAGTACGAAGTGGCCGCGCCCAAAGCAGGACTCACGCCGGAGCAAATCCGCCAGGCGCAGGGTAACGCGCTGGAGGCGGCGTTTTTGGGCGAGGAAGAGAAGCGGGGAATGTCCGCCGGGCGCGGGTGTGTTCCCGGATCTGTTGCGCAAAAATAAGGAGGCAGAGTGGACAACTGGTTCGATTTCTTCCTGATCGGCGCGATCCTGGTCCAGGGGGCGATCTCGACGGCCAACCGGAAAACGGGCGCCATCGCCGGGTATTTCATCACCACGGGCATCCTCTTCCTGGGGCTGGCCTGGTACGGGCAAAGCACCGCCTATTACCAACGCTATCTCACGTACTTCGGCAAGGAATTGTCCGTGGGCGGCTTTCTCGTGGTGTGCCTGGTTTGGTACGGGATCGATACGGTCGTACTGCTATCGGCGCTCAGGGGGGAGGCGAAAACAGGCCGCCGGTCCGCACGGCCGCGTCCCCGGTGGGAGCCGCCCGAGGAGCCCGAGGAAGAGGAAGAAGAAAGGCCCAAGCGCGCCGCCCGGAAACCTGCCGCGGCTGCATTCTCCGGCATCACCGTCTGCCCGAAGTGCAGGATGAAAGTGTTCCCGAAGGCCGACGGCGCGTGTCCGAGTTGCCAGGCGCAAATCCTGTAGTCTCGCCAGTGATGTGACAGTCACCTTGAAGGTGACTGTCACATCACTGACTGTCACATCACAACCCGCTTTCGTTGTAAAATAAGGCATCCATCCTTCCGGGGAGACCCTCCATGACCGCACCAGACAGCATTCGTGAACTTGTAGAGAAATTCGACCAGCACCGCCACGAGTACCGCCAGCACAAGAACGAGACCGAACTCCGGCGCGAGTTCCTCGACCCGTTCTTCGAGGCCCTCGGCTGGGACATGTTCAACCGCAAGAGCGCTTCGGAGAAATACAAGGAGGTCATCCACGAAGCCTCGGTGGAGGTGGGCGGGCAGGCCAAAGCCGCGGACTATGCCTTCCGCATCGGGGAGAAAAACATCTTCTTCGTCGAGGCGAAAAAGCCCTCGGTCAATATCGAAACCAATCCTGAACCGGCCTTCCAGTTGCGCAGTTACGGCTGGTCGGGCAAACTTGCCCTCAGCCTGCTGACCGACTTCGAGCAGTTGGCCGTCTACGATTGCCGCAGCCGTCCGTATATCACCGACAAGCCCTCGGTCGGGCGCGTCAAGTTGTACCATTATTCGGATTACGCGGAGAAATGGGACGAGATCGCCGGGCTGTTCGGGCGGGAGGCCGTCCTGGGAGGCGCGTTCGACCAGTTCGCCGAGGGGCAAAAGGGCCGCAGGGGCACAGCCGAAGTGGACGACGCTTTCCTGGCCGAGATCGAGCGCTGGCGCGACCTGCTGGCGCGCAACATTGCCCTGCGCAACCCGCCGCCCGCCATCCGCAGCGAACGCGACCTGAATTTCGCCGTGCAGATGACCATTGACCGCATCATCTTCCTGCGCATCTGCGAAGACCGCGGCATCGAACAGGATGAGCAACTTCACGACATCGCAGCCCCCCTGCATCCCCCCATTTCTGAACCCCGAAATGGGGGCACCGAGGGGGGCGGCATCTACTCCCAACTCCTGGCCCTCTTCCGCCGCGCCGACACAAAGTACAACTCCGGGCTGTTCCACTTCGCAAGCGACACACTGACCCCCGGCCTGGTCATTGACGACAAGCCGCTGAAAGACATCCTGCAAAGCCTGTATCACCCCGTCAGCCCGTACAAGTTCAACTACATTTCGGCGGACATCCTGGGGCAGGTGTACGAGCAGTTCCTGGGCAAGGTCATCCGCCTGACGGCCGGTCACCAGGCCAAGGTGGAGGAAAAGCCCGAAGTGCGCAAGGCGGGCGGGGTGTATTACACGCCCACGTATATCGTGGATTACATCGTCAGGAATACGGTGGGGAAACTGTTGAATCCTGACGAGCGAGGTGGGGAATTAACCGCCAAGGGCGCAAAGCCCGCGAAGGAAAATCAAGACCTTGGCGGACTTGGCGAGCTTCGCGGTTCGCATGGTTTGACCCCCAAAGAGGCCGCCAAACTGCGCATCCTCGACCCGGCCTGCGGGTCGGGGTCGTTCCTGCTGGGCGCATACCAGTATCTGCTGGACTGGCACGCCAACTGGTACGCGGCGCACGAGCCGGACCGGTGGGCGGCCGGCAAAGACCCGGCAGTTTACCAGGCGGACAAGGGCGAGTGGCGGCTGACCACTGCCGAGAAGAAGCGCATCCTGCTCGACAACATCTTCGGCGTGGACATTGACCCGCAGGCCGTGGAAGTGACCAAACTCAGCCTGCTCCTGAAAGTGCTCGAAGGCGCCAGCGGACAGTTGACCCTCGGCCTGGAGCGCGTCCTGCCCGATTTGGAGGATAACATCAAGTGCGGCAACTCGCTGATCGGCCCGGACTACTTCGAGGGACGCATGTTTGTGGAAGAGGAAGAACAATATCGCGTCAATCCATTCAACTGGCAAAGGGCTTTCCCGCACGTATTTGCTATGGGCGGCTTTGACGCAGTGATTGGCAACCCGCCGTATGGGCAAGTAATAGATGACTAGCCACCTGACAGTTTCGTAAAAAGGTGTTGATCGGCGAGCAAAACCGAGTAAATTAGGTTTCCACCACGAAACCGAATCCTTGGAGCTGCCGAAT
>WOUS01000017.1 GCA_009772985.1 Anaerolineaceae bacterium
GCCCGGCTCGGCCGCCGAGATCCAGACGCTGCTGGACGAATACCAGAATGCCCTGTTCAGCCGGCGCATGGGCGACCTGCCTCCCGCCCGCCGCGCCGCCGAGGTGCTGCGCGGCGCGGCCCTGCGCGCCGCGGCGCAGTCGCGCCTGAAATCCCTGGCCCGTATTCTTGGAAAAGGCAAAACCAGATGAACCCTCCTCCCGTCCCGCTCCACGAACAGATCCTGGCGCTCGGCAAACTGGCCGGGCAGATGCGCGCCGCCCTCCAGCCGGCGCGCGCCAGCCTTTCCCCCGATACGCTGGAAAACGCTGCCAGCCTGGAAGCGGCGCTGCACGACCTGGCGCGCCAGGCCACCGCCTTCGAGGAGCAGCGCGGAAAACTGCTGGCGCTGGCCGAAACAGCGCAGGCGGTCAACTCCTCGCTCGAACTCGACGAGGTGCTGCAACAAGTGATGGACACCATCGTCCGTCTCACCGAGGCCGAGCGCGGCTTCCTGATGCTGCGCGACGACCGGGGCGAGATGGTGACGCGCGTGGCGCGCAACTGGGAGCAGGAATCCATCAACCCCGGCGAGTTCGCCATCAGCCGCACGGTGGTGCAGCGCGTGCTCGAAAGCGGCGAGGCGGTGCTGACCACCAACGCCCAGGAGGATCCGCGCTTCGGCGGGCAGGAATCCATCGTGGCCTACAACCTGCGCTCCATCCTGTGCGTGCCGCTCCAGGCCCGCAGCGAAATGATCGGCGTCATCTACGCCGACAACCGCATCCGCACCGGCATTTTCAGCGAAGCCGAACGCGACCTGCTGAATGTTTTCGCCAACCAGGCCGCAGTGGCCATCGAGAACGCCCGCCTGTTCGCCTCCGTCCGCCGCACGCTGGACGAGGTGACCGAACTCAAGAACCTGATGGACAACGTCTTCTCCTCCATTGCGAGTGGAGTCATAACCGCCGACGTGGAGGAGCAGATCACCCTGTGCAACCGCGCCGCCGAGGGCATCCTCGGCCAGGCCATCCCCGACCTGGTCGGCCACCGGCTGGAGGACGTGCTGCCCTCGCTGGCCGCCGACCTGCGCCCGCACCTGGCCTCGGTGCGCGAGACCGACAAACCGGTCATCGGGCTGGAAATCAGCCACCGCCTGCCCCAGCGCGGCGCGGTGGACTGGCGGCTGAACCTTTCGCCGCTCAAGGACGCCGACCAGGCCACCCAGGGCGTGGCCATCGTGCTCGACGACATGACCGAGCGCAAAAAACTGGAAGCCCAGCGCCGCCTGCTGGAGCGCATGGTCAGCCCGGCGGTGCTTGCCCAGATTGACCCCGACGCCCTGCAGATCGGCGGGCAGCGCTCCGCCATCACCATCCTGTTCGCCGACATCCGCGGTTTCACCGGCTACAGCGAGAGACAGTCGCCGGAGGAACTGGTGGCCGTGCTGAACCGCTACCTGGCCGCGGGAGCCGAGGCCGTTCTCCGTCAGGAAGGCACGGTGGACAAATTCCTGGGCGACGCAGTCATGGCCTGGTTCAACGCCCCCCTGCCCCAGCCGGACCACACCCTGCGCGCCGTGCGCGCCGCGCTGGACCTGCGGACTGCCGTGGAAAAACTGCACGCCGAACTACCGCCCGAGGCGCACCTGTCGTTCGGCGTCGGCATCCACTACGGCGACGCCGTGCTGGGCTGGATCGGCACCGAGAAACGTCTCGACTACACCGCCATCGGCGACAGCGTCAACACCGCCAAGCGCATCCAGGAGAACGCCGCCAGGAACCAGATCTTGATCAGCAAGGAAGCCTACGAACGCGTGAAGGAACAGGTGGATGCCCAGCCCTACGCGCCGCTGCACGTCAAGGGGAAGAAGGAAGCGGTGGAGGTGTGGGAGGTGGCGGGGTTGAAGTGAACCCCCTCCCGGCCTCCCCCATCCGGAGAGCACGGATGGGGGAGGAGAATGCTCATGAATCAAAATTGCCCCGCCATCAGCAAAAGTCTCCCCCCATTCCTGCACTTGGAATGGGGGGACGGAAGGGGGGTGAAGGAGCAGCTGCCATGAACCAAAATCACCCCATCATAAGCACAAGCCTCCCCCCATTCCTGCACTTGGAATGGGGGGACCGAGGGGGGTTCCATGCGTCATAAACGCACCACCCCGGCCCTCTTCCACCGCGCCAAAGAACTCCGCCGCAAAATGACCCCCGCCGAGATCAAACTATGGGCATACCTGCGCGCCCACCGCGCGAACGATGCCGGATTCCGCCGCCAGCACGCCATCGGCCCCTATATCCCGGATTTTTGCGCCCCGCGCCGGAAACTCATCATCGAAGTGGACGGCTCTCAGCACCTCGACCAAACCGAGTACGACGCTGAACGCACCACCTATCTCGAACATCACGGCTACCGCGTCTTGCGCTTCTTCAACGGCGACATAATGAACGATATCAACGGCGTGATGGGGGTGATTTTGGAAGAACTTGGGGATGAATCCAACAAAGAAAACTGACCCACTGTAAACTGTACACTGTTCACTGTTCACTGAATACTGCTTACCAGCCCCACCAGCGCCTCCACCCCCTTCTCCAGCGGCGCGGTGTTGATGTACTCGTGCACCGTGTGCGCGCCGCGGCCGGTGGTCAGGCCGACCGTCACGGCGGGCAGGCCGAGGCTGAGCGGATGGTTCGCGTCGGTGGAACCGATGTGCAAGCGCGGCTCGATGCCCACACTGCGCAGGCAATCCTGCGCCAATTTGACGAGCGGATGTGAAGCCGGGAGTTCCCCCGCCGGGCGGCGGCCGACGACCTCGGCGCTGATCTCCACGCCCTCGCGCCGCGCCGCGGCCGCCAACGCCTCCACCTGCCGCGCCATTTCCTCCAGCGTCTCCGGCCCCTCCGAGCGCAGGTCCAGTTCGAGCCGGGCCTCGGCGGCGATGGTGTTGACCGAGGTCCCGCCGGAGATGATGCCGACGTTGAGCGTGGTGCGCGGCTCGGCGGGAACTTTCAGCGCGGTGATCTTCGCCGCCAGCGCGGTCAACTCGTGGACCGCGGACGGCTGGCCGTAGTCTATCCACGCGTGGCCGCCGCCGGTCCGCACGCTGACGCGGTAGCGGCGCACGCCCAGGCCGCGGTGGTAGACGCTGCCGAGCGCCATCCCTTCCAGCACAACGAAGGCGCGCGCCTGCGAGCCAAAGCGTTCGACCAGCGCCTTCATGCCGCGCAGGTCGCCCAGCCCCTCCTCGCAAACGTTCGCCACCAGCCAGAGGTCGGCGGGCAGGTTGACGGTCCGCTCCCGCAGCGCCCAGACGAGGCCGAACAATCCGGCCACGCCGAGGGAGTTGTCGCCGATGCCCGCGCCGGAAATGCGTCCCGGCTCGCGGAAAATTTTCAGGTCTGTGCCGATGGGGAAGACGGTGTCGAGGTGGGCGGAAACGACGAGCGGACGATGGACGGTGGACGATGGACGGAGGGCGGGCAGGCGGGCGCAGACGTTGCCGACAGAATCGATTTCGACGTCCTGCAAGCCCTCCGCCGCGAAGCGGGCGCGGACGAATTCCGCCCGCTCCGCTTCGTGAAAGGTCGGGGCGGGGATCTGCTGGATGGCGACTGCCAGGTCGAGGAGGCGGGAGGTTAGATCGGTCATCGTAAAATCCGTAGGGCGGGTTTCTTACCCGCCAGGCGGCGGGATTAGAATCCCGCCCTACACTGCCCTGGGCGGCCACACAGGGTCGCCCCTATGTGCCTGCCTGATCTGCGCGCTGCCCGTGGGGCGAATTGGCAATTTGCCCTACACCTGCCGGACAATCCCGGCCAGCGACTCTCGCCGCGCCTGCGCCAGGCCGGGCAGCGAGTCCAGGGCGTGGAACGCACCGCTGCCCTCGACCGTCAACGAGGCGGAAACACTGCCGTGCAGGACGGCGCGCAGCGGGTCGTAGGTTTGGGAAAACCCGGCCAGGAATCCGCCGCAGAAGGAATCGCCCGCGCCGGTCGGGTCGGCGAGGCGCGCTGCGTAGGCGGGCACTTCCCAGCGTTTTTTGGCGGCGGCGTCGTAGAGCATCTGGCCGCGCCCGCCGCGTTTGATGACGATGAATTCGCAGCCGAAAGCGGCCAGCGCCTCGGCCATTTCCCACAAGTTGTCGCTGCGGCCCCAGAACAGGGCGCGCAGTTCCTCCTCGGCGGGCAGGAAGGCGGTCAGGCCGTGCAGGAGATTGCGCACCTCGTCCAGCATGGAGGGGGCCATCAGCGCGGCGGATGGGTCGAGGGTCACGGCCTTCACGCCCGCCTGCCGGAAGGCGGTGACCAGGCGGCCGGCGGAGAGATGGTCGAGCGGGCAGAGATGGACGGCGAGCGCCTCCCGGTACGCGTCGGGGATGTCGGCCGGGTGCGGGGCGTCGGGGGCGGGACCGCGCGGCTGGGTGCGGTCGGAGGGCGGCTGGTAGCCGAGCAGGGATTTCGGGTAGGGCAGGCCGAGGCGTGCAAAGTGCGCCACCGGATTGTTACGTTGAACAGTGGTCGGGTCCAGATAGGCGCGGAAGGCGCGCAGGTCGAGATGCCCCGGCACGATGCGGATGCCGTCCGCGTCGAAGCCGCGCTTCTGGAACGAGGCCAGCCACTCGCGGGGATAGTCCTCGCCGACTCGTCCGAGCAGGCCAATGCCGGGACCCGAGTCCCGGGTCCAGACCGCTGCGCCGGCCGCGGCGTAGAGCAGGTCGCCGCCGGGGACGTCGAGCAGGGGGTGTCCGGCGGGGGGCAGGAGGTAGTCGCGCCGCAGGGTTCCGGCGAGGATGATTTGCGGTTCCATATTCTGTAGAGGCGGCTCCCATGCCGCCGGAAGACGGGCGTGGGAGCCCGTCCCACAATTTTCTATAGGCTTTTGTGGAAAGCCCCGTCGGGCGCGGCGGCCTGATCGGACTCGTGCGGAAGAATGAAAGTAAAGTTGCTGCCTTTGCCCTCCACGCTTTCGGCCCAGATGCGTCCGCCGTGCATTTCGACCATTACACGGGCGACCGAAAGCCCCAGCCCCATGCCGCCGTGCCGGCGGGTGAGGTGCGACTCGACCTGGTAGAAGCGCTCAAAGATGTGCGGCAGGTCGCGCGCCGGGATGCCGATGCCGTCGTCCATCACCGAGACTTTGACGTAGCCGGGGATCTGCTCGGCGGCCACCAGCACGTGCCCGCCGGAGTCGGTGAAGACAATGGCGTTCTTGACCAGGTTGCTGAGGGCGATGGCGATCTTGGCGGCGTCGCCTTCGATGAGAATGTCTTCCGGTTTGATCTCCACGCGCAGCGTCACGCGCTTTTCGCGGGCCTCGTCGTGGAATGTGTCCATCACTTCCTCGATGACGCGTTTAATGGACACCGAACGGCTGCGCAGGCTGGCCATGCCGCGCTGGACGTTGTCCATGTTCGCCATGTTGTCCACGATCTCTTTCAGGCGCATGGCATTGCGGACGATGATGTCCAGTTGGGATTTGTGCTCGTCGGTGATGACTTCGCGCAGGAAGGTGGAATGGCCGAGGATGAGGCCGAGCGGGGTGCGCAGTTCGTGCGAGGCGATGGCGATGAAGTCGGCTTTCATCTTGTCCAGTTGCGCCATCTCGTTCAGGGATTTCTGGACGCGCTCCATCAGGCGGGCGTTCTGGAGGACAACCGCCGCCTGCGAGGCAAGAGTCTCTAGAATTGTGAGGTCGTCTTCGGTATAATGGGCGCTGCCGGTCTTGTTGACCGCTTCCAGCACGCCGAGCGTTTCCCCCTTGTAGACAATGGGAACCGCCGCCAGGCTGCGGGTGACGAACTCGGCGGCCTGGTCGGCGCCTTTGAAATGCCGCCCGTCCGCCGGAACGTCGGCAACCAGAGCGGGTTTGACATTCTGGTACACCCACCCGGCGATGCTTCCCTTGACCGGCACCCGGACTGACTTGAGAGCGTCGCGGTGGAACCAGGGGACGGCCAGGAAGCGGAACTGCCCACCGCTCTCCTCGACCTCCAGCACGGAGGCCACTTCGCTGGAGGTCAGTTCGCTGGCAGCCGACAGGACCTGTTGCAGGAACGGTTCGAGGTCCAGGGACAGGCTCAGGTTCCGGCTGAGGTCGAGCAGGCGTTGGATGGGTTCGTTTTCGGTCATGGATTCGCTCGTGGCAAGAATTATTATAGCATAAGCAATTTTGCAGAAACAGCGCCCGGACTCCGAAGTCTCCCAACTTCGGACAAAATCTGGAGATTTTGCAGTCCGACAACCAAGTTCAATCAAACAAGGAGATTAAAGTTATGAGTAAAAAGAAAGTCCGCGTGGCCATCATCGGCGTGGGGAACTGCGCCTCGTCGCTGGTGCAGGGCATCGAATATTACAAGAATGCGGCGGATGACGCCAGCGTGCCAGGCATCATGCACGTCAACCTGGGCGGCTACCACATCCGTGACATCGAATTCACGCTGGGCATTGACATCAACGTGACCAAGGTCGGCAAGGACCTCTCGGAGGCCATCTTCGCCGAACCGAACAACACTTACAAGTTCTGCGGCGTGCCGAACCTTCACGTCCCGGTGGTGCGCGGCATGACCCACGACGGCCTGGGCAAGTACCTGTCGCAGGTCATCACAAAAGCCCCCGGTCCGACCGCCGACATCGTCAAATTGCTGAAAGACACGAAGACCGACGTGGTGATCTCGTACCTGCCGGTCGGCTCGGAAATGGCGACCAAGTGGTACGCCGAGCAGGTCATCGAGGCGGGCTGCTCCTTCGTCAACTGCATCCCGGTCTTCATCGCCTCGTCCGAGTACTGGGGCAAACGCTTCAAGGATGCCGGCCTGCCCATCCTGGGCGACGACATCAAGAGCCAGGTCGGGGCGACCATCCTGCACCGCGTCCTGACCAGCCTGTTCGTGGACCGCGGCGTGCGCATTGACCGCACCTACCAACTCAACTTCGGCGGCAACACCGACTTCCTCAACATGCTGGAACGCGAGCGGCTGGAGAGCAAGAAGATTTCCAAGACCGGCGCGGTCACCAGCATGATCCCCTACCAGATGGACCCGGACAACGTCCACGTCGGGCCGTCGGACCACGTGCCGTGGCTGACCGACCGCAAGTGGTGCTACGTCCGCATGGAAGGGACAACTTTCGGCGACGTGCCGCTCAACGTGGAAGTCAAACTGGAAGTGTGGGACTCGCCCAACTCGGCCGGCGTGGTGATTGACGCCGTCCGCTGCGCCAAACTGGCGCTCGACCGCGGCCTGTCCGGACCGATTGTCGGACCGTCGTCCTATTTCTTCAAGACGCCGCCCAAACAGTTCCGCGACGATGTTTGCCGCGAAAAGACCGAGGCGTTCATCAAGGGCAAAGAGTAGGGGCGAACCTGCGTGTTCGCCCGCAAACCGGCATGTTCGCACGGGGGCAGACACACAGGTCTGCCCCGACGGTGTGACGATTCTTCTCACAAGAAAAAGGTCATGGACAACAAACCTTCGTGGTGGAAAAGCGCGCTGGCCTTCCTGGGATGGTCAATCCTCTTCGGATTGATCTATGCCCAGTCGCCGCTGTACACCTCCAACCAGAACACCTACTTCCTGCACGGAATGGCGCAGGCGGGATTCGGCTATCTCGACCGCGACTGGCTCGCCAGCACGCAGGAGTTGATGCCGGTCTTCAGCGGGCTGGTCTTCCTCACCTACAAAATTTTCCACAGCCAGGTCCTGTCGTACGCGTACTATGCCCTGCTGATGGGCGTGTACCTGTTCAGCATGTTCGGCATCATGGACACGCTCTTCGACCTGCGCCGCTCCAAAGCGCGCACGCTGGCCTTCACCGCGCTGTTCCTGGCATTCCATTCCGCCGCGCTGCGCTTCGTCCTTTCGCGCGGACTGGAGCCGGAGGCCACTTTCCTGTTCGAGGGCGGCGTGGCCGGACAGCGCATCCTCGGGCAGGTCTACCAGCCGAGCGTCTTCGGCGTATTCCTGACCCTTTCGATTTACCTCTTCCTGCGCAAGCGCCCCCATCTCGCCCTCATCCCGATGGCCGCGGCGATCTATTTCCACCCGGTCTATCTGCTGGCCGGGGCATTGCTGACCCTCGCCTACATGTGGATCATTTGGCGCGAGGAACGATGTGACAGTCACTTTGGAAGTGACTGTCACATCGCCGCGCTTAAAAAGCCTTTCCTGCTCGGATTAACCTCCCTGCTGCTCGTCGCGCCGGCGGTGGCCTACACCGCGTACATCAACTGGTCCTCCTCGCCCGCGATCGCCGCGCAGGCGCTGGACATCCTGGTCAACTTCCGCAACCCGCATCATGCCCTCATCGCCTCCTGGTTGGATTGGACGGTGGCCGTCAAGACCGTCATTTTCCTCGCCGCGCTGGTCGTTGCCCGCAAGACGCGGCTCTTCCCCATCCTCGTCATCGTCACGCTGGGCGTGCTCCTGCTGACCGCTGCGCAAGCCGTGACAGGCAGCGACACGCTGGCCCTGCTCTTCCCGTGGCGCGTGTCCATCCTGCTGGTTCCGCTCGGGCTGGCCACGGTGCTGGCGTACGCGGTGACGAAGGTCAAACTCCCGGAGCGCGCCGCCAGAGGTAGGTCGGATTGCCAATCCGACTTACGCCGCGCCGCCATTGCCCTCAGCCTCGTGCTCATCACCGGGCTGGTCGCCGTCGGCGTGATGCGCTTCCAGATCGAGTCTGCCCGCCTGCGCTCCGGGGCGGCGCGGCCGATGATGGCCTGGGTGGCGGCCAACCGGTCCGCGGCCGACGTGTACCTCATCCCGCCCAAGATGGCCGACTTCCGCCTCGCCGCCGGCATGCCCGTCTACGTGGACTTCGTGACCGCCCCCGACCGCAGCGCCGACGTGCTCGAATGGTACCGCCGCCTGCAACTGGTCTACGCCTTCTACAACGGCCAGACCGACCCGTGCGCCGCGCTCCACGCCTTCGCCGCGGACGAAGGCCTGACCCGCGCCGTCGTCCCCGCCGGGGACCCGGCCACGGCCTGCCCCTCCCTGCCCGTCGTCTACGCAGACGCGGATTACATCATCTACGAGATAAAATGAAAACCCGACTTTTTATTTCCCTGCTCATCATCCTGCTGACAGCCTGCTCCGCCGCGACCCCGACCCCGCTGGCAATCCCGCCGACTGAAACGGCGACCCTGACCCCGGTCCCGACCGGCACGCCCACGCCGACCGCCACCCCGGTCCGCACGCCGCCTGCCCTCCCGGCCTCGTTCGGGACCGACCACCTGAATCCGCTCGACACGCCGCACGCGTACATTCCCGATACCTGCCAGTACCTGCGCGACAAGTGGTCGTCGGCCAACAGCGCGCCGGGGACGGTGGTGATGGTGATCATGTTCCACTCCATCGCCAGCGAGGATATCACCGACTACAACCAGATCACCCAGGGCAATTTTTCCATCCTGATGGACGACCTGCACGAGCAGGGATTCCAGGCCATCAACACGCAGCAACTGGCCGATTTTCTCTACCACAACGCGAAGATCCCGCCGCGCTCCGTCCTGCTGGTGGTGGACGACCGCCACTACGCCGAGTATTTCAATTCCTATTTCCGCCCGTATTACGACCAGTGGGGCTGGCCGGTGGTCAACTCGTGGATCAACCTCGACGACAGCATCGGCGCGGCCGCCCTGCCGGACAATGTGGCGCTGGAAAACGAAGGCTGGGTGGACCACCAGTCGCACGGCTTCGTGCATAACATCCCCATGTCCAACTCTTCTCCGGATGATTACCTGAAGGGCGAACTGCTCGGCTCGATGGAAGCCATGCAGCAGAACTTCGGCAAAACGCCCATCGCCATCATCTGGCCCGGCGGCGGATTCGGAGTGCGCCCGGTACAGGCCGCCCGGCAGTACGGCTACCAGTTGGGCTTCACCATCAACCCGCGCGGCCCGCTGATGTTCAACTGGGTGCCGCTCTCCGACGCCACCGACCCGATGCGGCCCTCGTACCTGCCGGAGGGCCCGGTCAACGATCCGCTCATGGTGCTGCCGCGCTACTGGGCCCCGGACGCCGACCGGCACATTGACACCGTCCGCCTGATCGGCAAGGAGGCCGCCGCCTACGCAGAGCAGGTCAAGGCAACAGAACTGGAATACTACGACATCGTCTGTTCGCCCGCCTACGGGCCGATGCCGTAGGAGCATCCGCAGATTGCGCACATCGTCCCGATGGGTTTCGGGAGATTACGCAGATTGGTTGATAGAGCCAAAAAAGTCCCCGACACGAAATCGGGGGCTTTCCATAACTTCTTTTCAGTGTTCACTCCGCGCTCTCTGCGCCTCCGCGGTTAAAGCCCTACGACGCTTTCTTCGACCGCCAGGCGTAGACGCCCAGCCCAATCCCCGCCAGCAGGAGCAGCGCCCCAAACACGCCCAGCAGCGGCGAGGATTTTTCCCCGTCCACCGGATCTGTCTCCACCTTGATCTGCGCCCCAAAATTGACGTAGACCGAATCGCCGGGGCCAACCTCCACCTCGGCGCTCAACGTGGTGGTCGGATTGAAGCCGTCCGGCACGGCCGCGCTGACGGTGTACTTCCCGCCCGGCACGTCGGCAAAGCAGACCGGGTCCAGCCCCGCGACCGTGTCGAGCGTCTGCGAGTACGGACCGGTCAGGCTGGTCAGGCTGACCGCGCCGCCGAGGACAATCGGCTCGGTCCCTTCCACAATGTACGCGTCGAAGGCGTCGGTGTCGGCCTGGCGCATCCCGTCGCCGTTGGTGTCGTTGAACAACGCCACGCAGACGCTCGCCGAGCCAGTCAGCGCCGGGGTGGCGGTGGGCAGGGCGGCGGTCGGGACCGGCGACGGGCCGGGGGTCGGGGAAGAGGCCGCCGGGCCGCCGATGCCGATGACCAGCTGCTGCCCCTCGACCAGATCGCAATTCTCGTTCAAATGGTTCGTCTGGCGAAGGTAATCCTGTGAAACACCGGTCATGAGCGAAATGCTCGTGCAGGTATCTCCCGACTTGACAATGTAAATGATACGCCCATCCGGGCCGGGAGTGGGGGTGGCATACTGCGTCCCCTGCGCCGGGGGCGCGGCAAGCGCCGAGAAGGTGGCGCTCAACAGGAGCAACCCGGCCAGGAAAACGCCGATGGCAAGTACCGACTTCAGTTTCATGCGGTCATTATATCAAAGGTTCGCGCCTTTTCGCCCTCACCCATCCCCGGCCCTTCCCTCTCCCAAAAACATTGGGAGAGGGAAGGGTGAACAGCGGCTAATCACGGCAGCGTCTCCCCTCTCCCTGTTTTGGGAGAGGGGCCGGGGGTGAGGGCAAGGCAGGCGATCGCGAAGAAATCTCGAGGCCGCGAAGAAACCCTTCGCGGGCAAATTGATTCTTCGCGTACTTTGCGACCTTCGCGGTTTAATCTTTTCCCTGCTGATATAATGCGCTTGTTCGCAAGGAGATAGATATGGCGCTTCAAATCATCGTCGGCGCGCAGTGGGGGGACGAAGGCAAAGGCCGCATCGTGGACTGGTTCGCGGCGAATGCCGATTTCACCGCCCGCTACAACGGCGGCGACAACGCCGGGCACACCGTCACGGTCGGCGAAACGATCTTCAAACTGCACCTCGTCCCGTCGGGCATCATCCACCCAAAGGTCGTCGCCGTGATGGGCAACGGGATGGTTGTCAACCCGCAGCGGCTGCTCGAAGAGATGGAAATGCTGGCCGCGGCCGGCATCGGCATCTCACCTGCGCGCCTGCGCATCTCGTACGCCGCGCACATCATCACCCCCGCCCACCAGGCGCTCGACCGGGCGCTGGAAGCGGCGCGCGGTAAGGATAACATCGGCACCACCGGGCGCGGCATCGGTCCCGCCTACACAGACAAGGCCACCCGCCGCGGCCTGCGTGTGGCTGACCTGCTGGCGGCAGACTTTTCCGAGCGGCTCGCCGCGCACCTAGAATCTGCCAACGCCGCCTTGAAAACACTGGGGGCAGCCCCGCTCGAAATCGAACCTATTCTGACAGAGTTTACGGATTACGTTTTACGTCTTACGCCTTACGTGGCCGACACCGCCGTCGAACTGGACGCCGCCCTGCGCGCCGGGAAGACCATCCTGGCCGAGGGCGCGCAGGGGACGCTGCTCGACCTCGACCACGGCACGTATCCCTTCGTGACCAGTTCCTCCACCGTGGCCCCCGGCGCGCTGACCGGCCTCGGTCTCGGCCTGACCGCCGCCCGCGACGCCCGCGTGACCGGCGTGGTCAAGGCCTTCCAGACGCGCGTCGGCTCCGGCCCGTTCCCGACCGAGTTGACCGGCGACCTGGCGCTCCGTCTGCGCGGCACCGGCGAGCATCCCTGGGACGAGTACGGGACGACCACCGGCCGCCCGCGCCGCGTCGGCTGGCTGGACGGCGTCCTGCTGCGCTACGCCGCCCGTCTCAACGGCTTCACCGAACTGGCCGTCACTAAACTCGACATCCTCTCCGGGCTGGAGACGCTCAACATCTGCACCGCCTACCGTCCCAAAAATGCTGGGACTTTCAGCCGCGACGAGAAACTGTTCACCGACCTCCCCTTCGGCCCCGCGGACCTGGCTCCGTACGAACCGGTCTACGAAGAACTCCCCGGCTGGAAGGAGGACGTCTCCGGGGTGCGGAAGTGGGACGACCTGCCGTCCGCAGCGCGGGACTATCTCGACCGGGTGGCAGGACTGGCCGGGGTCCCGGTGCGGCTCGTGTCCGTGGGGCCGGAGAGGGAACAGATCGTCAATCACTGACCAAAAAGAGACCGCCACCCGGCGGTCTCTTTTTACTCTTCCTTCTTCCTTCTCACTTCTTACTCGTTCCTTCTTACTTTACTCATTCGTCCTCGCGCTCACCCTCTTGTATCTCTTCCGTATCTCCGGCAGGAAATATTCCTCGAAGAAACGCTCCTCGTCGTAATCGGGCTTCCAGCCCCAATCCTTGCGCGCCGCGGAGTCGTCCACATCCTCCGGCCAGGAGTCCACGATGCCCTGGCGGCGCGGGTTCGGCTCGAAGGTGATCTGCGCCGACGGGAACGCGGCCAGCGCCCGCTTGCGGAATCCGCCCGCCGTCAGGCTGAAGGCGTCAATGTTGTAGACCGGGCGGGTCAATTTTTCGCGCGGCGCATCCATCAGCATGAAAATGGACTTGATCGCGTCCGGCATCGCCATGAACGAGATTTTGGTGTCCTCGCGCACGAAACAGGCGTAGGGCAGGCCCTGCGCGGCGTGGTGCAGCATCTCCGGCCCGTAGTCGCTCGTCCCGCCGCTGGGGACGGTGAACGCACTGACAAGGCCGGGGAAGCGGATGGCGTGGAAGTCGAGCATCACCGGCGGCTGCGGGTCGAGGTGGCGCTGGCCGCAGAACTGGCTGTAATACATGCCCAGTTTCTCGCAGTACAGTTTGTTGCAGCCGTACATCGTGTGCGGCGTGTTCCAGTCGTCCTCTTTCACGCGCCCGGCGCGGCCCTTCTCCTCCCGGTTCGCAAACCCGTAGGCCGCAATCGAACTCGGAAAGAGGAACTTCACCGCCTGCCCGCGCTGCTCGGATTTGTACGCCGCCAGCATCAACAACTGCATCGTCCCCTCCACGTTGATGCGGTGCGCCTCCTCGGTGGCAATTTCAGCCTTCGACGAGAGCGAGGCCGCCAGGTGAAAGATGATGTCGAAATCGTAGGCATAGAACTGCTTGACCTTGAAAACCATGTCCCCCTGCAAATGCTCGGCCACGAGCGGCTGGATGGACTCGGCCGCCGGGAACAGGTCGGTGGTCACGATGCGGTATCCGCCCCGCTTCGCCAGTCCCTGCACCAGCGCCTGCCCGATCTCGCCGCACGCGCCCGTCACCAGCACGAGTTTCTCGCTCATAAATTTCTCCTTTATGCTAGAATATTCCTGTCATTGCGAGCGCCGAAGGCGCGAAGCAATCTCTCACGGCTTTATTGTACAACAACCAGGCGGATTTTCGCTCGGACGTTTGACCCGCTCTCGGACGATTAAACTCACATGATGGATTTCCGCAAGCGTTTCTGGACCCTCATCCTGCCCGCCGTTGCCCTGGCATCCGCCTGCTCCGGGCTGTTCCCCGCGCCCGTGACAACGAATACCGCCCCCGCCCCGACCGGCACCGCCACCCCCACCATCGTCTGGTTCCCCGCCACCAACACGCCCACGCCATTCGCCACCCCGGTCATCTTCCCGACCGGGGAAGCGCGTCCCGGCCTGGGCGGCACGCTGCTCGCCGACATATTCGACGACCCCGCCGTCTGGACGACCGCCTCCGGCGCAGTGGTGGACCGCAACCGCCTCACGCTGACTTCCCGCTCGAAGAACTACATCCTGTCCCAGCGCAACGGCCTGAACCTGAACGATTTCTACGCCGAGGTGGACGTGCGCCTGAGCCTGTGCCGCGGGGCGGATGCCTACGGCCTGCTCTTCCGCCTGATGAGCAGCGCAGACTACTACCGCTTCGCGGTCAACTGCAGCGGGCAGGCGCGGCTGGAGCGCGTCCGCAACGGGGAGGCGGTGCCGCTCAGCGGCTGGCTCCCGAGCGGCGACGCTCCGCCCGGCGCGCCGGGCGAGGTGCGGCTGGGCGTGTGGGCCGCGGGGGGCGAGATGCGCTTCTTCCTGAACGACCGCTACCAGTTCACGGTACGCGACCCCGTTTTCCGGTCCGGCACGCTCGGGGTGTTCATCCTGCCCAACAGCGCGGCCGAGGAGACGGTCAGCTTCTCGAACCTGAACGTGTACGCCGTCACCTACGTCAGCCCGACGCCGTCGGCCACGCCGTCGCGTACGCCCACGCCGACGCGCACACCGTGAGATTTACGATTTGCGATTTTTGATTTACGATAGGGACACGATGAACAAACTCAACGACCTCGACTCGAAGACCTGGCTCAAGTTCCAGAAATCCTGGTTCATCCACAACCCGCCGCCGCGCCGGAAGGGCGTGCTGGTGCATCCCGCCAAGTTCCCGGAGACGATGGCGCAGGAGTTCATCGAATTCTTCACCAAGCGGGGGCAGACCGTGCTCGACCCGATGGCCGGGACCGGGTCCGCGCTGGTGGCCAGTTTACGTTGCGGAAGGAATTCGTACGGCATCGAGTTGAATCCCAAATACGCCGAGATTGCCCGCCAGATCGTCACCGAAGAGCGCCAATTATTGGGCGACTCAATCGCAAATCTGAAATCGGAAATCGTAAATGGTGATGCCAGTCTTGCTGCAACATACCAGTTTCCCGCAATAGATTATGTGCTGACCTCCCCGCCTTACTGGGACATGCTGCACGCCAAGGGTGCCGAGACGCAGAAGAAGCGCCGCTCCGCCGCAGAGTTGGACGTGTTCTACTCCGACGACCCGAACGATGTGGGCAACCTGCACGATTACGAGGAGTTCGTCGCCAAACTGGTCGCCATCTACAGCGGATTGAAGCCGCTCCTGCGCGAGAAAGCCTACCTGACCATCATCGTCAAGAACATCAAGAAGGGCGGGAAAATCTATCCGCTGGCCTGGGACCTGGGCCGCGAACTCGGCAAGGTGTACACGCTCAAGGATGAGAAAATCTGGATGCAGGATAACCAGCGCCTCGCCCCGTTCGGGCTGGGGTCCGCGTGGGTGAGTAATACGTTCCATCACTATTGTTTACAGTTTAGGAATGGGTAAAAATGATTGGTATTTTGCTCATTACCTTTCTATTTTAGAGAATATTATGGCCAGAAATAGATACACATCGCAAATCAAGCAAGAGCAAATCAGTAGACAACAATTATCTGAGCGGTTTACTGATTATGGTTGGATACCAACACCTGTTTCTACCGATTTAGGCGAAGATTTTATAGTTCACATTTTCATTGACAATGAAGCTACGGGGGTAACATTCCATCTTCAAGAAAAGAGCGTAACGAATTTGCTCGAAAGAAGAAATAGCGATTATTTATCGTATCCGCTAAAAGTGAAAGACTTAAAGCATTGGGAGTCTTTTCTTCAACCTGTTGTTCTGATTGTTTGGGATATTAAGCTTCGAGAAGGAAGGTGGGCAATAATTCAAGATTTAGTACCAAGAATAGATGCTAAACAACCTGAATGGAGGCTAAAGCCAGACACTTCGAAGATCAGTGTAAATATTCCTTGGGGCAATCGCACAGACAATTCTGGTCTAGCCATCCTCAAGAGAACAATAGGACATTTTTGTTACCCTTTGATATCAAGAGGAAAGGAACTGCAGACCCAAATCACAATAGCCTTTCCTCAAACTTCTCGGGGAAAAGAGGCTGCTAAAGGATTTGATGATTTCATCAAAGAGGGTACTCCAATCTCATTGCAAGGAGAATACATCCAAGATTTTAGTTTTTCTGACTGGTGGACGAAATGGTTTGGAGATATTCCCTCGGATTCCTTGGTCGTCGAATTGGATAGCGTCCCCAAGGTGTACGAAGTAGCAATTCAAGTTATTAGCCGGGATCAGGTACAAAGTCAGGGAATCAATACAGAATTAGCCTTACTTAGGGCGGGCTCTCAACGAATGCAATTTAGTTCGGCTCGTAAGAAGAGCCCATTACATTGCAATTTAGATGTGAGGTTTACTCCCACTGGTCAGTCAGGTAAAGTGACATTCTCCATAGCTAGTGGAGGAATTAGTGCTCTTGATGCCAAACAGGCCATAAATTTTTTGAGAGCAATCCAAGATGGAGGAAAAATTAGTTTTGCTTTTCCTGAAAATAGTGAACAACTTAATTTTGATTTACCGTCCAATCCAACTGGTGAAATAAGTGATCAGTTTGCTAGCTGGGTTGACAAATTGATAATGATACAGAATAAAACAGGCAAGTTTTTTAGAATTCCCGAGAAAGGACTAACTAATGATGATGGGGCAGACATTGAAGAATTATTTGATATTGTTTCCACTGGATGTGTAAAACTTTCAAACATGACCATAACAATGCAAATAAAGGGCGATGCACTTCGGCGGTTGCTTGGCCTTCAAAAAGATAGTAAACCTGCACCGAGATTTAGAATATCACACCCTGAGTTTAGTATGGAACTGTTAGGAGTAAATATTAATCTCGGCCCGACAGTTCAAGAATTCCAAGGTGCATTCGCAACCGATCTTGCGGAGTTTGAAGAAATGGTTGGTCGGGCGGATGATGAGACTTATTTACCTGTTATTTTCGATAAAGTTGAGGTAATAAAACGCTTCCCGAATTGGGGAAAAGGCTGATTTAGAATATACAAGAGCTTGTGGGAGAGTATTGATCATCTTTTATATTCTTATTCATCTTCGTTATTGGATTGGCCGCGCTGGATGGTATGCGTTTGATGTTTCCGATTGGCCCGAGTATGTGAAAGAGGAAATGACTAAAAAGCCTTATGCTTACCACGACTGATCTCCTCCGCCTCCCCTACACCCCCGACCTGAGCGAGGGCGGCATTGCCTACGCCTGCCGCTCGCTGGCCTACACCTACAACCGCATGGGCGGCTCACCCGTGGACCGGATGCGGCGCATCGTGGCGGGCGTGGCGGTGGAACTGGCCTTCCGCCGCCATCTCGGCGAACAGGGCATCCCCTTCGACGTGCTCGGCGCGACCCCCTTTACCGACCCGGACCGCTACGACGTCTCGCTCGGCGGGCATCGCTGTGACGTGAAGAGTTACCACATCTCGCGCCGCGAACAGATCACCCGCGTCCACGCGGACCCCGGCCTGCTGCTCCAGGCCCCGGCGCTCGTCCCGGTGGACCAGTTTGCTGCCGAAGGCCACAAGGACGACGACATTTACCTGTTCGCGTTCCTGCTCGGGCTGGCCGCCGCCTCACTGGATGACGCCGACAAAGCCGCCGCGGCCGGTCAGCCGGTTTACCTCGTCCACCCGCTGCCGGACGAATGGGCGCGGCCGGTCAACTGGATTCCGCTCGAAAAACTGGCGCTGAAAAGCGAATGCGAGACGCCGGTCACGGTCGAGATCGGCGGGATGGACGCGGAGCGCAACTTCGTCACCGCGACCGTCGACCTGCCGCCGCGGACGCGCGTCCCGGTGGAGCAGGCGTTCCACAGCGTGGCCTACATCCACGCGCACGCGCAGCGCAGGCCCGAGGTCCGGATCGGGATCCACAGCCCGGTATGCGGCGACGCGTATCTCATTCCTCCGTACGAATGGGGCAACATCCAGGTCTACGGCATGGACATCTGGCTGGCGGGCTGGCTGTCGCGCGAAGAGTTCCGCCGCAAATCGTACGTGCTCAACGCCGGGCAGTCCACCTTCCAGTACGCCCGCACACGCACCAAAAACCTGGCCGTCCCGCTGACGGAACTCAATCCGCTCGAGCCGCTGTTCCACCGGGTGAAGGATTGGGCCGCGGAGAAAGCCGCGGCAGGTTCATGAAATTTTCCCGCCCCGGCGGCATGACCGCCTTCAGCATCGTCTGGTTCGGACAGGTCGTGAGCCTGCTCGGCAGCGCCATGACCTGGTTCGCGTTCACCATCTGGGCCTGGCAGAAGACCGGCCAGGCCACCACGCTGGCGCTCATCAGCGCCTTCGCCTTCCTGCCGACCGTGCTGTTCACGCCCGTCGCCGGGGTGCTGGTGGACCGCTGGAACCGCAAACTGGTGATGCTGTTCAGCGACCTGGCCTCGGCACTCGGCACGCTGGCCGTGCTCATTTTGTTTTCCACCAACCGTCTGGAAATCTGGCACATTTACGTCATCGGCATCCTGGCCGGTTTTTTTACCGCCTTCCAGTACCCGGCCTACTCCGCCGCGGTGACCACCATGCTGCCGAAGGAACACTACGCCCGCGCCCAGGGCATGCTCGGGCTGGCCCCGGCCATCTCCGGCATCCTCGCCCCGGTGCTCGCCGCCGCGTTGCTGGGGACCATTGGTATGGCGAACATCATGGTCATTGACCTGCTGACCTTCCTGGCCGCGTTCGCCACGCTGCTCTGGGTGCGCGTCCCGCAGCCGCCGGTCAGCGAGACGGGGCGCGCGAGCCGCGGCAACTTCCGCCAGGAACTGCGCTTCGGCTTCGGCTACCTCCGCACCCGCGCCAGCCTGCGCGCCCTGGTCATCCTCTTCGCCTTCACCAACTTCTTCCTCGCCATCGGCGCGACCCTGCTGGCCCCGTCCATCCTCGCCCGCGCGGACGGCAGCGAGACGGTGCTCGCCACGGTGCAATCCGTCGGCGCGGTCGGCGGGGTGGTGGGCGGCGCGCTGCTCGCCCTGTGGGGCGGGCCGAAGCGCCGCATCCACAGCATCCTGCTTGGCGGTGCGGGCGCCTGCCTGCTCGGGGTGCTGGCGCTCGGCCTCGGTCCCGGCCTGCTCATCTGGGCCGCCGGCAGTTTCTTCTTCTCGTTCTTCGAGCCGTTTGTCGAGGGCGGCAACCTCGCCATCTGGCAGGCAAAAGTGGAAGCCGATGTGCAGGGACGCGTCTTCTCGGCGCGCCACCTGCTGGTGCAACTGCCCTACCTGGCCGGGATGCTGGCCTCGGGTCCGCTGGCGGAATATGGACTTGCCCCCCTCATCCCGCCCGGTTCTGGACCGGGAGCCGGTCTCGCCTGGACCCTCGTCCTGGCCGCCGTTTGCGGCGCGGCCGCATTCCTGGCCGGGTACGCGTTCCGGTCCATCCGCGAGGCCGAGTCGCTCCTGCCTGAGAGGAATTTGGGAGAGACAAAATGATTCTCTGGATAGCCATCATCGTTGTTATTTTGATCGCCGCGGGTTTCCTGCTGGAACGCGAAATCTATTTTTACGAGGGCGTCCACCTGGGGCCGCGCGTGCAGGGCTGGCTCTATGACCGCTGGGCGAAAAAATACGACGCCGACAAGCAGGCCAGCCAGGCGCGCGACGCCGAGGTGATTGTCCGCCCCCTGCTGGACGCGCTGACGGGCATCCCCGCGCCGCTCGTGCTGGACGTGGCCACCGGCACCGGGCGTTTCCCGTCCGCGCTGCTGGGCGAGGCGGGGTTCGGCGGCCACGTTATCGCCCTCGACATTTCGCGCGGCATGTTGGAACTCGCCGCGCAAAAACTTGCTTCCCGCCGCGCAGCCGTGACGCTGATGCACACCGCGTCCATGCCGCTGCCGTTCCCGGACGCAACCTTCGACGCGGTGTCGTGCTTCGAAGCGCTGGAGGTGATGCCCGCCATGGAAGCGCCGCTGGCGGAACTGTACCGCCTCCTGCGCCCGGGCGGGATCCTGGTCACGTCGCGGGGCACGGAGGAATCCGGGCGCAAGGCAAAAGTAAAAAGCGCGGAGCAATTCACCGCGCTGCTGCAAAAGACCGGCTTCGAAAACGTGGAAATCCAAAAGTGGTGGAAACTATTCGACTTCGTGCGGGCGCGCAAACCGGGACGTCTGGTCCCGGCAGGGAAACGCGCGCTGGCCGATGCGCTGAAATGCCCGAGGTGCGGAAAGGTCGAATGGGCAGGGCAGGCTGATGGTCCGCTGCGCTGCGGGGCGTGCGGAAGCGAGGTCCCGGTCAGCGCGGAGAAGATCGTCCTTTATCCTTCCTGAAAACTGTATCCCCCCGGCCAGGTCTGGATGGAGTACGGTTCGCCTGCGTCGGACCCCAGTTTTTTTCGCAGACGGTAAACGACATTCTTGAGCAGGGCCGCGTCGCTCTCGCCCTGGCCGCCCCAGACGCTCTGGATGATCTCGCCGGTTGGGAAGACGTAGCCGGGGCGGCTCATCAGCAGGCGCAGCAGGCGGAACTCGAGGTTGGTCAGTTTGACCTCCTGCCTGTCCGGCGTGACCGCGGCGCGGCGCGCCGGGTCGAGGCGCAGGGTGATGGAGCGCGTCGGGGAGGGCGCGCCGCCGGAGACCATCTGCCCGCGCCGCGCCCAGGCCAGGATCTTGGCGAGGAACACCGCCGGGCTGACCGGCTTGATGACGCATTCGTCCACCCCGGCCTGGTAGGCGTCGAGGATTTCTGTCTCGTTGCTGGCGGGGAGGAAGAGCAGGAGCGGGCTGTCGCTCGTGGTGCGGAATTTTTTGCACAACTCGAGACGCTCCGGGTGCGGGGCGTTGACGTCAACGATGACCAGGTCCGGGTTGACCTCGGCCAGGCGGGTGAGCGCCCTCTGGACGGAAGTCTCCAGGATGGCGATCAGGCCTTTCTCGCGGATGATGTAGCCCCAGATGGGGGCGGTATCGCTCTGGTCGCAGACGACGAGAACACGCGGCGCTGCCTGGAATTGTGTGGGGTTGTCTGGGTTCATGGTAGTCGCTCCAACCTGTACGATTCTCAAGATTTCTGTTATTATACTCTTATTCGGTCACAAAAGTATCAAAATATCACCGGAATATTACTTTTGGGTGATACCCGATGGCCGAAGAATCCGTATACTCAAGTCATACTCAAACTGGAGGAGTAATATGAAAAAACTGATTCCCATCATCTTCGTAATTGCAGGGCTGGTGCTCTTTGCAACCGCCTGCAGCATTGGCGGCGGCGCTGACCCGACCCCAATGTCATTCTCGACGGCCTACCCCACCAACACGGCAGTCGGCCTGAACCCGACCGCCCAGTCCTCCGGCAATGCCAACGCCGGGGACGAGCGCACCTCGTCGGTGGACGGCATGACCCAGATCTACATCCCGGAAGGGACCTTCCGCATGGGAGGCATGGACGCCCACGGCCAGGCCGATGAGCAGCCGCCGCACCCGGTGACCATCAAGGCTTTCTGGATTGATAAGACCGAGGTCACCAATGCCATGTACATGTTGTGCGTCCAGGCCGGGGCCTGCGAACCGCCGCGTCTGTTCAACTCCCAGACCCGCGACACGTACTTCAACAATCCCGATTTCAACAACTACCCGGTGGTTCTGGTCCGCTGGCAGGATGCGGATAACTACTGCACGTGGGCCGGACGCCGCCTGCCCTATGAAGCGGAATGGGAACGCGCCGCCCGCGGCGACGACTTCCGCACCTGGCCATGGGGCGACGACCGCCCGGATACCGGGCGCGCCAACTACAACTACAGCGTGCGCGACACCACGCAGGTCGGCAGTTACCCGGCCGGCGCCAGCCCGTTCGGTGTGCTGGACATGTCTGGCAATGCGTGGGAATGGGTGTCTGACTGGTTCGATCCGAACTACTACCTGAATGCGCCCGTCATCAACCCGGCCGGTCCGCTGTCTCCGCTGACGGGCAACCGCAAGGTCATCCGCGGCGGCTCGTGGCAGGATGGCGAGTACGATATACGCGTTGCGAACCGCGGCTTCACGGACGGCGGCGATGAGAAGGCCACCGTCAACTCCGAGAAATACAACGGCACGTCTTCGAACGCGATCGGCTTCCGCTGCGTGTCGGACAACTAACCAACCATATTCGTCTGCTCGATTGGCCGCCGGATTACTCCGGCGGCCAATTGTATTTTCCGGGGGACAGGCTCGGGGTCCGGATTGACGCCAGTTTTCACCTGTGGTAAACTCCCGCCACAATTCAATAGCCCCCAACGGCACTCTTATCCAGAGAGGTGGAGGGACCGGCCCTGTGAAACCTCGACAACCACCGCGTCATAGCGGATGGTGCCAAATCCGGCAGCAGGGGCAGCCTTTATGGTTGCCCGGTATTCTGGAAGATGAGAGGGCAGCCGTGCTTGATGCGCAATTGCCCTTTCGTTCCGAAGGGGCAATTTCTTTTCAAGGAGACCCAAATCCAATGAGCACCACCTTCATGACCTCCCCCAGCCTGATGTTCACCTCCGAATCGGTGACGGAGGGCCACCCCGACAAGATCTGCGACCAGATCGCGGATGCGGTCCTGGATGCCTGCTTCGAGCAGGACCCGATGAGCCGTGTGGCTTGCGAAGTCGCCACCAAGACCGGCTTCGTGATGCTGCTGGGCGAGATCACCACCCACGCCTTCGTCAACTTCGATGAACTGGCGCGCAAGGTGATCCTCGACATCGGCTACGACCGCGCCAAGAAAGGCTTCGACGGCAATACCTGCGGCGTGCTCTCGGCCATTGCCAGCCAAAGCCCGGATATTGACCGGGGTGTCAGCAAGTCGCTGGAGGCCAAAGACGGCGACAAAGACGAGATTGACCTGATCGGCGCCGGCGACCAGGGCATGATGTTCGGCTACGCCTGCACCGAGACCCCGCAACTGATGCCGATGCCCATCTATTTGGCGCATAAACTCGCCCGCCGCCTGGCCGAGGTGCGCAAAAATGGCACGCTGCCCTGGCTGCGCCCGGACGGCAAGAGCCAGGTGACGGTCGAGTATGCCCTCGGCAAGCCCAAGCGCATCGACACCGTGCTCGTCTCCACCCAGCATGCTCCCGAAGTCTCGCACGCCGATATCCGTGAAGGGCTGATCGAGCACGTCATCAACCCATCCCTGCCCGAGGGCATGGTGGACGAGAACCTGAAAATCTTCGTCAACCCGACCGGGCGCTTCGTCATCGGCGGGCCGATGGGCGACGCCGGCGTGACCGGGCGCAAGATCATCGTGGATACCTACGGCGGCATGGGCCGTCACGGCGGCGGCGCCTTCTCGGGCAAGGACCCCACGAAAGTGGACCGCTCGGCCGCCTACGCCGCCCGCTGGGCCGCCAAGAACGTGGTTGCCGCAGGACTGGCCGACCGGGTCGAGATCCAGGTGGCGTACGCCATCGGCGTGGCGCACCCGCTCTCGGTCAACGTGGAGACCTTCGGCACCGGGAAAATCGCCGACGAAAAGATCAGCAAACTCATCCTCGAGCACTTCGACCTGCGCCCCGGCGCCATCATCCGCGACCTCGACCTGCGCCGTCCCATCTACCGCAAGACGGCCGCCTACGGCCACTTTGGCCGCGACGATGTCCAGTTCCCGTGGGAAAACACGGACAAGGCCGCTGCGCTGAAAAAAGCGGCCGGACTCTAAAACGTAAAGCGTAAAACGAAATCCCGCAATAAAAAAGCGCCCCTGGAATGCAGAGGCGCTTTTTACGTTTTACTCTTTACGTTTTACGCTGGCCTCTCCAGCCCGTGCGCTTCCAGCAATTCCCCGTCTTTCATCAACCCGTCCGTCGGGCCGTCGGCCACAATTTTGCCCTCGTCCATGATGACCATGCGCGGCAGGAGGTCACGCACCAGCGCCAGGTCGTGCGTGGAGACGAGCATGGTCATCGGCAGGTCGCGCAAAAGGTTGATGAGGGCGCGGCGGGCGCGCGGATCGAGTCCCGCGGTCGGTTCGTCCAGCGCCAGGATTTCGGGTTCCATCGAAAGGACGGTGGCGATGGCAATGCGTTTCTTCTCGCCTGCCGAGAGATGGTGCGACACGCGCCGGGCATAGCCGTCCATGCGGACGGCGGCCAGGGCCGAGGTCACGCGCCGCTCCACGTCGGCGCGGTCCAATCCCTGGTAGAGCGGACCGAAGGCCACATCGTCGAAAACGGTCGGCGAGAACAACTGGTCGTCGGGATTCTGGAAGACCAACCCCACCGCGGCCCGCACCCGCCCCAGCGTCTTCTGCCCCACCGGCAGGCCGCAGACCGTCACCTGCCCCTGGCCGGTCACCGGCAACTTCGCCGCCGGTGCAGGCAGGATTCCGTTCAGGTGCAGGAGGAACGTGGACTTGCCCGCGCCGTTCGGCCCCACCAGCGCCACCTTCTCGCCGGGCGCGATGTGCAGCGACACGTCCCGCAGGGCCGGGTGGCCGTCGGGGTAGGAAAACGAGAGATGCTCGATTTCGATGGAATGGTGCATGTCAGCCCCAGAAAGCGATCCCGAAAATGAGCAGGAGACCGAGGAACGCCAGTCCCGCCGCCAGCGACAGCCGGCCCGCGCCGGTGAACGGCGGGAGCGGCAGGGCGCGAACTTCGCCGTCGTAGCCGCGCGACAGCATGGCGACGTAGATGCGGTCGCTGCGCTCGAACGCCCGCAGGAACAAACTTCCGGCCATGCCCCCGGCCACGCGCGCCCGCCAGGCCACGCTCCCCCCGGACCGGGAGCCTGCTTCCGTTCCCCGGCCGGAACGCGCCGCCCGGGCGCGCATCAGGCGCATGGCCTCGTCCACCAGCACGAACAGGTAGCGCCACATCAGCCCGAACATCGCCGCCAGCAGGCGCGGGATGCCCACCGCCCGCATGGCTTGCAGCAACTCCGGGAACCGGGTGGAGGCGGCCAGCACAATCGCCGCCTGGACCGAGAGCCACGATTTCAGCGCCACGCTGACAAAACGTTCCAGCCCTTCGACGGAGGCGGTCAGCGTCCATGCGCCGATGGGCAGGGTAAAGAGCGTCTGCCCTTGAATGGTGAAAATGACCGGCAGCGCCGCCAGCACGAACGACAGGGCCAGCGCAGACCGTTTCAGCACATACCCCACGCCCAGCCCGGAGAGGATTTCCACCGAGAGAATTACGGCCAGCAGCAAAATGTACACCGGCCAGGCCGCGACCGGTGTCAGCGAGGCGGTCAGGATGAAAGCCAGCGTCAGCACGAACTTGACGCGCGCATCGAGCGCGTGGACAGGGCTGGCGCGGTGCTGGTAGGGGTCAAGGAAGTGGAGGTGCATGAATTAGTTGGGTAGTTGGGTAGTTAGATAGTCACGTGGTCGGTCGTTTGCGCTGGACGTATGCCACACCCAGCGCCACGCCAAACACGATGACAACGCCGACGATCCCGGCGACGATGGTGGCGAAGGCTTCGTTCGTGATCCCGGGGAAGACGTAATCGGGGATCACGTTGTAGAGCGGTCCCTGGGCCGTGTCCAGGAAGCCCTGCTGTTCGGCCACCCATTCCAGGCCGTCGGGATGGGCAGAGGCCAGGGGGGAGAGGACGGCCAGGATGACCGCGAGAACCAGGCCCCCGGTCCAGACCGCCGCGCTGCCCTTCGGCGCGGCTTCGCCGATGTGGAGCAGGTCAGGCCGCGCCGCATACAGGAAGGTCAGCGCGCCGACGGTGATCAGTCCCTCGCCGACGCCGATCAGCATGTGGATGCCTCCCATGGCCGGGACGGCGATGTTGGCCGGCGAGGTACCTGAAAGGGCCAGTTCCAGCGCGGCAGCCAGGGAGGCGATGACGATGGAGAACCAGGCGGCCAATGCGCCGACGACGAAAACGCCCCACGATTTGCCGCGGGCAAGTTTCTGGATGCTGGTGTAAACAAAATAAGAGACCGCCACACCGACCACGGCCATGTTGAACAGGTTGGCTCCCAGCGCCAGCAGTCCGCCGTCCTGAAAGATGAGCGCCTGCACGCTGACCACGGTGGTCATCACGATAACCGCCGCCCACGGGCCGAGCAGGATGGTGGCGATGGCTGCGCCCAGCAGGTGGCCGGAGGTGCCGCCTGCCACCGTGAAATTGAGCATCTGCCCGGCGAAGATGGCCGCCGCCAGCACGCCCATCAACGGCGCCTGGCGTTCGCCCAAATCCTTGCCGACCCGCCGCAGGGCATAAGCCACCGATATGGCGGAAATCACCCACAGGACAATCGAGACCAGGGTGGAGAGGAACCCATCCGGGATGTGCATGGGTTGAACGGGGGAATACAACATTTTACGCCTCCGTAAGGGAATGGTTCTGGCAGACCTGGCACAGGCCGAACAAGGTCAGGTGCCCGGTGTCGAGACGATAACCGGTTTGCTGTTCGAGTTGTTCGATCAGGCTTTTCAGCGCGCTGTGTTCGACTTCCATTTGCGCGCCGCAGTTGCGGCAGACCAGGTGGTGGTGGTCGTGGCCGGCCAGTTCATAGGTGAGGTGGCCATCGCTGTTGTGGGCGGCGAAAATGATCCCGTTCTCTGTCAGGAATTCCAGCGTGCGGTAGACCGTGGCCTCGGTCATGCCGGTCTGGTGGACGCGCGCGTAGGTTTGGGCGGGGGAGAGATGCCCGTCGTGGTGCAGGGCTTCGAGGATGGCGAGCCGCTGGGGGGTCATGCGGTAACCGCGTTCACGCAGGGTTTGGGAATGGATGGCGAGGCAGGACATTGTGATTTCCTTGTTGCAAAAATTATCAATAATGATTATATGCAATAAGGACGGGAATGTCAACTTAAAAAACGGACCCGCTCCACCGCTGGAACGGGTCCGCCACTGTCCACTGTTTACTGTTTACTGTTTACTGACTTACGGTTCCCACTCCAACTGGATCAGGCTGAACACGTATGGCTGGCCGTTGACGTACTCCACCCCCACCAGCATCGTCCGCCAGGACATCTCGTCGCCGGGCGGGCCGGGTTTGTAGAGCGAGTAGAAGTTGACGTTGGCGTAGAGCGCCGGCCAGGAGGTGTCGTAATTCGCGCCGCCCGTCTGGACCGAGTCACAACTCAACGTGTAGCCCGGCGCGGGGGCGTTGAGCACCAGCAGCAGTTTGGGCAGGACGGTCTCGTGGAACGAACCGGCGACCTCCAGCCCGGAGCCGGGATGGATGCCCCAATTGTGGGCGTAGGTGCTGTCGAACATCCAGCGGGCATGTGCCCGGTCGAAGGTGATGCCCGCCGCGTGCACCCACAGGTGGACGGTCATGCCGTGCGCGGGGCTGACCAGCGTGGCGAGCAGTTCGCCGTTGGAACTCTTCAGGGCGTTGCCCAGATTGGTGACGAGCGCGCTGGCCTTGGCGTCGGCGCAGAACGCCGCCGGGGCCACGTATTCGGTCAGGTAATTGGAATTGACCCAGCCGGACGGACTCTGGATCTGGACCCACAGATTGCCATCAGCCGTGGAAGAGGGGCCGGCGCGCATCACGCCGGTCGCCGTGGCGGGGAGGGACCCGGTGACTGCGCTGCCCGTCCCCGGCCCGGCGCGGACGTTCAGCACGTCTGCCGGCGCGACCAGGATGACCGCGTACGGTCCGGAGGCGACGCCGGGGAGGATCCCGCCGGAGGTTGTGGGGACGACTGCGGTCGTCGCCACGGGCGGCGCGCCGGGCGTGACCGTCGGCAGGGTCAGGGTGGCGGCGGCGGTCGGCGCGGCGGCGGTGGCCGAGGGCGGGACCGTCGGCGGCGTGGCGGTGATGACCGTCGGCGTGGGCAGGACGAGGGGAGTCGGCCAGGGCGTCGGCGTGCCGAGCAGGGAGAGCGTGCAGCCGGTCAGGGTGAAGAGCAGGCCGAGGCCAAGCAAGGCCAAAAGAGTCTTTTTCATGGTTCGCTCCTTTCAGCAAACTGATTCTATCACCGCAACCGGTGGGGCGGATTGGCAATCCGGCCTGCTCATAACAACCTCGGCTGGTCAAGGAAGCGGAGATGGCTTGGTTCCACGCGAAGCGCTCCTGGCCTGGCAATCTGTCGCCGGGCAAGCCGACCCCGGCTCAGTCTCTCGCTCGCGGCTCTTTCGGCCGCCGCGGACAGTCCACCGTTTCGCAGCCGTCACAGTGTTTTTTGGAGACTTCGGGCAGCAGCCAGAAGGCGACCACGCAGAAGACTGCCAGCAGGACGAGGATAACCCACGAGAAGCGGACGATGAGCAGGACCAACGCGGCCAGCGGCGGCAGGAACCAGCCCAGCCCAACGACAACCGTCCCGAGGCGGAACTGGCCGCGGAAGGTGCGCCCCAGCCGCGCCCGGAAACGGCGGCCCGACAGGAGGTCGAAGCCGGCCGCGCAGGCGCCGAGGGCGTAGTGTCCGCAGTAGGGGCAGACCCAGTACATGTAGAAAATATTGGTGGCCGCCGCCAGCGCCAGGTAGAGGATCGCCAGCGGCCACCAGGCCAGGCCCATCAGCGCCGCGCCCAGCACGTACATGATGAGTTGCAGCGCATTTTCGCGCAGGATGTACCAGATGGTTATTTTAGCAGGACGGAGCGTGGACATGAGATTATTTCACCAGCCGCCAGAACAGGATGCCTGCCAGCAGGGCCAGCCCGGCGCCAAAGTAGAACGGCGCGGCGGGACCGAACCCCGCCCAGCCGAACGCGCCCTGCCATAACACACCGGCGATGGCCGAGGCGGGGAACGCCGTCAGCCCGATGGCAGCGTTGTACAGGCCGTAGGCTGTGCCCCGGCGGTCGGCAGGTACGAGGTCCGCGATGAAGGCTTTGGCCGCGCCCTCGCTGGCCGCGTAGTAGATCCCATACAGGCCGAAGAGGGTCCACATCTGCCAGCCGGTCTGCGAGAGGGCAAAGCCGAGATAGACCAGGCCGTAGGCGATCCAGCCGCCGATGATGAGCCGCCGCCGCCCGACCCTGTCCGAGAGCGCGCCGAGCGGACCGGCCAGGGCGGAGTAAATCAGGTTGAAGGTCATCAGCATGAGCATGATCTCGAGCACGTCGAGGCCGCGTTCCTGGGAGCGCAGGACGATGAACGCGTCGGACGAGTTGCCGAGGGTGAAGAGCACCAGCACCAGCAGGAAAATCTTGAAGCGTTTGTCCATGCCTTTCAGGCTGAGGATGGGGGCTTTGGATTTGCCTTCCCCGGCCACGTCACGCGCGCCGATGGCCAGCACGAGCACGGCCAGCACAGCCGGGACGATGCTGATCAATATCGCAATCTGGAAGGTGCGGCGGGTCAGGTCGGCGGCCCCGGCCTGGGTCAGCCAGATGACGATGGCGGCAATCGCCAGCCCGAAGAACGCTCCGGCAGTGTCGCCGGCGCGGTGCATGCCGAAGGCCAGTCCGCGCTGCTTCTCGTCAATCGAACCGGCCACCAGCGCGTCGCGCGGCGCGGTGCGGATGCCCTTCCCCAACCGGTCGGCCACGCGCACGCCCAGCACCCAGTGCCAGGTCGCGGCGAAATACATGAACGGCTTGGCAATGGCCGAGAGGGCGTACCCGGCGACGGTCAGCCATTTGCGCTTGCCGAGTTTGTCGGAGAGCGCGCCGGAGTAGATTTTCATCAGGCTGGCGGTGGTTTCGGCCAACCCCTCGATGAGGCCGATGACCGCCGTCCCGGCCTTGAGAACGTTGGCGAGAAAGAGCGGGATGAGGTAGACGATCATCTCGGACGAGATGTCTGTCAGGAACGAGGTGGCCGTCACGATCCAAACGTTGACGGGCAGGCTGCGGAGGCCGGTTTTTTTGTTTTCCATGAAATGCTCCATTGACAGGTGAGATGGATAAATTGTACCCCATCCATCTCACCGATTGGTCATTCCGGAGGCCTCAACTTCGTCAATTGGTAGGTGACGACTGCCACACCGGAGACCGCCAACACTGCCCCAACGATACCGGCCAGGCTGCGCGTAAAGCCGAAGGCGGCCAGGTCGAGGGGCAGGAGATTCAGCCAGGAAAGCAACAGGATGCCTCCAAAGATACAATCCATCAGGCCTGCAACCAGGAGGGCAAGGTCACGCGTGCGGGTGGGGCTTTTTCCCATGGGTTACCTCCGCGAGGATCGGACGCGCGGCAGCCAGCGCGGCACATCCCGGCAATATTGCTCGTAGGCCGCGCCGAAGGTCTTGCGTAAATATGGTTCCTCGTTGGCGCGGATGAACAGGTTGAAGCCGATAAACAGGAAGAACCAGTAGACAACCTGCGCCAGCGTCCCATACCAGACAATGGTCCCGACTTGGATGAACAGCACCCCCACGTACATCGGGTTGCGGACGTACTGATACAGCCCGCTGACAACCAGCTCCTTCGGCGGATCAAGCGGGACCGGCGTCCCGCGTCCCTTGCGGACGAAGTCCGCCGCGCACTAGGCGACGGCCGCGATCCCGACCAGCCAGAACGGGACGGCGGCCCAGTTCCACGGTCCCGGCGGGAGGCCGATGCCGGGGATTTTGGGGATGACGAAGACGGGTACAATCCCCAGCAGGAAGCCGGGGACGAGCAGGATGAAGAAGATGGTTTTGAGGGCGGTCATTGACTTGAGTTTCTTTGTTCGACGGACGGTGAACCGTTCGTCTCAGAGCGGAAGCCCATTGAGACTGAAAGGAAGATACTTTCGCGAAGCACCCCTTTTGGTACCATTGCATTGAACCTGATGATTACTCACTCTTCGGCATCATTAGTAAGATTAGCTCACTTGATGTTTTCCTAGCATCTCTGCCCTCATTATTTCCGCCGAGGGTGCTAAACTTTCCGTTAATCGTTGTGTAATCTTCAACTTTATAAAACTCGCCAGCAATTTGTCTAATATAATCACCTGATAAACCATTACTAGCCTCACCACTTGGAAATGTAAAAATGACAGTACATTCTTTCGCTGCCAATTTCCTTATCAAAGATTTAAGCGCGGCTTTTGCCTGACTGGTATTACTAAACTGAGATTGCGGTCGATCTTTTATTGGTATATAACGACCAACACCTTCAACAGAAATTTTCTGATAACCCCTCGCCATGGTTTCCAGCACATGATAAAAACGACTATATTGAACGCTTGAATAGGGTGGATCAATAAACACAAGATCCTTGGAATTTAATTTATCAACCGCATTAAGAGCATCACCAGTGATCACTTTGCCAGTAATCTGTGCATGACGACTAGCTAAGTCGATCAGGTTTTTTTTGCAATATACAATAGCATCACGTTGCCATGCATCTAAAATGAATGATATAGCCGATTTTGTTGGTTGAAACGGTTGAGCTGTATGACCAGGTGATGCGACGCATTCGCTAGCCGCAGAAATGCATGCAGCAAGACAAAGATTTCTTCTGTTTTTTTCTTTGGGCAAATCGGCTAGTAGATAATCAAAAGTCAAAGCCTGAGCAGGGCTAAAATAATGTCCCCCATAAGCATTCCAAATCGGACCTATTTTCGATTCGGTGCCACACAACTTGCGAGCATCAAGAACCCACTTTTTTGTTTTCCTGACAGCGCGAGCATGTGCTTCCACTTTTTCCCAAAGAGGATCTTTATTTCGCAAGCTTATTGCAGTTCCAATCCATTTTTTGATTATATCAATTGAGTTTGATTGCTTCGTACGACCTAAGATGGCCTGTGCTAAGACGGTCGAATATGCCTGTAAATCCACTGCCATTACAGGAACTTTTGTATTCTCTGCCACATAACATGCTACAAACCCGGCACCTGTAAACAAATCAACAAATCTATCAAAATGCTCGCTTTCACTCAACAATAGCTTGCCGAGTCCGTTCTTAAGCATAGTTCTTTTAGAACCCATATATTTCATCTGATTAATCCCCACATTGCGATACGCTCTGTTCCACTAAGTGTCCAAAAGTATTTTGCATTATGGTTATCGGTATGCATTTTGTAAATCGATGGATCCCTAACAATGGTTTCCCATAAACCTACTTCAGTAATTGAAGTTTCTATATCACTCCACAATTCATCTGGCGATGTAGTTTCATTATCAGGATCCAAAATGCCAGCATCAAGTCCTAGTTTTTTCCACCAAAAATCAAAGCCTGAATTTGAAATTCCTGCAGATAATATCAAATCAGCGTTCGCCCCTGTAGCTATACGTAGAAGCAGACAAGCCCGAGATAGCAATTGATATACCTGCCGCGGATGATTAGAAGCGTCGGTTGAATTAGCTTCGAGTAAAACAAGCGTATTTTTGTTCGACGAAAGGAATTGATTATAGGATTGGAGAACAGATTCTTCTTTATCCCTGAAAATAGCTGAAATTACCGAGCCTATCCGCTCTTCATATGTTCTGCCATCCTTTAAAGCACTATGCGCTACTTGCAAGCTCTTATTGAGCAAATAACGATCAATCTCATCAAATTTTGAAATCCCAGAAGGAGAAAACAATTTCCAGAACTCTCTTATAAAAGTGGAAATTTCGATTGGGATAATCGGAGGTGTAGACAAAATTCTAAAAGGCCGATAACTAACCTCATTCCTGGTTTCATGGTCGGTGTTAAGTTGCTGTAAATCTAATCCCCAACATCTCAACCACATATTCGCAATCGCAGGAAATGTTGACCCTGAAGAAAAGACAGAATGCCAATCCCCCAAATTAATTCCGTATGGAGTAATAATCGAACCCAATAACTTTGCAGCACAGGGCTGTTGTGCCCAATACTCAAAAACAGGCCATATTATTTTATGGGTGCCGTTCCTTCCATGTACCTGCCAGCATTTTTCCTTATCATCAATAACAAAATGATCTTGCCCCAAAATACCTATACCTTCAGTTGCAAGAATAGAAATGGCGGCGCGTAATTCAGCATAATAGCCAAGGTGCCGCGCTGTGTTGAAATCCCCTTGAAATAAAGAGTTAACTGCCCTACTTAAGTAAGTCCAGCCGTCAACGCAGTGCAAAGGAGCAGAGACACTAATATAGGACCCTAAATCGGCGTCATTTACCGAGTTAGCCTTAATATCCCGCTGAATTTGATTTGTAGTATCAATCATGTACGAATTTGCTAAACTTAACCAACGACCATTTTTAAGGTCATTGGTTTTTTGGAAGATATCTGACACAGCCTTTCTGGATGCTTTATTTATAGCATTTATTTGCATTGGAGAAAGAGACAACATCGGTGACATATGTTAATACCCTAAGGCCCGTATTACTTCTTTTGCTAAATTACCAATTGGCTTGGGTTCTACAGCTAAAAGTTTAAGTAATTGCCTCCGAAGTTCCTTATATCCTCCGCTACCTCGAAATGCCAGCTTTAATGTTTTTCTAGCCACCTGACAGTTTCGTAAAAAGGTGTTGATCGGCGAGCAAAACCGAGTAAATTAGGTTTCCACCACGAAACCGAATCCTTGGAGCTGCC
>WOUS01000018.1 GCA_009772985.1 Anaerolineaceae bacterium
ATGGAGGGGCAATCCGCCCACACCGGGATTGACATCTCCGCCCCGTTCGGGACCGAGGTCCTGGCCGCCGGTCCCGGCGCCGTCATCTGGGCCGGCTGGGGATTCTCCAGCGGCGACCCGGCCAACCAGGATGACCCGTACGGCAAATCCATCGTCATCCGCCACGACTTCGGCTACCAGGGCCAGCCGCTCTTCACCATCTACGCCCACCTCTCGGAGACCGAGGCGGTCGTCGGCCAGTGGGTGGACACGGGCGGCGTCATCGGCTACGTCGGCGAGACGGGGCTGACCACCGGTCCGCACCTCCATTTCGAGGTCCGGGTGGGGACGAACAGTTTCTTCGCCACGCGCAACCCCGAACTGTGGCTCGTCCCGCCGCAGGGCTGGGGCGTGCTGGCCGCCCGCATCATGAACACATCCAAGGATACGTTGAATTATTATTCCGTCCTGCTCCAATCCGAAGCCACCGGGCAGACGATCATGGCGCGGACGTACGGCGCGGGGACCGTCATCCCCGACCCGTACTACCACGAGAACCTGGTGCTGAGCGACCTGCCCGCCGGGCTGTACCGGCTCAAGGTCCCGTTCGCCGGGCTGAACTACGAGACCGTCATCCAGATCCTGCCGGGGCAGGTGACGTACGTCTCCTTCCAGGGATTCCTGGGCTTCGACCCGACCCTGCCCGCCACGCCGGTCAACCAGATGGTCGTCACCCCAACCCCTTGACGTATCGAACATCTGTGCTATACTCCGGTTCAGCGACTTACCCTTGCGAAGGTTTTGCCACAACCCGGCAATGGATTCGATCCAAAACACTGGTCACATACACACTCCTGCCAGACACCAAACCTTCGCAAGGATTCCCCGGTCAATAAACAAATAGAGAGGAAACCCATGCCACGCAAATCTGACAGTTCTGAAACTCACATGGACGAAGGCCGCCGCGCCATGCTCGATAAAGCCCTGGGGGACATCACCAAACGCTATGGCGACGGCTCCATCATGCGGCTGGGCGAGGCTCACAGCATGACCGTGGACTTCATCCCGACCGGCTCGCTCTCCCTCGACCTGGCGCTCGGCATCGGCGGCATCCCGCGCGGGCGCATCACCGAAATCTACGGCCCGGAATCCTCCGGCAAGACCACCATCAGCCAGCACATCGTGGCTGAGGCGCAGAAAATGGGCGGGACAGCCGCTTATATTGACATGGAACACGCCCTCGACCCGGCCTACGCGGCCAAGTGCGGCGTGGACATTGATAACCTGCTCGTCTCCCAACCCGACACCGGCGAACAGGCGCTCGAGATTACCGAGACGCTCGTCCGCTCCGGCGCGGTGGAACTGGTGGTGATCGACTCGGTCGCCGCGCTGGTGCCGAGGTCCGAGATCGAAGGCGACATGGGCGACGCCCAGATGGGCGCCATGGCGCGCCTGATGTCGCAGGCCTTGCGCAAACTCTCCGGGGCCATCAACCAGACCAAGACCTCGGTGCTCTTCACCAACCAGCTGCGCATGAAGATCGGCGTCATGTTCGGCAACCCCGAAACCACCACCGGCGGCAACGCCCTCAAGTTCTACGCCAGCGTGCGCCTCGACGTGCGCCGCATCCAGTCCATCAAGATCGGCGCGGACATCGTCGGCAACCGCACGCGCGTGCGCGTGGTCAAGAACAAGGTCGCGCCGCCGTTCCGCACCGCCGAGTTCGACATCATGTACAACGAAGGCATCTCCAAGGTCGGCGACCTGATTGACCTGTCCACCCAACTTGGCATCGTGGACAAGCGCGGCGCGTTCTTCTCCTACGGCGAGACCCGCCTCGGGCAGGGCCGCGAGAACTCCAAGGAATTCCTGCGCCAGAACCCCGCCCTCGCCGACGAGATCGAAGCCATCATCCGCCAGCGCGCCGCGGGCGGCGAAGTGGAACTCCCGCTGGGCCCCGCCGGAGGCGGCGAGGAAGAAGGCGGGGAGGCCGGCGAGGAATAAGCCGGCGATCAGCATTTGGCAATCAGCGATTAGCAAACGATGAAACAGATGGACACGCGACGCTCGATCCAACTGGCCGTGTCCATCTGTATTTTTTTGTGGATGGCGGCCTGCGGGCAAAATACCGCCCCCGCCGCGCCTGTCGGGACCGTGAGCCTGTCTTCCACGCCCGGGCCTTCGCCCACGCTGGCAGCATTCATCCCCGCCACCCTCCCGCCGACCAGTGCCCCCGTCCCGAGCGAGACCCCCGTCCCGCCCTGCACCGACAGCCTGACCTTCCTCTCCGACGCCACCATCCCCGACTGGATAGTCGTTGCCCCCGGCAGCCTGGTGGACAAGCAGTGGCTGGTGCAGAACTCCGGCACCTGCGACTGGGACAGCCGCTACCGCCTGCGCCTTGTCTCCGGCCCGGAGATGGGCGCGGCCGAGCAGGCGCTCCACCCCGCCCGCGCCGGGGCGCAGGCCGTGCTGCGCATCGTCTTTACCGCCCCGCTCGAGCCGGGGACTTACTCCAGCACCTGGCAGGCGGTCGGTCCGGACGGCTCATCCTTTGGCGATATCGTCACCATTTCCATCATTGTGCAGTAAGCATCCATGCCCATCATCATTGACCGCCTCGTCCGCTCGCGGCGCAAGACCGTCGCCCTCATCGTCCGCGGTGACGGCGCGCTCGAAGTCCGCGCCCCGCAGCGGATGGCGGAACGCAGCATCCGCGAGTTCGTGGACGCGCACACCGATTGGATTATCAAAACGCAGGCGAAGGCGCGCCTGTCCGCTCCCCCCGCCCCGAAACAATTCATCGAAGGCGAGACATTTCTCCTTCTGGGGAAATCCTACCCGCTGACCATCGTCTCGCGCCAGCGCCCGGCATTGACGTTCGACGGCAAGACCTTCCGGCTGGCAAAGTCCGCGCTGCCGAAAGCGAGGGAGGCTTTCGTCCGCTGGTACAAGGCGCAAGCCGCGCTGGTCATTTCCATGCGCCTGCCGGCGCTGGCGGCAAAATACAACTTTACCTACCAGAAAATCCGCATCTCGTCGGCGCGCACCCGCTGGGGTTCGTGCAGTTCCAAGGGGACGATCAGTTTCACCTGGCGGCTGGTGATGGCTCCGCCCGAGGTGGTGGATTACGTGGTTGTCCACGAACTGGTGCACACGAAAATCAAAAACCACTCGAAGACGTTTTGGGCGCGGGTGGGGGAGCTCATGCCTGCTTACAAGACGCATGTCCGCTGGCTGAAGCAGAACGGCAAAACTCTCACCCTTTAGGAGAATGGCATGAACGTCCATCCCGTCACCACCAAAAAGGACCTCGCCGCTTTCCTCGACCTCCCCTACCAGTTCTACAAGAATGACCCGGTCTGGGTTCCGCCGCTGCGCGACGAACAGCGCGGCCAGTTCGACCCGAAACGCAATCCACTGCTCGATCACTGCGAGTGGCAGTTGTTCCTGCTCGAAGATAAGGGCAAATATATCGGACGCATCGCCGCGTTCATTGACAACCTGGCCGTGGACTTCTGGAAGGAACGCATCGGACTCTTCGGCTACTACGAGTGCATCCCGGACCCGGAGGCGGGTCGCCTCCTGCTCGACGCGGCGCGCACCTGGCTGCGGTCCCGCGCGTGTACGTCCATGCGCGGACCGTGGTCCTTCGTCTCGCAGGAGTGGGGTTCAGTGGTGGAGGGATTCACGCCCTCGCCTGTTGTCATGGCTCCTTACAACCCGCCGTATTACAACGACCATTACGCGGCCTTTGGGCTGGAAAAAGTTAAAGACCTGCTGTGTTGGTACATCTCGGCTGCCGAGGGTTACAAAATCCCGGAGCGCATCCTGCGCCTGACCGAGGCGGTGCAGAAGCGCTACAAGGTGCGCGTCCGCCAACTAGACATGAAACGCTACGATGAGGAAGTGAAAATCATCATCGAACTTTCGAACGCCAGCATCCTTTCCAACTGGGGCTACTCGCCCGTGACCGAGGCCGAGGTGCAGGCCATGGCGCGCGACATGAAGCCGGTCATCCAGCCGAAGGGCGTGCTCTTCGCCGAAGACGCCGACGGCCGGCCCATCGGCTTCGCCATCACCCTGCCAGACGTGAACACTTTGCTCAAAGGATTGAACGGGCATCTCTTCCCGTTCGGCTTTATCAAACTGCTGACCGGCATCCCGAAGTTGCGCCGCTACCGCATGTTCGCCCTGGGCGTCATCCCCGAATACCAGGGCAAGGCCGTGGACAGTCTTATCTACCGCGCCATGAACGAGTCGCTCTATGCGCCGGATACCTGGATGGAAATCAACTACGTGCTGGAGGATAACTGGCCGATGATCAATGCCATCAAAAAATTGGGCTGTGTGCCGTTGAGAAGATATCGGGTGTATGAGATGGGAATTTAACGGCAAGGAAGGTATTTGGCAGTCAAGCCAGACTCGCGTGGAGGTGGTATAATCGTTTTACAATTTCCAGTTCGATAGGAGAATCGTATGAATGATATCACTGTCTCCCCAAAATTCCAGGTGGTGATCCCGCTGAAAGTGCGCGAGGCGCTGAACGTCCGGCCCGGGCAGAAAATGCGGGTGCTGGCCTACAATAACCAGGTTATCCTGATTCCGGTACGGCCCATCAAAGAAGCGCGCGGATCGCTCAAGGGCATCGAGACCGATATCCAGCGGGAAGAAGACCGCGTATGAACATCATCGATTCGTCCGGCTGGCTCGAGTATTTCTCAGACGAGAGGAATGCAGATTTCTTCGCCCCGGCAATCGAAGACACGGAACATTTGCTCGTGCCGGCCATCTGCATCTACGAAGTCTTCAAGCGGGTGATGCAGCAGCGCGGTTTGACAGCAGCCCGCGCCAACGTCAGCGATATGCTCGCCGGCCAGGTGATCGAGCTGAACACGCCGCTGGCCCTGAGCGCGGCGGAAATTTCGGTCGAGTTGAAACTGCCGATGGCCGACAGCATCATCCTTGCCTCCGCCCGCCTGCATAACGCCACGCTCTGGACACAGGATGAGCATTTCGAGGAGATCGAGGGAGTGCGTTACATCGAGAAGAAACCGTGAAGCAGGTGTTCCTAACTCTCCAAACGAGAACAGCAAAAGGTTTTGTATCAATTCGCTAAATCGGCGGAACTAATCACTTCTGCAGGCGTCTTATCTGTACAAACCGGAGGTGTTCCATGCCCATTTCCCGCCGTGATTTCATGAAACTGTTCGGCATCGGGGTGGCATCGATGCTGATGACGCGCTGCCGGGTCTTCCCGCCGGTCGCCACCTGTTATGCCCCCATGCCCCCCACCCCCGAAGTGCTGACCCCGCGCGACCGCCTGCGCCAGTATTGGATAAGTTTCGGCGAACTGGCGCAGCGGACGCAGGAAACCGGGAACACCGAAAACACCTTCGGCCGGCAATTGGTGGCGGACCACCGCCTCGCGCTGGACGAACTCGTCGCCTCCGGCGAACTCTCCGCCCCGGTTGCGGCCCTCATCCAGGAAGCCTACGACGCGGCCGTTTACCACGTCTGGCGGTCGAATGTCCCGATGACCTGCTATGAGCCGATGATGGTGGACTATGCCCCCGTCAGCGCCTCGGTGCTCGTCCAGCAATCCGACATTCTGGACGATTTCTCCGGTCAGGGGACGATTGACCCGGAAACGCTGGCCAAGGCGCAAGCCGCCATCGAGCACGATATGGCCTTCTTTGCCCTCAGCGACGCAGACGTGCAGGCTCTCTACGCTCAGATCCTGAAAGCCTCACAGGAACAGGGACAGCCGATCCCCTCCTTCGAGGACCTCCAACTGGAAGTGACCGCCGACGCCAAAGCCGCGGCGCAGTTCATCATTGATCTGCTGACCGGGAAATGAACGGCAAGCCGCGCCTCCAGTCGCTCATCTTCGAAGTGACCCAGGCCTGCAACCACGCCTGCCTGCACTGCTACAACGTCTGGCAGGGACCGCAGGCCGTCCCCTATCCGCGCGGCCAACTCGACACCCCCCGCACCCTGAACCTGCTCGCCAAAGCCCTCGAAGAAACCGTCTGCTCGCACGTCACGCTGACGGGCGGCGAGCCGCTCCTGCGCCCCGACCTGCCCGACATCCTGGAATTCCTCCAGCGGCGGCGCGTGCAGGCGACGGTCATCAGCAACGGGCATCTGCTGGACGAAGCCGCGGCCTCGTCTCTGATTGCGCGCGGCGTCGGCCTGTTCGAACTGCCGCTGTTGAGCCACCGCCGCGAGGTTCACGACGAACTCTCCGGCACACCCGGCGCGTGGGACGCGGTCCTGGCGGCGATGGCAAACGTCCGCCTCCAGCATGGGCAGGTGGTAGCGGCTTTCGTCGCCACGCGCAGGAACATAGCGCATCTCAGCGAGACCCTGAAACTGGCGTTCGCCTTCGGAGCGCGCGGCGTGATGTTCAACCGCTTCAACCCCGGCGGCCGCGGCCGGGAGCACCTGGCCGAACTTCTGCCAACCGTGGAGCAGGTCCGGGCGGCGCTCGATGTGGCTGAATCGGCGGCGGTGGAACTCCACCTCCCCATTTCCTGTTCCATCCCCATCCAGCCCTGCCTGATTGACCTCCGCCGTTACCCGCACCTGGGATTCGGTTTCTGCGCCGCCGGGAGTGAGCGCGCCTACTACACCCTCGACCCGCTCGGCAACCTGCGCGCCTGCAATCACACCGACATGATTTTGGGGAACTTATTCGAGGAGCCGTTCGCCGACCTGATTGCTCCCAAACGCATGTCCGCCTTTACCTGCGCCATCCCCGCCTTTTGTGCGGACTGCGACCGCCGCCTCGAATGCCAGGGCGGGTGCAAAGCCTCGGCGCAGGTCTGCTACGGCTCGCTCACAGCGGAGGAACCGTTCCTGCAAAGCAGGCCACGCTGAATGCGCCTGCACTTTAGTGTGACCTACCCCACCGCCGCCAAAATCAATCCCAAAACCACCAGCGCAATCCCCGCCAACTTCGGCGGGGTTGCCGCTTCCTTGCGGACGAGCATCCCGAGCGCCGCGCCAATGGGGATGGATAACTGCCGGAAGGCGAACACATAACTGACATTGCTGACGTAGGCCATTGCCAGCAGGACGAGCCCGTATGTGGCGGTGATGATGACCCCCATCAGCGCCGCCGTTTTCCATTCCGGACCCCGGGCCTGCATCAGCGCCCGGCGTTCCGGCCCCCAACTGAACAGGAATATCGTGAAAAAGAGTGAAATGCTGACGGCTTCCAGTTCGCCGAAGAGCAGCACCCAGCCGAGGGGGGTGAGCGGCGTTTCGGGGAGCGAGCGTAACATGCGCAGGGACTGGTCATCGAGCAGGGTGTAGCCGGTGATGCAGACCGCCGCCAGCATGGCGAACAACACCCACTTGTGACGGTAATGCCGCGGGTGAACGTCGCTGAACCTGGGCATGGGCAGGAAGATGCAGCCCGCCGTCACCGCCGCGAATCCGACGTATGCCAGCGGCTGGATCTGTCCGCCGCGGCCCAGCAGAACGCTGATGAGCGCAACGAACACGACCGGCAGCGACCGCGCCAGCGGGTAGGCGTGCGACAGGTCCCCGGTCCGGTAGGCGGCGGCGAGGAAGATGTAATAAAGCGCCTGCACCGCGCCGGTGGCAGCGATCAGTCCCCAGACGGCGGGAGGAATCGCAGTCAGCCCATCCCGGAAGATGACCAGGAGGGGCGAAAGGATCACCGCCGAGGCGATGGAGGCCATCAGGAAAAACGCGGCTTGCGGGTTCTTGCGTTTGCCGAGGAAGTTCCAGAAGGCATGGGTAAATGCCGAAACGGTAACGAGCAGAAATGCGAGGAGGGTCATGGTTTAGAATCAATCCTCCCGTTTCCGGGAGGATATTTTTGCATCGAATTATTTGAAGGTCCCGAACTAATTCGTGATCTTCGCGCAATTCGATGCTATTTCACTTCCACCAGTTCCACATCGAACACCAGCGTGGCGTTCGGCGGGATGGCGCCGCCCGCGCCGCGTTCGCCGTAGGCCAGGTTCGGCGGGATGGTCAACTGCGCCTTGCCGCCGGCCTTCATCAGGGCGATGCCCTCGTCCCAGCCCTTGATGACCCGTCCCTGACCTAGCACGAACTCGATCGGTTCGCCGCGGCTGACGGATGAGTCGAACACTTTGCCATCCGGGAACTTGCCGGTGTAATGCACCTTGACGGTCTTGCCAGCAACGGCCTGCGCGCCCGCACCGGCGGTGATTTCGTTGTATTCCAGTCCGCTTGCAGTTTTCATGGGTCTCCTTGTGGGACAAATTGCCAATTTGTCCTACATTTGGACGAATCGGTAATTCGCCTGCGTTTGATCGAGCCGCAATTGTACTGCATCTTCGTTTGGCCGCCGGAACCAAAACTCACTATAATGGGGCTGTCGGAACCGTTCGCGAATCTGCCCGCAAAGGAGGATGTTCCATGAAATCCAACCGGATCCTGCTTGCCTGCGTCCTTGTCCTGGTTACATTTTCCGCCTGTGGAACGCCCGCGCCCACACTGGAATTGCCCACTGCGGGACCGGCTGCCACGGTCGCGGTCCCCCGGCCCACGGAGACGGCCTCGCCCGTCCCGCCCACCCTGCCGCCGCCCGCCGGGCCGCGCATCCTCTACAGCATCGCAGACGGCGCGCTGCCCGTCGCGAACACGTTCACGGTCCCGCGCGGCGCGGGACTGATCCACGTGGAGAACGGGACCAGCACAGCGCTCGGCCTGCCGTCCGCGGAAAACGGCTTCTTCAACGGCACGCCCTTCGACTGGTCGCCCGACGGGAGGCGCGTCGTCTTCGTCTCCACCCGCGCCGGCAGCGCCAACCTGTACGTGATGAACGCCGACGGCTCGAACGCGGCGCGCATCACCACGGGCGGAGAAAACGGGTACCCGGCCTGGTCTCCAAACGGGGAGTGGATCGCCTTCGCTTCCACGAGGGGCGGGGAATCGAACGTCTACCTGACCAGGCCCGACGGGACTGAAACATCCTGCCTGACCTGCGACCTGGCCGGGAGCGAGACCTCCCCGGCATGGTCGCCCGATTCCGCGTCGCTCGCATTCACCATCCCGGACGAACCGGGCCCGGTTTCCATCATCCACATCGCCACCGGGGAGGCGCGCCCCGTCTCTTCGCCGGAACTGCGGTCCGCCGCGCCGGCCTTCTCGCCGGACGGGCAATGGTTCATCTTCGAATGCGAGCAGAACATTTGCCTGAATGATATTTATGGTCTCACCCTCAACATGTTCTCATCCGGCCAGGCGGTCGAAACCCAGCCGCGCATCTCACCGGACGGGAAGCAGATCGCCTTCATCTCGAACCGCGACGGGAATTACGAACTCTACATCATGACCATCGAGGGCGGCGAAGTGCTGCGCCTGACCACCAACCCCTACCCAGAAATGCACCCGGCCTGGTCCCCCGACGGGCAATGGATCGCTTTCGCATCGGCGACCGTGTTCCAGGAAACGTACACGAATTTCGATATCTTCATCATCCGGCCGGACGGCAAGGATATGCAACCTTTGGCGCAATCGCCGGAGAACGAATTCTTCCCCCTCTGGTCGCCGCAGGAATGAGCCGCCGCGAACAACTCCGCGCCTGTGAAAACCAATCCGGCTTTCCCCACCCCCCACCCCGAAGTCAACGCGGTCCTGGATGCGCTCCTGCCGGATGTGCAGGCGATCCTGGGCGCTCACTTCGTCGGCCTGTACCTGCACGGCTCGCTGGCTTACGGCGACTTCAACCCGCAGACCAGCGATATTGACTTCCTGGTGGTGACAGACGGAAATCTTTCCCTCGAAACTTTCTCCGAATTGAAAGAGATGCACGCCCGTCTATTCACCAGCGGGCGGGCGTGGTCGCGAAAACTCGAGGGCGCATACCTCCCGAAAGATGACCTGCGCCGCCACGACCCGGCACATGCCCCAATCCCCTGGCTGGGCGTGGACGGACACTTTGCCTTCGAAGGACTCGGCAGCGACTGGATCATCCAGCGCTGGATCCTGCGCAAGAAAGGGATTGTTGTCGCCGGGTCGCCGCTGAAGCCGATGATTGACCCGGTCAGCGCGGCCGACTTGCGCGGGGCAGTACGCGGCAGCCTGCGCGAATGGTGGTCGCCGCCCTTCCCCTCGCCGGAGCGCTTCCAGAGCGGCGAGTACCGGGCTTATGCTATCCAGACCATGTGCCGGTCGCTGTACGTGCTGGAATTCGGCCGCGTGGCCTCCAAGCCCGAAGCGGCGAGGTGGGCAGCAGAAACATTTGCGAGACCGTGGCGTGGGTTGATCCATGCGGCCACGGATTGGGCGCCGGGGGCGAAATCGGTGGAATTCGAAGAAACAGCCCGGTTCATAGGGTTCACGCTAAAACAAGCCGGACTGCCAGCCTGATACTCACCCGATTCCAGGCAGAAGCCGTGTATCTAATTATATTATTTTCCTTGACATACTGTGCATTACACAGTATACTGCCGTCAATGGTGAACCTATGACAAACGAATCCTTTGAAAATGTAATCCTTGAGTTACGGCGCGGGGTCATCGTGCTGGCAGTCTTGAGCCGGTTGGACGAGGAGCAGTATGGCTACTCGCTCATCAACGGCCTCAAAGAACACGGCCTCGAGATTGACCAGGGCACGCTCTACCCCCTGCTCCGCCGCCTGGAAAGCCAGGGCCTGCTCCAGTCCAACTGGCGCATCGAGTCCGACCGGCCGCGGCGGTATTACACGCTCAGCGATGAAGGCAGGAGCCTCCTGCCCAGGCTGAAAGAAGAATGGACCAACATCGTGTCCATGCTGGACAAGATGCTGAAATAAACAAGGAGTACCCATGAAAACCAACCTGATTGACCGCTATATTGCCGAGATCGGCAAGCACCTGCCCGCAAAGAACCGGGCCGACATCCAGAAGGAGATCCGCTCGACGCTGGAGGACATGCTGGAGGAACGCAGCCGGAAGGCCGGACGCGAGGCGGACGAAGAGATGATCGTCGCCCTGCTCGAGGAGTTCGGCAAGCCGGAGAAAGTGGCGGCATCCTACGCGCCGGAACGCCAGCTCATCGGGCCGCAACTCTACCCGATCTACCTGCTCATCCTGAAGATCGTCCTGCCCATTGTTGCGACCGTCCTGCTCGTCACCTCGGCATTCGGGCTGGCTATTGCCAACCTTCAACCGGCCCAGGCGCTCGCGGAGGCCGGCAAGGCGCTGCTGGGAATCCTCAGCGCTGTTGTCTCAGCGGTGGGCAGCATCACCATCACCTTCGCCATCCTGGACCGCATCCCGGGATTCAGGAGCGAGATCGAGAAGGACAAGAGAAGTGAGGAAAAAGACTGGGATCCGCGCGACCTGCCCGAGGTCCGGGACGTGGAGAAGTTCAGCATCCCCGGCCTGGTGGCGGATATTGTCTTCGACGCCATCGCCATCGTGATCTTCAATTTCTACCCGCACCTCATCGGCTTCACCTCCAGCCTGAACAGCGCAGTCGCGAGCGGCGGCTGGTCGTCCGTGCCCTTCTTCCCGATCTTCACCGGCCTGTTCTTCAGCCGCTTCGTCCCCTGGCTGACCCTGGTCTGGGGCCTGGACATCCTCATCAACATTATCGTCCTGCACATGGGCTCCTGGAAAACGATCACCCGCCTGTGCAACATCGCCATCCGGGCCGGCGCCATCACCGTCGGCGCGGTCATGCTGGCCACTCCCGGCCTGCTCAACTTCACGGCCGAGGCCATCACCGCTGCCGGTCCGTTGGACGCCTCGACCGCCGAACTGCTCGCCGCCATGGCCCGCCAGGGCTTCGCCTCCGTGCTGGTCGTCGTCATGGTCGTCGAAGGGATCGAGATCGTCAAACACATCTACCGGATGGTGGCAGGCAGAAAATAAACGAATGAATTCAAGGAGCATCGAAGAAGAATGTGGATCAGCCCTCCCGTTCCCGGGAGGGCTGATTATTTTTGTTGGCCTTCGCACCCATCAGGGCTGCCGAAACCACGGCCCCATCGTATTCGCAATGTTATCGTACGTATCCGGCCCCCACGCGCCGCCGTCAATCACGTCTCCGGTGGGGCGGCCATCGGCGCCAAGCCGGAAGAAAATAGGGATCACATCGAAGTCAAAACCGGTTCCCGGCACGCCCCAGCCCCATTCGTCGGTATCCAATTGGATCAGGTATACGCCTGCAAAGGCATCCATCATCAGCGGGTTTTGGTCAGCCAGACCGGCCGACACGACACGGCAGGATGGTCACCACGAGGCGTCGAACTCGACGAACATCTTCTGCCCGAGGGCGGCGGCCTTCGGGACCTCGGCGCTGATCTGCGCCGTCAGGCTTCCGCCGCTCGGATGCAGCCGGACGACGGTCGGGGTCAGCAGCGGGGCGGCGGTCGGCGCGGGCGGCTCGGTGGGGATGGGAGGCTCGGTGGCGGCGGGCGGCTCGGTGACCGCCACGCGCTCGGTCGGCGGCCCGGGCGGAAGCACGAGGTTCGGCAGGCTGCACGTGCAGGCCAGCAGGACGAACGAGATCAGGAGCAGCAGGAACCTTCTTTTGCGCAATGAACGCCTCCTCGTCTATGGTTTCAGGATGGCATCCGCACCCGGCACACGAACGAGGACGATCTTACCGATGACCGGCGGCCAGCAAGACCCGCTCCCGCAGGCCATGTACGTTACCGAGATGCTCTCCTCAATCCAGCCATTCCCCGGAGGCAGGCTGACGGGCAGGCGCAGCGTCACCGCGCCGGCGGGATAGACGAGCAGGCCTTCCAGGTCCGTCTCAGTCGCCGGGACGGATTCGGCCAGCGGACCGGCGGCCTGCATCCGCGAGCCGGGCGCGAGTTCCAGCAGGGTCGGGCGGCCCAGGCCGTCCACCCCATCACGCGGGATGTCTTTGCTGTAAACGTGCCCCTCCGGGTCATCGGGCGTGAAGGTGGCCGCCAGCCAGGCCTGACCGGCGGAGTCCAGTTCGAGGGAGAGGGTAACGGTCACCGAGTTCTCGGTAAAGGATGCCAGATTTATCGGCGACCCAGGTTTCAGGTCCGGCTGCGAGCCGCAGGCGGCCAGGAGAAGCAGAAGGCAAAAGACAAATCGCAGGTTTTTTTTCATACGTCAAAATAGAGAGACATTTCGTAGGGATGCGGGCGGTTGCGGACGGCGTAGTATTCCTGGTGGCGCTTGTAATCCACCCACTGCTTGATGAGTTCCTCGGTGAAGACGCCGCCAGCGGTGAGGAAGTCGTGGTCGGCTTCGATGGCGCGCAGGGCTTCGTTGAGCGAGGAGGGGAAGGCTTTGATCTCGGCGCGCTGTTCGTCGGTCCAGGCAAAGATGTTCTGGTCAATCGGGCCGAAGCCGGCGGCGGTGGGGTCAATCTTGTTTTTGATCCCATCGAGACCGGCCATGAGCATGGCGGCCAGCATCAGGTAGACGTTGCCGGTGGCGTCGGGCGGGCGGAATTCCATGCGGGCGCTGTCGGGCTGGTTGGCGTACTTGGGGATGCGCACCGCCGCGCTGCGGTTGCCGAGCGAGAAGAAGGCGTTGACCGGGGCCTCGAAGCCGGGGACGAGGCGGCGGTAGGAGTTGGTGCTGGGATTGGTGATGGCGAGCAGGGCCGGGCCGTGGGCCAGCATCCCGCCGATGTAGTAGAGCGCCTCCTGGGAGAGGCAGCCGTAGCCTTTGGCATCGTAGAAGACGTTTTTGTTTTTCCTGAACAGGTGCTGGTGAAAGTGCATGCCGGAACCGGCCTCGCCATAGAGCGGCTTGGGCATGAAGGTGGCCGTCTGCCCGTGAACGTGGGCCACCATTTTGGTCACGTATTTGATGATCATGGTGGCGTCGCCGGCGGCCATCAGCCCCATCATGGGCGTCTCGATTTCACACTGGCCGGGTCCGCCGACTTCGTGATGGTGATATTTGACCGGCACGCCCATCGTTTCGAGGCGGCGGGAAATCTCGGTGCGGAGTTTGTAGAGGGCATCCTTGGGCGGGATGGCGTGGTAGCCGCCGTGCGCCGGGATGTAGTGGCCATGCCCGCCCTGGGCGCTGTTCCAGTCCGCTTCGGCGCTGAAGATCTCGTAGTAGGCGCGGTTGATGCCGTACTCGTAGGAGACGCGGTCGAAAACGTAGAACTCATATTCCGGTCCCCAGCGGCTCTCGTCGGCGATGCCGGTGGACTTGAGATATTCCTCGGCGCGGATGGCGATGTTGCGCGGGTCGTTCTCGAAGACGGCGTGGGTGTCGGCTTCGAGCGTGGTGCAGATGAAGGACAGGGTCGGCCCATCCCAGAACGGGTCCATGAACCCGGTCCCGAGGTCCGGGACGAGGATCATATCGCCGGCTTTGACCGATTTCAGTCCCACCGCCGAACCGTCGAACCCGACGCCTGTATCCATCAGTTCCGGCTCGAACTGTCCCGCCGGGATGGTCAGGTGATGCCAGCGGCCCCACAGGTCGCAAAATTTCAGGTCAATCATTTCGATGCTGTAATCTTTGACATATTTCTGGGCTTGCTCGAACGTTTGGAACATGGCGCCTCCGCTTGCAAAGATTCCCTTTTTTAGCAGGTTCGTGGATTTCGTGAAAGTGTAATCCATTCTTCGCAGGATGACCAGTTGTCATTCCTGTCGGTCATCATTCTTGTAATGTTATGGATTTGTTGGGAAAAAGTTAATCATGCTATACTCACCCAGTATGCAACTGGTTGGAAGGGACGCCATGTTGTACAACAATAACCATCGGTGGAGAGAAAAATGAGTGGGGAATCGCGCCTCATTTCCGGAGCATTGTACCTCACAGCGCTCTTGTCTGTTTATATTGCCGGCATCGCCTTCCGGCGGCGCAGGAGCCCGGGCGCCCTGGCTCTCTGCCTGCTGATGTGCGCCACGGCAGAATGGACGCTTTGTGTGGGCCTGGAGATCGGGAGCGCCGGGGTTTCCCAGAAAATCCTCTTTTCAAAGATGGGATCCCTGGGTTTCGCCGGCGCGCCGACCCTGCTCCTGATCTTCGCGCTTGCGTACACACAACAATTCCACTGGTTGACCTTCAGGAGTATCGGGCTCCTTTCAATCGTCCCTGTCGCAGCCATGCTCCTCGCGGCGACGAACGAGTGGCATCACTGGATCTGGGTCTATTCCTTTCACAGGCCCAGCCTCCCATATCTGATCTTTTTCGAATACGGGCCGGTACATTACGCCCTGATGCTCTACAATTTCCTGTTAGTGCTCGCGGGCTTGCTGGTGATGGGAAAGGCCTGGCTGCACGGCGCGCCATACAATCGCATCCGCATCGGCATTATCCTGGCGGCCATCCTTTTCCCCTCCCTGGCAAGCATACTCCACATCGCCGGCCTCGACCTGGTCCCCGGACTGGATCTGACCCCAGTCTCTTTTTCGATCACCGGCGCTTTCATTGCTTTTGGTATCTTCAGGACAAAGATATTCAATGTCATCCCCATCGCCCGTGAAAACCTGATCGAAAACATGCGCGACGGCGTGCTGGTGTGCGACGCTCAAAATCATGTGGTGGACATCAACTCTGCCGCGCAGAAAGCCATTGGAATCTCCGCCAGGGAGATCATCGGGCAACCTGCCAGCCGCCTGCCCGCAGACTGGGAGGCCGCGGTCTGCCAGATCGAAGATGCCCCCTCCGCCCGGAAGGAGATCCGCCTCGACAGCGATCCCCCGCTCTACCTGGACCTGCAAACCACCCCCCTCTTCGACCGCCGCCACCGCCTGCGCGGCCGGATGATCGTCTTCCGCGATGTCACCGAACGCCGCCAGGCAGAAACGCAACTGGCGCTCCGGGCAGAGGAACTCGACCTGCTCAACCGCATCAGCCTGGCGATCACCTCGGGGCTGGAAGTGGACAGCGTTCTCAAGACCCTGCACGAGCAGTGCAATACCATCATCCACAGCGATGTCTTCTACGTGGCGCTCTACGACGATGCGACCGGCATCGTCCAGATGTCTCTCTATTACGAGAAGGGCTACCAGACGCATCCCCCCTTCGACCTCCACAACAGACCGGGGCTGACCGGGCACATCATCGAATCACGCCAGACCCTTTACCTGCCCGATGTGGCCGAACCCGACGCTTCCCTGTCATCCACGCCGGTCCGCGTCGGCGGGACGATGTCGCGCTCCTACATCGGCATCCCGCTCATCCTGCGCGAGAAAGTCATCGGCGTGATGTCGGTCCAATCCTACAAACCGGCGTTCTATACCGACAACCAGGTCCGCCTGCTGGAAATGGTGGCAGTGGAAGCCGCCATCGCCATCGAAAACGCCCGCCTGTACGGCGAGGTACAGCGGCTGGCGATCATAGACGAACTGACCGGTGTGTACAACTATCGCGGCCTGACGGAACTCGGCAAGCGGGAAGTGGAACGCGCCCGGCGCTTCAACCACCCGTTCTCGCTGCTCTTCTTCGACATTGACGGCTTCCGCAACTTCAACAATATCTACAGTCACGCCACCGGCAACCTGGTCCTGAAAGCCATCACCGAGCGCGCCCATTCCGCTCTCCGCGCCGTGGACATATTCACCCGCTACGGCGGGGACGAATTCGTCGTCCTGCTTCCCGAAACGAACCGGGAGATGGCCCTGCAGGCCGCCAAACGGCTTGTGGCAGAGATCGCCTCCACCCAGGTTGCCACCGATCACGGGGAATTGAGCGTCACCATCTCGGTCGGCGTGACCACGCTGACCGAGGAAATCCCGGACATCAGCGCGCTCATTGATCGCGCCAACCGCGCCGAGCACCGTGCCAAGAAAAAAGGCAACTGCGTGAAAATCGAAGAGTAAGGCGAGATAGTATCTCGCCCTACTGATGCTCCCCAAAAAACAACTCCCACCAGACCTGCCAATTTGGCAACTCAGCCGCCGCCTCCACCGGAGGCGGGGTGACGGTCGGCGTCGCGCCGCCGCCGGGGATGATCTGGATCAGCGTTTCGCCGGGCTTCGCCTGGCCGGTATCATATGCCCACTCTGCGGCGGCCGCGTCCGACCCGGCGTAAGCCACCTGCGTCAGCAACGCCTCCTGCGTCTGCATCACCCGCGTCCCCTCGGCGCGCACGATAGCCAATTGCTCGTCACGGCGGTTCATGCTTTCCAGCCGGCGGTTGAAATCCATCACCAGGATGACCAGCAGGACCAGGCCCACGGCGGCAGCTGCGTACTTCCACTGAACAGGGAGTTTCATGCCCAAATCTTACCCCCTCCCTGCCGCTTTTGCAAGACGCCGGTCGAGGCGGTTCATGCAATTGTTTTACCACAGAGAACACAGAGATTCTTTTTTGGACACGGATTACGCGGATTGGACGGATTTTTTCCGTAGCCCACGGAAAGAATCCGTCACGTCCGTGTTCTCCGTGTCAAATCTTTTCTCTGCACTCTCTGTGATCTCCCTGGCCTGGCCAGGACGGGCTGTGGTGAAATCTTTAAAGCAAAGACCCGCGTTTCCGCGGGTCTTTTGGTGCCGAAGGAGGGACTTGAACCCTCACGACCTTGCGGCCACTAAGCCCTGAACCTAGCGCGTCTGCCAGTTCCGCCACTTCGGCATGCGGGGTGTATTTTATCCGAAACGGCGATTTTGTCAACCTGAACGCTGATATTCGGATATGAATTCCGACAACCGATTCCTTCGCCGCGGATTGCGCGGATTTTCGCGGAAAGGACCGAGAAAAATCCGTGAGGCTACTGCAAAAAGTCAATCTCACCGCGAAGGGGCGAAGGCCGCGAAGGAAAGTTTAAAAAGTGCGAAGTTTTTTTGTAGATTCTCAATACGGATATTTAAATTCTTTGGTTTTTCTTCGCGTTCTTTGCGGTCTTCGCGGTGAAAAAGGTTTTTGCAGTGCAGATCCGTGCAATCCGCGCCATCGTACCCGCAGGGTAAAATCCGCTGCAAAAAGCTCTTTGTGCTCGCGTCGAATTCTTCCCTACCGACCGGTCGGTTGATATGGGGATTTTGGGATATAATAAAATCACACTGCACAGCGAGGAAACGCCATGGATTTCTCTCTCAGCAACGAACACCTGATGGTCCAGAAGATGGTGCGCGACTTTGCCCAGAAGGAAGTCGCGCCGGTCATCAAAGAGTACGACCGCAAGCAGGAGCCGATTCCCTTCGTGCTGCCGCGCATGGGCGAACTGGGGATTCTTGGCATCAGTTTCCCGGTGCGCTACGGCGGGCAGGGCATGGACTACGTCTCGCTCGGCCTGGCCTGCGAGGAACTCGAAGCGGTGGATACGACCATGCGCGTGGCCATGTCGGTCCACGTCGGGCTGTGCGCCGGGACGCTGTTCCACTGGGGCACGGAGGCGCAGAAGCAGGAGTTCCTCGTTCCTCTGGCGCAAGGGAAAAAACTCGGCTGCGGCGCGTTCACCGAACCCGGCATGGGGTCCGATGTGACCGCCATGCGCGCCGCCGCGAAACGTGACGGAAACCAGTACATCCTGAACGGCGAGAAGATGTGGATCTCGCTCGCCAGCAAAGCGGACTATGCCCTCATCACCGTCAAGACGGACCCGAACCCGAAGAAACCGTCCGAGGCGCTGTCAACGTTCATCGTGGACTTGACCAGCCCCGGCGTGACGCGCGGCGACATCCACGGCAAACTGGGCGTGCGCGCCGGCTCGACCGGCTGGATCAACTTCCAGGATGTGCGCGTGCCGGCTGCCAACCGCATCGGCGCGGAGGGCGAAGGATTCAAGATCACCATGTCGGCCTTCGACCGCGGACGCTACACCGTGGCCTCGGGCGCGACCGGTCTCATCCGCGCCGCGCTGGAGGCCAGCGTCAAGTACGCCAAAGAACGCGCCGCCTTCGGCAAACCGATCGCCGAGCACCAACTCATCCAGGAAAAGATTGCCCGCATGGCGCAGGATTACGAGATCGCCCGCCTGCTGTACCTGCGCGCCGGCTGGATGCAGAACGAAGGCAAACGCTGCACGCGCGAAATCTCGTTCGCCAAGAAGTTTGCCACCGAGGCCTCGTTCAAGGCCGCCGACGATGCCATCCAGGTGCACGGCGCGTACGGGTTCAGCGACGAGTTCGACGTGGAGCGCTACCTGCGCAATGCGCGCGGCGCGGTCATCTACGAAGGCAGTTCCGAGATCCAGACTCTCATCCAGGCCGGGTATGCTCTCGGCCAGCGCGAAGATAAACCGCTGCGATGCGAACAACCCGCGTATGATGCGGAGGAATGGCAAAAATGATGGCGTGCGGATTCCGCCGGGGATTGAAATCCCCGCCTGAGATCCACAAGTCCGCTGAAGCGGACTGCGCCTCGCGGCCAGCCGTCTTCAGACGGCTTCCTTTCTCAGGAGGGGGATTCATCCCCCGCCAACTGCGCCTCGAACAGCCCGCATATGACTCAGAGCATTGGCAAAATCCATAGTTAAAGAAATATGGCTCTTCTCAAAAGAAGACGCAAGATCAACAAGAATGATGACCGACCAGCCCGAGAGATAACCGGAGGTGGCACATTGAGCATGTCTGGTACGCTTATAGTGGTAGGAAAAAACGCAGAAGGTGATATTGAAGGAATTCGCGTTGCTGATGATCATAAGAGTTCATCCTCAGTTGATTTTGATGCTAGCGGAAATCAGACATACTCGATTCGAGGTAAAAGTTCCCAAAATGAAGACGGTACACTAGAAACTTGCCAACTTCTTGTCCAACACCTTAATCAACTGGGCGCTCACTGGAACAATTGTACAAAAATAGAAAATGATGAGCCTATCGATTGCAGAGCCTACGACACATCTGATGTTCTTGAAATGCAAGTTGTTCGAATATCAAATGAAGCTGTAAGGCAAAACTTAGGGCAAACTGGAGTTGCAAACACAGAGATAAACTTGGATGCGGCCGTAGAGAATTTGCGCTGTGCCATTCGGCATAAAGAAAAATATCCTTTAGATGTGCGCTCGAAAATTGTTCTTGTAATCAATGCTCTAGATACACCAGGCCATGCAGTTTATAAAGTCGCAGAAACTTTTCGAAGCAAATACGGTAAAGATGTTGCTGCTCTTGGATTCAAAGCAATCTGGGTTGTCGGCCCGATAGTAGATCTAGTCGTACGGCTTGACCAATCGTAAATCGAAAATCGAAAATGCTTCCCCTCGACAACCTCCTCGTCATTGACCTTTCCCGCGTGCTGGCCGGACCGTACTGCACCATGATGCTGGCCGACCTGGGCGCGCGCGTCATCAAGGTCGAGCAGCCCGGCAGTGGTGATGATACCCGCGCATGGGGTCCGCCCTTCGCGGCGGGCGAGAGCGCCTACTACCTCTCCGTCAACCGCAACAAACTGGGCATCACCCTCAACCTGAAAAGCGAACGCGGGCGCGCCATCCTGCTGGACCTGGTCAAGCAGGCGGATGTGCTGGTCGAGAACTTCAAACTCGGCACGATGGAATCCTGGGGACTGGGCTGCGAAACCCTGCGGACCGCCAACCCGCGCCTGGTCTACTGCGGCATCTCCGGCTACGGCGCGGACGGCCCCGACGCGGGCAAGCCGGGCTACGACTTCATCCTGCAGGCCGAGGCCGGGCTGATGAGCATCACCGGCCCGGTGGACGGCCCGCCGACGAAAACCGGCGCGTCGCTCGTGGACATCACCACGGGCATGTTCGCCGCCAGTGGCATCCTCGCCGCGCTGCACGCCCGCGCGCGGACCGGCGCGGGCCAGCGCGTGGACGTGTCGCTGCTGGAGTCGCACGTGGCCTGGCTGGCGAACGTCGGCGAGTCCTGCCTCGTTTCCGGCCAGCGCCCGCACCGGCACGGCAACGGCCACCCCACCATCGTCCCTTACCAGACCTTCCGCGCCAGCAACGAGCACTTTGCCCTCGGCGTGGGCAACGACCCGCAGTTCCGCAAACTCTGCGCCGTGATCGGGCGTCCGGAACTCGCCGACGATGCGCGGTTTAGCGCGAACCCGGCCCGGGTCCAGCACCGGAGCGAGTTGATCCCGCTCCTGCAAGCCGAATTCGAAAAACAGCCGTCCGCCCACTGGCTGGAGAAATTCAACCAAGCGGGCATCCCCGCCGGGCGGATCAAGAATATAGACGAGGTGCTGACCGACCCGCAGGTGCTGCACCGCCAGATGGTGGTGGAGGTGCCGCACCCGACCGCCGGGACCGTCAAACTGCTCGGCGTCCCGTACAAGTTCAGCGACACGCCCGCCGGCGTCCGCTTTGCGCCGCCGCTGCTCGGCCAGCACACCGGGGAAGTGCTCACCAACATGCTCGGCATGAACGCAGAAGAGATAGCCAGCCTGCAAGCCGAAGGCGTTGTCTAAGAAAATCGCAGGGCGGCTTTCCATAGCCGCCAAAGAAAATTCTGGCGGGTAAGAAACCCGCCCTGCCAATCTCAATCGTAAATCGAAAAGGAGGTTGCCTTGAAAATTGTAGTGTGTGTCAAACAAGTGCCCGACTCGGCGGCCAAAGTGACCGTCGAGAACGGCAAAGTGACCTGGGGCGACGCGCCGCTCGTCATCAACCCCTGGGACGAGTTCGCCGTGGAAGCCGCCCTGCGCCAGAAGGAAGCGCTCGGCGGGACGGTGACAGCCGTCACCATCGGCGGCGAGGGGACGAAGGATGCCCTCAAGCACGCCCTCGCCATGGGCGCCGACGACGCCATCCTGGTCAACGACCCGGCGCTGGGCACGCTCGACACCCAGGCCGTGGCCCAACTCCTGGCGGCCGCCATCAAGAAAATCGGCGGCGTGGAGATGGTCTTCTTCGGACGCCAGGCCATTGACGGCGACTCGGGCATCGTCCCCGCCCAGACCGCCCGCCTGCTCGGCTGGCCGTCGCTGACGCTGGCCTCCGTCATCCAGGCCGAAGCCGGCGCGGTGCGCGTGGAACGTTCCACCGAGGAGGGACGGCAGATCGTCAAAGCCAAACTCCCGGCCGTGCTCAGCGTGGCCAAAGATTACGGCGAGCCGCGCTATCCCTCGTTCATGGGCATCCGCAAAGCGCAGCGGGCCGAGATCCCGACCCTCGCACTGGCCGACCTCGGCATCCCCGCCCCGGCGGCAGTCGTCACGTGGCCGGAGGTGATGAACCTGCCCGCCCGTGATGTCAAATGCGAGATCATCGGCGGGACGCCCGAAGAAGCCGCCAACGCGCTGGTGGACAAACTCATTGCGGAGAAAGTCCTATGAAAACCTGGGTATATATTGACCACTTCCAGGGCCAGGCCATCCCCGCTTCGTGGGAGGCCGTCGGCCTCGGCAAAACGCTTGGAGCGGTGACCGCCCTCGTCTTCGGCTCCGGGGTCGAGGCGCTGGCCAAGTCCGCCTGCGAGTACGGCGCGGACGAAGTCCTGCTGGCGGATGACGCCTCGCTGGCAGACTTCCGCGCCGAAACGTACGCTTCCACCCTGTCGGCCGCCGCGGCCGCCGGGACTCCCGGCCTGCTCCTGTTCCCGACCACCACGCGCGGCCGCGAACTGGCCGCCATGGCCGCCATTGACCTGAAGACCGGCGTGCTGGTGGACGTGACCGCGCTGGAGGCCAAAGGCGAGGAGATCGTCGTCACCCGCCCGGTCTACGCCGGGAAGATCATGACCAAAGAGACCTGCTCGACGCGGCCCTACGTCATCACCCTGCGCGGGCGCGCCTTCGCGAAGCCGGCCCCGCAGGCCGGGAAGACCGGCGCCGTCACCCGGATCGAGGTCCGGGGCGAAGCGCTGACGAGCGTGGAAGGCTACGCGCGCGGCGAGAGCGGAGTCAGCCTGGCCGACGCCAACGTCATCGTCTCCGGCGGGCGCGGCATTTCCAACAACCCGGCGCTTACCCCTCCGGCCGGCCTGGACGAAAAGGCAGCCGAGATCTGGAAAGCGCAGCAGGGCTTCGCGATGGTGAATGAACTGGCCTCTGTGCTGGGCGCGGCGGTCGGCGCGTCGCGCGCCGCGGTGGACGCCGGGTACATCCCCTACGCCCACCAGGTGGGGCAGACCGGCAAGGTGGTCTCGCCGAACCTGTACATCGCCTGCGGCATTTCGGGCGCCATCCAGCACCAGGCCGGGATGCGCAACAGCAAGGTCATCGTGGCCGTCAACAAGGACGCGGAGGCGCCGATCTTCAAACTGGCGCGCTTCGGCATGGTGGGCGATGTCTGGCAGATCGTCCCCGCGCTGACGGCGGCCTTCAAGAAAAAACTAGGGAAGTAGGGATTCAGCCCCCACCCCAGCCCCTCCCCCAAGATCGGGGGAGGGGTTTTCACTCGCGGCAGGATTGCGCCCCAAACGCTGATCACCTTTTTAAATGGATACAGGGGCGACGATGTCGCCCCTGTATCCATTTCCCAAGAGAAAGGAATAGCAGGATTTAAGGCACCGGCAGGCAGGAAAGGCTCGCGCCGACGGTGATGCGCTGGGCGGTCCAGATGTTGTTTGCCACAATCCCGTTCACGCTGACCGGCTGGCCAACCTGGAGATCGGCGAAGGTGATGATGGTGGCCGTGGTGGTCGTGCTGGTGCGGAGCATGAAGCGGGTCTGGTCGGTGACCGTGACCACAACCGGCGTGCCGACAAACGACTTGACCAGGTAGTTGCTGGCGACGACCTGCACAGTGACGGTCTTCGCGCCGCTGATCGGGTCGCTGCTGATGGCGGCAATCGTGCCGGTGATGGCGAAGGTGCCGCGCGGGGCCTTTTGCTGGGTCGCGGTGCCTGTGACGCTTCCGGCTCTGGCGCCTGTCCCAGTGACGGTAGTGGTGGCGCCGCTCTTGCCGGGTCCGTTACCGCCCGCATACGCCGGGACGAACGTCACCGCCAGCAGGGTAACCGCCAGAAGGATAACCAGTACTTTTTTCATTTTTGACACTCCTTTTGTTTTTGATGCGTTCTCTTGGTGAGACGCTCAAGTTTCATTCAGGATACCATCCATGTTTAAAGGTTCTGTAAACTTTCCTTATGTTCTTGACAAACCTTCCCGGGCGGGATAGAATACGCCGCATACCATCCTGTTACCATCCACATGGATGGTATGGAGAATACAATGGCAGACAGCGAAAAAATCACCATCAACTTGTCAGCGGTGGACCTGGGCAAGATTGACCTGCTGGTGCAGGAGGGACTCTACTCCAACCGCACCGACTTCATCCGCACCGCCATCCGCGCGCAGTTGGAAAAGCACACGCTCGAAATCCAGCAGTCGGTGGCGCGGCACTCGTATGTGATCGGTGTGCTCTCCTATGACCGCGCAGACCTTGAAAAACGCAAGGCGAAGGGCGAAACGCTGACGCTCACCATCGTCGGGTTGCTGCACCTCCAGGAAGATATCCCGGCTTCGCTGGCGGCGGAGGTGATCGAGGCGGTGCAGGTGCGCGGCATTTTCGTCGCCAGCGGCGAGGTCAAGGCCGCGCTGGCAGACCGGATGAAATAACCCCTTTCGACCAATCCGACTTTCGGAGCAAACATGGACCTCGAACCTGCTTCCCCCTCCCCGGCTCCCGCCGCCCCTGAACGCTGGGCCGCCAAATTCTTCACCATCTGGACGGGGCAGGTTTTCTCACTGATCGGTTCGGCGCTGGTGCAGTTCGCGCTGGTCTGGTGGCTGACGAGACAGACCGGCTCGGCCACCATCCTCGCCACATCCAGCCTGGTGGCCCTGCTGCCACAAATTTTCCTCGGCCCCTTCGTGGGCGCGCTGGTGGACCGCTGGAACCGGCGGCTCATCATGATCGTGGCCGATACAGCCATCGCCGCGGCGACCGGCGTGCTGCTTCTCCTCTTCTGGAGCGGACATGTCCAGGTCTGGCACATCTACGTCATCCTGTTCATCCGCTCGCTGGGCGGGGCCTTCCATCACCCGGCCATGACCGCCTCCACCTCGTTGATGGTGCCGCACAAACACCTGACGCGCATCTCCGGCCTGAATCAACTGCTGCAAGGTTTCTTGAGCATCTTCGCTCCCCCGCTGGGTGCGCTGCTCATCAGCATCATGCCGACCCAGGGAGTGCTGGCCATTGACATCGGGACGGCCGCGCTGGCAGTGCTGCCGCTCCTGTTCGTCCACATCCCCCAGCCGCCGCGCCAGGCGGCCCGGGAAAATGGGAGCGTTCAAAAGACATCCTACTGGCACGACCTGCGGGAGGGGTTCCGCTACGTGGTCAAATGGCCCGGCCTGCTGGGATTGATCCTCCTGGCCATGCTGCTCAACTTCCTGCTCAGCCCAAGCGTCTCCCTGCTGCCCCTGCTGGTGATGCGCGAATTCAAGGGCGGGGCGGCGGAACTGGCCTGGGTCGAATCGGTCTTCGGGGTCGGCGTCATCGCGGGCGGACTGGCGCTCAGCGCCTGGGGCGGATTCAAGCGCCGCATCCTGACCTCCTTCCTGGGCATCGTCGGCCTCGGGGTCGGCGTCATCCTGACCGGCCTCGCCCCGGCAAATTTGTTCTGGCTGCTGCTGGCGGCGAACTTCCTGATCGGCTTCATGCAAGTGCTTGCCAATGGGCCGATCGGCGCCATCTTCCAATCCACCATCGAACCCGATTACCAGGGACGCGTCTTCTCGCTGATCGGCGCGGGAGCGACCGCCATGATGCCGCTCAGCCTGCTGATCGCCGGACCGGTATCCGACTGGCTCGGGGTGCGCGTCTGGTACGTGTTTGGCGGGGCGGTCTGCATCCTGACAACCATCGCGGCGGCCTTCATCCCGGCCATCATGAACATCGAGCAGAACAAACCAGCCGCGCCGGTCGAGGCGGCCAAACTATAATTCCCTGCTGGAACGACAAACCGGGGATGGCTCACACAGCCATCCCCGGTTTTTATTTATGTGAGCGAGGAGCCAGCCTGCCTAATCGTCATCACCGTCCCCGGGATTGTTGCTGTCGTGACACTTCAGGCAGGTGAACGTGGACAGGTTGACCGTGTGGCAGTCGCGGCAGGAAGCGCCTTCGTGGTTGATGCACGGGCCATCGCAGGTATTGGGATGCAGACCGTTGTAGGGCGCGTACCAGTTGCTGGTGGTGTGACACTGCGCGCAGTCCGCGCCGAACAGCCCGGCGTGGAAGACCGGGTCGGCGTGACATCCGGCGCATGAGGCGGGGGTTCCCTGGAAGACATTGTTGACGTGGCACCTCGTACAATCCAGCCCAACGTGCGCGCCGGTCAGCGGGAAGATGGACAGGTTGTGGTCGAATGTGGCCGGGAGCCAGCCCGCCGGGGCGTGGCAGGCGGCGCAGTCCGTGCCATACTGGCCGTTGTGCTTGTCGTCTTTCTGGTGGCAGGAGTAGCAATCCTGCGGCGTGCCCTGGAAGACGTTGTTGATGTGGCAATTCTCGCAGGCTACATCGGCGTGTTTGCCTTCCAGTTTGAAGGCGAACAGGTTATGGTTCACGCTGGCCGGGAGCCAGCCCGCCGGGGTATGGCAGGCAGCGCAATCCGCGCCGTACTGACCGTTGTGCTTGTCGTCTTTCTGGTGGCAGGAGTAGCAATCCTGCGGCGCGCCCTGGAAGACGTTGTTGATGTGGCAGTCCTCGCAGGCCGCGTCGGCGTGTTTGCCGACCAGCGGGAAGGCCGACAGGCTGTGGTCGAACGAGGCCGGGGTCCAGCCTTCGGGAGTGTGGCAGATGCCGCAGTCCGTGCCGAAGCGGCCCTGGTGGAAGTCATCTTCGGCGTGGCAGGAATGGCAGTCCTGCGGGGCAGACTGGAGGTCCGCAACGGAGCGGGCGTTGAGATGGCACAATCCGCAGGGCTGGCCGGCGTGCTTCCCGGTTAACGGGAAAACGTAGGCATTGTGATCGAAGCCGCGGCCGTAGGTCTCCACCCCATCATGGCAGGCCAGGCAGTCGCTCCCAAAATCCTGCGCGTGGACTTGCATGTAGGCCGCATCGATCTGCATGTGGCAGGTCTGGCAGACCGTCTGGTCAAACTGGATGTAACCCCCGGTGTGACAGTCGTTGCAGCCGAACGGGGAACCGTCGGCGTTGTGTTGATGGGAGGCCAGCGAAAACCCCAGCGACTCGTGCGGGAAGCGGACATTCGTCATGTCCGTCAGCGAGGCGTCGGGACCGCGATGGTCGGGATGGCAGTTGCGGCAGGCGAGATCCGCAGTGTACTGGCGCAGGACGCCGTGCAGGGTGGACGGGTCCTGCCACTGGGCGGCCACGTCTGTGTGGCAGGCCGCACAGCGGTCGGCCATCGTGTCGGAACCCCAGAACGGGGCATGACAGGCCTTGCATTGCCCGCCGGTTTCGGCGTGGGAGGCGACGCCGCCGAGCGGCACGCCGGAGCGGGCATTCAGCGCGCCGGGGCTGAACATTGCCCCGCCCCGCAACAATCCCACCCCCAGCACGACCAGGACGGTCAGGATGGCGGCGGCAATGCCGGAAGTAGTGAAACAGCCAAGACGATTGTTATTCACGGCTCACCTACCGCATCAGGGTCGCATAATACAGCGCCGCGCCGATGTGGATGAACGCGGCGGTGAAGAGCGCCATGCCGATCGGGATGTGGACCGCATGCCAGACAGACAGCAGGCGGCGGGCGCGCGCCAGCCCGGCGGCCTGGGCCTGTCCGCCGGGCGCTTCGATCTCGACCCCTTCGAGGGTGCGCGGGATGCGGGTGTAGATATACCGCCCGATGAACCCGCTGACCACGATGATGACCGTCAGGAGCGTGGCGGCCCCGGCCAGCCCGTTGAACTTCCACGAGGTGTGCAGCAGGACCATGTAAGGCCCCACCAGGCCGGTGAAAATGTGGAACTGGAGCCAGGAAGACATGCGCCCCCAGCGCGCCGAACGGCTGCGCTTGCGCAGGGAATACAACACTTCGGTCATCAGCATCAGGAGGAAGCCGAAGACGCCCAGCAGGTGGCCGAACAATTCACCGGCGGGAGGGATGGCGCGCGTCCAGAAAACCACCAGCGCATAGATGCCGGTAATGAGCGCGCCCGCCAAAAATGAAAACCAGAGTTCCTTGTTTCCATGCCGCATCGCCTGTCTCCTCAATCTTTAGTACCTTACAAGTGAAATTCTTATTTTTTGTGCAAGAATTTTTGAACCGCGAAGCACGCGAAGGTCGCTAAGAAAAACCTTTAAAATCTTCGCGCTCTTAGCGGGCTTCGCGGTAAAACTTTTTCGGCTTGTCCGAGTTAGGGCTTGTAAATAAATAACTTCCCGTTGCTTTGTTCGCGAGCAGTTGGACTGCGAGCGGGATGCAGTTCAACTGCATCCGAACGAGGGAACTTATTCTTTTACGAACCCTTATTTTCTCTACCGGACAAATCTCCTGGCTGGACGCGGACGAGCGCGGATGTACGCGGAAAAAGGCTTTTTTTGGATTTTTGTCTCGGTTTTATCCGCGTTTTCCGCGTCAATCCGCGTCCCATTTCTCTTTTGTCCGGTAGCAAAACCCTTATTTAATAGTGGACCAGAAATCCATCACGATCTGCCCCAGCGGCGCTTCCGGCTGGAGCAGCCGGTCACGGATGGGCGTGATATCCATCCGGGTCGCGACCATCTCCTGCAGGGGCAGGGAGAGTTTCTGGTCGCCCATCACCAGCGCGCCGACGAGCGCCGTTTCGCCGATCATCAGGCGCAGGTGGTTAATCTCGGCGCCGCTTTCCATGGCGATGGTGTTGGGCAATTGCCGCCAGGTCTCGCTGGAACCGCGCGCCACGCTGACCAAGTCGTCGTCCGTCCCGCTGCCGACCGAGCCGATGATGGTCGTCATCACCCCGGCCAGGCGCAGCACGTTGACCGCCGCCAGTCGGCGGAACGGCTGGCGCTGGCCGGCCATGTTGCGGGCAGCCGCCTCCCCCTGCCGGCGGGCAGGATGCCAGAGTGTATCAATGGACGAAGAACCGGTCAGCGGGTCATGGACCTCGGTCACGTCCCCGGCGGCGAAAACGTCGGCGGCGCTGGTTTGCAGGTACTCGTCCACGAGGATGCCGCGCTCGGTGGCGAGACCGGCAGCCTGCGCCAGTTCCACGCGCGGCCGCACCCCGATGCCGACCGCCACGATCCCGCAGCGGATGGTCTCGCCTTTGGTCGTGCGGACGCCGGTCACTTTGCCGCGTTTGCCGAGCATTTCGGCGGCCTCGGTGCGGTGGTGGAGGACGACGCCGTGCCCGGCGAGGCGGCGCTCGATCAGGCGCGATTCCTTTTCATCCAACACGTTGGGCCAGTAGCGGTCGCCGCGCAGGAAGTAGTGGACTTCCAGCCCGAGCGCCGTCAGGCCTTCGGCCAGTTCGACGGCGATCACCCCGCCGCCGACCACAACGGCAGCCTTCGCCCGCCGCGCCAGCCGGATGATGCCGCGCGTGTCCTCGAAATCGTCCAGTTTGACCACGCCCTGCAGGTCCGCGCCGGGGATGTTGAGCTGGACGGCGGTGGAGCCGGTGGCGAGCAGCAGGCGGTCGTAGGTCAGCGCGCCGGCCGGACCGAGGTCCAGGCGGTGTTCGCCGGGGAGCAGGTTCGCGGCCCGGGCGCGGACGTGGCGCAGGTTCAGATCCTGCCAGTCTTTTTTGTTGTAGATGTACAGTTGTTTTTCGGGGAGTTCGCCGGTCAGATAATAGGCCAGGCCGGGGCGCGAGTAGAATCCGTGCGGGTCCTCGCTGACCAGGATGATCTCGGCGGCCCGGTCGAGGGTCCGGAGCGTTGCGGCGGCCGACATGCCGGCCACTCCCGTGCCGACGATGACGTGGCGGGTCATTCGTCCCCCTCCTTGAACAGTTTGAGCCGCTCGAAGCGCAGGACGCCGCGCGGACAGCGTTTGACGCACTCGCCGCAGGTCAGGCAGTGGGAGTCCACAACGTGCTTTCCCAGCCAGGCGTGGCGGCGCACGTCAATGCCGATGGGACAGTTGAAGGTGCAGATGCCGCACTGCACGCAGCGCGACAGTTCGGGGACAACGTGCCCGGCGGCGAGGATGTCGCGGCGGGCAGATGCGGGGCGGCGGGAGGATGAGTTACCCATAAAGTTTCCCTATCTTACTCCCGGCAGGAGAATCGGGCAAGCAGCCAGAATGGTTCTTCCGGGGCGCTGACAGGTTTGTAAAAAACGGCTCTTTGGCTTTTAGTGGGGGTAAATTCCTCTTTGGACACGGACGAGACGGACAACACGGAGAAACACGGTTTTTTTGTCTTTTCCGTAAAAATCTGTCATTCCGTGACTCCACTGAAAAAACCTTTTTCACCGCGAAGACCGCAAAGAACGCAAAGAACGCAAAGAAAAAACAAAGAATTTAAATATCCGTAGTGAGAATCTGCAAAAAAACCTTCGCGGTTTTTAAACTTTCCTTCGCGGCCTTCGCCCCTTCGCGGTGAGATTGACTTTTTGCAGTAGACTCTTCCGTGCAATCCGTGTACCGTACCCCACTGAATCCCAGAGAACCTAAAAAACCAATGGGTGGTGGTCGAAAAGTAAGTGACAATCTTCAACGCGAATTTCGCGAATACCCTTGCGGGTACGATGTGGGCGAATGACGCGAATATCTTTGAAATTGACGGCTAAACTCGCGGCCTTCGCGTTCTGATCTTGAAATTTTGCTGGTTCTACCGGAATTTGTGGTGATGCGTTGGTTAGACACTCCATCCACGAATTCTGCACGAATAAACGAATAGGAACCCGTACATTCGAGGTACCACTACCAACCAATGAAACCTCGTGGTTTTGCGGCTTCGTGGTAGTACGACAATGTCACATTTCAGTTCAAGTGTCTTTGCGAGGCGGTCCCTTCGTTCCTCAGGGCAGGCTTTGCCGATATCGTACCCGCAGGGTAAGCAATCCCCTCATCGGCCAGGAGATTGCTTCGCAAAAGGCGCTCGCAATGACAAATATAACATTGTCGTGGTAGAACCTTTTTTGCTCTTGAAACCATTACTAAAATGCCAGGTTCTATCCCCTGCCAACCCCTTATAATTGGGGTTGGCATCCAACCATTGGATTTTTCCGGTTCCCACAACTGCCAGCCGGATCATGGAGTTCGACTATGAACGCAACGCGTGAACATAAGCCGGTGACAATTGTTCTGCCATACGTGACGCCCATCCTGGCGGCCCTGGCAATTGTTTTCAGTGTGTCCGTGCTAATCGGCTGGGCGACAAATTCCCTTCTGATCGCCCGCATCAATGCCAGGTTTATCCCGATGGCGCCCGCCACCGCGTTGTGCTTTGTTTTGCTGGGCGCAGTCCTGCTCCTCCGCCAGGGTCAGCCCGATCATCGCATCCTCCGGCGCCTCTGGCAGGCGCTGGCGGGCATCGTCCTGCTTTTCAACATTGCCATCCTCACCCTGACCGCGTTCTTGTCTTTCTTTGATCTATCCCTGGATATCGAGCAATGGCTCGCGGCGGCCTCGCTCTCCGGGCAGGGGTATGTGACCGGCATCATGTCGCCGGTGGCCGCGGCATTGTTCACCCTCCTCTCTTCGGCTGTTTTGCTCTCCCTCCCCGCCCGCGAGGGGAATCACTGGCGCGACCGCCTGGCGCAGGTCGCCGCCGCGATTGTTTTTCTCCTGGCGGGCATCCTCATCACCGGATACTGGTACGGCGCGCCGCTGCTCTATGGCGGGACGATCACGCCGATGGCCCTGACCACGGCCCTGGCGTTCCTCCTGCTCGGCGGCGGCTTTCTCTTCGAAGGCGCGAATGCCTTCTTCTCTCACTGGATGCTGAGCGCCTCCATCTTTTCGCGTTTCACCCGCCGGGTCATACCCGGCGCCGCAGGGATCGTTCTCATCCTGGGCTGGCTTCATGCAACGGTTATCGAGGAATCGCATCCAACTTACCATGCGCTCTTTGTGGCCTTGAGCGCGCTCATTTCTACCGGGTTTGTTGCCCTTTTGACAGTCGTGACCGCGCGCCAGACTCAAAACGCCGTCACACAGGCAGGACAGGAACTGCGCGAGAGCGAGCAGCGTTACCAGACGCTGGCCGAGGTCTCTCCGGTGGGGATTTTCCGCACCGACGCCCAGGGACTCACGATTTACGTCAACCGGCGCTGGTGTGAAATTTCCGGAATGAGCGCCGGGGAAGCGCCTGGCAATGGCTGGCTGAAAGCCGTTCACCCTGACGACCGTGAAAAACTCACCGGGAACTGGCAGGACGCTGTCCAAGAGCAGAGCGTTTCCAGGGCCGATTACCGCTTCCTGAAACCGGATGGGAGCGTCACCTGGGTTATCGGGCAGGCTGTCCCGGAGAAAGACGAAAGCGGCCGCATCCTCAGTTACATCGGGACGATTACCGACATCACCGAGCACAAGCAGGCCGAGGAGCAGGTCCGGCAGTACGTCAAGCGTCTGTCACGCCTGAACTATATTGCGCGGGCAGCCAGCGCCACCCTGAACCTGGATGAACTACTGGAAATCATTTATCGGGAGGTGATGGCAGCGGTCCCGGCCGAGGCTTTCTTCATCGCCCTGTATGACCAGACGAAAAATGAACTCGACTTTCGGATCCGCGAAGATAAGGGAAAGCGTGAACCTCCTGAGCGGCGCCCCCTCGGCGCAGCGTTGACCGCCCGGGTCGTCACAAGCAAACGACCCCTGCTCATACGCGATTACGAGCGTGAGAAGGATCGTCTTCCACCGATAAAATTGTGGGGCACACAACAGGCGCCGGCTTCGTGGCTGGGTGTACCAATGCTGATCGGCGACAGGATCGTTGGCGTCATCTCCGTGCAGGCGTATCATCCCGACGCCTTTGGGGATGCGGAACAGGAATTGCTTGCCACCATCGGCAACACGGCTGCCGTGGCAATCGAGAACGCGCGCCTGTATGCGGCGGAACAGCACCGCGCCGCGCGTCTGACCGACATATTGCGGCTTAGCATGGAATTGACGGTCCTGCGCGAGGAAAAAACAGTGCTGAGCACCCTGGTCGCCCGCGCCGCCGCCATCATGGAGAGTTCCACCTGTACCGTAATGTTCATTGACGCAGGAACGAACGAAGCCGTGCTTGCCGCCCAGGTTGGCCTGCCCGAAAACACGCCCTCGAATCTGCGCGTCCCGCTGGCGCTGCCGCTCATCCACCAGATGCTGGAAACCGGCGAGCCGATGATCCTGAAGGATATCAACCACGATGCCCCGCAGATGCGCACGGTCCTCGTCCGTCCGGATGTGCGGGCATTCTTTGCCTATCCGATGGTGCGCGCCGGGGACGTGATCGGCATCATTACGTTCAGCAAACTTACGCCGCACTCCCCTTCGATGGAAGAGATCACTGCCTGCCGCCTGCTGGCAGAACGCGCCGCCGTCGCCCTGGAGAATGCCCGGCTGTATGAAACCGTCCGGCAGGAACTCACCGAGCGCAAGCGCGCCGAGGAGGAGGTCCGCGCCGCGCTGGAGCAAAAGGAAACCCTCCTGCGCGAGGTCCACCACCGCGTCAAGAACAACCTGCAGGCCATCATCTCCCTGATGGATATGCACGCCGCCCAGATCGAAGACGCCGGGATACGGCAATTCCTGAAAGAACTGGAAGAACAGGCGCGCACCATGTCGCTGGTCTACGAACAGTTGTACCAGTCCGAGGATCTGGCGCAGGTGGATATGGCCCTTTACCTGCAAAAACTGGCCTCCAACGTGCTGGAAGCCTTCGCCGGCGGGCGCGCGATCAAACTGGACCTGAAGCTTGCCCCCGTCTCCCTGGACGTGGCCCAGGCCATGCCCTGCGGATTGATCGTCAACGAACTGCTCACCAACAGCCTCAAGCACGCCTTCCCGCCGCGCTTCCGGGGGAAGCCAGCCCTCCATATCGCTTTGAAAAAACATGGGAAGTCGTACCGCCTGACCGTGGGCGACAACGGCATCGGCCTGCCAGCCGGTTACGACTGGCAGAAAGGGAAATCCCTCGGCCTGCGCCTCGTCCACCTGTGGGCGGCGCACCAACTGGGCGGCGCGCTGGGCAGGCTCAAAGGTCCGGGCACGAATTATTCGCTCCGGTTCGGCGTTTGACGGTAAGGGTTCGTAAAAGAATAAGTTCCTGTTCAGGATGCAGTTGGACTGCATCCTGCTCGCAGTGCAACTGCTCGCGAACGGAAAGTTACCCGACTTTGCGCTGTAATACTAAGAGGTAAAAGAATGAGCACTTCCCGCATCCTGATTGTCGAAGATGACGCCATCCTGGCCTCCCACCTGGAGGAGACTCTCGTCCAGTTGGGCTACCAGGTTACGGGTCTCGCCGCCACCGGCCGGGATGCCGTCAAAGCGGCGCTGGCCCAGAAACCGGATGCCATCCTGATGGACATCCGCCTGCGCGGCGAAATGACCGGCATCCAGGCCGCCGAGGCAATCCACAAAAAAGCCGCCATCCCGGTCGTCTACCTGACCGCCTATACCGACGAAGTTTTACTGCAACAGGCCAAAATCACCGACGCCTACGCCTACCTGGCCAAGCCGGTGCGCGACCGTGAACTGCGCGCCAGCCTGGAGATGGCGCTCTACAAGCACGCCGCCGAAGAACACGTCCGCCACCTGAACCAGGTGCTGCGCGCCGTGCGCGACGTCAACCAGTTGATCACCCGCGAAAAAGACGCCCGGAAATTGACGGAACAGGCCTGCCGCATCCTGGTGCAGACGCGCGGCTACCGGCTGGTCTGGTTCGGGAAAACGCGGGAAGAGGATAAAACCGTCCTGGTGCAGGCGCGCGCCGGACGGGAAGCGGCTTACCTGGACGAAGTGACCATCACCTGGGACGACTCGCCGCGCGGCCGCGGGCCGACCGGCGCCGCCCTGCGCACCCGCCAGCCGTCCTTCTGCAACGATATCGCCAACGACCCGGCCTTCAAGCCCTGGCGCAAACAGGCGCTGGCGCGCGGCCTGGCCTCCTCGGCGGCGGTCCCGGTGGCGCATGGCGAGGCCCTGTACGGGGTCCTGTGTGTGTACGCCGACCGCCCGAACATGTTCCAAGAGGATGAGGCCTCCCTGCTCGAAGAACTGGCCGGCGACCTCGGCTTTGCCTTCCACAGCCTCCATCAGGAGGAAGAGCGCCGCAGGATGGACAAAGCGCTGCGCGAAAGCGAGCAGCGTTACCGGACTGTCGCGAATTACAATTATGACTGGGAATACTGGGTCGGGCCGGATGGAAAATGGCTCTATTGCTCCCCGTCCTGTGAACGCATCACCGGATATCCTCCCGAAAAATTCACGGAAAACCCGGACTTCCTGGCAAAGATCACCCACCCGGAAGATGTTGAGAAGTTAAAGAGTCATCGGGAGAAAAGATCGAAAGACGGCGCGGACCATTTCGACTTCCGCATCACCCGGAGCGACGGGGAAACCCGCTGGCTGGCCCACGTTTGCCGGGAGATTGTCACCCCGGAGGGAGTACATATTGGCCGGCGCGCCTCCAACCGCGACATTACCGCGCGCAAGCAGGCGGAGGAAGCCGTTCTGCGAGCCAAAGATGATTGGGAACGGACATTCGATGCGGTGCCCAACCTGATCGCCATACTCGATGAGCAGTATCGGATCGTGCGTGCGAATAAAGCCATGGCAGACCGCCTGGGCTTGACCCCCGACGAGTGTGTCGGGCAAACGTGCTACACCTGTGTCCATGGTCTTTCCGAGCCGCCGTCATTCTGCCCTCACCGGCAACTGCTCCGCGACGGGCTTGAGCACGTTGCCGAGGTACACGAAGAACGCCTGGGCGGGGATTTTATGGTGAGCGTCTCGCCCCTGCCCGGCCCGGATGGGAAAGTCAACCGGTGTGTTCACGTTGCTTATGATGTCACCGCGCGCAAGCGGGCGGATGAAGAATTGCGCGCCCTTTCCACACGCCAGGAAGCCATTCTGGCCGCCGTTCCAGACATTCTCATGGAAGTGAACAAGGACAAGGTGTACATCTGGGCGAATCCGGCCGGCGTCGAGTTTTTTGGAGAGAATGTCATCGGCAAAGAGGCCGCTTTCTACTTCGAGGGCGAACAAGATACCTATGGCGTAGTACAACCACTCTTCAACGGCAGCGAAAACGTGATCTATATCGAGAGTTGGCAGCGGCGCAAGGATGGGGAAAAGCGGCTGCTTGCCTGGCGGTGCCGGACGCTCAAAGATGCTGACGGAAACGTGGTTGGCGCTCTCTCTTCGGCGCACGATATCACCGAGCGCAGGCAGGCAGAGGATGCCCTGCACGCCAGTGAAGAAAAACTGCGCCACATCGTCGAGCATAGCACCAACCTGTTCTATTCCCACACAACCGACCATCTCCTGACTTATGTCAGCCCTCAATCGCGGCATTTCATGGAATGTGAGCCGGAAGAGGCCATGATCCGTTGGACTGAGTTCGCGACCGATCATCCTGTCAACCAGCAGGGATTCGATGCCACGCAACGGGCAATGGAGACCGGCCAGGCTCAACCACCTTATCTGTTGGAATTGAGAACAAAGAAAGGAAACATTGTTTGGGTTGAGGTCAACGAAGCGCCGGTTGTGAAAGAAGGAAAAGTTGTTGCCATTGTTGGCTCACTCACCGACACCACCGAGCGCAAGCAGGCGGAAGATGAGAACCACCGCATGGTTGAACGCTGGTCAATCGTATATCGCGCCGGTGAGGAGATTGGCGCCAGCCTGGATACAGAGCAAATTTTCGCGGCAGTCCATCGCGCCGTGGAACAAGTCATGCCCTGTGAGGATTTCGTGATCAGTTTATACGACGAAATTCGCAATGAAATGACCGGGAACTATATTTTGGAAAACAACATAAGGGTTGCGCCGAATCCCTATCAGGCAGACCATGGGCTGGGAGGCACTATCGTTCATTCCGGCCAGTCGCTGCTCCTGAACAACCCGGAGCAGATCAATACGAGCGGGATCAAGTTCGAGCTGTATGGCAGCGGGTCAGACACCGCCTCGGTTGTGGCCGTGCCGATGCAGATCAAAGGAAAAACCATCGGCATAATAACCGCTCAGAGTTACCATTCAGACGCTTACACGAGCGAGGATCAGGAACTGCTTGAGATGTTAGCCGGCCATGCTGCCGTTGCCATTGACAATGCGCGTTTGTTCGAGCAGGCCCAACAGGAGATCACCGAGCGCAAGCAGACCGAAGAAGCGCTGGCCGTCTCCGAATCCGAACTGCGTGCCCTGTTTGCCTCCATGCAGGATGTGGTGCTGGTGATTGACCGCACCGGGGTGTATCTCAAGGTCGCCCCTACCAATCCCGGCTTGTTGGTCAAACCGCCGGAGGAACTGCTCGGTAAAGCTTTGCGAGATGTCTTCCCTCCTGAACAGGCCGAGACCTTTCTCAGTGTTTTGCAACAAGTCCTGGATACAAAACAAACCATGCAGATCGAATATGATCTCATCATCGGCGACCGAACCGTGTGGTTCGAGACATCCATCTCGCCGATGGCAGAGGATAGCACTCTCTGGGTGGCGCGCGACATCTCCGAGCGCAAGCGTGCGGCTTTTGAATTAGAACGCCGTGTCGCAGAACTCACCGCTATTTATGAGTCGGCCTATGCGATGCGCAAACTTACCTCGCCGGAGGAACTCGAGCAGGAAATTATTCACGTCCTGGAACAGATCCTGCATTATGAGTTTGGCGCGGTCCTTTTGGTTGACGAATCCACAGGCATGTTGATTCCTCATGGGGTGAGCGCCCAGGGCAAGGATTCTGAATTTGTGCAATCAGACAAGGCATATATCGCCGCTCAAGGAGTCCGTCTGGGTGTCGGCATTACCGGCTGGGTCGCGCAAACCGGCCAAAGTGTTCGGCTGGGAGACGTGCGTACAGATCCACGCTACTATGCGATGCGTGAAGACATCCGCTCTGAACTTTGTGTGCCCCTGCGGGTTGGTGATCACATCATTGGTGTAGTGAACGTAGAGACAACGAAACCGGATGCTTACACCGAGAATGACCAACGCGTACTGGAAACCGTTGCGGCCCAAATAGCGGCGGCGATTCAAAATACGCGCCTGTACGCAGACGTTCAACAAGAACTCTCCAAGCGCAAGCAGGCAGAGGAAGCATTACGGAGCAGCGAATCATCTTTACAAGCGGTCCTACAATCCACTGCTGATGGAATATTGGCTGTTGGCAGTGAAAATGAAGTACTTTATGCCAATGAACGTTTTGCGGAGATTTGGCGGATCCCACCGGCGGTAATGACCAGCAAGGATGACTCTGTCCTTCTTCAATATGTTCTCGATCAACTGAGCGACCCGCAAAGTTTCCTCAAAAAGGTCCAGGAACTATACAAGTCGAAAGAAGAAAGTTTCGATGCGCTGTATTTCAAGGATGGAAGGGTATTCGAGCGGCTGTCGCGGCCACTGATGGAAGAGGCAGAACTGCGAGGCAGGGTTTGGTCATTCCGCGACATCACCGAACGCAAACGCGCCGAGGAGGAAATCCTGCGCCGCGTGACCGAACTGGAAGTGCTCTACGAGCACGGCCTGGCCATCAGCCGCATCCTCGAACCGCACGAGATCGGGGAAAAGATCATCGAGATTTTCAACCGCAAACTGAACTGGCACCACGCCGCCATCCGCCTCTACGACCCGCGCAGGAACCGCATGGAAGTGCTGGCCTTCAACCACCCCGGTCTCACCGAGGAGGAACGCCCTGCCCATCGCGAAAAAATGCACAAAAAAGCCGGAGACCCGGGCAAGGGCCTCAGCGGCTGGGTCTTCCAGCACGGGGAGAGTGTCCTGTGCAAGGACGTCCGCCAGGACCCGCGCTACGTGAACACGTACCCGGGCCTCCGCTCCGGTTTGTACGTGCCGCTCAAGGCCGGGGGAAAGATCATCGGCTCGATCGCCATCGAAAGCACCCGCGTGGAGGCCTTCACCGTGCAGGACCAGCGCCTGCTGGAAACCGTCGCCGCCCAGGCCGCCATCGCCATCGAGAACGCCCGCCTCTACCAGGATACCGTCCGCGCCGCCGAACGCCGCGCCGTGCTGCACCGCGCCAGCCAGGAGATTACCGCAGCCGGCCTCGACCTGGAGGCTGTTTACGCCTCCATCCACCGCGCCGCTGCCGAGTTGATGCCTTTCGAAGTCATTCTCATCAGCCTGCATGACCGTGACCGAAAGGAGGTTGAAGCCATTTATACATTCGACAGCGGCGAGCGTTATCCCAATGCCCGCATTCCGGTTGGGCAGGGCGTCACCGGCAAGGTCATCCGGGAACGCGCCTCCTTGTGCATCCAGGATTATCGCAAAGAAAAACGGTCAACCACCGCCTCCTTTGGCAAAGGAGATTCACGCTCCATCCTGGCCGTACCGATGCTCGCCGGAGTCGAGATAACGGGCGTCATCTCCGTCCAGTCCTACCAGCCCGGCTTGTACGACCAGGAAGACCAGGCTCTGCTGGAGATGCTGGCCGCTTACGCCGGCAGCGCCATCGAAAATGCCCGCCTGTTCGAGGAAACCCGCCGCCGCGCCGAAGAATTGAACATGCTGGTGCGGGTCTCCTCCGCCATGCGCGCCGCCGGCACACCCGCGGAAATGTATCCGGTCATCGTGGATATGGTGATGGAACTCTTCCACGCCAATGGGTCGAGCGTAAACATGAATGACCCTGCCACCGGCGAGAACGTCATCATGGCCGCACGCGGCGCGCTCGCGCCTCACGTCGGCTTCCGCATCCCCCCGGGCGCAGGCGGGACCGGGATCGTGATCCGCACCGGCCAGCCCTACCCGACCGCCGACAGCCGCACGGACGAGCGCATCTACCATCCGGACCCGGTACCGGATCTTGGCGCCATGGCGTTTGTCCCCCTCGCCACACGCGCAGGCGTCATCGGGGCGCTGTCGGCCGGGCGCGAAGGCGCCATCAGCGAAAATGATGTGAACCTCCTCACCGCCATCGCCGACATCGCCGCCAGCGCCATCGAGAACTCCCGCCTGTTCGAATCCGAACGCGAACAACATCACCTTTCCGATGCTCTCCGAAACGCCCTGGGCGCAGGGGCATCGTTGAGCAGTACGTTGGACTTCAGTGAGGTATTGGATCATTTGCTGGAAGCGGTCGAAGGGATTCTCCCTTACGATGACGCCAGCATCATGCTGGTGGATCCTCCGGGCGGGGAGGCTGTCATAACACGGACACGCGGCCGCGCACTCGGCGGTGACAAAACAAGCCAGTTCTTCAAGGATTTCCGTTTCAACGTGGCGACCACAGAAAACCTGCGCTGGATGGCGGAACACAAACAGCCGCTGGTCATCCCCGATGTGACCTCGTATCCGGGGTGGATCACGGTTGAAGGTACAGAAGCGACCCGTTCCTGGGCCGGCGCGCCGATCATCGTCAACGGCGAGGTGATCGCTTTCTTTTCTTTGACAAAGAATGAGATCAACTTCTACAGCCCCGAACACGCCCGGCTGCTGGAAGCCTTCACCGGGCAGGCCTCCCTGGCCTTCCAAAACGCCCGCCTCTTTGCCGAAACGCAAAGCCGCCTGCGCTTCCTCTCCGCCCTGCACAACATTGACATCGCCATCAGCGCCAGCGTAGACCTGCGCGTCACCCTCGCCATCATCCTCGAAAACGTGACCGGCGAACTCCAGGTGGATGCGGCTGCCGTGGCGCTGCTGAACCCGCACACGCGGGCGCTGGAATACACCGCCAGCCGCGGCTTCCGCTCCCGCATCGTGGAAGGCATGCGCGTCAAACTCGGCGAGGGGCTGGCCGGGCAGGCCGCCCTCCAGAGACGGATCATTGACCTTTCCGAAGCACGCCCGGCGGACGGGAAGGACGGCCCTCTTGTGGACCTCTTCAAAGACGAGCAGTTCGCCTCCCAGCACGCCATCCCGCTGATCGCCAAGGGACAGGTTCAGGGAGTAATGCAGATCTGCCACCGCGCCGTGCTGAACCCCGGCCAGGAATGGCTCGACTTCCTCGACACGCTGGCCGGGCAGGCCGCCATTGCCATTGATAACGCCCGCATGTTCGACAACCTCCAGCGCTCCAACCTGGACCTCCTGCTGGCCTACGACGCCACCATCCAGGGCTGGTCGCAGGCGCTGGACATGCGCGACCGGGAGACCGAAGGCCACACCCGCCGCGTGGCCGATGTGACCCTGACCCTGGCGGGCGCCATGGGGATGAACGATGCCGAACTCGATCACATCCGCCGCGGCGCGCTGCTGCACGACATCGGGAAGATCGGCATCCCGGATGTCATCCTGCACAAGCCCGGCGCGCTGACCGACGAAGAGTGGGTCATCATGCGCACCCATCCGGTCAAGGCCTATGAAATGCTCTCCCCGATTGCCTACCTGCGTCCCGCCCTCGACATCCCTCATTGTCACCACGAAAAATGGGACGGCAGCGGCTACCCGCGCGGGCTGAAAGGGGAACAGATCCCGCTGGCGGCGCGCATATTCGCCGTGGTGGATGTGTTCGACGCCCTGACCTCCGACCGTCCCTACCGCCCCGCCTGGAGCCGGGAGAAAGCGCTGAAACACATCAAACAGGAGACCGGGAAACACTTCGACCCGCAGGCGGTGGAGATGTTCCTGAAGATGGTGGAGAAATGATCAGTAAGCAGTGAACAGAAAGCAGGAGGCAGTTTCCAGGCTGTCTCCTGCTTTTTTTCAAGAAAGGCGCCTCACGAATTAGCGCCGGAGGGGGCGAATCTCTCCGGATGCGCCATCATGCTGCCAAGCATCCTGCCGACCTCTTCAAACCCCTTTTGCAGTTCGTCGCGGCGTTCGGGGAATCAAGAGGCTTGCTTCACCCACTCCTGCGCGCTTGCCAGGAAGGCTTCCACATCCTTCCGCATGGCTTCGATATCGGATCGCTGAAGCCCCGATTCGACCGCATAATCCCCCAACTGGCGGCGGCCAAAGCCCGAGATCAGGGCGCGATGAAAACGCGGATCGAATTCGCCCGTCTTCACGAAATGCTGGCCGAAACCGGAAATGACCGCCTTGTGACTCGAATACGCGATACTTTTCGTATCCAGAAGAACCTGGGCGATAAAGAACATGGCATAGTACAGGCGGGAGGCGGCAGAATCGTAATCGCCATCTTTTTCCAATACATTCGCAGACTGAATGAATCGCTTTGCTTTTACGATCAACAGATTAGCGGGCATCCAGCAGCACCCCCTCGTTCTTGATATTCTTCCACAAAGGTCCTGTCGCCCGACGATACTCCCTGGAACTGACCGGCAAGATGGAGATCAACACCCCGTAGGACAAATTCAAGTCGGCCAGCACCGTCTCCAGCCGCCCAATTTCTTCGGACGGCCTGATCGGATCGGGATAGACCAGGAGCACATCCACGTCGGAAGCATCCGTCGCGTCACCCCGCGCCTGGGAACCATAGAGCAGAGCGCGCGGGGCGCGCCCGCCATACAATTCCCGCATGGCAGCCAGCAAATCGCGCAGGGCGTTTTTTACGTTCGGATCGCCAGTCATAAACCCATTATAGCGCGGAATCCGGGCAAGGCCTCCCCTCACTACTTCCTCTCCGGCGTCAGCGCGCGCACATCCCTGCCGGCAGCCTGCCCGTCCATCTCCAGGTACGTCCGGGTGATCTCCTGCTCGAGGAGTCCCTTGAGCCGCCGCCGTTCCATCCCCACCAGATTGAGTGGATTGAAAACGACCGGCATTCCTACCACCAAATATCCCGATGCGTGGACTGTCACCGGGTAGAACGGCAGGCGTTCCCCGGTCTCCGCGTAGTAGCTCTCCCCCAGGCGGACGAAACTGTGCTGGAAGGGCTGCATCTTCGTCACCGGGTCTTTGGGCAGGCGGTAATCTTCCGGGAAGATCAGTAGGAACTTTCCCTCCCGCAGGACCTCCATACTCATATCCAGGGTCGCGCGCATCCGCTCGTAATCATTGGCGTAGACCGGGATGCAACCCAAGGAATAAAAGAGCGGCACGACGAATTTGCACAGCCCACGTGCCAGCCACCGGCTGGCCGGCGGCTTGAGATGCAGCTGGCGTATGGTGAAATCTTTCTCCAGCCATTTCGGCGCCAGGTCCTTGTCCATCATGTCGGCAATGCTCCACGGATGGACGCGCAGCGGGATGGAACAGGCTGTCGCGATCGGGCCGGCGGCGTCCAGGTGGTTGGCGATAAAGACCGCCGGTCCGCTGCGGGGCAGGTTCTCCTCCCCCACAAGTTCACCGCTCCACAGGAACAGGTCCAGCACGCTGGCGATGATATGATAGGTGGTATCTTTCATGATTCACCTCCAGTATTACAGCGCAAAGTCAGGCAACTTTTCGTTCGCAAGCAGTCCCACGGGGATGCTGCGCGATTGCACTGCGAGCAGGATGCAGTTCAACTGCATCCAAAACAATGCTAAAACAGGCAACCTTGCGCTGTAATACTAGATCATGTTCAACCGCGGCCGGTACTGCAACGCCTCCGCCAGGTGCGGCGGCTGGATGGCCTCGCTCCCGGCCAGGTCGGCGATGGTGCGCGCCAGTTTCAGCACCCGGTGGTACGCCCGCGCCGACAACTGCATCTGGTTCATGGCATTCTGCATCAACGCCTGGCCGGTCTCGTCGAGGACGCAGAACTTGCGCAGTTCCGCCGGACGCATCTCGGCGTTGCAGGCCATTCCCCCGTCTCGCTGACTCGTTGACTCGATGAATCGCAGCCGCTGCCGGTCGCGCGCCGTCTCGACCCGTTCCCGGACCGCCGCGCTGGATTCGCCCATCCGGGCGTCCGACAGTTTCTCGTACTCCACGCGCGGCACCTCCGCGTGGATATCAATCCGGTCCAGCAGCGGCCCGGAAATCCGCTTCTGGTACTTGGTCACCACCATCGAGGAGCAGGTGCAGGGCTTCAGCGGGTCGCCGTAGTAGCCGCACGGACAGGGGTTCATCGCGGCCACCAGTTGGAAGTTGGCCGGGAAGGTCAGCGACCCCTGCGCCCGGCTGATGGTGACCTGTTTGTCCTCCAGCGGCTGGCGCAGCACCTCCAGCACGCGCGTCCCAAACTCGGGCAGTTCATCCAAAAATAGAACACCGCGGTGCGCCAAAGAGATTTCCCCCGGGTGCGGCCAGTTCCCGCCGCCCACCAGACCGGCGTGGCTGATGGTGTGGTGCGGCGAGCGGAACGGGCGGTTGCGCAGCAGCGGCGTTTCAGGCGGCAACTGGTCGGCCACCGAGTAGATGCGGGTCACGTCCAGCGCCTCTTCGACCGTCATCCGCGGCAGGACGCCCGGCAGGGCGCGCGCCAGCAGCGTCTTGCCCGCCCCGGGCGGCCCGATCATCAGCACGTTATGGACAACAAACCGTCCCATTTAGCCTCGATTTAGAGAAACCTGGCCTCAAGCAAGTGCGAAGAGAGAGTAGTGAAGCCCGTGCTTTTTGACGGTAATGCGCTGGTTATTCATTCTGATTATCTCTCAAAATCGAATACAACGCAACCTGATTTTGCGGTCATTGCATAGAATCAATATTTGTGCGTCAAGCGAGATTCTTTCCACTGCTTCCATAGATTATCGTCTTTGCGCAAACGGGTAAATTTCACCCCCAAGGGAGTACTTTATATACGGATAATACGAAGTCGAGAGGGTGTACAAAAAACAAGAATTGTAAGCACCGTCCCAACCCGTGTCCGGCGTATCGCAGCACTGACTTTTTAATGCTGATGCGACTGCTGTTTCCAGCGCGGTTAGGCAGACAGTGTTTTGCCTTGCGTTTCTTCCTCCAGTTTGGTGGTTGGGGCAATCAGAAAGATGACGTTATCCCAAACAATGTGGCTGACAATTATCGCGCCAAGCGGAACGCCCAACCCGTATAGCCCGCCCCAGAACCCGCCAGCAATAGTCGCCGCGGCGATCAGGGTGTAATTGCCACTGGCGAGGTGCACGCCGCCATAAGCCGCTACGCCCATCAGCGTGCCCCAGAAGCGACCGAAGTGTTCCATCAAACCGTCCTGTAAAAAGCCTCGCCAGAAAAACTCCTCGGCGGGACCGATGACCAGCCCCAGGCGGGCCATCAATTCTTTGCGCGGGCGGATGCGCTTCAAAGCATAGATTTCTTCGATCTGCTTGCCGCCGTTTGGGACGATCTTGCGCGAGAGGCGGTCTCCGAGGTGGAACATTCCATAAAGTGCCGCGGCAGACCCAAGTCCGAGAAGAACGTCTTTGAGTCCGATGCGGGTCTTGCGCAGTTTGGGCTGGGCGGCCAGCGCCAGCGAGCCGAGGACGACGCCTGTTCCCGTCATGCGCTCCCAGAAGCGCTTACGCGGGCCGCGAAAGGTCAGAGCGAAGAGACCAAAGGCGAGACCCGCGCCGAGGGCGAGCAGAGGAAGAGATTTTTTCATATTATCCCAGCGCCAGGCCGAGTACCAGCAACAGGCCAAAGGCGGCGTGCAGTTGAGCGGTCTCCAGGTCGATCTTGGCGATGGCGCGCTACTGGTCGTTGATGCCCAAACTCTGAGGAGCGGATGGCGCGCACCAGCAGCGGCATGGAGAGCACCGCCAGTAGACTGGTGACGGGCAGGATGTTGAACAGGACAGCGAGGACCAGCGCCAGGTACGCGCCAGTGACCAGTCCTACGTAACCGAGATGCGCCCACCTGCGGCCAATGTGCGCTGAGAGTGTGCCGATGCCATAGCGGGCATCGTCGGCGATATCGCTTCGCTGACTTTGAGGACGGCCTCATCCGGGTTGTAGGGAATCCCCAACTGCGCCAGACGCAACGGCAGCGCCGTGCCCATGCCGAGGATAATGCGCCCGGGCGCCATCTCGTCCAGCGCGGAGACGGTCATGGCGATCAGCGCAGGGTGGCGGGTATATGCGCTCAACGCGCCCATTGCAATGCGTATGCCGGGGACCTGCGCGGCAATGGCTGTTGCATATGTCACGGCGTCGCGTTCATACAGGCTGTCGTGGAACCAGACCGAGTGGATGCCGAGTCGGCGGGCATCTTCAGCCCAGCGGACTGCCTCTGATACTTTGCCGCGGGCGGCAAAACCAACACCTACAGGGCGGGCAAGTTCTGTCATCTTTCACTCCAATTCCGCAGTAGAATAACGCGCTTATGCTTGGCTGACGAAGAAAAAAACTCGGACACCGTCATCAAAAAAAGGCATATCGAATGACACGATTCAATGATAAAGAACGCGCCCAATTTGTCCGCAATCTGGTCAGCCGCATCGCCCATCGCTACGACCTGATGAACCGCTGATGACCGGCGGGCAGGATATACGCTGGCGCAGGGAAGTTATCCGCCGCGCCAAGTTGAAAGCGGGGCGTTCCTTCTGGACGTCGGCGCAGGTACCGGCGACCTGGTGCGCGAGGCCAAACGGCAGCAGCCTGCCGCCAATGCCTTTGCCGCCGACTTCACGCTGGAAATGATGCGCGTTGGCAAACAGCACGGTTCTTTCAACGCTTCGGTGGCAGATGCGCTGGCGCTTCCCTTCGTGGACGGCATGTTCGACGCGGCGGTTTCAGGTTTTTTCGTCCGCAATGTCACCAGTGTTGATGAGTCCCTGCGCGAGCAATTCCGCGTCTTGAAAAGCGGCGGGCGGATTGTCATTCTGGGCACGACCCGCCCACAACGCAACCTGTTCACGCCTCTGATATGGATTCACATGCACATGGTGATCCCTTTGGTTGGCGGCCTGCTCGCTGGTGAAAAAAGCGCTTATACCTACCTTCCCAATTCGACCGAAAACTTTCTTACCGCTGAAGCGCTTGCAGAACGCATGTCTGCCGTTGGTTTCAAGCGTGTCGGCTTCCGGCGGCGGATGTTTGGCACCATCGCTATTCACTGGGGCGAAAAATAGTTATCGCGACCACATGGCTTTTTCAGCCACCAGTTTCAGGTAGAAGTAAACGCCTCTGCCGCCGCCGCGACCGTGGCTTCGATATCCGCATCCGAATGCACGGTGGACATAAATCCCGCCTCGAACGCCGACGGCGCCAGGTAAACGCCATTTTCCAGCATCTTCTGGAAGAACTGGCCGTAACGTGTTTTATCCGCGGCCTTGACCGTGCTCCAATCTTTGGGCGGGATTTCGCTAAAGAAGGTGGTGAACATCGTGCCGACCCGCGTCTGCTGGATGGGAATCCCCGCCTGTCTTGCCGCAGACGAAATTCCCGCTTCCAACCGACCCGCAGCCTGCTCCAGTTTCTCCCAGCATTTCTCTTCCCTGAGCAGATTCAGCGTCGCAATCCCTGCGCTCATGGTGAGAGGGTTGCCAGCCAGAGTCCCAGCCTGATACATCGGCCCAGCCGGAGCGACCAATTGCATGATCTCGCGCCGGCCGCCGTATGCGCCGACGGGCAGCCCGCCGCCGATGACTTTGCCCAGCGTGGTCAGGTCGGGCTGGATGCCATACAGTTTCTGCGCGCCGCCCAAGTCCACGCGGAAGCCCGTCATTACTTCGTCGAAGATGAGCAGCGCGCCGTGTTCACTGGTTAGATTGCGCAAGCCGGGCAGGAAACCCTCTATCGGCGGGACGACGCCCATATTGCCTGCCACTGGTTCGACGATGAGGGCCGCAACCTGACCGGGATACTGCTTGAACAGGGCTTCGACTGAATCAAGATCGTTGTAAATCGCCACGAGCGTATCTGCGGCTGTCGCGGCTGGCACGCCGGGCGAGTCAGGCAGGCCCAGCGTGGCAACCCCTGATCCGGCCTGCACCAGCAGCAAGTCGGCGTGACCGTGGTAGCAGCCCTCGAATTTGATGATCTTGTCGCGCTTTGTATAGGCGCGTGCCAGGCGCAGGGCGCTCATGGTCGCTTCGGTGCCGCTGTTGACAAAGCGGATCATCTCGATGTTGGGCATGAAGTCCATAATACTTTTCGCCAGATCAAGTTCAAGAGGACTCGGCGCGCCATAGGATGTCCCTTTGGCGGCGGCCTGCTGGATGGCGGCAATCACAACGGGATGGGCATGTCCGGTGATGAGCGGCCCCCACGATAGAACGTAATCAATATAGCGGTTGCCGTCCACATCGTAGAGATACGGCCCTTCGCCGCGCTCGATGAAGAGCGGTTGTCCGCCCACGGCGCGGAAGGCGCGCACCGGCGAGTCCACGCCGCCGGGTAACAATTTCTGCGCTTCTTGGAAGAGCGCAATGGATTTGTCAATTTTCATGTTTGACTCCAGAAATTTGGTTTGCAGGTTGGAATGTTTCAACGTTTGAACGCGTGAACCTGAGAACGCGTTCCGCTGCGAGTTCGCCGGAGTGAATACAATCCGGGATGCCGATGCCGCGATAGCCGTTGCCTGCCAGCGCGAGACCAGGGTGATTTTCCAACGCAGCGTCAATGCGTCTGAGCAGTTCGGGGTGGCCGAGGTTGTACTGCGGCATGGCTTTGTCCCACATGAAGGCACGGGACATCACCGGTTCGGCAGTGATGCCGAGAGTGAGCTGCAATTCTTCGCGGGCAAGCGCCAACAAATCGGATTCGTTCCACGGGATGTCTTGTCCGGCGCGGCCGACAAAGACGCGGATGAGGGCATAACCATCCGGGGCGCGGTGCGGGAATTTGGTGGAAGTCCAGGTACAAGCCAGGGCTTTGCGTCCCTCACGGCGCGGGATGACGTAGCCATATCCATCCAGCGGGCGCGGCAGGTCGGACTGGCGGTAGGCGAGGGACACAGTGGCGGTCGAGGCGTAGGGAACGGCTTGTAAATCGGCAGCCAGTTGCGGGTCGAGCGCCGAAACGATTTTGGCGGCGGCAAAGGCTGGGGTGGCGAGGATGACGCTGTCGGCAGTCAGCGTTTCCCCGTTTTCCAGTGTCACGTGCCACGTCTTATCATTGGAACGTGTCAACGTTTGAACGCTGGCGTTGAGTCGCAGGACTGTTCCGTGAGATTCAAGATATCCCACAAGGGATTCGACGATTTCAGCGAGGCCGGTGGTGGGGGTGAGAAAGGCGGAACGCGAGCCGGGCGCAGCGGGCATCTTTTTGCGCATTTCGAGCGCGCCGCGCGCCAGGGAGCCATATTTCAACTCGAGGTCGCGCAGATAAGGGAAAGTACTGGCCAGGCTGAGGGCATCGCCGTCACCCGCGTAGATTCCGGACATAAGCGGCTCGATGAGGTTTTCGTAGGCTTCGCGCCCAAGTCGGCGGCTGACAAACGTCCCGAGGGATTCGTCACCATTCAAGGTGTGGGGCGGGAGCAAAAAATCCAGTCCCATGCGGGCTTTGCCGAACCACGAGACTAACCGCGATTTGAGAATCGCCGGGATGTTGGTCGGAATCATCATGGCGAGGCCGTCGGGCAGGGGCCGGAGGCGGTTGCGGTGTAGAACGTAAGTGTTCTTCTGGTAAGGGTTCGTGCCATGCAATCGTTCGCCGAGACCAAGTTCCTTGCAGAGTGTCACGCCCCAGGGTTTTGCGGCTAGGAAGGTGTCCGGGCCGCCTTCGATGATGAATAAGTCGTCGTTGAAAGCGACGCGATTTGTGATGATCTTGCCCCCCCAGCGATCAGACGATTCGATGACGGTGATGTGCGCATCGGGAATATTTTTGCTGGCATAGTACGCGGCGGAAAGACCTGCGATGCCGCCGCCGATGATGATCAGTTTCATAGTTTGGTAGTTTCGTAGTTTGATAGTTTCGCGGATATGTGTGCTTGTTTACGTGGCAACATTATCGCTTCTCACAAGTGCGGGGCTTGCCACGTTTTGATGATGTTCGCAAAGGGGGGCTGGATTTTTTGGGAGTTACGCGGAAACCATCCCAACTCGGCGCGGACAGCCTGCACTTTGAGTTCGGTGGAACCCCAGACAAAGGTCGCGCCGAGCACGCCGACAATGACGGAGAGCCAGTCGTTGGCGATAAAGAGCGATCCAACGATGATGAGAATGCCCAGCCCCATCATGTAAGGCCACCAGAGATAGCCGAGCCGCCGCTCGGTCTGGATGACGAGCGGGAATCCCAGCCCGATGATGAGCAGGGTAAGGACGCCGGTGAGAAGACCAAAGTAGTTCATAGTAATCAGTGACCAGTGATCAGTTGTCAGTGAGCGGCAGGTTTTTGAGCAGGTCAACCGTTGTCGCGAAGGGGTACTCTGCCAAGATTTTTACGTGGCGCGGGTTGCGCGGGTTGGCGGGGGCGTGTCCCTTACGGACGCGGCGCTGCTGGCGGGTAAATTCGAGCGCATCCCAGAGCAGGGTGATGCCGAGGATACCAAAGACCGTGGACAGTGGACGGTTGACAGTGGTGAGTGAAAAAATTTCGATTACGGCGCCAGACGTGGCGAAGAGCATGGTCGGAAGCCAAATCGTTGGGGAAATAAATTCGATCTTGCGGACGGCGACATGCCCGAGCCAGATACCCATGAAGGCAGAGAGTGCAGCGACAATGCCAATAAAATTCATGCCAGTCCCTGATGAACCATGTCAACCACCGCCTTCACATTGTTGACAGGTGTGTTCTGCAAAATGCCGTGTCCCAGGTTGAAAATGTGACCGGGTTTGCCATCGGCGCGGCGCAGGATGTCGGTGACGCGCTTTTTAATTTCGGGGAGTGGGGCGAACAGTACTGCTGGGTCGAGATTGCCCTGGATGGCGACATCCTGCCCGATGAGATTCCAGCCTTTATCGAGCGGAATGCGCCAATCGAGTCCTAAAACCGTCCCACCCGCGGCCTTCATCGCCGGTAAAAGGGTCGTGGTGCCCGTCCCAAAGTGGATGACCGGCACACCGGTCTCTTGTGCGGCTTGCAGGAGGCGGCGCGAGTAGGGTTGAACGAATTCGACGTAATCTGCCGGGTTGAGCGCGCCGACCCACGAGTCGAATACCTGCACCGCCTGTGCACCGGCGCGGATTTGCGCCAGCAGGTAATCGGTCAACACGCTGGAGAGTCTATCCATCAGCGCGTGCCAGGTATGCGGGTCAGAGTACATCATCGTTTTGGTTTTCAAGAATTCCCGCGATGCGCCGCCCTCGACGATGTACGACGCCACGGTGAACGGCGCGCCGCAAAAGCCGATGAGTGGGGTATCTTTGAGTTCACCGCGCAGGATGCGGATGGAGTCCAGCACGTAGCCCAGGTCGGTTTCGGGGTCAACCGGCCGCAGGTTTTTGACATCCTCCAACGTGCGGACGGGGTTTTTGAGCAGTGGCCCCTCGCCTTTGGCGAATTCCAATCCCACGCCGAGCGGAATGGCAGGCAGCAGGATGTCGGCAAACAGGATGGCGGCATCCACGCCGAAGGCGCGGACAGGCTGAAGGGTCACTTCAGCAGCAAGTTCGGGGTGGTAGCAGATTTCGAGCAGCGAGTATTTCTCGCGGAGGGCGCGATACTCGGCCATGTAACGTCCCGCCTGGCGCATGAACCAGACCGGGGTGGTATCGGTGGGCTGGCGGTGGCAGGCGGCGAGAAAGCGGCTAGTGATCAGTGATGAGTGATCAGTAATCAGTGGGGTGGTTGTGGGTTGCATGGTCTGGCTTCCTTTACTGTTTACTGATGACTGCTCACCAACACACACGCCGGGTCACTTTCCATGTAATCGCCAGTCAGACCGTAGGCGCGGCCGCGCTGACCGCCGCAGACCTCGCGATACTGGCAGCCGCCGCAGACCCCTTTCAGCCGGGAATAATCTCGCAAATCGGTAAACAGGCGCGAGGTCCGATAAGTTTCGACAATGTCGTCGCTGCGGACGTTGCCGGCGGTCAGCGGTAAAAAGCCCGAGGGCTGGATTTCCCCGATATGGGAAATAAACAAAAAGCCATTCCCGTCGTTGACGCCTTTGGTCGGGCGGTTCAGCCCATCCGCATATTGGAATCCCGCGCCCTGAAATGTGACCGGTTTGCCCGCAGCTTCGGCTTTTTTACGCTCGATGGCAACGCGGCGGTACATCGGGGCAGCGGTGGCCTTGATGTCGAAGGGCGCGTTTTGCGACAGATCATAAAGCCAGTTGAAAACTTTTTCGTGCTGTTCGGCGCTGATCATTTGCTCCGCCATGGCGCGGCCGGTGGGAACCAGGAAAAATACCGACCACTGCACCGCGCTGACCTCCTGGATGAAGGGCACCATTTCATGCAGGATTTCGACGTTGTGTTTGGCGACGGTGGTGTTGACCTGCACGCTCAGACCGGCTGCGTGGGCGCGGTGGAGAATATCCATCGTGCGCTGCCATGAACCGGGGACCTGGCGAAACTCATCATGGACCTCGGGCCGCGGCGCGTCGAGCGAGAGCGCCACACGGCGGATGCCAGCCTCCCGCGCTTGCTCAAGACGTTCTTTCGTGGGCAGGGCGGTGGCGGTGGGGGTCAGCGAACAGCGCAGACCTTTGGCGGTTGCGTAAGCGATGAGATCGAACAGGTCGGGGCGCATCATCGGGTCGCCGCCGGTGAAGATCAAGATGGGGCTGTTGCCGAAGGAGGCGAGTCGTTCGATGAGCGCTTTGGCCTCAGCGGTGGACAGTTCGCGCGGATCGCGGGTATGCTGGGCGTCGGCGCGGCAATGGATGCAGGCGTAGGCGCAAGCACGCGTCACTTCCCAGGCGATGGTAAAGGGCGCGCGGTCGAAATCAGCATGCACCATGCGTTCGTTTTGGAAAGAACGTTCGGCGGCAGCGCGTTCACTAAGGTTATGTAATGCCATTGGGATCTCCATAAATCTCGTTTGAAAGTTGGAACGTTTGAACGTTGAAACTTGCCAACTTTCTAACCTGCCAACCATCTTGCTGCATCCAGCGCGTGATAGGTGATGATCAAATCCGCGCCGGCGCGCTTCATGCCGGTCAGCGTCTCGAGCGTCACTTTGGCTTCGTCAATCCAGCCATTGGCGGCAGCCGCTTTAATCATCGCATACTCGCCGCTGACGTTGTACGCCGCCAGCGGTAGTTCGGGGAAGGCTTCCTTCACGGCGTGGATGACATCCAGGTACGCCAGCGCCGGTTTGACCATCAGCATGTCCGCGCCTTCGTCCACGTCCAGCGCGGCCTCGCGTAGCGCCTCGCGGACGTTGGCCGGGTCCATTTGATGGGACTTGCGGTCGCCGAATTTGGGCGCGCCCTCGGCAGCTTCGCGGAATGGTCCGTAGAAGGACGAGGCATACTTCACCGCATACGACAGGATCGGTGTGTTCTCGAATCCGTTCCCATCCAGCGCGGCGCGGATGGCGGAAACCATCCCATCCATCATGCCGCTTGGGGCGACGATGTCCGCGCCGCATTCGGCGTGCGAGATGGCAACTCTGCCGAGGATGGCAAGCGTCGGGTCGTTCATAACATATCCTTCGGGCAGGCTTTTGCTCGGACGGGGCTTAGCCCCATCCTGAACATTCAAGATGCCGCAATGCCCGTGGTCGGTGTATTCGCACAGACAGACATCGGTCACGACAACTATTTCGGGGATTTCATGTTTTATGGCGCGGATGGCCTGCTGAACGATGCCGTCCTCTGCGAAATTCTCCGACCCAAGCGGATCTTTTGCCGCCGGGATGCCGAACAAAATCACGGAGGGGATTCCCTGCCCAAAAGCGGCTTCCGCTGCGCGTACTGCCTCATCCACCGATAACTGGAAAACGCCTGGCATCGAGCGGATCTCACTGCGGCCTTTGCCGTGTCGTACGAACAAAGGGTAAATGAAATCGCGGGAATTGAGTTCCGTCTCGCGCATCATCGAGCGCAAGGCTTCGGTCTGGCGCAGGCGGCGCGGTCGAGTAATCAGTGAACAGTGATCTGTGGCCAGTGTTTTGGTTTCAAGTTCAAGTTGAGTCATGATTTCTCCTACGCGCCACTGCGCAATAAGGTAACAAGCCCTTCGGTTGTGTAAACTTCCGCCGTCACCAAATCCACAAAGCCTGCTTCTTCGGCGGCTTTTTGCGTGATCGGGCCAATACATGCGATCTTTGGATTGCCAGGCAAGTGGAACGGATCAAGTCCGGCTCGACGGGCGATTTCGACGAAATTCTCCACCGTGGATGGGCTGGTGAACGTGACCACGTTCACGCCGGACTTCAGGGCTGCCAGCCCGTCCGGGTCCAGTAGCGCCGGGACAGTCTGGTACACAGCAATTTCATGGGCTACCCCGCCTGCTTCAGCAATGGCTTTGGGAAGAGCCTTGCGGGCGATTTCCGCGCGCGGCAGAAGAACCCACTTCCCGCGCAGGTCGCCGAGACCGGGCAGGATGGCTTCGGCCACGTATTCCTCGGGGACGAAATCCGGGGTCACGCCGCGTTTCTGCAATGCTTCAGCGGTTTTGGGGCCGATGGCGGCGACCCTGAGGGTTGTGTCACTGCGAGTGAAGCGAAGCAGCCCTCCTGACGTTTTGGGAGATTGCTTCGGCGTTCCACGCCTCGCAATGACATCGAACACTACCTCCACCCCGTTCACTGACGTAAATACCACCCACGCATAGCGCCCAATCTCTGACAAGGCCTTATCCAGCGCGGTCAAATCCTCCACCGGGCGAATCTCGATGACCGGGAAATAGACCGGCTCGAAACCAATCTCGGCGAGAGCATTGGCAAATGAGTCGGCCTGGGAGCGGGGACGGGTTATCAGTACTTTCATGGTGATCAGTTGTCTGTGACCAGTTTGAGAATGTCGCTTGCACCTTGCGCGATGGATTGCTGGGCGAGCTCGCTGCCAAGTTGTATGGCATCTGTGCCTTGACCGGTCACTTGAACTGCCTTTTTCCCATCTGGTGAAATGACCAGGCCGGTCAGCAAAATCACGGTCTGCCGTCCACGGTCGACGGTCTGCGCATAAGCCGCAACGGGAACTGCGCACCCGCCGCCGAGGCCGAGCAAAAACTGGCGCTCGGCAGTCACCGCTTTCCGCGTGGAATCATCCTCCAGCGCGGCCAGCAGGCTCAGGGTGGACTCGTCATCAGCGCGGCACTGCACGGCTAGCGCGCCCTGTCCAGGTGCGGGGAGCATCACCTCCAGCGGTAGCCATTCAGTCACGTGTTTATCCAAACCCAGACGGGTCAGGCCGGCGCCGGCCAGAATGATGGCGTCATACTGCCCTTCGAGCGCCTTGCGCAGACGGGTGTCCACGTTGCCGCGCAGGGATTGGGTGACCAGGTCCGGGCGTGCCGCGAGAATCTGGGCGGCGCGGCGCAGGCTCGAGGTCCCGACCGACGCGCCAGCGGGCAGGGTGGCGAGGGTGCATCCACTCTGCGAAACCAGCGCATCGCGCATCTCGGCGCGGGCCGGGATGCAGCCGATGGTCAGCCCGGCGGGGTTTTCGACGGGCAAATCCTTGAGCGAATGAACGGCGCAATGCACCGCGTTGGAGAGCAGTTCGCTTTCGAGTTCCTGCGTGAACAATCCTTTGCCGCCGATTTCTGGCAGGGGTTTATCGAGGATCCTGTCGCCTTGCGTGGTGATAACTTTTTCCTCGCAGACCAAGCCGTGGTGGGCAGCTTTGAGGGCGGCTATCACCCACTGGGTCTGCCAGCGGGCGAGGGCGGAGGGGCGGGTTGCAAAAATAAGTTTCATAGTAATCAGTGACCAGTAATCAGTCCAAGGCGTTGGATATTGGGCATTCGTTTCCTAAAAAACCGCACAAGCCATTCTCGTGCTTCAACCCAAACAGCGTGCGGGCGACGGTGGCGTATTCGGGTGCGTGCGGGCAGGACGCTTCGGCGCGCAGGCGGTTGGTGGGGCTGTCGAGCAGTTTCTTGACCAGCGCCATCGTCAGCGCCTCGATGCGGGCGCGCTCGGAGTCGGTCAGCTCGGGCAGGCGGCGCAGGGTCTTATCCAGTTCCGTCCGGCGGATTTGTTCGGCCTGCTGGCGTATATCGGTGATGAGCGGAAGCATATCCAGCGAGTCGAGAAAATCCAGGAATTTCGCTGCTTCCTCCGCCAGGATCGCCTCCACGCGCGGTACTTCGGCGGCGCGCGCCGCCAGCGACGTTTCCAGCGTGGCATTCAGGTTGTCCATATCAAACAGACGCACGCCTGGCACATCGCCGCACGCCGCGTCGATATTGCGTGGCACGGCAATATCAATCAACACCAACGTGCGCGTCCGTCCCGCCATCGCCGAACGCGCCATCTCCGCCGATACCAGCGTGTGCGGCGCGCCGGTGGAAGCGATCAGAATGTCGGCCTCCTTTAGGCTTTTTTCGAGGGATTCGAACGTGGCGGATTCGGCGTCCCAGCGTTGCGCCAATTCGCGGGCGCGTTCCAGTGTCCGGTTGATTACCCGGATCCTTTCCACCCCACGCTTGCGCAACGCTTCGACGGTCAATTCCGCCATTTCGCCGGCTCCCAGCACCACCACGCTGGCAGTTTTCAAATTGCCAACGGCTTTTTCTGCTGCCGAGGCCGCCAGCGACGAGACCGACGCCGGGTTGCGGCTGATGGCGGTCTCGGTGCGGGCGCGTTTCCCAGCGTGGATGGCCGCCTGAAAAAAGCGGGAGAGCAGCGCGCCAGCCGTCCCGACGCCGCGCGCCAGTTCCAGCGCGCGCGTCACCTGGCCGAGGATCTGCGGCTCACCCAGGACGAGCGAATCCAACCCGCCAGCAACATTGAGCAAGTGACGGACGGCTTCTGCGTCGGTGTGGCGGTAGAGATGCGGGTGAAGGTTGTTGGCGGGTATCCCGTGCGCGTCCGATAAAAAAGCCTCCAGTTCCGCAAAAGACTTGCGGCTGGAGGCGGCATAGATTTCGATGCGGTTACAAGTGGAGAGAATGACCATCTCGGCAAGCAGGTCAATACCGACACCGCAACCCAGACGGGACAGCGAGGCGCGGATTGCGTCTTCGCTGAAGACCAATCGTTCGCGCAGATGTAGGGCGGCAGTCAGGTGATTAAGACCAAGGCAGAGGATGTGCATTAGTGAATCTCTTTTTCGACTCTCTGACTTGGTTATAGCGCAATAAATCACAAGATAATAGATAGATTTATGAGGCTTTGAATTAGCAGTTGATTAGAAATCAGCCATGTAATGCAAAAAAGCCGCCAACTGGCGACTTTTCCTGTGCCCCAAGGGAGTACTTTATATACGGATAATACAAAGATGAAAGGGTGCCAATGAAATAAACAGTATATAGGGTGGGTGTTTAGCTCACCAACTCATGATCTGATATACAATTGATATCCCTATGACAGTGTTCTGGGTGTGCTGGAAAGGCTGATTGCGACCGAAGTAGACTGGTCACAGTACACCCATTTGGGGACATTGGGTCTGGATGAAAGTGCATTGAAAAAAGGACATCGAGACTCTGTCGTCATTGTAACGGCGCGTCTGGCCGATGGACAAGTGGTGTTATTGGGCGGTTTGGCCAATCGGCGCAAGGAAACGGTGGCGAAATTCCTGCGTTCGATCCCTGAACAACTGAAAAGCACGATCCATACGGCTTGTTGCGACATGTACGAAGGCTACCTCGAAGCCTTACACGAGGAACTACCAAAGGTACGGGTGGTGATTGACCGCTTTCATGTTGCCAAAGCCTACCGCGAGGGTCTGGACGATTTGCGTAAACGTGAAATGAAACGGCTGAAAGCGCAACTTTCCGAAAGCGAGTTCAAACAACTCAAAGGCAGTCTGTGGGCAGTGCGCAAAAGACGAGAGGACTTGAACGAGGCGCAAACCCAGGTTTTGAATCTCCTGTTGGAGCATTCGCCAGACCTCAAGACGGCTTATGTCTTGCGAGAAGAACTGACCGCCATTTTTGATGAACCCATTTCCAAAAACGTTGCTCAGGCCAAGCTGCGGCAGTGGATAGAACGTGTGATTGTCAATGGCGTGAAATGTTTCGACGGCTTCATCAAAACATTGAAACGATTGTGGGAACCCATCACGAACTACTTTGTGTCCAGAAAAAATAGCGCCTTTGTCGAAGGCCTGAACAACAAAATCAAAGTTTTGAAACGCCGTTGCTATGGTTTGTTCAATCTCAAACACTTCTTTCAGCGCCTCTACCTCGACCTGAATGGCTATCGCTTGTTTTGCATCCACCCCCCATATCTGGCTTAATCACGGCGATTCCCAATGAACCAACAATATTCAGTTTTCATCGTCATCTGGATTGTGGCTCCTGCAACGGATGCGAAATGAAGCTGAATGCGCTCACTAATCCAATTTATGATATTGCACAATACGGAATTCACTTCGAGGCCTCTCCACGCCATGCTGATGTTTTGGCAATGACAGGCTGCTTTACACTTTAGTTTCCGCTAACTGGAGTGGAGAGAAAAAATGGTAATGGTGTAAAACGTGGTAATCTTGTTTTGCACAACAAATTCCACAACACCATTACCAAAATGAATCATACCATAACCGTTTTGAACGAACTACTTGTAGGGTTGCCCATTGGAACGAATCTAGCGATGATGCACGTGTTCTGGGCATTGTTGAGCGGACAGTTGTTGCCGAGTCGCGGCGCATTGTTTCCTGCCTTGAAAGCAATTGGTCTGGAAGATGAGGCGGTATGCAGAGCATGGACGCAGTCTATAAAGGTGTCTGACAAACTGCGATACTGATAGAAATATGGCGAAAACATGTAGAAGCTATGCCGGATTGGAAACGCCATGAGTATGAAGGCTATAAACCAGTGGTAGCAGACATAACCGCGTTTTGGCGTCCGAACTTGAAGAACTGTCCGAGCAAGCATTATCATCCTGCGGCTGGGCGTGCCTTGCCAGCGGTCATCTTTGGGGTGGTGGGCAAGGTAGGTGAAATCAATGGACAGCGGATCGCATTGCCACAGGCATTTGAACGAGTACATCCTAAAGACCCAAGTGAAG
>WOUS01000019.1 GCA_009772985.1 Anaerolineaceae bacterium
CGGCTTGCGTTTCATCCAAAGGAGACTCATCAATGCTCTTTCTATCTCTGTTCCGCTGTGTACCTACCTGTGACTCCAAACTGTCAGGTGGCTAGATAATTTTTGTATCCGGCCATTGGGATGCTTCGATTGTTGAATTTGAATTCGGACTCGGTATCCAAATTTCCGTTTTGAAAACTACATTTCTACCCTCTGCTCTAATGTTAGCGATAGCATCCAATAATCCTTGAGCTGTAGGTAAATTTTTTACTCCGTTTGCAGTCAAAAAATTTGCTAGGCCTTGTTGGTCAAAAACAAAATTGAAAACCGTTCGGGTTGCATTCTTTACATTATAAATTTTGGTAACAACAGAGAGGACGAACATGTGGTCTCCATTTGGCATGGTAATTTCAGTACAGTCAGCTATATTGGGATTACTGATTTCTGCATCAAGAAATGAGTGAGGTAATATGTTTTTGTTTGTCGTGAAATTACCATTATTCCATAGGTTGATTGGTGAAACTTTATCTGCTGTCCAGCCTTGTTGATCTGCATAGTCGAGAACTGCCTGCGTGTGATTTTGCATGAATGCAGGCATTGTTTTTTCATCCCAGACGACTTGATTGCATTGTTCGACATTTGCCGGGAGGCCCATGGAGAATTCAGGGGAGGGGGTAGGAGAGGGAGTGAATGTGGCTGTGGGCGGCGGGGGTGTGAAGGTGGCTGTCGGCGCAGGCGTGTCCGTGGGCGTTGGAGCGGGCGCAGCGGCCTGGCAGGCAGACAAAAGCAATCCGAGCAAGACCAACAAGGTAATCCTTTTCATCTCTCCTCCAAACATAGCGCTTTCCAAAATTCAATGCCCGCAGTGCGAGCAATCTCCCCCGCTGCACGAATCGCACGACGGCTCGGACATGCCCGCCACGGCCCGGCCTCCGCTCTCGGCGTAAAAGACCGAGAGTTTGCGCTTCGTGTGCTTCCCGCCGCAGGCCGCGCACGGGATGGGGTCGTCCGCCTGGCTCATCGGGCGCAGGGTTTCGAAGATTTTTTCGCAATCTTTGCAGGCGTATTCGTAGATGGGCATGCTTACCTCAGAGGAATTGCTTGGGCGGATTTGTAATCCGCCGTGATGCCGGATTACAAATCCGGCAGAAGCAGAAAGGTGGCAAGAGCAGAAAGGTGGCAAGAGCAGAAAGGCAGCAGGAGCAGAAAAGCGCTCTCGTAACATCTGCATTTTACCCCGTTTACTTTCGGTTGAAATCCGCCGGGATCTCGCCCCAGGCGCGCGTGTCCCATTTCAGCGCCGGGCTGTGCTTCGGATTAAGAGCCAGCCACGCTTCGGCGCCTTCCAACAATTCAAAGAGCGGTGCATTGCTTGCCTCGCGGCGGAGGTCAGTGTTGCAGTTTCCAGCCTTCACCCAGGCGATGGCAGTTTCCGAATCAGAATAGACCGGCACGTTCGAACCATTTTCCTTGAGCAGGGTCAGCGCATGGACGATTGCCAGGAACTCGCCGACGTTGTTGGTCCCATTCCGATAAGGTCCGCAGTGGAACAGCGCTTTCCCGTCGGCAGTTGCCACCCCTTGATATTCCAGCCTGCCAGGGTTGCCGGAACAGGCCGCGTCAACTGAGATGCTTTTTGCATCCGGCGGATGAAGCGCGAACAGCCATTGCTGGCTGGAGGCAGGCCTGCGCTCGTAATCCCGGTAATCGCCCTGCCAGGCCTTTTTGGCCATCTCCCGGCTGGGGAAGGCCTTGTATTTTGCTCCGGTGAACCCCTTGACCTGCGCCTCGCACGCCTCCCAACTCGTGAACACCCCCGTCTTGCGCCCCTTCCAGACCACGTAGAATTTCGCCACCTTTTCCTTCTTCCTTCTTCCTTCTAACTTCTCACTCGTTACTTTTCACTTGTTACTGATCTCTTCCGCGGTCGCGTCCATCTCGGCCAGCACGTTCGGAATATCAGACACCGGCACGTCCATGCGGAAGATGGAGAGCGTCCCGTCGGCGAGCACGTAGCGGACCGTGCGCCAGTCGGCGCGTTGGGGCACGCCGTGCGCCAGCGAGAGCGCGTCCACCGCCGCGCCCCACTGCGGGTGCGCGGAGCGGTAACCGGCGAGCAGGTCGAGGGTCGCGGCGCGCAGCGGGAGCGTGCCGGCTGCCTCCACCCAGTCGGCCTGGTTCTCCGGCGAGAGCAGCCAGCGGACGAAGACCCAGGCGGCCAGTTGACGCTCCGGCGTGGACTCGAGCAGCGTGTACGATGGGCCGTAGACCGTCACCGCCTGCGCCTCGGGACCGGGGAACGGGATCGCGGTCCACTCGTCGGTCGAGCCGAGGCGCGTGAGCGCGGCGGAGAAGGCCGCGGCCTCGGTCAGGTCGCCGGTGATGAAGAGCGCCGAGCGGTTGGCGAACTGCTCATAGAACGGGCCGGGGTGGGTGGCGAACGGGTTTTCAGGGTCGGCGGCCATCCAGGCGCAGGCGTTGTCCTTGAGCGTTTTCAGGAATTCCAGCGCCGCCAGGTTCGGGTCGGTCTGGAAGAGGTAGCCGCCGCTGTCGGTCACGCCCCCGCCGAAGGCCAGCAGCCACGGGTGGACGGTCTGCCAGTCGGCGTCCACGATCCAGCCGCCGTAGCCGTCGTTCTGTTCGCTGGCGTCGGCGCGGAAGGATGCGTTGGCCGCGCAGGCCTGTTCGCTGAAATCGTCGGCGGTGACGGGCGGACTGTTGAAGCCGAGTTCGCGCGCCCACGTCACGTTGTAGAACAGGTAGCGGGCGGAGCGTTCCGCCGGGACCCCGAGCCTGCGTCCGTTCACTTCATCCTGCTGCCAGAAAACAGACGGGAAGTCGGCCACCTCGCCGGCCGCGAGACCCCAGTCCGGGTCGCTGACGTAGGGCGTCAGGTCCACGACCGCGCCGGAGGCGTCCCAGACGAGGGTCTGTTCGGGCAGGGCAATGACCAGGTCCGGGCGCGGACCGGATTCCAGCGCGGCATTCACCGCCTCGAACAGCGACGGCTGGTCGCCCTGCCAGGCCTGGTCTACGATGATGTCCCATTCGTTGACCGAGTTGAAGCGCGCCAGCCGGGAGGTGAAGATTTCCGCCGACGCGCCGCTGAAGGCGTGCCAGACCTGGATGCGGACGCCGCGCAGGGAGGCCGGGGCCAGGCCGATGGCCGGGACAGGCGTGGTTGTGGGAGCGGCAATGGCGGTTGCGGTCCCGGCAACTAGTTCGGGAGTCGAGGCGGGGGCGGGGGTGGCGGGGCCGCAGGCGGAGAAAACCAGCGCGGCGGTGAGGGTCAGACTGAGGATGCGGAACAGTCGCAAGGTCAACTCCTAACTGGGACAAGTCGAAAAAGATTCAACCACGAAGGTCACGAAGGAGCACAAAGGAAAAACCTAAAAACCTTCGTGATACTTTGTGACCTTTGTGGTTCAAAAATTCTTGCGCAAAAAAAAACAAGAAGTTCACTGCCAAGTTCCTAAAACAGGGTGAACGGGACGGGGGTGAGGACGAGCAGGAAGATGACCAGCATTACGACGGCCAGGATCTTGCGCGGCCGGTCGAGTTCGGTGATCTCGTCGAGCGGTTCGGCGTGGGCGCGGCCGAGCAGGAAGATCAGCCCGGCCCACAGCCACCAGCCCGACCAGAAGAAACCGAGTACGGCCAGGCAGGCCAGGATGACGGGCAGGATGAGGCGGACGCGTTTGCCGAAGACGGTGTAGAGCACGTGGCCGCCGTCCAGTTGGCCGGCCGGGATGAGGTTCAGGAAGGTGACGAGGATGCCCGCCCAGCCGGCCATGGCGACCGGGTGCAGCATCACGTCCGTCCCGCCGACCGGGATGGGCCGGCCGGTGAGGACGAACCCCGGCCAGTAGAGCAGGGGCGGCAGGCTGGACTTGGCCGGGGTGGGCAGGAGTTGGCCTTTGACGGCGTATTTCAGCCCGAGGTAGAGCAGGGAGTTGCCTTCCAGCATGTTGTCGTCGGGGCAGGAATAGGTCTCGCCGGGCAGGGACGTGTTGTCGCAGATCACGCATTGCCCGGCGGCGTTGGTGTAGGAGTTGTTGTCGAGCGTCCCGACGTCTGACAGCGAGAGGCCGAGCACCAGCACCGGGACGGCGACAATCAGTCCCGCCAGCGGACCGGCGATGCCGAGGTCGAAGAGGGCGCGCTTGTTCTTCGGCAGTTGTTTCAACTGGATGAACGCGCCCATCGTGCCGAGGAAACTGAACGGGAAGGGGATGAAATAGGGGAGCGAGACCGCCGCGCCGCGCGCCCGCCCGGCGAAGTAATGCCCGAACTCGTGCGCCAGCAGGATGGACAGCAGGCTGACGGCGAACGGCCAGCCGGTCCAGATATTCAGCAGCACAACCTTCATCTGGCCCCATTCGTCGCATGGCAGCGGACCGGTGTAACTGTACATCGCCCCGGCCAGCATCACGCTGACCAGGGTCAGGATGAACAGCGCGATATTGACGGAGACGCGTCCCGGCTTGGGGTGGACGATGCCGCGCACGAGCAGGACGGTCTGGCGTCCGTTTTCGATGCGGAAGAGCGGGGTGATATCGTAGGGACGCAGGGCCTCGGCCAGGCGGTCGTAGGCTTCGGCGGAATCGAGCAGGAGTTCGCCCCGGTAGCGCAGGAAATATCCATTCCGGGCGTCGCCGGAGGTGACCTCGTCCACGCGGAAGACGCGGGCGACGATGCTGGCGAGGATTTCGGGTTCGGGAAGGGACATAGGATTTGCGATTGACGATTTACGATTGGGGCCGGGAAAAGAAAGGCGGGAGTGGATGGGGGTCGAACCCACCGCGGCCCGCAACGCGACCCGCCGCCGGTGTTGAAGACCGGGAAGCCCTCCGGGACTTAACCACTCCCGCCCGCAAGGATACCCGAAGGAGGCGGGATTGGCAAGATGGAGATGCACGCGGAAAACAAAAACGGGCGGCAGGAGAGTCTGCCGCCCGTACTTTTGAGTCTGATTACGGGACGTTGAGGTTGCTGTTGACTTCCGAAAAGACGTTGCCGATGACCGGGCCAAGCAGCGTCAGGACGACAATCGGCAGGATGCAAATGGCCAGGACGCCCAGTCCGCCGAGGACGATGCCGGTGATGGCGAAGCCTTTGCCCTTTTGCTCGCCCTGGCTCTTATTGACTTGTACCAGGCCGATAATGCCGGTGATCAGGCTGGCGAGGCTCAGTAATGCGCCGCTGCCCATCAGGATAATTGGCAGCCATAGCGACTGAAAGAAACTGATAACGATGCTCAGACAGTACGAGAGCAATGCCAGGATGCCGGTCACCAGTCCCGCCGTGGCGAGTTTGTTATTCCTGGCGGATGAAGGAACGGGTTGTACAATAGGCGATTCCATACGGTTCTCCTTTGGGAATTTTCCAAAGTATAGCACTTAAAAACAAAAAGACTCCAAGATACTGAAGTCTTTCAGTCGGGGCGCCGGGATTTGAACCCGGGACTTCTTGCACCCCATGCAAGCGCGCTAGCCGGACTGCGCCACGCCCCGTCGAGCAAGGCGGTATTATAGCCGCAATACCTTTTTCTGACAATGCGCACGATTGGAACCGCGAAGACGCGACCCCCACAGAACGGGGGCAGGCGGCCGCGAAGGGAATCATTGAGGTCGCGAAGAAAACCTTCGCGTGCACAAAGAATCTTCGCGTTCTTCGCTCCTTCGCGGTTAAATCTTTACACTTCCAGCAGGGCGCGGTTTTGGAGTTCCCACAGTTGACGATACAGCCCCTCGACTTTGATCAACCCGGCGTGCGTCCCGCGCTGGACGATGCGGGCCGCGTCCAGCACGAGGATCTCGTCCATCGCCTCCAGCCCGACCAGCCGGTGCGTGATCCACAAAATGGTTTGCTCTTTCAGCGCGGCGAAACAGGCCTCCACCACCTGCCGCTCGGTAACAGTGTCCAGGTTGGCGGTCGGCTCGTCGAAGAGGAAGACCGGGGCCTGCCGGAGCAGCCCGCGCGCCAGCGCGACGCGCTGACGTTCGCCGCCGCTGAATTGCAGTCCGCGCTCGCCGACAAAGGTCTCCAGTCCGCGCGGGAGGGAGGAGACGAAGTCCGTGAGCCGCGCCTGCCCGAGGACAAGCGCCAGGTCAGCCTCGTCCGCCTCGGGGCGAGCCAGCAGCAGGTTGGCGCGCAGCGTGTCGTTGAAAAGATACGTGGCCTGCGTCACCACGCTGAAGCGGGCGCGCACCGCCTCCGCGTCCAGGCAGCGGACATCCGTCCCGCCGAGGAAAATCTCGCCATCGCGAACATCCCAGAATCGCAGGAGCAGGTTCGCCAGCGTGGATTTGCCCGCGCCGCTCGGCCCGACCAGCGCGACATGTTTACCCAGCGGCAGGTCGAGCGAAATGTTTTGGAGCACGGGCCTCCCGCCGGGATACGCGAACGTCAGCCCGCGGACGGAAATCCCCGCCTCGCGCGAGACCGAGAGCGGGCGCGCCGGTTCCCGAACCGCGGGCGCGGCGTCGGCAATCTCGAACAGACGCCGCGCCGCTGCCAGGTTGGACTCGAGGGATTGCGCCGCCTGCGGCAGTCCCTGCACCGACTCGAAACTCGCCAGCGCGCCCAGCACGATGACCGCCAGATAGACCCCGTCCACGCGGCCGCCCTCCACCAGCGGGATGGACAGGATCAGCAGGACCAGCACGCCGAGGTTGGTGAGCAGGCTGTTCAGCGCGGACGTTCCGCTGCCGATGAGCGCCATGCGCCGCTGGGCGCGGTGCAGGTCCGCTTCGCTGGAGCGGATGCGGCGCAGGTGCGCGTCGAGGCCGTCGTAAGCGAGCAGGTCGGGCAGGCCTTGCAGTCCGTCCACCAGGTCGGCGCGCAGGCGGGCGCGGCTCTCGATGAGAGTCTGCCCGGGAGCGCGGCCCAGGATCGAGGTCAGGAAGGGGAGCGCCGCGCCGACGAGCAGGAGAAAGCCGAGCAGCGCGAAGGCGAGGAGCGGGTCGAACGTTCCCATCCAGAGCGAGGTCCCCAAAACAACCACGATGGCGACCAGCGGCGGGGCGAGGACGCGCACGTAGAAATTTTCCAGAGTCTCGATGTCGGCGATGGCGCGCGTCAGCAGGTCGCCGGAGCGGCGGGAGGCCAGTCCCGCCGGGGCGAGCGGCTCGATGGCATTGTAGAACCAGACGCGGATGCGGCCGAGCAGGCGGAATGCCGTGTCGTGCGAGACGAGGCGTTCGAGGTAGCGCAAGACGCCGCGGCTGATGCCGAAGAAGCGCACGCCAACGATGGCGATTTGCAGGGCGGCGATGGAGGGCTGCAATGCGGCGTAGGAGATGAGAAAGGCGGAGGTTCCGAGCAAGCCGATGCCCGCGCCGACCGTCAGCGCGCCGAGCAGAACTGCCAGGAGCACGCGGTGCCAGACGGGGAGAACGAAGGAGAGGAGACGGCGGAGGGTGGTCATCAGTGTTCAGCAGACAGTATTCAGTGATCAGTGACCGGCGGAAGCGACCAGTGTGGCGTAGAGGCCGTTTTGTTTGAGCAGACTGGTGTGCGTGCCGGTCTCGGCCACGCGGCCAGAGTCGAGTACGATGATTTGATTTGCTTTGGCAATCGTAGCGAGGCGATGCGCGATGACCAGGGTAGTGCGCCCGGCCATCAGGTCACGCACCGCAGCGTGGAGCCGCGACTCTAGCGCGGGGTCGAGGCTGGAGGTCGGTTCGTCGAGGATGAGGAACGGCGCGTCGCGCAGGAAGGCGCGCGCCAGCGCGAGACGCTGGGCCTGTCCGCCGCTGAGACGCGCGCCGCGTTCGCCGACAACGGTCTCCAGTCCGTCCGGCAGCGCGGCGATGAAGTCGTCCAGGCCGGCGCGGCGGCAGGCGTGGAGCATGTCGCCGATGGACGCGTCCGGTTTGGCGAGGCGCAGGTTGGCGGCGAGCGTATCGTTGAAGAGGTAGGGATTCTGCGGGACCCAGGCCAGTCTCCGCCGCCAGTCTGCGGGGGAAATGCCGGAGAGCGGAGCGCCGTCCACGCGGATCTCGCCCGCCTCCGGCTCGATGAAGCGCAGCAGGAGACTGGCGACGGTGCTTTTGCCCGCGCCGCTCGCGCCGACGAGGGCGGTCATCTGTCCGTGCGGGAGGTCGAAGGAAACGTCATCGAGCGCGGGCAGGTCGCGGGTCCGGTAGGAATACGAGACGTTGGAGAAAGTGATGTTGCACGTTGACAGGTTGGCAGGTTCGCACGTTGGCAGGTTGGCAGGTTCGCACGTTGGCACGTTGACAGGTTGGCTGGTTGGAACGTGTAAACGTGAAAACGTGTCAACCTGCGAACGTGGGAGAGGCGTGTCGAGAATTTCAAAAATCCGCCGCGCCGCGCTGACGCCCGACATCCCGGCGTGGAAGCGCAGTCCGAGCAGGCGCATCGGCAGGTAGAAATCAGGGGCGAGCACGAGGATGAACATCGCTTCGCGGAAGGCCATGTGCCCGTAGAGCAGGCGCAGGCCGATCTCCACGGCGACGATGGCCGTGCCGACGGTGGAGAGCAGTTCGAGCGCCAGCGCCGAGAGGAAGGTGACGCGCAGCACGCTCAGGGTCACGTCGCGGAAGCGGTCGGAGGCCTCGGCGATGCGCCCGGCCTGGCGGCGGGACTGGCCGAGCAGTTTGAGCGTCGTCAGCCCCTGGAGCACGTCGAGAAAATAGGCTGAAAGATGGCTGAGGGTTTCCCACTGGCGTTTGGTCAGCGCCTCGGCGGTTTTGCCGATCAGGTACATGAACAGCGGGATGAGCGGCGCGGTCAGCGCGAAGACGACACCGGTCAGCGGGTCGAGCGGGAAGACGAGCAGAAGCACCGAGAGCGGGATGAAGGCGGCCAGCGCGGCCTGCGGCAGGTACTGGCTGAACCAGGCATCCAGCGCCTCCACGCCCTCGATTGCGGAAGTGGATAATTCGCCGGTCTTTTCGCCTTGCGTGAACGACGGGCCCAGTCTGGCGAGGTGCGCGAGCAGACGGGCGCGCAGGTCCGCTTTGACGCGCAGCGCGACCGCGTTCGCGGCGCTCTCGGACCCGCCCACTGCCGCGGCGCGGACGAGGATGACGACCCCCAGCGCGGCCAGCAGCGGCGTGACATCCGCCAGCGTCTGGTTTTCCAGGAACACGGAGTCAATCGTCCCGCTCAGGTACCAGGCTTGCAGGATGGCGGCCAGTCCGCCCAGCCAGCCGAGCAGGATGGTCAGGGTGAGGGCGAGGCGGCGCGAGCGCGCCAGGTCGAGCAGGCGGCGGAACATGCGGCTATTATACTTGGAGGAAGAATTGGACGCGGATGAACGCGGATCAACGCGGAGGAAATCCATCCGCAGATTGCGCACATCGTCCCGATGGGTTCCGGGAGATGGCGCAGATTCGAAAAATTCTGTGAAATCTGTGTAATCTGTGGTTTAATCCTTAACCAGACAATTCCCCCGCGAAGATTGGCTGAAACTGGAACAAGCACGGTTGGAGAAAAACACATGAAAGACATCCTTACCCTGCCCGGCGCGCCGCGCGTCCCCGGCCTGACCTTCCGCCGGTTCCGCGGCGAGGCGGACTATCCGCACATGGCTGCCGTCATCACCGCCTGCAAAGTCGCCGACGGCATCGAGCGCTCGACCGGCGTCGAAGACATCGCCCGCACCTACCGCCATTTGGAAAACTGCGACCCGCAGACCGACATGCTCTTCGCCGAAGTGAACGGACAGGTGATCGCTTATGGCCGCCTCTTCTGGGAAGAACTGCTTGACGGCATTCGCACCTACAATCTACTTGGCTTTCTGGCGCCAGAATGGCGGCGGAAAGGCATCGCCGCCGCCATGTGGGAACATGGCGAACGCCGGTTGCGTGAAATTGCCGCCAGCCATCCGCAGAAGATAAAACGCTTCTTCCAAGGTATGGCCTTTGAATCAGAAAAAGGCTTGATCGCCCTGCTCGAAAGCCGCGGCTACCAACCCGTCCGCTACGAGACTTACATGGTGCGCGACCTGGGCGAACCGTTTCCCGAGGCGCCCATGCCGCCGGGGCTGGAGGTCCGCCCGGTTGAGCCGGAACACATCCGCCCGATCTTCGACGGCTCCAACGAAGCCTTCCGCGACCATTGGGGGGCGCGCGACGAGAGTGAGGAGGAGTTCAAATCCCACCAGGAAAGCCCGATGTTCCGCCCCGAACTCTGGAAAGTGGCCTGGGCCGGCGGCGAGATGGCTGGCGTGGTGCATAACTTCGTGGACGAGAAGGAGAACGCCGAATACCGGCGCAAGCGCGGCTACACCGAAAGCATCTGCGTCCGCCGCCCGTGGCGCAAGATGGGGCTGGCGCGCTCGCTCATCGTCCAGAGCATGAAGATGTTCAAAGAGATGGGCATGACCGAGACCGCCTTGAGCACGGATTCGCAAAACATCTCCGGCGCGTTCCGGCTGTACGAGGGCTGCGGCTACCGCAAGGTCAAACAGCAGATCATTTATCGCAAGCCGCTGGAGTAGGGCGGGCATTTTGCCCGCCAAAGAATGCAAGCCGATGGAGTAAAATAGAGCGAGAGAGAAACAAAAGGCAAAAAACAAAAGGCAAAACCGGTCGCTTTTCCCATTCAAAAGGAGCCTGTCATGCTGCAACTACGCTGTACCTACTGCCAGACCATGTTCGCCATCAGCCAGGACGAAACGCTTGCCGCCCTCGAGCGCATGGAAGAGGAAAAACTGAAATTCTACGATGCCCACTGCCCGAAGTGCCGGCGCGCCAACCGCGTCGAGCGGATCAAAGTGGAATTCTCCTATCCCGGCTGGCGGAACGAGATCAAGAAGATGGCGAAGGAAACCTCCGGGACCTCCCAGCCGGCCGCGCCGGCCCCGGCTCCCGCCGCCCCAGCCGCGCCCGTTCCGGCTCCGAAGAAACGGCACTCGCACAAACCGGCCGGCAGCGCGGCCGCCGTTTCCGCAGCGAAGAAAACCGTTCCGGCTCCCAAGGCCAAGCCTGCCGCTAAGCCTGCCGCCAAGCCTGCTCCCAGGCCGGTGAAAAAGCCCGCCGCCACATCGTCCCCAAAGGGGAAAGCCACCGGCGGCGCGAAGAAGAAATGAGCATCCAGAACATTTACATTGACTTCGGCGGTGTGCTCGTCCGCACCGAGGACAAAGGCCCGCGCACACGCCAGGCCGAACGCCTCGGCATGACCTATCGCGACCTCGAAAAGATCGTGTTCGAGAGCGAAACCAGCCGGAGGGCTTCCACGGGCGAGATCCCGGAGGAAGCCCACTGGCAGGCGGTGGCCAAAGCCCTGCGCCTGCCGCGTGCCGAAGCCGACCAAGTGACCGCCGAATTCTTCGCCGGGGACCGCGCCGACCAGACCTGGCTCGACTTCCTGCGCGGCCTGCGCCCGGAGCGGCAGGTCTGCCTCGTCAGCAACGCCTGGTCCGGCCTGCGGGCCTACATCGCCCGCCAGAAATTCGACGATGTTTTCGATGAGATGATCGTCTCCGCCGAAGTGGGCCTGATGAAACCCGATCCGCGCATCTACCGCCTGGCGCTCGAAAAACTGGGCGCGCTCCCCGAAGAGTCGGTTTTCCTGGACGATGTGCTGGTCAATGTCGAGGCGGCGCGCTCGGCCGGCATGGCCGGCATCCATTTCACCCAGCCCGAACAGGCGCTGGAAGAGTTGAAACAACTGCTCGCAAATCACCGGTGACCTTCCGCCTGTCGGGGGGATGGGTCGCCTGACAGGATCAACCATGCACATCAAACTCAACGACCGTCCCGTCCTGCAACGCCTGGACGACGGTCTGGTTCTCTGCCGCTCGACCACAGACGATGCGGACGCGCTGGCGGAATTCAATTCCCGGGTCCACAGCGACTTCGGATTCGACCAGCCGGACCTGCGCGTCGAGGCCTGGACCCGCGACCTGCTGACGCGCCCCCATCCCACCTTCCACGTTGACGATTTCACCATCGTGGCCGAAGCCGCCAGCGGGAGGATGGTCTCCTCGACGAATCTCATTTCGCAGACCTGGGCTTACGAGGGGATTCCCTTCGGCGTGGGCCGCCCCGAACTGGTGGGCACTCTGCCCGAATACCGCAACCGGGGACTGGTGCGTCTCCAGTTCGAGGAAGTCCACAAGTGGAGCCTCGAGCGTGGCGAACTCGTCCAGGGCGTCACCGGCATCCCGTTCTACTACAAACTCTTCGGCTACGAAATGGGGCTGGAACTGGGCGGCGGGCGCACCGGTTACGAAGCCCAGCTTCCGACACTGAAAGATGGCGAGAGCGAGCCGTTCACCATCCGCCCGGCGGCAGAAGCGGACATCCCCTTCCTGGTGGAAGTCTATGCCCACGCCTGCCAGCGCAGACTCATTACCTGCGTCCGCGACGAAGCCATCTGGCGCTATAACCTGACCGGTCAGAGCGAGAAAAATGTGGACCGGCTGGAGGTCCGCATCATTTCCCGCGCCGGGACGAACGAACCGGTTGGCTATTTTACCCATCCCTGGTTTGTCTGGGATACCGGCCTGATCGCCAATCATTACGAACTCAAGGAGGGCGTCTCCTGGCTGGAGGTCTCGCCCTCGGTGGCGCGCTATCTCTGGCAGGCGGGCGAAACCTGCTGGAAACAGGAGGGCAAGCCCGGGGTCCGCACAACGTACAGTTTCTGGTTCGGCAGCGAGCATCCATCCTACAATATTTTCCGCGACCGGCTGCCGCGCCTGCGCGACCCGTACGCCTGGTACATCCGCGTGCCCGACCTGCCGGCGTTCCTGCGTCACATTGCCCCGGCGCTGGAGCGGCGCATCGCGGAGTCGGCCATCGTCGGCTACAGCGGATCGGCGCAGGTCAGTTTCTACCGCTCCGGCCTGCGGCTGGCGTTCGAGCGCGGCCGCCTGACCACGGTCGAACCCTGGCAGCCGAAGCCGGGAGAGGGCGGCCAGGCCGCCTTCCCGGACCTGTCGTTCCTGCAACTGGTCTTCGGCTACCGCGCCTTCGAGGAACTCGAACAGTCCTACGCCGACTGCTGGTACACCAACGACGAGACACGCGTCCTGCTGAACACGCTCTTCCCGAAGAAGGCTTCGTCGGTGATGTTCGTAAACTAACTATTAAAGAAAAAATGAAAAATTTTGTCGCCTCGACTTTAAACCAGTTCCGCCTGCTCAACCGGCCGGCGCGGCTGTTCCTGCTGGCCATCTTCCTCGACGGCCTGCTGTTCAGCGGCTTCATCCTGTTCCTGAACCTGTACATCCTCGACGCCGGTTACAGCCGTGATTTCCTCGGCATGCTCAACGCTGCGCCGTCCATTTCCGCGCTCCTGCTGGGCGTCCCGATGGGTCTGCTCTCCGACCGGATGGGGCGCAAACGCGCCATGATGCTCGGCTTCACCCTGGCGAATTTCGCCATCATCGGGATGCTGTTATCCCATACCGAAATCCTCATCATCGCCCTGGCGCTCGTCTGGGGCGCGGCGGGACAACTGTACTTTCTCAGCCATGCCCCGTTCATGATGAAAGTCTCGGACGACAAGAGCCGGGACATTCTGTTCAGTTTCAGTTTTGCCATGTTCCCGCTGGCTGGCACGCTGGGAAGTTTCCTGGCCGGTTACCTGCCCGGAGTGTTCCGGGACACCTTCGGCATCGCCACCAGCGCGGCGGCCTACCAGGCCGTGCTGCTCTTCAGCGTGACCGCCAGTTTCCTGGTGCTTCTGCCCATCGCCCTGATCCGGGAACCGAAGTCCGCCCCGGCGGAGAAAAAAGATGGAATAACGGCTGGAAGGCCCTCGGTCTGGAAAGTGCTCTTCCGTCCCCTGACCCTGAAACTGGCCATCCCGAACCTGGTCATCGGTTTCGGCGCGGCCACGCTCGTCCCCTACTTTAACGTCTTCTTTGCCGAACAGCACCGGATGAGCGACGCCTCGCTCGGCCTCCTGTTCAGCGGCGGTTCGCTCATCACCGGCGTGGCCTGCATCACCGGCCCGCGGCTGGTGGGCAACCTGGGCGGGAAGATCCGCACGATCGTGATTGCCCAGGCCGCCAGCCTGGGCTTCCTGCTGCTGGTCGGATTCTCGCCCTGGGCCTGGCTGGCGGTGATCGGCTTCCTGGCACGCGGCGCGCTGATGAACATGACCGCGCCGCTGTTCGACGCCTTCTCCCTGGAACTGACGCACGAGACCGAGCACGGCGCGGTCAACAGTATCCGCAATCTGGCCTGGAATGTGGGCTGGGCGGTCGGCCCGTACATCTCCGGTCTGGTGCAGCAGCGCTACGGGTTCTCGCCGTTGTTCATCAGCACGGCAATTTTGTACGGGATCGCGATTGGCCTGACGTGGATTTTCTTCCGCCCGAAGGCGCGGCGGGACCTGGAACCTGTTACCGTTTAATTGGTTGGGGCGGCAGTTGAACTGCCGCCCCAATATATTCTCAGCGCGTCATGGCCGGGCAGGCGAGCATCGTAATCGCCCATTTCAGCGCGTGAGTTACCTTAGCCCTAGAAATTTATCGCCATTATAGTGAATCATGTGCAAAGGCTTTTTGGCAATCCAGACTCCTGTTCCCCATGCGATATCATGTGCATATCTTTTATAGGTGGCAAAATCCAGAAAAGCTGTCAAATATATTTTGCCAGCCTTGCACTTTTTAAAGATTTCTTCTAATTCGATTTGGCGCTTTGCTGAAATAGGGCCATGCGCAGTCACGGCCTCAATCAGGAAAAGCCATTTCTTTTTCGAGTTATACAAAATGACATCAGGGAATTTGCCGTGTTCCGAAACGGGAATGCCGAGTTTGGTGAATGTAACTTTGTCGAACGCCAATATGTTTTTTGCCGTGTCACCCAAATAAATGAGTTTCGCGCCTGGCGCAAAGCGCGGCCCAAAGTCTTCCACAATTGCGACTTCAAGTTTGTTGTGCTTGTCAAGTGACAACCCCATATTTACTCCAGGCTATTTCTTTGCATTAGTAAGTTAGCAATAAACGATCAGATACTTTTTCCCCTTCAAGTGTCTTTCCGTTCATTTGAAATCTTTTCAACATGGAATGTCCAATATCGATGAGTATTTCTTTTTCAAAAAGCCCGTCAGGGAGCGGCAAATCGCAAATCGTATTTCCAGATTGTTTTGTGCCATCAATACTCAGGGCAACAAACACGCCTCTCTTTTTGCATTTTTCGATTACACTTAGTAGGTGTTCTAAACTGAAGGTTTGTGCTCCGTATAAAATGGCTTGACTATGGGTGTAAGGAGGATCACAATAAATCAGGTCGCCGGGTTTTGTCATACTCATTGCTTCTTCGTAATCCAAGTGAAGAAAGGTTGTCCCTGAAACCCGTTCATACCATTCGTCTACTCTGTGAGAAAAGCTTTCGGGTGAAATTGGATTGTGAATGCCACATGGCGTTGACATATACCCATCTGCTTTTCTAAAGCGAACCACGCCGCCATAACAGGAACGCGTTAAAAACAATAAATCTGCGCCATTTGGTTTTGAATTATAAGAAGCCTTGATTTGCTCATAAACTTCTACCTTATCTCCATCCATCATCTTTTGCCAACGTTCCCTATACCATTCTTTTATTGTGGATGGAGATTCTTTCAGAGTTTGCCATATTTCGATGAGCGGTAAAAATATATCGGATGCAATGGCAACTTTTGGAACGATTGTGCCTAAGATACCAGCGCTTCCGAGAAAAGGCTCAAAATATGTACCATACTCAACCGGAAAATACGAAATAATCTCGTGAGCCATGCGTTGTTTACTGCCGATCCACTTAAGGAGCGACATGTTGAATGGTTCGACCAAGCGTTTCTTATTTGTCTGCGTTTCAAATAAATAAAGTTGTGCTGTGTCTTTGATTTCCATAGGCTTTACTATACCATCTTTCCACAACAATTATATCCGATTTCGGGATATTAATCAACCATGAAAATTCCAAACGAAACCCGCCAGCGTGAAAAACTCCTGCTCCTCTTGAGAGAGTTGAGGGAACAAAGCGCATTACGCCAAGTTGATCTGGCAAGCCAACTTAACGTTCCTCAATCATTCGTCAGCAAATACGAATCAGGAACACGAGATTTGGGCATTCTCGAATTACGAAGAATATGCCAACTCATGGGATTTTCGCTACAAGATTTTGTAAAAAAATTGGAGGAGAGCCTGAATGAAACCAAATAGCAAATTTTTGAATCTGCCGAAGAATTTCTGGGCAAGTGTTCGCTTGATTAGTCAGGAAGTCGGTTATACGGAGAAATCAACAAGTCAAATAAAGATTCCTTCTTTAGATGAAATTCAATCCAAGCTTGCAAAATTTGAAATAGAATTTTCCAGATTGCAATCACAAAAAACTGTAAATGGAAACTTTGGGCAAATTCTGCAAGGTTATTTTATTTATCGCGCAGATATTATCAATACATTTGTTGAGCCGCGCTTGATGAATGTGACTGAAGCAAGGAAAGTTTTCAAAAAGTTCTACAAAGACTTGCAACCATCTTGCCCTATTCCGATGAACAAGCAAAAGGGAAAGATGAAAACCCCAGCCTATTTGACTGGGCTTGTGAATATGCTTGTCGAAGCAAATGCAAATGGTTTGCCATGCGATTATGATCCGCACCAATTGACAATTATTACAGAAGATTATCTCCCTGTTCGAACATTGGCTCGTCGTGTGGATGGCGCTTTCCCAAGTAGTGTTAATCCGATTGCCATTTGGGAAATCAAGGAATATTATTACACTACGACTTTTGGGAGCCGTGTAGCAGATGGCATTTACGAGTCTTTGCTGGACGGCTTGGAGTTGGAAGAACTTCGTGAGCATGAAGGTGTAGACATAAAACATTACTTGATTGTTGATGCACATGATACATGGTGGAAACAAGGAAAATCATATTTGTGCCGAATTATTGATATGCTCCACATGGGTTACATTGACGAAGTGTTATTTGGTCGAGAAGTAACTGAAAGATTACCTGATCTTGTAAGTGAATGGGCGGAAATTTATAAATCGCGCTAATCAAATAAATTCCTCAACCTCCCCACTCACCCAGGTTATCGTATGCTCGCGGGGTGGTGCAGACCTGACATGTTCCCGCGAGGGGTTGGTTAATCGTGGCCTACGTCTGCGCAATCGTTTGGTTAACAACAGCGCGGATGAAACATGTCAGGTCTTAAGAGCGAATCTATTTTGTGCTTACGTTCTCCTACACCTGCTTCAACTTGATCACCAATTTCAACGCTTCATTGACAGCTTTTTCATTGGGAAACGCCTTAGCAACTTCTGGTTCCAACAACACGAGATTTGTCCCTGCGCGATAACGCGCCGCGTACTTACCGCGCACTCCGCCTTTGAGCAGGGACTTCATTTTATATTCAGGGCGTAATTCATCGTTAAGTTCAGTTTTCTTCTTCATATTCTTTTCGCTGCTTTGCGTGGGTCCCATTCAAAATTCATGATTACTTTTCCTTGGGGTAAATATACATCAGTTTGGTACGGTAAGCAACTGCCAAAATCCTGTCATGTCCGCGCGCTCGCGGAGTGGGGGGAGGCAGGGTCTTGATACGCCCTCACTATCGTTCGGGCTATTTGACCATTACTGACAGGTCTCACCCGCGCCGCTGTCCGTCAAAACGCCTGTCAGGACTTACCATACTCGCGCGCCTCTACCTTCGTCCCGGCCTTCGCCATCTGCTCGGCCTGGCGCAGCAGGTTGGCGGTCACGGTTTCGTCGGCGTAGGCCTCGCCGCAGTTGGGACAGATGCGCGCCGGGACATCCGTCACGGTCAGAGACAAGTGGCCGCGTTCCAGCAAAACGGAAGTCGCGCCGGGAACGGTCTCGGCTTGGTTGCAGAGGAAGCATCTCATTCTTTTCTGTCCCTGAAACCAGATTTCCACTGCGCGGGGTCGGGTTCATAGACCGTGATCACGACCAGTTCGTCGTCTTTTGTATTTTCCGCCATCACAACGTGCAAAGGACGATTGCCGCGCCTGCCCAATATCAAGCCGCCGGGATGAGGCATATCGTCGGAGTAATCTTCGATCATCTCACCAGATTGCAGGACCTGCCGCACGTTTTCTGCAGAGATCCGCCGCTCGAACATGCGTTGGATGGTATGAACGCGGAAGATGATACGGCGGTCAGTCATATTTGGGATTATAGCACCCGCCCGCCGCGCATGAATGATAAAATACCTGCATGGGCACACTCTATCTCGTCGCCACCCCGATCGGCAACCTGGAAGACCTGAGTCCGCGCGCCGTGCGGACGCTGCGCGAGGCGCGTCTTATCGCCGCCGAAGATACGCGCGTGACCCGCAAACTGCTGACGCACTTCGACCTCCACACCCCGCTGACCAGTTACTTCGAGCACAACAAACTGGCGAAACTCGACGCCATCCTTGCCGCGCTGGCCGCGGGCGACGTGGCGCTCGTCTCCGACGCCGGGACGCCCGCCATCAACGATCCCGGCTACGAACTGGTCAAGGCCGCGCTGGCAGCGGGACACAACGTCTGCCCGGTGCCGGGACCGTCCGCGCCGGTCGCGGCGCTGGCCGCCTCCGGCCTGCCGACGGACGCGTTCTTGTACCTCGGCTACCTGCCGCGCAAATCCTCCGAGCGGCGCGAATTTGTGCGGCAAATTTCCAATTTGCCCTACACTTTGATCTTCCTCGAATCCCCGCACCGCCTGCTGGACGCGCTGGCGGACCTCGAGTCCACTCTCGGGGACCGGCAGATCGCGGTGGCGCGCGAACTGACCAAATTCCACGAAGAAATCTGGCGCGGGAGTATTTCGGCGGCGATTGAGCATTTTACGCAAAATGAGCCGCGCGGCGAATTCACGCTAGTGGTGGCAGGAAAAACAAAAAGCGAAAAACAAAAATGGACGGAAGATAAAGTGATGATTGCAGTCAAATTCGGCTTGAAACTTGGCGAGTCCCCGTCCGCGCTGGCGAAGCGGGTGGCGGACGAATCCGGCTGGAACCGCAAGGGAATCTATGCCCTTATCATGGAAACCAAAGCAAAATGAACCTCGATGACTTTTCAACCATCCAACAACTCGACCCGCAAAACATGCTCGGCGAGATAGACAACCTCCCGGCGCAACTCGAAGAAGCCTGGCAAATCGGCCAGAACTCCGAGTTCTTCGAGAACCCGGAGTTCTCCCGCGTGCTCATCACCGGCATGGGCGGGTCGGCCATCGGCGCGGACCTGGTCGCTGCGTACGTCGCCCCAACCTGCCGCGTCCCGGTCGCCGTTCACCGCGACTACGGCCTGCCGGCCTGGGCGCGCGGACCCGAGACGCTGGTCATCGCCTCGTCCCATTCGGGCAACACCGAGGAGACTCTAGACTCGTTCGACGCGGCGCTCAAAGCCGGGTGCCGCGCGCTGGCAATCTGCACGGGCGGGGAACTGGAGAAACGCGCCGCCGCGGCGGGCGCGCCGGTCTGGAAGTTCGAGCACGAGGGCCAGCCGCGCGCCGCGGTCGGGTTTTCGTTCGGACTGCTGCTGGCGGCTTTCGCCCGGCTGGGATTGATCGAGTCGCCCGAAAAAGTAACGACTGAAGTCGTTACTACGGTCGAGGCAATGAAAAAACAGCAGGAGAATCTGCGCGCCGAGGTGCCGGTGGCGCAGAACCCGGCCAAACGCATGGCCGGGCAACTGGTCGGGCGCTGGGTCAACGTCTACGGGTCGGGCATCCTCGCCCCGGTGGCGCGCCGCTGGAAGGGACAGGTCAACGAACTGGCGAAAGCGGGGGCCGGGTTCGAGGTCCTGCCCGAAGCGGACCACAACGCGCTGGCCGGGACGCGCAACCCGTCCGACGTTTTGCCGCGCACGTTCCACCTGTTCCTGCGCGCCGCGTCCGACCACCCGCGCAACCGTCTGCGCGCCGACCTGACGCGCCGGGCGCTGATGGTGGAAGGCTTGAATACCGATTTTTATGAAGCACAGGGGGACTCGCCGCTGGCGCAGATGTGGACGGCGATCCACTTCGGCGATTACGTGGCGTTCTACCTGGCGATGGCCTACGGCGTGGACCCGACGGATACGTCCATGCTGGAGGAGTTCAAGGCGGCGATGAAAAAGGGGCAAGTCTGAGACTTGCCCCACAGGTTTGGGGGAGGAGAATTTGTTACGGTTCCCAGACCACGCGGATGAGCACGGAAATGTACGGCTGGCCGCGCACGTAGTCAATGCCGACCATCCACTGGCGGTAGTCGAGATCCACGCCGGGCGTGCCGGGCTTGAAGAGCGAGTAGTAGTTGAAGTTGGTGTACGGGCCGGGCCACGGCTCGCCGAAGTTGGAGGCGGCCTTGGGATTGTTGCAGTACTGTTCGTAGGGGGCGTTCAGCACCGTTTTCAGGTCGGGCTGGATGATCTCGGCAAACGTGCCGAGGGTGTCGTTGCCGCTCGGTCCGCCGCCCCAGTTTTGAACCGTGGCGCTGGTGAACACGCCCGCCGCGCCGGCGCGGGTGTAGTGGACGGCGGGCTGGTAGATCCACAGGCGCACGTCCACGCCGTGCGTGGGGCTGACGAGCGAGGCGAACAGCGCGCCGTCGGAATTGTTGACGGCCTGCTTCAACTGGTCGAAGATGCCCTGGAGACGGGTGTCAATGCAGAAGGTGGACGGGGTGACGTATTCCGCCAGGTAATAAGAGTTGACCCAGCCCGCGCCTCCGCCCGGTTTCTGGACCTGGTACCAGAGATCGCTCCCGACCAGCGACGTGGGGCCGGTGCGCGTGACGCTTGTCTCGGTGTACTCGAACGAGCCGACGACCGGGTTGCTGATGCCGGCCGCGGAGCGGATGTTGAGCGCGTCGTTGGCGTTGACCAGCACCACGGCGAATGGGCCTGTCGTCAGCGTGGCGGTGGGACCGGGAGTCGGCGTGCGCGACGGGGTGGCGGTCGGCCCGGCGGGGGTGGGCGTCCGCGTCGGCGTGGGCGGGGGAGGCAGCGACCAGCCGACGGTCCGCAGGATGGCGAGGAAGACTGTCGATTCAGCCGTCTTGTCGAACGCAGGCGGCGGGGTGGCGTAGTTGCCGAGGTTGGCGGAATGCAGCACGAAGTTGAAACTGATGCAGTTCGTCCCGCGCGTGACCGAGTAGGCTTTCCATTCGTAGATTTGACCGGCGCCCTGTTCCTTCCCGGTCTGCACCGCGTAGAACCGGCTGTTGATGATGGTGTATCCAAGATATGTGCCGCCCAGCGGGCTGAGGCACACTCCGGTTTTCGGGTTCACGTAGAGGTCGAGATATTTTTCGACCAGGTTGGTTCCGGGCGTGATGGGCAGGCTGATCTTCACGTGCCGGTCCTGCTGGAGAACAATGTTGGAACCGGGCGGGGAATAGAAGTCGAACTGGTAGGCTGTGTTGGCGTAATACAGCCAGTCAGAGGCGGCACGCGGCGTGGGCGTGCGCGTCGGCCAGCGCGTGCTGGTCGGCTGGACGGTGCGGGTGGGCCAGCGGGTGTGCGAAGCGGTGGGGGTGTTGGTGGGGGTGCGCGTGACGGTCGGCCAGCGCGTGTCGGTGGGGCGCGGTACGGTCGGCGTTTTGGTCGGCCAGCGGGTGTGGGAAGGGGTCGGGGTGGTAAGCACGGGCGTGACCGGCGTCCTGGTCGGCCAGCGCGTGTCGGTGGGGCGGACGGTGGCGGTGGGCCAGCGCGTGTCGGTGACGGTCAGGCGGGCGGAGGCGGAACCGGTCGCCGGTCCGAACAACGCCAGCGCCAGCGGGATGGCGAGCAGTCCGCCGAGCAGGAGTTTCGACAGCCAGGGTTTCACGTCCGCTCTCCTTTCCGGGCAACGAAGGAAATCCTCCCTCGATCAGGTCAATTGTATCATTTCCGGGGATTTCCCGGCGCTTACCGGACCTGAAGCCCGATGAGGCCGGCAATGAGGCCGAGTGCGGCCCCGGCGGCCACGTCCGAGAAATAATGCACTCCCATGGACACGCGCGCCAGCGCCACCAGCGGCGCCCAGATGCATAAGACGACCGCCAGCCACCACGGGCCCATGCCGACCGCCAGGACGGCGATCAGCACGGCGCGCACCGCGTGCCCGGACGGGAACGAATGCGGGTCGGTGGAGCGGTAGAGTTGCCCCCATTCCCCCTCCGGCCGGCGGCGGCGGATGGTGAACTTGACCGCCAGCACGATGACGGCCATGACGACGATGCAGATAAGCACCGTCAGCGCCCACGGACGCCAGAACGCGTCGCCGCGCCAGGCGAGCAGGGCCAGCGCGGCCCACCAGAACCACGAATCCCCCGAGTGGGCCAGGACAGCCGCAACGGTCCGTAATACGCCCGGACGCTCGGCCACCCGCAGCCGCGCGGAGAGTCGAGCGTCCAGTTCGAGCAGGCGGGCCAGGGTCACTTTTTCGTCGTTTTCCTGGCCGCGGCTTTTGTCGCAGCCGGTTTTTTGGCCGGAGCCGTCTTCGCGGCGGGTTTCTTCGCCGGGGCGGCTTTTTTGGCGGCGGCTTTCTTTGCCCTGGGCGCGGGCTTGGCTTTCTTCTTCTTTCCGCCCGCCAGTTTCTCGGCCTTCTTCATGCGCTTCTTGAAGTCGGCGCGCATGATCTCCAACTGGAACAACTTGTCCACATCCATGCCCACTTCGGCATACGGGCAGACGATGGCGCGGCCGGTGATCTCCAGTTTGTTCATGATGTTCTCTTCGGCCTGCTTGAGCGACAGGCTGCCGAAGAGCAGGCGGAACGCCGTCCCATAGCCGATCAGCGCGGCCTGTTTCAGCGGGCTTTTGCGGGAATCGGTGATTTTTTCCCACAGGTCGTTCTCGTCGCTCAACAGGCTCAAGCGGCCAACGTTCATGTCGCCGCCGCAGATTTCCATGTCCTTGAGTTTGGTCCAGGTGCGCCGGGAGTCGGGGAAGCGTTTCTCCATCACCTCACGCTGGATGACGTTGTAATAGACATCCAACTTGGTCTTTATGGCGGCGTTGACCACCCAGTCCACCATCTCTCCGGTGATGGCCGGGATGTCCGACGAGACGAACAGCGCGTACTGGGCCTTCTTGTTGACCTCAAGGAGTCTCTGCCCGCCGGCGCGCAGGTTCTCCACCATCTTGCCCTGGTTGGAGACGAAGAACACCGGCTTTATGCACCGCACGTTGCTCTTCTCCGTCAGGCCAACGATGACGATCCGGTCAATGGTTTTGGCCTGGTCCAGCGCGTCGAGCACCCACTGGATCATCGGCTTGCCGGCAATGTCCACCATGGCTTTGGAGTTGCCCTTTGTGGCCGGGTACAACGGTTCTTCCGGGAGCGGGATTCCGCCCGCAGTCACGATAGCATCCATAATTTATCTCCTCTTGAAAAAGGTCAAGTTTTTATGATTAATTGAGTTCCTGCAACGTCGGCTCGAAGCCGAGTTTTTCCAGCATGGCGTTGTATTCCTCCGCCGTCAGGACGCGCTTCTTGCCCGAGATGGCGATCAGCGCCGACTCCATCATGTTCGTCCCGAACGAGCGTCCCTCCAGCACGGGCGTGGTGGTGACCAGGTACTTCACGCCGCACTGCTTGAACAGCGCCACATCTTCGGGCGTGGTGGTATTGGTGACCACAATTTTACCCTTCATGTCATCGGGCATGTAGCGCTTGATATAGTGACAGTCGCCCGCCACCACCGTGGCCCACTGGAACCACTTCGGGTACTTGGGCTTGCGCTGCTCCTGCTTCTCGCCGGTCGGATAGACCCACTCGAACGGCACGCGTCCGGCCAGCGGCATGACGATGGCCGCCAGGGACTTGAGTTGCTTTTCGGTATGGAGCGGGACGTTCATCCCAAGCGAGAACATGAAATCGCCGAAGGTGCATTCGTACCCGGCCTGCACGAACCCGTGCGCCAGCCCCCAGCGGTCCGCGCCGGTCATGACAAAGACCTTCTTCCCGCCTGTCTTCTGAATGTAATCGCCGAGTTTGGCTTCCACGAACGGGGCGGCCTTCGTCTCCAGCGTGTTCTTCAGGCCGGTGCCGTCCACCACGGGCGTCTCCTTGATGAAACGCACCATGCTGTTGACCGAGTAGAGTGGATACCACTTGGTGTCCACCATCAGGCCCAGGTCCGCGCCGCCGACGCCGAAGGCGTCCACCTTGCCATCCAGTTCCTTGTATTTCAGCGCCGCGGCCTCCATGTCTCCGTCGGTGCCGATGCGCTCGATGCTGACCTCCTCGCCCAGCAGCCGGACGATGACCGCCTTGTTGCGTTTGGACGATCCCAGACTGATACTGACTGCCCGTTTCATGAAAACGACCTCCTGCGCGATTGGATGGGGCGAGTATACACCCAACTCATTCATCTGAAAATAGAACCCTGCCCCGCCCGCTGCGTTCCGGACCGTGAACCTGCCCGCCGTTTGTGAGGTAGAATCCGCACGAGGAGATTTGACCATGACCCTGCGCCGCGCTTCCATCGTTTTCCTGGCCCTCTATGCCCTGTTGACCGTCTACACCATCGCCAGCGTCGCCCTCGGGCGGATGCCCTCGCTCTTCATCACGCCCGTCATCACCCTGACCGGTTTCCTGTTCGCCCTGCTGCACGCCGCCCGCCGCGAGGGCTGGACGCCCGCCCTGCGCCTGCTGGCGCTGGTCTTCGCCGTCAGCCTGCTGTTCGAGTCTGTCGGCGTGGCCACCGGCCTGATCTACGGCCCGTACCACTACACCGACAAACTCGGCCCCCTCTTCCTGGGACTCGTCCCGTATCTCATCCCGGTGGCGTGGTTCATGATGAGTTACCCGTCCTTCGTCATCGCCGACCGGCTCGTCCCATCGGCGTGGAAGCGCTGGCCGCGCCTGCTCGCCGTCGCATCCGTGGGCGGACTGGTGATGACCGCCTGGGACCTGGTCATGGACCCCATCATGGTGTCGGGCGGTCACTGGGTCTGGGATGTGAACGGCGCTTATCACGGCATCCCGCTGCAAAACTTCTGGGGCTGGTGGCTGACGGTCTTCACCACTTACGCCCTCTACCTGCTCATCTCCGGAAAATCCCGCCAGCCCGCCGCGACGGAGTCGGACGGGTGGGCCGTGGCGAGTTACCTCGTCACCGCGCTGGGGCTGATCGTTCCCTGCTTGCTAACCGGCGCGGGCGAACTGGCACTGATCGGGATATTTGCCATGTTTCCCTGGGTGATCGCAGGGTGGTTGAGGATGGCAGAAACAGGAAAATGAACGCATCAGGGCAGCAAAGCGCATCGTGCCCGGAAGGGTATTGCCAGGAAAAGAAAAACCGGCCGCGAAAGGGGACCCTTTCACAGCCGGCCAGTCGTTATCAGGCAATTTTTAATCACTTTCCTCTTCCCCCCCTTGACACTGAGGATAATCGGTGGGCGGCGTTTTAAGGTCGCCATTGAATATCCCGTTCGTCCCATGTGCTATTAGTCAACCTAGTTTGTCCAGTGCCATCATTGTTCATAACATAAATATCACTGTCAATGCCAGGGCCTGACTCGTAGGCAATTCTAGTTCCATCTGGAGACCACTTGGGTCTGGTATCAAGATTAGTGCTTACTGTTAACTTAGTTTGGTTTGTTCCATCTGAATTCATCACATAAATATTCGAGTTACCATCGCGTTCAGACCGAAAAACAATCCGATTTCCATTGGGTTCCCAATCAGGGTAATCATCGGCGCCGGTTGCATAAGTCAAACGGATCTGATTAATGCCATCAGCGTTCATAACATATATTTCTTCGTCTCCGTCTCGGTCTGACGTAAATATTAGCTGTCTACTATCCGATGACCAATCATAAACCAAGTCATCCGCTGAATTATTGGTCAAGCGTTGAGCGTTAGTTCCATCTCCGTCTATCACTACGATTTCCCAGTTGCCGTCTATTTTGGCATTGAATGCGATCTTATTTCCATTGGGTGACCATATTGGATAATAAACGGAATTTGCAGAGAACACTAATGCAACGCTTGAACCATCAGCATTCATAACATAAAGGCCATCCTGATTGTTAGCATACGAAGAGAAAGCTATTCGTGTACCATCAGGCGACCATGCGGGATTCATGTCAACCGCTTCGCTGTTAGTCAGGTTAGTTAAGTTCGTGCCATCAGATTTTACTTTGTATATATCAAAATCATTTTCAAATGCAATCCATGTTCCGTCAGGAGACCATGTCAGTTGACCGATGGTGAAGGTAGTTAAATTAGCAGTGAGATTGATGGCGTCAAATTTGTTTGGAGTGACTAAAACAATATAGTCGCTCTCGGCACCTCCATGACCATCGGCAACAACAGCGATCACTCCTTCGGTGCTGGTGAGTGGCTGGAAAATTCTACAGGCTATGAGGCTGAATAATATCGTCAAGAAAGCAACTTTTTTCATAATGATGTCCATAGATGCCCTCAACTCGCGTTTAAGCGGAGCGTATGCTACTGCGAGGCACTTCGTAACGGCTTATGGGCGGCGCAAAATCAAAACTGCCAGGATTATTATAGCACGCCGTCTGCCGCTGCATATTATTGCAGGTGAGCAAATCACTTCGCCAGCAGTTCTGCCAGCACCTTGCCGGATTCCTTCTCCACCACCTCGTGCAGGGACTGGCCATGGGCGTCCATCGTCACCACCACGGGGAAATCCTTGACCTCGATCACCCAGATGGCCTCCGGCACACCGAAATCATATTTGTACACGCCCAGCACCTTCGTCACCGACTGGGCGATGAACGTCGCCGCGCCGCCGATGGCATGGAAGTAGACGAACGGTCCCTCCTGGCAGCCCTTGAGCGTTTTGGCGCCCATGCCGCCCTTGCCGATCACACCGCGGGCGTTGAAGTGTTTCATCACGTCGGCCTGGTACGGCTCCTCGCGGATGGACGTGGTCGGCCCGGCGGCCACGAACTTGTATTGTTTGGTATCCAGCCCGGAGACGACCGGTCCGCAGTGATAGATGACGCCGCCGTCCAGGAGCGGCTTGAGCGCCTCGTAGACTTGCAAGTCATCGCCCTGCGGCGGACGGGTTTTCTTGATAAAGGTCTCGATCATCCACTTGTGGACCGTGTCGCGGCCGGTGATCATGACGCCGGTCAACGCCGCCGGTTCGCCGACTTTCAGGCTGCGGATAACGGCATCGCTGATGGGAATGGTAACTTCACGCATGAGTTCCTCCAGGTGACCAACGACGAACGACGCAGGACAAATTTTCGTCATCGGTCGTTCGTCGTCCGTCGTTAATCGTAAACAACCTCGCCGCCAGCCTTCACCACCATCTTGCGCCGCCGGTAGGCCCAGCACATGTACGAGATGGTGACGAAGTACGAGGCCGGCAGGCGGTGCAGGCCGGTGATCTTCGTGTCAATGACCGTCGTCTGGCCGCCGAAACCCATCGGGCCGATGCCCATTTGATTCGCTTCGCCGGTCAGTTGTTCTTCCAGCGCGGCCAGTTTCGGGTCCGGGTTGCGGACGCCGATCTTTTCGTACAACACTTCCTTCGACTTGACGTAGCCCGAACCGCGGTCGCCGCCGATGGCCACGCCCAGGATGCCCGGCGCGCAGCCCTGACCTTGGGCCTTGTGGACGGCGTCCAGCACGACCTTCCGCACCCCGGCCAGGTCGCGGCCTGCGCCGAGACGATTATCGGGCATCGAGTACTGCGCGCCGACGTTCTCGCAGCCGCCGCCCTTGAGCATCAACTCGATGGTCAGTTCATCGCCTTCGACTTCGTCAAAGTGGATGTACGGGAAGTCGTCGCCGCCCAGGTTGTTGCCCGAATTCTTGTCGTAGATGGCATCCACGGCGTTCGGGCGCATGTAGGATTTTTTGGTGGCATCGGCCAGCGCCGTGCGGATCTGCTTCTTGAGTTGCAGCGTGCTCCATCCCGCCGGGTACTTGACGTAGAAGATGGGCGTACCCGTATCCTGGCAGATGGGACTGGAATTCTTGCGGGAGAGTGCGATGTTCTTGATGATCGTCTCCAGCGCGCCGCGCGCCGCCGAGCCGGGGGCTTCCTTCTCGATGGCCGCCCGCAGGCGCTCCTCCACATCCTTCGGCAGGTCCGAAGATGTGCGGCGGATGAGTTCGAGGATTTCGTTGGTCAGGTCGCGCATAGCGCCTCCGTTTGAGTTTCTGCCGATCAAAAGCCGCTGGCATCGAATGGCGCGAATGTATCGAATTTTTCGGGGAATCCGATGCCCAAAAGATCACTTTACCACCAAGACAGAAAGACACAAAGTTTTTTGATAATGGATCTTCGTGACTTTGAGACTTTGTGGTCAGGTCGTTTTCAGCGAAGTCATCTGTGGCTTATCATACTCCGGAAAGGTTAAAAATTCGAGTAACAAAGTGCGTGGAGCAAAATGACATTTTGCTCTACCTTTCCACCCTCGCCCGCGCCACGAACCGGTCCACGCCTCCGAACTTGTATTTGTAATCCTCCTCGCCGCGCATGAAATCGAACTCGCGGCGTTTATTCTCGTTGGCCCACTGGAGCAGATGGCCGAGCAGCACCCAGCCGGGCGAAAGTTCGAGGAAGCGCCGGTCAATGCCGGAGTTGTACACCCAGATGCGGTCCTGGTAATCGAAATTGAGATACCCGGCGGCCTTCTGCCCGTCCACTTCCAGGAAAGCCAGTTGCAGCCAGCCGTTCTCGAACGCGGCGCGGCAGGCCAGGTGCATCTGCGCGCGCATGGCCTCGGTCAGGAATTTGGCCTTGTCCGGCTCGCCGGCCATCAACGACAGGAAGGCGTCCACCTCGGCGTCGAGGGCCGCGTCGTCGTTTACGATGTACCAGCGGACGCCGCCCGACTCGTCGGCGCGGCGCATCTTGCGGCGGATCTCGTGGCGCTGTTTCTTATCAATGCCGGAGAGGTACGTTTCGAAATCGCCGGGCAGCGGGATGGACGGGGCGTGGTACGTCTGCTCCTGCGAAAAGGTCCAGCCGCGCTTTTCGGCTTCGGCTTTCAGCGCGGGCAGCGTGGGCGAGGCCTCGGGCAGGTTGTGCCAGTCGAGGGCGCGCCAGGGCTTCGACAGGCTCAGCCCCAGGTCCGGGGCGGCGGCGAGAAAATCCAGCAGGCCGTGGACGAACTCCGTCAGGTCGGCCGGGCGGACGATTAAATCCAGATAGTCGGAAATCTCGATGCTCCCCAGCAGCATCAGCGACGGGAGTCCCTCGCGGTTGTTGGCGAAGAACAGCGGGGCGATGCCCGTCAGACGCCCGTCCTGCCGCGCCGCCACCAGCGCCAGTTCGGCTCCCGGCCACTCGCCCCCGCCGCGCGTTTGCCACCAGGCGCGCAGGTACTCGTGCCGCAGGAACGGGACGTGGCTGGCGCTTTCGGCCAGCAGCGCGTTCCATTCGGCGGGGGCAGGATCGAGGTCCGGGAAGGTGCGGAGAAGGGTAAAGTCCATGGAAATCCCAATATTCGAGATTTATGGATTTTACCGTATAATGAGTGCGTGGCTGCCGTATTCGACCTGACTCTCATCCCCCTCTACCGCATCAAGGGGCAGGAATGGCCCTTACTGCCGGGACTGCTGGCGGCCCTGCCGCCCAAACGCCCGGCGCGCGGCCGTGAGAACGACGCCCTCGTCCTCTACCTGACGCTGGCCGGGACCGCCGCCGTCTCCTCCTCCGATTACAACCAGATCTCCGCCCAGATGGCGCAGCGCTTCTACCAGTCGCCCGGCGCGCTCACCTCGGCCATGCGCGCCGCCGCCGAGGCGCTCAACCAGTACTTGTGGGAGCGCAATACGCGCGGCGACAGCCAGGGCAAATACCTGCGCGGGCGGCTCGTGCTGGGCGTGCTGCGCGAGGGCGTCTTCACCCTGGCGCAGAGCGGCCCGACGCGCGTCTTCCACATCTCCGGCGGCGGGATGCGCGCCATCCACGACGAGGACGTCTCCGGGCGCGGGCTGGGCGAAAGCCAGTCCACGCCGCTCCACCTCGCCCAGGCCGAAGTCCGCGCCGGCGACCGGCTGGTGCTCTGCACCCACTGCCCCGCAGGCTGGGAGAGCGGACTGCCGGCGCAGGGCGCCGCCTCGCTGGAAGCCCAGCGGCGTGACCTGCTCGCCGCGACCGGCGAAGACCTGAACTCTGTCCTGCTCGAAATCCAGGCCGGGAAAGGGAACGTGACCGTCCTGCGCGGCGACCGTCCGGTTCCGGACCGGGCGCCGGCCGCGTCTGTGCCTGCCCCGAGCGCAGTCGAGGGGCCTGCTCCCGCGCCGGACCCGAAACCTGCTCCCGTCGTGACAACGAATGCTGCCGCGCCGCGCGTCACGGTCCAGCCGCGCACGCCTGCCGTGACAACGAATGCTGTCGTGACGGTGAAACCGGCCGCCTTGCCGGACGAGAAAACAGCCACCCGCCTCGACCTGGCCCAGCCGGGGCGCTTCGTCCGCCCGCTGGGGACCCCGGCCGCGGCCGGCTCCGGGCGCCGCCCTGAGCCTGTCGAAGGGTCGCGCGCCGAACCGGCC
>WOUS01000020.1 GCA_009772985.1 Anaerolineaceae bacterium
TGACGCACCTGGGTATGCCGCAAAGCTACAAAGTTGCCTAACCGCATGGTTCCAATGGACGGATTGCGCCTACTTCTCGATTTATGCACCAAAGCCGTTGTGATGTGGAATCGTCTAGTTCACTGGATAGAAGTATATTACCCTCCTCACTGAAACTGATTAAGCCTAAATCAAAACAGGCGTCTAGGCTCGGAATAAGTAACAAACCATTGTATTTATCAAGCCTCTCTGAATTCGATGAATCTCGCCAAGGCTTAATATGCGACGCCCGAAGCAGTTCGATATTGCTACAGCCAGTCACGGAACAACCCTGCCAATATTCAACCAATTCTGCTCTAAATTGGCCTTGACCTATACGGCTTCGTATAATGGCTTGCCGCGTTGTTTCTTGAAGATTGTTGTAGCTGTCCTGGAGCAGTTCAATTTCCTGCAGAATATCTAGTTGAGGTTTGCTATCGAACCACATCAATTTACTCAGGGCATTGACCACCTGTGGCCGTAATACCCAATGCCATTCGCCATTGATATTCTCTAGCAAAACAAGCACATTTATCTTTACATACTCTTCGAGATGAATTTGAAAGAAATCAAGAAATTTGCTCGCCAAAAGACCATAGCGCAGGTTAGCAGTCTCGAAATTTGAAAACCCTGCTCTTGCGGCAAGCTGAGTTGCCGAAATCTTATAATCTGGTGATTCGAAATGAGCCTTGAGCATGAGCAAATCGGATGTGGCCATTTGCTCACGAAGCAGGGTGAATCCTGCTTGGTAGTCGTCAGCAGTTAGCTGATCAATTCGAGAGATTGCGAGATCATCGTCCATCTTCTATTTGCTCGTAAACCATTTGGTAGTGGTACAAAAGTAAGTGAGAGAGCTATGCAAAATTTCAAGATCAGAACGCGCAGGCCGCGAGTTTAGCCGTCAATTTCAAAGATATTCGCGTCATTCGCCCATTCGCGAAATTCGCGTTGATGGTTGTCACTTACTTTTCGACCACCACCAACCATTTTAAAGGCGAAGTGGCCAGACTGCAAGACTCCACATTTAGCGGTAATGAATCATCAAGTGATGATGGGTGACTGAAATCCCAACACCGCGACCAACGCCTTCGCCGCGTGATCGGCGGCCTTGCGGGAATTTTGCATCATCTCCCGCGAACGGAGCGTGATGTCAGGATGCCGAAAGACCTCTGCAATCAATCTGCCGATGCGGAAGTTGTAGTTTTCATCCATCACCGCCTCGAGGTCGAGCGGGATCGGTGATCGGGGGCCGTCGCTGATGGAGCGGATGGACACGAGCGGTATCCCCGCCTCGGCGGCAACTTGCGCAATTCCGGCGGTCTCCATCTCAAGAATTGGATTGGGCATCTCGTCCGATTGTTTCAGGATAACCTGTGACCCGCGCGTCGTGACGGCCGTCCCCGGGAGCAGGCGGGTGCCATCCGCTTGCAGGGACCGGGCGGCCGCGCCCCAGGCTGCGTCGGATAAAATTGCGAGAGGCTGGAACTTGCCGGGGAGTCCATTTTCCAGCAGGCAGATTTTCCCGGCAATGATCACATCCCCGATTTCGAGATCGGCGTTGACCGCGCCCGCGATGCCGAAGGAGACCAGCAGACGCGGATTTGTTTCTGCCAGGAGGGCGCGGGCGGCATCCGCGGCGCGTGTGAGTCCCATGCCGGAGGTGACGAGAAAACAATCCCGATCCATGAGTTGGAATCGAATCCCTCGAAATGTGCCGAACTTGGCGCGTTTCCATCCCTTGATGTACCGGAGGAGTGCGCCGCTTTCTGAGGTCATCGCGGCGATAAGGCCGATTGTTTCCATGCCGTAATTTTACATGCCCGGATATCGGATTGCAAGCCTTGTACCTGACGTTCTGGTTGAAATTCCGACAAGTGTTTTAAAAATGATTCGCAACGGATTTTGCGGATTGCGCGGATTATATCTGCTCCTTCCGCAATAATCCGCGTAATCCGCCGCAAAAAAAGGTGGTTCGGAAATAAGCCCGAACCACTGGTTGTTTGACGCCAGAAAGCGAAATGTCGGCCGCGTTACCCCTCCACGCGCGCCTGGCTGGTACTGGCCAGCCGGGCAATGGATTCCATGATCGTTTCCGCAATCGAGTGGATGTGTTCCTTATTTTCCGCGTCCCCGCTGAACTTCAGCGGCTGGCCGATGGTCATCCCATACGGCCCGCGCAAATGCCAGAACCCAACAGTGGGACGTCCGATAGTCTTGGAACGGATGGTTGTGCAGCGATGACGGCGCAGGTAGATCCCGACCGGTACCACCGGCACCCCGGTCATCAACGCCAGGCGCGCCGCTCCGGTACGCGGCGGGAGATGGCCGCCTGTGCGCGGGCTGGTATCGCCTTCGGGAAAAATCGCCACCGGGTGGCCGGAAAATAATTCCCGGCAGGCGGCTTCGAGGGCGGCCTGTTTGTCGCGCGGGCAGACGGCGATGTGCCCGGCTTCGCGCAGGAGTCTGCCGAACACCGGGATCAGGAATGGGCTTTCGATCATCATAATGCGAACGGGCCGCCGGAAAGGCGTCATGATGTAGAAGGGGTCCGATGTGCTGGGGTGATTGGCGGCGATCAGGAACGGCCCGTCCGGGAGCGGGGACTCCCAAAGCACGTCCATTTTGAGCATGAGCAGGGCGTAAAACCGGACGAAATTCCTGCCGATGAAATACAAGAACCTTTGCGTTTTGGTCATGGCTTACTCCTTACAAGCGTCCACTGTCTGGCGAAAAGAAGGCTCTCTGGGATTTGCCGTGATAGACCGCCATATTGTGGCGTAGTCGGATTGGCAATCCGACCCTCTGGCGGCACCGCGCCGATTCCCAATGAGCCTGTTTTTTTTTGCACAAGGCATGGATTTTACCAGAAACCGGCAGGATATCTCGCCGCCAAAACCACGCGGATCCAGGAGAAATCCCTGTTTTCGATACTGCTATGATTAACCCCCCGCGCGTCGATTCGCTACCGAGTTTTCAATCTTGCAAGTACAATCAGGCCATGACCTACTACGCGGTTTCCATTTTCATTTCGGCGTTCCTGCTCTTCCAAGTCGAGCCGATGATCGCCCGCGCCATCCTGCCCTGGTTCGGCGGGACGCCGGCGGTCTGGTCCACGGTGATGCTGTTCTTCCAGGTGCTGCTGACCGGCGGCTACGCGTACGCTGCGTGGCTCAACCGGTGGCCCCGCCGCGCGGCAGTGCATGGCATCCTGCTCGGTCTCTCGCTGGGGCTGATGCTCGTGCTGGGGCTGCTGTGGAAATCCCCCATCACGCCCGGCGCCGGTTGGAAGCCGGGGGCGGATGCGCTGCCGGTCTGGGAAATCTTCAAACTGCTGGCAATCTCGGTTGGCCTGCCGTTCTTCCTGCTTTCGTCCAACAGCCCGCTGGTGCAGGCCTGGTTCGCCCGCGACTTCCCGGAGCGGACGGCTTACCGCCTGTATGCGCTCTCGAACGTCGGTTCGCTGATCGCGTTGGTGACGTACCCGGCGCTGGTGGAGCCGGCCCTGACGCTGGCCTGGCAGGGACGCGTCTGGTCGCTGGGGTACGCGCTTTTCGCGGGGCTGGCGGCTTACGGAGCGGTGAAGTCGCTCCGGGCGACGCGGGCTTCCGGTCCGGCCCCGGACCGTGAACCTGCCGCGGCAGACCGCGGCCCGCGCCCCCGCCCGCGCGACTACATCCTGTGGATCGCCCTGGCCGCGACCGCCTCCATCCTGCTGCTGGCGACGACCAGTCACATCACGCAGGAGGTGGCGGTCATCCCGTTCCTGTGGATCCTGCCGCTGACCATCTACCTGTTGTCGTTCGTGCTGGCCTTTTCGGGCGAGCGCTGGTACTCGCGGCAGTGGTTCCTGGCCTTGTTCTTCGCGGCGACCCTGCTCTATGCCTGGGCGATGGTGCGCGGCGACCGGCTGTCCATCCTTTTGCAAGTGGGCATCTTCTCGCTGATGCTCTTCGCGGCCTGCATGGTCTGCCACGGGGAACTGTACCGCCTGCGCCCGCATCCCGCGCGCCTGACGACGTTCTACCTGATGGTCTCGGTCGGCGGGGCGGTGGGCGGCATTCTCGTCAATTTTGTCGCCCCCTACGTTTTCAAAGGCTTCTGGGAACTGTCGCTGGGCGTGGTCTTGTGCTGGCTGTTGTTCCTGATCGTGACGGTCGCTGCCCCCGCCTCGCGCCGCTTGCGGATGGCATTCATCATCAATCCGGTGCTCCTGCTCAGCGCGCTGACGATCTCGGTCGTGCAGTCTGCCCAGGTGATCCACTCCGACACGGTGAATTTCCTCGGCTCCTGGCGGAATTTCTACGGCGTGGTGCGCGTCCAGGAATTGGGCGTCGAAGGCTGGCAAACCCACACGTACAGCCTGGTGCACGGCATCACCGTCCATGGCACACAGTTCATGGACGAATCGAAACGCGACATCCCCACCATGTACTACGGTCCAGACAGCGGCGCGGGGCTGGCGCTGCAGAACTACCCGCGCCCAGCGGGCGGGATGCGCGTCGGCGTGCTCGGCCTGGGGATCGGCACCCTTTCGGCCTACGGCCAGCCGGGCGACGTGTACCGCTTCTACGAGATCAACCCGGCCGTCATCCGCCTGGCGGAAGGGGAGGGCGGGTACTTCACCTTCCTACAGGACAGCGCGGCGGAGATCGAGATCGTCCCCGGCGACGCCCGCCTCTCGCTGGAGCGCGAACTGGCCGATGGGCAGCCGCAAAACTACGATGTGCTCGTGCTGGACGTGTTCTCCAGCGATTCCATCCCGGTCCACCTGCTGGATAAAGAGTCGTTCGACCTGTACCTCCAGCATCTAAAACCGGACGGCGTCCTGGCGGTCCACATCACGAACCGCCACCTGGACCTGGCGCCGGTTATCTGGACCCTGGCCGACCACTTCGGCCTGAGCCGCGTGCTGGTTGACGACCCCGGGGATTACGGCACGACCTCCCGCTCCATCTGGATGCTGCTCTCGCGCGATCCCTCCCGGCTGGAGGTCCCGGCCATCCAGTCCCGCGCCAAGCCGATGGATGGATACGTCTCCGGCATCCGCCTGTGGACGGACGATTACAGCAACCTGTTCCAGATTTTGAAGTGAGTTGGGGGAAATCCGCAGATAACGCACATCGTCCCGATGGGTTTCGGGAGATTACGCAGATTTAAAAATCGGGCGGGGTATTCCCCGCCCGAAGTGTTATTTCGTGAACTGGTCGCTGGCTTCGTCCAGTGATTGGACTTCCTCCGGCGTCAGCCGCCAGCCGATGGCGCCCGCGTTCTGTTCGGCCTGCCTGGCATTCTTCGCGCCGGGGATGGGCAGTGCGCCCTTGCAGATGAGCCAGTTCAGCGCCACCTGGCCGGGAGTTTTGCCGCCGTGCCCCTGCCCGATCTCGGTCATCACGGAGACGAGTTTGGGGAGGTCTTTCAGGGCGGACGCAAAAATGCGGGCGCGCAACCCTGGGGGCGGATTATCGTTGGAGTATTTGCCGGTCAGCAGTCCCTTCGCCAGCGGGGAATACGCGATCAGCCGCACGCCCAGTTCCTTGCAGCGGTCGAGCAGGCCGTTCTTCTCGACCGTCCGGTTGAGCAGGTGGTATTCCACCTGGTTGGAGGCCAGCGGGATGTCGTACTTCGACAGGATGGTGTACGCCCGCTGCATCTGGGTCTTGTTGTAGTTCGAGACTCCCGCCGTGCGCGTCTTGCCGGATTTGACCGCCTGCGCCAGTTCCTCCACCCAGAACTCCACCGGCATCGGCGGGAACGGCCAGTGGATCTGGTACAGGTCCACGCGTTCCAGCCCGAGCCGCTCCAGGCTGTGGTCGAGCGAACGCATCAGCGCGCCGCGGTCCAACCGCCAGGGGAACGGCATGAACTTGGTCGCCGTCAGGACCGGGGTCGCGGCAGCCTTGACAAACTGTCCGAGGAACCGCTCCGAGCGGCCCGAGCCGTAGACTTCGGCGGTATCCACCAGGTTGACGCCCGCCGCCAGCGAGGTCTGGAAGGCCTGCTCGATGTCCGTATCGGTATAGCCGTGTCCGTAGTTCCACATCGTGCGGTCGCCCCAGGCCCAGGCCCCCAATCCCATTTCGGCGTTGTGCAGGAAAAGCGTCTCTCTGGCAATCGTTTCTGGCATGGCGTTCCTCCGGAAGGAAAATGCCCGGTTTCCCCGGGCGGAGAATATTCTATCACAATCGCAGAGCAGGGTGGTCATGCGGATTGAATCCGGTTACAATCGGCACGATATTCGATCAGGAACAAAGCGGACGCGAACCCTGACCCCTCCCCGTCCTGCCGGACACCCCTCCCCATTTCCGGCTGAACTGCGCCGGAAATGGGGAGGGGCCGGGGGAGGGGTTCGCGCCCCCTGAGTTCCGGGAGGCCGGCATGAATCAGATCCCGGAAGGAAACGCCACGGAATCCCCCGCCGCGCTCGCCGCCCGGCTGGGGTTTCCCTTCAAAAACCTGCTCCTGCTGACGCGCGCCCTGACGCACCGCTCCTTCCTCAACGAGCGTCCCGAAGCGCTGGAGGATAACGAGCGCCTGGAGTTCCTCGGGGATGCCGTGCTTGATTTCGTGGTCGGCGCGTGGCTGTACAACCATTTCCCGGAGATGCCCGAAGGCGAACTGACGCGCATGAGGTCGGCCCTGGTGCAGACCGGGCAACTAGCCGAATTCGCCCGCCGCCTGGACCTGGGGCCGGCCATGCGCCTCGGGCGCGGCGAAGTGCAGGCCGGAGGCCGCGCCCGCGACGTCCTGCTGTGCGCCACCTTCGAGGCCCTGGTCGGGGCGGTCCATCTCTCCTGCGGCCTGCCGGAGGTGCAGAAGTTCATCCATCCGCTGCTGGATGCGGCGCAGGCCGACCAACTCGTCCAGGCCGAAGTGTACGATCCCAAGAGCCGCCTGCAGGAATGGTCGCAGGGCCGCAAACTGGGCATCCCGCGCTACACCACCGTCGAGACCAGCGGCCCGGACCACGAACGCAGGTTCGTCGTCGAGGTGGATGTCGGCGGAAAAGTCCGCGGGCATGGCAGCGGGCACAGCAAGCAACTGGCGGCGCGCAACGCTGCCCAGAACGCACTGGAATCCATCGAATAAATCCTAATCCCTGATCCCTGATTACCTAAATGCCTTTACGCCTCAAATCCCTCCAACTCCACGGCTATAAAACCTTCGCCGCCCGAACCGACTTCGAGTTTGCCGAAGGCATTACGGCCATCGTCGGACCGAACGGCTCGGGGAAGTCCAATATTGCCGACGCCCTGCGCTGGGTGCTGGGCGAACAGTCCCACAGCCTGCTGCGCGCCAAGAAAACCGAGGATATGATCTTCGCCGGGTCGGAACAGCGCACGCGCGCCGGGATGGCCTCGGCCACCGTCGTCTTCGACAACTCGGACAACTGGCTGCCGGTGGACTTTTCCGAGGTGGCCGTCACCCGGCGCGCCTACCGCGACGGCCACAACGAGTACCTGCTCAACGGCCAGCACGTGCGCCTGAAGGACATCTACGAACTGCTGGCCCAGTCCGGCCTCTCCGAGCGGACGTATACCATCCTCGGCCAGGGGCTGGTGGACGCCTCGCTGGCGCTCAAAGCCGACGAGCGCCGCCGCCTCTTCGAGGAGGCGGCCGGCATCGGCCTGTACCGCGCCCGCCGCGAGGAAGCCCTGCGGCGGCTGGACACCACCAAACGTAATTTGGAACGCGCCCTCGACATCCTGGCCGAACTGGAGCCGCGCCTGAAGAGCCTCGAACGGCAGGCCCGCCGCGCCCAGGAATACGCCCAGGTGCAGGCCGACCTGCGCCTGCTGCTGCGCGACTGGTACGGCTACCACTGGCACCGCACCCAGCGCGAACTGGGCGAAGCGCGCGACCTGGCGCGCGGGCACGACGCCAGGTTGCAGGAAGCCCGCGAGGCTTACCAGTCCATCCGGGCGAACGTGGCCTCGTTCCGCGAACGCTTGCAGGGACTGCGCGCCCGGCTGAATTCCTGGCACCGCCAGTCGTCGCAACTCCACGACCAGCGTGAGACCATCAGCCGCGACCTGGCCGTGCGCGACGAGCGCGCCCGCGCCCTGCTCGACAACCGCCAGGCCGCCCTCGGCGAACAGTCCCGGCTGGAGGCCGAAGTGGGCCTCGCCGCCGAACGCCTGAACGATGCGGATGTGGAAATGGTGCGCCTAAAGACGGAATTCGACGAGGCGCAGGAACGGCAAACGGAGGCGCAGTCCGCGCTGGAGGAACGGCAGGAGGAAAAGGCCCGCCTCGAAGCGGACCTGGCGTCTGCCCGCCGCGTCCTCGACGAACTCACCGCCCGGCGCGCCTCCATGCAGGCCCGGCTGGATGAACTGGCCGCCCGCCGCGACTCGCAGCAACAGAAAATAGAATCCGCCGCGCAGGCCATCGCCGCCGCGCAAGCCGAAGCGAAACAGGCCGAAGCCGAATACCAGAAACTGCTCGCCTCCCGCCAGCAGGCCGAGAAAGAGATGCAGGCTGCCGAAGCGGAGCTCCAGTCGGCGCGCAAGCGGCTGGCGGAACTGGAAGATTCGCTCAAGGAAGGGCGGGCGAAGCGCGCCGCCAAACAGGCCGAGCAGGCGCGCCTGCAAGCCCAACTCGATGTGCTGGAACAGGCCGAGCAATCGCTGGCCGGCTACGCCGACGGAGCCAAACTTCTGCTCGACGCCGCCCGCCAGCAGAAACTGGGCGGGGCGCGCGGAGCGCTCTCGTCCGCGCTGGACGTGCCGGCCGAACTCGAAGCCGCCATCGCCGCCGCCCTCGGCGAGTACACCGACGCCGTGCTGATCCAGTCCGGGCAGGGGGCCGAACAGGCGCTCGCCCTGCTCGACGCGGACGAGGCCGGACGGGCCTCGCTCCTGCCGCTCGACTGGCTGTCCCCCGCCGAACCGCTCCGGGCGCCGAAACATCCCGACTGCCTCGGGCTGGCCGCGGACCTGGTAAAGGCCCCCGCGGACCTTTCCCCGGCGGTGGACTTGCTGCTTGGCCAAGTGATCGTCGTCCGCGACCGGAAAACGGCGCGGGCGCTGCTGGCCGGGATGCCCGCCCACGCGCGGGCGGTGACGCTGCGCGGCGAAGTCTTCCATGCCAGCGGACAGGTGCTGGCCGGGAAACCGGCGCGCGCCGCGTCGCTCGCCCGTCCGCGCCAGAGGAGGGAGTTGCAGGAGATGCTGGCAAACGCGGGGCGCGAGGGAGCGGCGCTGGATGCCGAATTGCGGAAACTCGAACAGGAGATCGCCGCGGCGCGGGCCGCGGTGGAAAGCCGGGAGGGGGAGGAGCGCGGGAAACGTTCCGGCCTCGAATCGGCCCGGGCGGACGCGCAGCAGGCCGAGGTCCGGTTCGAAGCGGCGCGGCGGGGGCGGGACTGGCAAATCTCGCAGCGCGAAAGTCTCCAGAAGGAAATGTCCCAGGCCGAGGCGGAGCGGACCGAAGCCGCCGCCGCGCTTTCCCAGTCCGAACATTCGACCGGGCAGGCGCAGGAGGCCATCCGCACGCATGGCGCGGCGCTGGCCGCGCTGACGCTGGACGAATTCCAGTCGCAGGTGACGTACTGGGGCACGCGCCTGGCGGTGGCCGAACGCGCCGCCGGGGATGCCCGCGCCCGGCAGGCGGAACGTTCGCAAGCCGCGGGCCAGGTGAAGGAACAGGCCGCCGGGCTGGAGAAGCGGCTGGCGGAGATTGACGCCGCGCTGGCGCTGCTCGAAGGCGAGAAGGAGACCATGCGCCGCCAGGAGGGCGAACTGAACGCCCGGCTGGAGGAACTGCGCGTGTTGATCGAACCGGCGGAGAAGGAACTGGAGACCGCCGAGGCGCAGGAAGCCGACTTGCAGAAGCAGGAAGCCGAGGGCCAGGGAGCGCTGGCGCTGGTGGAGCGCCAGCATACGCAGGTGCAGTTGGAGACGGGCCGCCGCCAGGAGGCGCTCGACCTGCTGCGCCAGAAGATCGAGGACGATTTTGGGCTGGTGGCGTTCGAGTACCAGACCGACGTTTCGGGGCCGGTGCCGCTGCCGTTCGACGGGATGGTCGAGCAACTGAACAAAGTGACCGAACTGCCGCCTGACCTGGAGGAAAACCTGACCCGCCAGCGGGCGCTGCTGCGGCGCATGGGGCCGGTCAACCCGGAGGCGCAGCAGGAATTCGTTTCGGTCAAGGAACGGCACGAGTTCATGACCGAGCAAATGGCCGACCTGCGCAAAGCCGAGGCCGACCTGCACCAGGTGATCGCCGAACTCGACACGCTGACCCGCACAGAGTTCTTCAAGACCTTCTCGGCGGTGGCGGAGGAGTTCCACGTCATCTTCACCCGGCTGTTCGGCGGCGGGTCGGCGCGGCTGGCGCTGACCGACCCGGACAACCTGACCGAGACCGGCATTGACATCGAGGCGCGCCTGCCCGGCCGCCGCGAGCAGGGCCTGGCGCTGCTCTCCGGCGGCGAGCGCAGCCTGACGGCCATCGCGCTGGTCTTTGCCCTGTTGAAGGTCTCGCCGACGCCCGTCTGCGTGATGGACGAGGTGGACGCCATGCTGGACGAGGCGAACGTGGGCCGCTTCCGCGGCCTGCTGCTGGACCTGAGCCGGGCCACGCAGTTCGTCATCATTACGCACAACCGCAACACGGTCCAGGCGGCGGACGTGATCTACGGGGTGACGATGGGGCGCGATTCCACCAGCCAGGTCATCAGCCTGAAATTGGATGAAGTGTCGGATGAGTATTTGAAGTAGGAGAGTAAATTAGGGAGACAGGGAGACAGGTGGGCAGGTAGACGGGCATAAAAAACGGTTCTTTGGGATTCCCCGTGGTGCAGGGGCAGGATGACCCCGCCTCTGCGATGTAACGGCAGGCGGTTGCCTGTATCTGGCGGTGCATCTCGACAATTCCCAGAGAGCCAAAAAAACTTGCTTACTTGCGTACTTGTTTACCGGTGTTTGCTACCGGACAAAAGAGAAAAGGGACGCGGATTGACGCGGAAAACGCGGATAAAAGCGAGACAAAAATCCAAAAAACCTGATTCCGCGTTCATCCGCGCTCGCCTGCGCCCGTTTTTTGGGTGTCCGCGTCCAGCCAGGAGATTTGTCCGGTAGAGAATTCTTCAAATCAAAAAATCAAAAGGGTGTGTTTCATTTAGTTGAAAACCCTTGCGAAGGTTGCAAAAGCGGCTTCAAATCGGATAATTCATCCCAAAACCTTCGCAAGGGTGACTTGCCCCAACTCATTTGAAACACACCCAAATCAAAAACGCAGGCCGGAATAGTCTGACCTGCGTTTTTTTTGTTTTTTGCCTTTTGTTTTTTCAGGTTGTTTCTTCCGCTTTCCTCATCGCCTGGAAGGCGGCAATCGCCACCTCCAGCATCTTCTCGTCCGGCTGGCGGGTGGTGAGCCGCTGGAGCGCCAGGCCGGGAGCGACCAGCGCCCGGACGATGGGCGACTTGATGTGGTTCGCCGTCCACTTGATGTACTCGTAGGCCATCCCTGCCAGGACCGGGATCATCAGCACCCGGCTGGCGAGACGCCACGCCAGCGGGAGCGGCCCCAGCAGGGAAAAAACGATCAGCGATAGCACCATCAGCGTCAGCAGGAAGGCCGTGCCGCAGCGGGTGTGGGAAATGGGATACCGGGAAACGGCGGCCGGTTCGAGGTCCGCGCCCGCTTCGTAGGCATTGATGGTTTTGTGTTCCGCGCCGTGGTAGGCAAAGACACGCCGGATCTCGGGCATGAATCCGATCCCCCAGATGTAACCGACCAGGAACAGCAGGCGGACGACGCCCTCCAGCAGGTTGCTCCACCAGGCGTTCCAGAGCAGGTAGCGCTCGGTCAGCCAGCCCGCGCCCGCCGGGGCCAGAAAGAAGACGCCGATAACGATCGCGAAGGTCAGGAAGAGTATCAGGTAAAGCGCCGGGCCTTCGAGTTTCTCCTCCTCGCCGCCCTGCAGGTTGGAGGCTGTGGTGAGGGCGCGCAGGCCCAGCCCGAGCGAGTCCCAGAGAAGGATGAGGCCGCGCAGGAACGGGATTTTCGCCAGTCTGGACTGGTAGATGCCCGCCAGCGGGATGTTCGTAACGGCGATGGTCCCGTCGGGCAGGCGGTTTGCCATGGCGCAGGCTTTGCGCCCGCGCATCAGCACGCCTTCGATGACGGCCTGCCCGCCGTAGGTGATGAGTCGGTCTTCCATGAAGAATCTCCGTAAAGTTCGGCGGGGGTCGCAGACCCCCGCCGGGTGACGGTCAAGGTTCCAGGTTCAGGAAAAAGTGGATCAGCGCCTCGATGCCCCGGTACCAGGTGGGCAGGTGCAGTTTCTCGTTCGGGGCGTGGAAATTGTCGTCGGGCAGGCCGAAGCCGCCGATGACCGACTCCACCGACAGGAGTTGCTGCATCGTCCCCACCACCGGGATGGAGCCGCCCTCGCGTTTGAAATAGGGGCGTTTGCCCCACACCGTTTCGAGCGCGGCCGAGAAGGCGCGCACGGGGGCGTTGTCGCGGTCGGAGATGGACGGGTCGCCGCCGTGCATTTCGACCAACTCCCAGCGGATGTCGGCGGGGGCGTTCTCTTCCAGGTAGCGGCGCATCTGCCGCCCCACTTCCAGCGGGTCCTGGTCGGGGACAAGGCGGCAGGAGATCTTCGCCATGGCGGTGGCCGGGATGATGGTCTTGGACCCCGCTCCGGTGAAGCCGGAAATCATGCCGTTCACGTCGAGGGTCGGGCGGGCGCCGGAACATTCGTTGGGCGTGTAGCCTTGCTCGGTGAGCAGCGCCGGGACGCCAGTCTTTTCGAGGTAGTATTTTTCATCCGAGGGAATGCGCGCCAGCTCCTCGCGCTCTTCCCGGCCGAGTTTGCGCACGCTGTCGTAAAAGCCGGGCAGGGTGATGCGGCCCTTCGAATCGCGCATCCCGGCGATGAGTTCCGCCAGGGCGTTGGCCGGGTTATGCACCACGCCGCCGAACACGCCGGAGTGCAGGTCGTTGGCCGGCCCGGAGATGCGCAGTTCGAAATACGCCAGCCCGCGCAGGGCGTAAGTGATGGTGGGTTCGTCCTTGCTGATCATGCCGGCGTCGGGGTTGAAGGCAAAGTCGCAGGCCAGCAGGTCCTTGTGGCTGGCGATGAAATCGGCCAGGTTGGGCGAGCCGACCTCCTCCTCCCCCTCCAGCAGCCACTTCACGTTGACCGGCAGCCCGCCGGTCTTGACCAGCGCCTCGACTGCCTTGAACGTTGCCACGCTCTGCCCTTTCATGTCCGACGCGCCGCGCGCAAAGATACTGTCGCCGCGCACGGTCGGCTCGAAGGGCGCCGTCTTCCACAGGTCGAGCGGGTCGGCCGGCTGGACGTCGTAATGGCCGTAAATGAGCACGGTCGGCGCGTTCTTTATTCCCCGCCATTCCCCGTACACGATCGGGTGGCGGGCGGTCGGGAAGATCTGCACCTTCTGCATCCCCAGGCCGCGCAACTGTGCCGCCATCCACTCGGCTGCGTGGCGGATGTCTGCCGCGTGCGCCGGCTCGGTCGAGACCGACGGGATGGTCAGGATCTCTTTCAGCGCGCTGAGATTCTTTTCCTTGTTCTTGCGGGCGTATTGCAGGGCGGCTTCGCGCCGGTCGTCGGTCATAAAAACTCCTCTCAGAATGATTTCAATCTGCCGTACAGGAACCAGTAATCCGGTTCCGGGAATACTGCGGAAAGATCGGCCTCCCAGACGAACGCGCCGGGGAGCCAGGCAGTTCTCAGGATGGCGTCCAGGCTGCGGACGGCCTCCAGTTCACGCGGCGGGGCAGAAAGTTCGCCGCCCAGCAATTGTAGCATAACCCGCCATTGCACCTGCTGCGAATATACGCCCGGATCGGAATTCTGCCGGGCGTCTTCCAGGTAATTCTTCCACAGGTCGAGACGGGCGTGGACCTCGCGGCCGGCCTTGCGCTCCCAGGCCGAACGCCATTTCGTGCGCACCGCCTCCAGCCGGACCGACAGCCGGGGCCAGTCTCCCGCCGCCCGCGCCTCGATCCGTTTGCCCGCCAGCAGCATCCCGCCGACGGTCAGGCGCGACCTGTCGCCGATTTGGGGCGGCAGGTCTCCGGCGCTGCCCTGAGCTTGTCGAAGGGTCAGGGGCCAGAACAACTCGCCAGACAGGAGGTACGCTTCGAGCGATTCCAATCCAGCCTGGAAAAAGGAGAGGTCCTGGGCAGGCGTTGGCATCAGGTTACGGGGAAATGGTCGGCTGGGCAGTTTCGCCGGCCGCGCGGCGGGTCAGCAGGTACCAGTCCAGGATGGTGTCGAAGCGGTCGCTGGGATCGAAGATCGGCGCCAACTGGACGCCGTTCACGCGCACGTCCACGCCGTAGGTGTAGACCGGGTGATACAGCAGGACGGCCGGCGTCTCCTTGGCAAAGATCACCTGGAAATTGCGGTACAGCCGGGCGCGGGTGGACTGGTCGAAGACGACGCGCGCCTGCTCCAGGTATTCGCTGGCGGGACGGTTGTCCCACTGGGAATAGTTCTGCCCGCCGGTGGCCTCGGACTGGTGCCAGAACGGATACGGGTCCGGGTCCGGCGAGCCGCTCAGGTCGAGGTCCACGAGGGCGGCCTGGTAGGCGCGCGGCGCCAGCGAGTCGTTCACCAGCGAGGCGTAGGGCATCGCCCGCAGCGTCACCTGGACGCCGATGGCGGCCCAGTCCTGCTGGATCCACTGCGCCACGCGCGTGTGCTGGTCGTCGTCCGGGTGGAGCAGGGTGAAGGCCAGCGGCGCGCCGTCCTTCACGCGGACGGTCTCGCCGGCGGGGAGGATGTAGCCGGCCTCGGCCAGCAGCCGCTCGGCCGCAATGGGATCGTACTCCACGTGCTGGATGCCGCTGTAATATGCCCATGTTCCCGGCAGGATCGGGCTGTCGGCCACCACCGCCTGCCCGTTCAGGGTCACGTCAATCATGCGCTGGCGGTTCAGGCCGAGCAGCAGCGCCTTGCGGATGTTCTTGTCCTGGAGGAACGGGGCGTCGTTGCTTTTGTGGTTGAACAACACCAGCGTGAGGCGCGGCATGCGGCTGGTGTAACAGTTCAGGTTCGGGTCGGAGCAGGCCTCGGCCAGGATGTCGGGCGTGATCTCGCTGATGCCGAGCATGTCGCCCTGCTGGTACGCGTCCAGCGCGGCGGCCGCGGTCGGGTAGTAGCGGAAGGTGATCTGCTCGATGTACGGCCTGCCGCCGAAGTAATTCTCCGAGAGCGCCAGCGTCACGCCGGTGACCTGCCCGTTCTCGACCGTCAGGTGGTCGACGCGGAAGGGACCGCAGCCGACCGGCTTCAGGTTGAAGTCGCTGTTTGCCAGCTGGTCGGCAGGCAGGGTTTCGAGGACGTGTTTGGGGAGAATGCCGAACGAAAGGTAATCGAGGAACGGCGCGAACGGTTCGGGCAGCACGAACTGCAGGGTTTTCTCGTCCAGCCGCTTCACCAGAATCTCGTCCCACATGGCGCGCGCGTCGGCGGGATAGGTGGAATACTGGCTGCGCAGCAGGCCGAGCGTAAAGATCACGTCGTCGCTGGTGACGGGCATGCCGTCCTCCCAGAAAGCGTCTTGACGCAGCGAGACGTTGTAGATCATGCCGTCCTGCGAAACGCCCCACGATTCGGCCACGTCAGACCGGGGGATTCCGTACTCATCGAACTTGATCATGCCGCTGAAGATCAGGCGGTCAATGGCGCGGTCGGCGGGATTGGCCCAGTCGAGCGCGGGGTTCAGCCGCCCGAACGAGCCGACCAGGGCCTCGGTGTAGATCCCGCCCGTGGCCGGCTGCGGCAGCGCGGTCCCGGTCGGGGACGAACGCTGGGTGACGAGCAGGATGCCCACCACCGCCAGCGTCAGGACGACCACCAGGACTTGCCAGCGAAGTTTTTTCATAGGGGAAGGAAATGAAAAAGGCCTTGCCCGGCGTGCCCGTCGGCAGTCTGGCAGCGGCCTCTCTCGTCAGATGGTGCGATCAACGGGCGGCCAGGATGACCGAGGCGATCGCCAGCGCAAAGAACAGGATGGCGAAAACGATCGTCACCCAGAAGAGCGTTTTTTCGATGCCGCGGCGGGCCGTGAAAACGCCGCCCGAGTCGCTGCCGCTCAGGCCGCCGAGTCCGGCACCCTTGCTCTGCAGGATGATGCTCGCCACCAGTGCAACTGACGTTATAATCAGGGCGATATCAAGGATCTGTTTGATGTCCAACATGAACGTACCTCCTATAGGATTAGCCGCCAAATTATACCTGTGAAGCGGGAAATCAGCAAATGAAAACCCGAGCAGGGAAACGAGGAACCCGATGCACGAACTGACCGTCAACCTGCACATGCACACCACCTACTCGGACGGGAGCGGCTCCCACGCGGACCTGGCGCGGGCCGCGCTAAAAACCGGCGTGGACGTGCTGCTCGTCACCGACCACAACATCCGGGTCCAGGGCGTGGACGGGTACTTCAGCGCGGGCAAGAAGCAGACGCTCGTGCTGGCCGGCGAGGAGATCCACGACCAGGCGCGCGTCCCGCAGAAGAACCACCTGCTCGTCTTCGGCACGGACCGGGAACTGGCCCCCTTCGCCGAAAGTCCGCAGGTGCTCATCGCCGCGGTGCGCGCCGCCGGCGGACTCTCCTTCCTCGCCCATCCAATTGACCCGGCCATGCCTGCCTTCGGCGAGACCGACATCTCGTGGGAAGACTGGACCGTGCGCGGCTTCACCGGCATCGAGTTGTGGAACGGCTTCAGCGAGATCAAGGTGGTGGCCAAAAGCAAATTGGACGGCCTGTTCTACGCCTACTTCCCCGAATTCATCGCCCGCGGCCCCGTCCCCGAAACGCTGCGCATCTGGGACGATCTGCTTGCAAAAGGCCAGCGCGTGGTGGCCGTCGGCGGGTCGGACGCGCACGCCCGCAAGATGTCCATGGGGCCGCTGCACCGGACGATCTTCCCCTACGAGTACCATTTCTCGGCGGTCAACACCCACATCCTGACCCCCTCCCCGCTGACCGGCGGCCTGGAAGCGGACCGCAAGATGGTCTTCGCCGCGCTCGAAGCCGGGCATTGCTTCGTTGGCTACGACCTGCCCGCCCGCACGGATGATTTCCGCTTCACCGCCCAGGGCCGCGAGACGGAGGCCGTGATGGGCGACGAAATCCGCCTCGACAAGGGCGTGACCCTGCAAGTCAAACTTCCCGCCCGCGCCGACGATTGCCGCCTGTTGAAAGATGGCAAGGTGGTGCGCAAACTGGCCGGGGAGGCCTGCACGCACCTCGTCACCGAGCCGGGCGTCTACCGCGTGGAAGCCTATCGGAAGTTTCTAGGGAAACTGCGCGGCTGGATTTTCAGCAATCCGATTTATGTGAGATGAAAATTCCCCTCCCCAAATCCCCCCTTTCTGTATTCTAATAAGGGCGCTCGACCCGCAGGTGAGGGAAGGGTCGAAAATGTCTTTCGTTCAGGGTGCAGACCATCAATCCATGATGATGCGCGCTGGCCCCAACCAGGCAATCCAGGAAACCAATGCCATGGCTTAAATGGAATCGGCGATACCAGTCCCATGCCGATGCGGATATCATGCTGGATATCCAAATGATCGGATAGACCGCCAACTCCTCTTCCACCACTTTCTGCTCTTTTCGATTCCGGCAACCCGCGACCAGTTCCGCGGCAGTGATGACGGATACAGACAATTCGCCTGCCGCGAAACTCTCGATCCACGTTCTGGCCGCCTTGTTCCCGCGCAGGAAATCAACGAGGATGGTTGTATCCACCAGGCGTGAAATCTCAGGCATCCCGCCTCGTTTCCAGACGCTGGCGGAGTTTCATTCCAAAAGAAACCGGATCGCCGGCTTCGGGATGGTCGGCCCAAACTCCGAAGGCGGGATGATTTCTCTTGGAAACAGGCTTCCTGGCTGGCTGTTGGGCGCGAAACTGCAGGAACTCGATGAACTGGGCGACTTCGGTCAAGCCGCCCGGAGTGAGTTCCTCGATCTGGCGCAAGAGCACTTCTCTTTTTGCTTGTTGGGTAAGCATGGCAGCGCCTCCACCGTTTATTTTAGCACAATAACAGCCTTGCTTCGCCGCCGGGATTTATCACTTCCTCGCGCCCCCACCCCTCCCCAAATCCTCTCTTATCGCTTACAATAGCGCCCGTTCAAGCCGCGACGCGGCTTGCCTTCCGCTCCCGGCCCACCCACGGTGGATGTCCGGGGGCATATCCCGAGGAAAGGAGGCTACCCTCTATGCGTAAGTATGAACTGGTTTGCATCATCCATCCCGACCTGGATGAGGCCGGATTTAACGGCATCATCGAAAAGGTCAAGGGCTGGGTCGGCGAGACCGGCGGCAGCGTGGACAAGGTCGAGATCTGGGGCCGCAAGCGCCTGGCGTCCATCATCCGCAAGCAGCGCGAAGGTCAGTACGTTTTGTTCAACCTGACCATGCCCGCCGCCGCCACGGCCACCCTGGACCAGAACCTGCGGTTCCAGGAACCGGTCATCCGCTACATGATCACCGCTGTGGAGTAACAGCCAGCGCCGCCACGGGTTTTGTCCCTTGTGAAAGGAGTACAAGATGGCCTACGGTTTGAACAAAGTGATGATCCTCGGCAACCTGGGCAAGGACCCCGAGATGCGTTACACCCCTTCGGGCCGCCCCGTGACCACCTTCTCGGTCGCCGTCAGCCGTTCGTGGAACACCGCCGACGGCGAGCGTCACAACGAGACCGAATGGTTCAACGTGGTTGCCTGGGGCAAACTGGCAGAGACCTGCAAGCAGTACCTGACCAAGGGCAAGCAGGTATACATCGAAGGACGTCTCCAAACCCGCCGTTGGGAAGACAAGGAAGGCGTCAAGCACTCCACCGTGGAAGTCGTCGCCGCCGAAATGATCATGTGCGGTGAGCGGCGCGAGGCCAGCCATGCTCCCGCCGCCGGTGAAGAGCCTGCCGCCGGAGAAACGACCGAAGCCCCCGCCGAGAGCGTGGACGAATTCCCGTTCTAGGCCGGGTCGAACAAAAGGCTCTGCCGTTCTTAACGGGAGATGTTTTCAAACACAAAGGAACCGATCGGAGTCCGAAGTCTCCCGACTTCGACAAAACGCCGACGACTGGAGTCGTCTGACTCCGGGATACCAGAACACCGGATTCCCTCCCTTCGTACTCCTTCGTGACCTTCGTGGTAAAGTTTTTCCCGCCAGAAGCGGGAGAATCCGAAAAGTAACCAGGAGTTAATCAAGTTATGGACCAAAACGAAAACGAAATGGAACAGGGCCCGGAGCGCCGCTACTACGCCCGCCCGAAATTCTGCGCGTTCTGCGGCGACAAGAACATGGCCATTGACTACAAAATGGCCGACCTGCTGCGCCGCTACGTCACCGACGACGGCAAGATCCGCCCGCGCCGCCAGACCGGCACTTGCGCCAAACACCAGCGCATCCTGGCCTCGGCTGTCAAGCGCGCCCGTCACATCGGCCTGCTGCCCTTCTCGGGCGGAATGCCGGACAACGAACGCTAAACGATCCCGCCTCGCGCCGGGCATGGGCGGTATTCCCCATGCCCGTTCATTTGCACTTCACGAGGCGATGATCGAACAGGATCACATTCGAGGCTAGTATGGCAAAATCACAAGCCACAAAAATCGTTTCCAAGAAACACCTGGCCCGCCTGGAACGCGAACGACGGCAAACCCTCGCCATCACCATCACCGCCGTCGCGCTGATCGCCATCGTGGCCGGACTGGTCGTCTACGGCATCCTCAGCCAGACCGTCCTGCTGGCGCGCCAGCCCATCGTCAAGCTCGGCGACCAGGTCGTCACCACGCGCGAGTTCCAGCTGCGGGCGCGCATCCGCCGCCAGCAGTTGATCAACCAGTACTTCCAGTACTATCAACTCGCCCAGATGTTCGGCATTGACCCAAACACAGACCCGAATATCGGCCAGCAGCTCGCGAACTTCACGAACGAACTCGACAGCCCGGCAACACTCGGCCAGAATGTCATTGACGAGATCACCGCGAACATGCTCGTCCGCAAATACGCAGCCGACAACGGGATTATCATCACGCCGGAGGATGTGGACAAGGCCATTCGCGACGCGTTCGGCTACTACCCCGACGGGACGCCGACGCCCACCCTGACGCCGACCGAGGTCGTCTACCCGACGCTCAACCCGACACAACTGGCCCTCGTCCCGCCGACCGCCACCCCGACCATCTTCCTGTCGCCAACCCTCGAGCCGACTTTCACGCCGACGCTCATCCCAACGATTGACCCATCGGTCACGCCGTCCCCGACCGACACCCCCCTCCCCACCGACACGCCGACCGTCGTCCCCACCGAAACGCTCGTCCCGACCGCCACCCTGGTGCCGACCATCACCCTCACGCCCACCATCACCCCCACCGCAACACCCTACACGCTGGAGGGGTTCCAAACGAAGTACAACGAGATCTTTGTGAACTACCAGAAACTCGGCATGACCGACGCCGACTTCCGCCGCATCTTCTTCGAAGATAAACTGTACCGCGACGCAGTCTACAAGGCTGTCACCGCCGATGTGCCGCACGTGAGCGAACAGGTCTGGGCGCGGCACATCCTCGTCGCCGACGAAGCGACCGCCAACACGGTGCGCGCCCTGATCCTGGCCGGAGGCGATTTCAACGCACTGGCTGCGGAATATTCCCTCGACCCCGGCAGCAAGGACAGCGGCGGAGACCTGGGCTGGTTCGCCCGCGGCGCCATGATCCCCGAGTTCGAGGATGCCGCCTTCGCCCTGCCGGTTGGCGGGGTCAGCGACCCGGTCCAGACCACGTACGGCTGGCACCTTATCCAGGCGCTCGGACACGAGAACCGTCCGCTCTCTGAGACGGAATACCAGAGCGCCCTCGAACAGGCCTTCCAGGAGTGGCTGGCTACCTACAAGGCCGAAGCCACCGACCTGACTGTCTACCCTTACTGGCTGGCGCGCGTCCCAACCGATCCGACCATCGAAGGCGTCTACTCTGAGCAGCAGACCCAGCAGGCGGAGACCCAGGCCGCCCTGCCCATTGATACGCCGATCCCGTAGGGCAGTATTCAGTAAACAGTGTTCAGTGAACAGTAAAGAGCGGTCAGCATTTTCGCTGGCTGCTCTTTTGTTTTGGGTGTGTTTCAAATGAGTTGGGGCAAGTCACCCTTGCGAAGGTTTTGGGTTGAATGATCCGATTTGAAGCTGCTTTTGCAACCTTCGCAAGGGTTTTCAACTGAAATGAAACACACCCTTTTGATTTGAAGAAACGAATCTACAGTGGTTCGAATCTCGCCGTAAAGTGCCTGAGCAACTCCGGCGCGTAGGTGAATTTGCAGCCGCGCAGGGAGGCGGCGCGTTTGGCAATTTTGCCGAGCGTTTCGGCCACGTAGTCCATGTGGCTCTGCGTGTACGTTCGGCGCGGGATTGCCAGCCGAACGAGTTCCAGTTGGGGGTAGACCATTTCACCCGTTTCCGGGTCGGGATGGGCGAACATGATCGAGCCGATCTCGCAGCCGCGGATCCCGCCTTCGAGGTAGAGTTCCACTGCCAGCGCCTGGCCGGGGAACTCGCCGTGCGGGATGTGGGGCAGGAGCGCCCCGGCGTCGAGATAGATGGCGTGTCCGCCCGGCGGCTCGACGATGGCGATGCCGGTCGCGCGGATGCGTTCGCCGAGATAGGCGGTCTGGTTCAGGCGGTAGGCGAGATAGGCTTCGTCAAGACCTTCGAAGAGACCGACCGCCATGGCGTCCAGGTCGCGGCCGGCGAGGCCGCCGTAAGTGGGAAATCCCTCGCGCAGGATGAGTTCATTCTTGATGTTCTGGAAAACTTTTTCATCTTTGGTGGCGAGCAGTCCGCCGATGTTGACGATGGCATCCTTCTTGGCAGACATGCAGAAGCCGTCGGCCAGCGCGAACATTTCGCGGGCGATCTCCAGCGTGGACTTGTCCGCGTAGCCTTTTTCGCGCAACTTGATGAAATAGCAGTTTTCCGCGTAGCGGGCGGCGTCGATGTAAAAGGGGATGCCGCTGGCGTGATAGGTTTCGGCGATGGCTTTGAGATTCGCCATCGAGACCGGCTGTCCGCCCCCGGCGTTGTTCGTGACGGTGACCATCCCGAAGGGAATGTTCTCCGCGCCGACCTTCCCGATGAAGGCCTTGAGTTTGGCGATGTCCATGTTCCCCTTGAACGGGTGCTGGCTGGACGGATCGCCGGCCTCGTCAATCACCAGGTTGATCGGACGTCCGCCGCGGGCACGGATGTTGGCGTCGGTGGTGTCGAAGTGCATATTGCTCGGCACGTACTGCCCCGGTTTGACCAGCGCGGCGCTGAGGATGTTCTCAGCGGCGCGCCCTTGATGAGTCGGGACAAACTGCTTGAAGCCGAAGATTTTTTCTACGGCTTCGGCCAGCCGGAAATACGAGCGTGCCCCGGCGTAAGACTCATCGCCCTGCATCATAGCAGACCACTGCCGGTCGCTCATCGCACCGGTGCCGGAGTCGGTCAGCAGGTCAATGAAAATGTCCTCGGCGCGCAGGCTGAAGACGTTGTAGCCCGCAGCCTGGATGGCCTTGCGGCGCTCCTCGGGTGAAATCAGCCGGATGGGTTCAACCATTTTGATGCGGAAGGGTTCGGGGGGGTAGTTCATTCAGTCTCCAGTCGTTAGTCGTGAGTCGTTAGTGAGTGGTGAATAGTGAATGGTTTTTGCTCTTACTACTCTCTATTCTCTACTCTCTTTTCTCTTCTCTTCAATCTCCGCCAGTGTTTCCTGCGCTCCTTGCAAATGTGGCGAGCGCAGGCGCGTGTAAATCTCGACGGCGCGGCGGGACATGGATAAGGCTTCCTGTAAGTCGAAATTGAATTTCGACTTACGGCTTTGCTCCAGCAGGGCTTTGGCGAGGCGGTGACAATCGTGAGCAATTAACTCCTGCCGCCCGACTTTTTCATCCAGCGGGAGGGCTTCGCGGGCGAGGGACTCGGCTTCCGCCCACTGCTCGCGGTCGAGGGCGAGTGAGGCTAGTTTGCCAATGATGGTGGCGATATTTTCTTGCTCATTGTTTTTCTTTGCAATGCGCAGGGCTTCGCGGTAGTCGCGCTCGGCAGATGCAAAATCTTCGTTCATGCGCTCCGCTTCGGCAAGGCTGCTCAGTGCGATGGCGACATCATCGCTTTCAGCGGAGATGGAGCGCCAGATTTCCAACATTTCACGGCAGGCGACGATGGCAGCGGGGTAGTTCTTTTGCAATTTGTGACCGGATCCGCGCAGTTGAGTGGCAAAGGCTTTATTGCGTGGAGCGCTGTCTTCCCAGTGTGCGGCGACGCGTGCGGCGCAAGCCAGTACTTCTGCGGCTTGACTGCGGCGAGCATAAGTCGCTCCCGCATGATATGCACGTTCGCCTGCGTTGACTTTATCCCCAGCGGCGAGGGCGCGCGCTTCAGCCTGTTCGTCGAGCCAGAGTTGGTCATCCCATCTGCCTGTGAAATTGAGAAATTGGTAAAGTTCGCGACAAACCATTTGCAGGCGGTCATTGTCGCCCGTCAATATGCGCGGCAGGGCGGCGGAAACGAAGTCCCATTCGGCGTCCAGCGTGTGGAAGCCTTCGTAGTTGGTTCCACCGCCGTATTGCAGGGCGAGGGCGTAGGCGCGGTCGGTGAGGGCGTCGCCTGTCTGGGTCACCGCTTCGGGGCGGCGCGTGCGGATGAATTTCGCTGTCAGCGGGGGTAAAAAATAGGTTTGGGCGGGCAGGTCAGAGGTCAGGATGGAGCGGTCGGTCAGGTCTTCCAGCGCGGTCTCGGCGGCGCGGTCGGGCAGGTCGGTCATGTCCGCGATCCACTGGAGTTTGGCGGGCAGAGTGAAATACGTCAGCGCGGCGAGGACTTTCGTTTCGTCGGCAGTGAAGGTCTCCAGCAGGTCGCCGAAGATGTATTCGAGCGGGTCGTTGCCTTTTGGGGCTTTGTCAATGAAGGCGCAGGCTTCGGCGATGGTGCGGCATTGCGAGCCTTCACGCCCCAACTGCCCCGCGATCCAGCGGATGAAGAGCGGGTTGCCCTGCGTGATCTCGTACAGGTCTTCGCGTTCCTTCTGCGAAGCTCGATCAAGGCGCGGATATTTGGCGGCAAGTTCGGCGATGAGTTGCAGGGCTTCGTCGCGGGCGAGGCGTTCGAGGCGCACGATGCGCGCGTCCACGTCGGTGCGGCGGCGGGAGGTGACGATAGATTTGTTCCCTTCGGGCAGGCGCGAGAGGAATTGGAACAGGCGCGTGCGCTCGTCTTCTGGCAGGGTTTCCAAGTTATCGAAGATGATCAGCGCCTTTTTGCCCGCCAGCGCGAGGCGCAGTTCGTTGGGACGCTCATCGGGCGCGAGTTTTTCGAGTCCGTCCGCGCCCAATTCCTTGCCCAGTTCGTCCAGCATGGCGAGGTAGGTCGGGCGGGTGAAGTCGGTCAGTTTGGCTTCGCCTTCGGCGGTCAGTTCGCGCACTTTGGCGGTGATGAAAATTTTGCGCTCGAAGAGTTCGGCGGGCGCGTCGTGCGCGGCTTTGATGGCGAGGGCGGTCTTGCCAATGCCGCCGGGTCCGTCAATCAATGCGCCCCAGGTGCGGGATTCAAGAGAGAGGGCGGATTTGATGATTTCACGCTCTTTCTCGCGTCCAACGAAGAAAGGTAGGTTGGGTAGTGTTGAACCTGTGGGTGCTTGGTGATTAGGAATTAGGGATTGGGGATTAGGAATTGGGTGATGAGTGGATACATAAAGACTCAGAGCATTTGAAACTTTTGCTCTCAAATCATCAGCGGTGGTGAAGTAATCGCAGACGTGGACTTTTTGAATCCGCTGTTTGAAATTTTCCAATTTGGCTTTGCCCGGCTCGCCTTCTATAAACTCTGTAAACCAAGGTTGCTTTTTCTCGTCAAGGAGGAAACAATAAATTTCTTTGCCGAGTTTCTTGGCATGAAGATATTCCATTTCAGTGATGGAAATATCAGCGCCTTCGGGAATGAATCCATAGCGCAGGGCATAAATGCCGATGAAGAGTTCGCTTTCTTCAACTTCTTTCAGGCACGCATCCACAGGCTCATCGGGACGCGCACCAAAAACTTCCATTTTGGAGGCTTGATAATTTGTCCCTTCCACGGCGCGAATGGCCGCGGCGCGGTATTCGATTAAGTCTTTGTATGTGGAACTGATGAAGACTTTCATGGTGTTGGCTCTCGATGGTCGGTGTCCGCCGTGGATTGAAATCCACGGCTAGTCCGCCTGGGCGGACTTTGTAATTGTAGCACGGCGGTTTCGCGAAGCACCCTTTAGGGCACCGCCGTGCGGGGAAGGTCATGCGCGGCTTTGTCCCCTGCGGGGATGATACGATGTTCGATCAAGTCATTGTAGGTGGAGGAGAGGCGTCGCCCTGAGCTTGTCGAAGGGAAGACTTTCATGGTGTTGGCTCTCGATGGTCGGTGTCCGCCGTGGATTGAAATCCACGGCTAGTTTTACGAAGCCGGCTGAAGCCGGCTAGTCCGCTTCAGCGGACTTTGTAATTATAGCCCGGCGGTTTATCGCCGGGCGGGGAAGGTCATGCGCGGCTTGGCGGTGTTCGATCAGGTTGTTGTAGGTGGAGGAGAGAAAAACCTTTATGGTTGAACACCATCCTTATTCGCTATTTCAACATGGCTTTTACAGATTCCAAAAAAGCCTCGGCGACTTTTACTGCTTTGTGTGCTTCCGCGGAAGATACGTGCTCAGAAACGCCGTAATCGCCCACGCCGCGAAGATCGAATAGCCATTGCAGGTTCCTGCCTTGTTCCTTGTCAAGTTTTCCTTCTTTTACAAATAAGCGATGAATGGATGCAATCACTCCGCTGTGTTTGCTTGTGTCAATATTTTCTCTAGCCACCTGACAGTTTCGTAAAAAGGTGTTGATCGGCGAGCAAAACCGAGTAAATTAGGTTTCCACCACGAAACCGAATCCTTGGAGCTGCCGAAT
>WOUS01000021.1 GCA_009772985.1 Anaerolineaceae bacterium
GGAGATGGTGATGCCGGGCGACAACGTGAACCTGACGGTCGAATTGATCGTGCCGGTGGCGCTGGAGCAAGGCTCGAAATTCGCCATCCGTGAAGGCGGCCTGACCGTCGGCGCGGGTGTCATTACCAAGATCATCGCGTAGGTAAATTGATATGACCAAGCAAAAGATCCGCATCCGCCTCAAGGCTTACGACCATCGTGTACTCGACCAGTCTGCCAAGCGGATTGTCGAAACCGCCGAACGCTCCGGCGCTCAGGTGGTTGGCCCAGTACCCTTGCCAACCAAGAAAGAACGGTTTACAATACGCCGCTCTGCTTTCATTGACAAAGACTCGCACGAGCATTTTGAAATCCGCACGCACAATCGCCTGATTGATGTCCTGGATCCAGATTCCAAGACGATTGACATGCTGATGCGCCTCAACCTGCCGGCGGGTGTGGATATCGAGATCAAAATCTAACCATTGTTTGTTCGTCCAACTGGTCTGACGGGCAAGAGCAGTCAGACCAGTTGGGCTGGATGGACAGCACAAGAACAGTCGTGTACGTGGGCCCCAATATCAAATGGCCGCGGCAGGCTGGTTGACTGTGCTGGCGCCGGGATGATGCAGCCAAGCCCAGGCTGACAGTCCCGTAAAATCTTTAGAAGGAGAAAACCGAGTATGTTGAAAGGGCTGATTGGCAAGAAGATCGGCATGACCCAGATCTTCGACGAGACCGGCGTGGCATTACCGGTAACTCTGATCGAAGCTGGGCCATGTTACGTTACGCAGGTACGCCTCCCGGAAAAGGAAGGCTACGCTGCTATCCAGCTTGGCTTTGGCGAAACCAACCCCAAGCGTCTGGCCTCCGGGGAATTGGGTCATCTCAAAAAGAGCGACCTGCCCCCCCTGCGCTTCGTGCGCGAATTCCGCATCAAGGATTCCGAATACAAGGTTGGCGACAAAGTCACGGTGGATGTATTCGGCCTGGGCGAGCGTGTTGACGTGATCGGGACCAGCAAGGGCAAAGGGTTTGCCGGCGTTGTCAAGAAGTACCATTTCAAAGGCCACTTCGAAACGCACGGGACCTCGGACCGGGTGCGCGCTCCCGGTTCATCCGGGTCGGGAACCACCCCCGGCCGCGTCTATAAAGGTACGCGCCGCGCTGGGCACATGGGCAGCGAGCGCGTCACCGCCCAGGGACTGAAAGTCGTCCTGGTTGACGCGGAACGCAACCTGCTCGGCGTGCATGGCGCCATCCCCGGCTCCAAAGGCGGCCTGGTACTGATCAAGGATGCGCGCAAGCAATAGCGCGATGGGAGTACAGGTATTATGAAAGCAGACGTTTTCAACATGAAGGGCGAGAAGGTCAAGACCGTCGAACTGCCGGCCGAGATCTTCGAGGCCCCCATCAACGTGGATTTGATGCACCAGGCCTACGTTCAGCAGATGGCGAACGCACGCCTGGGAACGCACGATACCAAAGTGCGCGGAGAAGTAGCCGGCGGCGGCCAGAAGCCATGGAAGCAGAAGGGCACCGGCCGCGCCCGCCAGGGATCCAGGCGCGCTGCGCAGTGGGTCGGCGGCGGACGCATCCATACCCCGCATCCACGCAAATACACCCAGCACATGCCGGTCAAGATGCGCCGCGCCGCCCTGCGGTCCGCGCTCTCGGCCAAGGCCAGGGATTCCGGTCTGATCGTTGTTGACGAACTCGTTCTCGACGAACCCAAAACCAGCCTGATGGCGCAGGCCCTGACCGCGCTTGTCGGCAACGCGACCGCGCTTGTGGTCGCGGCCGAGAAGGACGCCGCTTACGAGGCCGTGTCCCGCTCGACGCGCAATCTCCCGGACGCCAAACTGCTGCTGGCGCATTACCTGAACATCCGCGACATTCTCAGATACGACAAACTCGTCATGCCCCTCAAGGCATTGGACGTGTTGAAGTCTTACCTGGTGCAGGAGGCAGCATGACAACGATCTACGATGTCCTCCGCCGCCCGATTGTAACGGAAAAGTCGAACTACCAGTCCAACAAACTCCACCAGTATACCTTCGAGGTGACCGGTGGGGCTACCCGGACGCTGGTCAAGGATGCCGTGGAAACCCTGTTCGATGTTACAGTGGTGCGCGTAAATATCATGACGATGCCTGCCAAGCGGACGCGCCGCGCTCGCAGCCGCCGGCTGCTGGTACGCGACGCCGGCTTCAAGAAGGCGATCGTCACCCTCGCCGAGGGCAACACCCTCGATATCTTCGAAGGGGTGAAGTAATGACTGTTAAAAAGTATAAACCCACAACGCCCGGCCAGCGGGGGATGACCGGCTCGACGTTCGAGGAGATTACCAAGTCCACTCCTGAGCGCAGCCTGATTATTCATCCGCGTAGACATGGAGGACGTGATACCACTGGCCGCATCACAGTGCGCCATCGCGGCGGCGGCAACCGCCGCTACATCCGCCTGGTGGATTTCAAGCGCGAGAAGCGCGGCATTCCCGCCAAAGTTGCGGCCATCGAATACGATCCGAACCGGACCGCCCGCCTGGCCCTGCTGAACTATGCGGATGGCGAGAAGCGCTACATCGTCGCCCCGCTCGGCATCACGGTTGGCGATACGCTTCTTTCCGGACCGACGGCCGAGATCCGGCCCGGTAACTGCCTGCCGCTTGCGAACATCCCGGTCGGTACGATGGTGCATAACATCGAACTGAAGGAAGGCAAAGGCGGCCAACTGGTCCGCTCTGCGGGCGGCTCCGCCCAACTGCTGGCGAAAGAGGGCGAGTATGCCCAGATCCGCCTGCCCTCTGGCGAAGTGCGCCTCGTGCGCCAGGCCTGCTATGCGACCATTGGACAGGTCGGCAACCTGGATCACAGCAACATCAAACTGGGCAAGGCTGGCCGCAAGCGCCATCTTGGCATCCGCCCGACCGTGCGCGGCACTGCAATGTCGCCGCGTGACCACCCGCATGGCGGCGGCGAAGGCCGCCAGCCAACCGGTATGCCGGGTCCCAAGACCCCGTGGGGCAGGCCGGCGCGTGGTTACAAGACCCGCAATAACAAGCGGACCGATAAATACATTGTGCGCCGCCGCAGCAAGTCCAGCCGCTAAGGCGCGCTAAGTAAGCGAGGAAGCAAATATGTCTCGTTCGTTGAAAAAAGGTCCTTTCGTCAGCGCGAAGTTGATGAAGAAAATCGAGGCGATGAACCAGCAGGGTGAGAAGAAAGTCATCCGCACCTGGAGCCGCGCCAGCGTCATCTTCCCCCAGATGCTGGGACACACGATCGCGGTCCACGATGGCCGCCGCCACGTTCCGATCTACGTCACCGACAATATGGTCGGGCATCGCCTGGGCGAATTCGCGCCGACGCGCCTGTTCCGCGGCCATGTCACGGCTGAGAAATCCTCGAAGGCTGCATAGGAGTAGAACGATGGCTCACGATATTCGCGCTCAGTTGCGCTTTTTCACGATGTCCGCCCAGAAAGTGCGCCTGGTGGTTGACCTGGTGCGCGGCAAGGATGCGGTCCAGGCGCTTGAAATGCTGCGCTTTGCCCCCCAGGGAGCGGCCCAGCCCGTGTTCAAACTGGTCTCCTCCGCGGTAGCGAATGCCGAAGAAAACTTCGGCGTCAGCCGCGAGGACCTATACGTTGCCGCGATCTTTGCCGACGAAGCCCCCACCCGCAAATGGCGTCGCTTTGGCGCCCGCGGCCGCTTCAAGCCGATTTTACGCCGCACCTCCCACGTGACCGTCGTCCTGCGCGAGCGGGAATCGGCCTAGCGGCAAGGAAAGGACGCTAAGGAGATATTATGGGTCGCAAAGTTCATCCCGTTGGTTTCCGTCTGAACGTCACCCAGGACTGGCAGGGTCGCTGGTTTGCCGAGAGAGGCCAGTACCGTGAGCAGCTCCAGCAGGATTTTGCCATTCGTGACTTGATCCGCAAGGAAGCGGGCCGCGCCGGCGTTTCGCGCATTGACGTGGAACGCTTCCCCGGCAAGGTGAAAGTATCGGTTTACACGGCGAAGCCGGGCATTCTCATTGGGCGCAAAGGCGAGGGCATCAAGAAGATGCGCCTCAGCCTGGAAGCCATGGCCGGCAAGAAGATTGATCTCGATATCAAGGAGATCAAGGCTCCTGACTGCGACGCCTACCTGGTCGCCCACAACATTGCCGACCAGATGGAGCGCCGCATCAGTTACCGCCGCGCCATGAAGCGCGCCATTCAGCAGGCCATGCGCCAGGGTGCGCAGGGCATCAAGATCGAGGTCGGCGGCCGCCTGGGCGGCGCGGAAATGGCCCGCAACGCCTGGCTGCGCGACGGTCGCGTGCCACTGCAAACGCTGCGCGCTGATATAGATTTTGCCCGCGCCGAAGCGACCACCACCTACGGCAAGATTGGCGTGAAGGTGTGGGTCTATCACGGCGAGATGAAGCCGGAAGTGGAAGAAAAAATCGAGACGACCGAAGGCGTCTACGTCAGCGAATAGGCTGGCATTTGTGAAGTGAGGTTGCTGCTATGTTAATGCCAAAACGCGTGAAATACAGAAAACAAATGCGCGGCCGCATGAAAGGCAAGGAGTTGCGCGGCGTCGAAGTATCCTTCGGCGAATACGGTTTGCAGGCGCTCGAGCCGGGCTGGGTCACGGCCCGCCAGATCGAGGCTGCCCGCCGCACCATTGTCCATGCGATGAAGCGCCGCGGCAAGGTCTGGATCCGCATTTTCCCGGACAAGCCCTTTACCCGCAAGCCGCCCGAAACCCGCATGGGCAAGGGGAAAGGCAACGTGGAATACTGGGTTGCCGTTGTCAAACCTGGCCGTGTCATGTTCGAGGTCGGCGGCCTGGACGAAGGGACCGCCCGTGATGCCTTGAACCTGGCCCGCCGCAAGTTTGCCATCAAAACGAAAATCGTTGCCCGGTACGATCTGGTCGCAGGAGAGCAGGCATGAAAGCGGAAGAGATTCGAAAACTGACTGCGGATGAGATCCAGGCCAAGTTGGCGGATACCCGCGAAGAACTGATGAAACTCCGCTTTCAGCAGGTGACCGGCCAGTTGACCGATCCCAGCCGCCTGCGCCTGTTGCGCCGCGATATCGCCCGCCTGGAGACGATCTCCAGGGAGCCGGCTGCGGCGGTCGAGGAAAAGAAGGAAGAGCCGGCCGAAGAGCCGAAAGCCAAAGCCAGGCCGCGCACCCGGGCGAAAGCGGAAGCGGACGAGCCGAAACCCAAGGCAAAACCGCGCGCCAAGGCGAAAGCGAAAGCGGAAACGGAAAAAGAAGGTGAAGCATGAATAACCGACGTCGCATCATTGGTGTCGTCACCAGCAATAAAATGACCAGGACCGTTGTGGTCGAGATTGGCCGGACGTTCCGTCACCCGCTGTACCGCAAGGTTGTCCACCTGAGCAAGCGCGTCATGGCTCACGACGAACTTGGCTGCCAGATCGGCGACCAGGTCCAGATCGTGGAAAGCCGCCCGATCTCCAAGCGCAAGCGCTGGGTGGTCGAGCAGATCGTCAAGCGCGAGATCCGCACGGCAGACACGGGCGTTGCAGAAACCGACCCGGAGAAGCCGGCGGAGATACCGGCGGAGATACCGGCTGAGAAACCGGCTGAGAAACCGGCCGAGATTGTTGCGGAGGCGCAGCCATGATCCAGACCGAATCGCGTGTAAAAATAGCCGATAATACCGGCGCCCGCGAACTGCTGGTCATCCATGTGATGGGCGGATCGAGGCGCCGCTACGGCAGCATTGGCGACATTGTGGTTGGAGCGGTGAAGTCTGCGACTCCGCAGGGATCGGTCAAAAAGTCCGAGGTGGTCAAGGCTGTCATCGTGCGCTGCTCGAAGGAATGGCGCCGCGAAGACGGTTCCTACATTCGCTTCGACGACAATGCCGCCGTGATCCTGGATACTGACGGCCAGAATCCCAAGGGCAGCCGCATCTTCGGCCCGGTGGCGCGCGAACTGCGCGAAAAGGGCTTCATGAAGATCGTTTCGCTGGCCCCGGAAGTTCTTTAGGCCGGTTGAGGAGTAAGCAATGAAAGTCAAGATTCGCAAAGGCGATACTGTCGAGATCATGAGCGGCAAAGCCGACGATAAGGGCAAACGCGGCCCAGTGATCCGCGTCCTGCCGGACGAGGGCCGCCTGGTGGTGCAGGGCATCAACATCCATACCAAGCACCAGCGCCAGGTCCAGACCCAGGGCCGGACGATCAACCCCGGGCGCATCCAGTTCGAAGCGCCGCTCGCGATTGCCAACGTCATGCTGGTTTGTCCGAAATGCAATGAGCCGACGCGCGTTGGCGTGCAATTGGACGACAGCGGGTCCCACCGTGTCTGCAAGAACTGCCAGGCGTTGATTGATTAAGCCGGTTGGAGCATTGTCATGAATAGAATGCAGGAAAAATACAACAAGGAAGCAGTTCCGGCCCTGATGAAGGCGTTCCAGTACAAGAACATCATGCAGGTGCCGCGTGTCGAAAAGGTCGTGCTGAACATCGGCCTGGGGGGCGATGCGATGGACAACCCCAAGGCTCTGGAAGCCGCGATGGGCGACCTGGCGACGATCACCGGGCAGAAGCCGATCATGACCAAGGCCAAGAAGAGCATCGCCAACTTCAAACTCCGCGAAGGGCGCATCATTGGCACCAAGGTGACCCTGCGCGGCGACAAGATGTGGGCTTTCCTGGACCGTCTGCTTAATGCCGCCCTGCCGCGCGTGCGCGACTTCCGCGGCATTTCCCCCGAAGCGTTCGACGGGCGCGGGAACTACACCCTCGGCCTGAAGGACCAGTTGATCTTCCCGGAGATCGAGTACGACAAGATTGACCAAGTACGCGGCATGGAGGTCACGGTGGTGACCACGGCCCGCTCCGACGACCATGCGCGGTTGCTGCTGCAACTGCTTGGAATGCCGTTCAGGAAGGAAGCGTAACTATGGCTAGCACTTGTATGAAGTATCGTGAAGCGCGCCGAAAGTACCCGACGCGTGTGCGCAACCGCTGTTTCCGCTGCGGCCGCCCGCGCGGCTATATCCGCCGCTTCGGATTGTGCCGGATCTGCTTCCGAGAACTGGCGCTGGAAGGAAAAATCCCCGGCGTAGTGAAGTCTTCCTGGTAGCCGGGTGGAGGTAGGCGATGAATATATCTGATCCGATTGCTGATATGCTGACCCGCGTCCGTAATGCCGTGATGATCGGGCAGCCGTTGACGGCGATGCCTCACTCGAAGGTCAAGGTGGAAATTGCCAAGATCCTGAAAGAGGAAGGCTACATCGAAGGCTACGAAGTGGCCGACGGAGAACGCCCCGGTGAGAAGGTCCTGCGCGTCAAGATCAAGTACGTCGGCGAGCGCCGCGAGCGCAAGCCGGTCATTACTGGTCTGGAACGCGTCAGCCGCCCCGGCCGCCGTGTGTATACCAAAAAGCATGATATTCCGTGGGTCCTGTCTGGGATTGGCGTTGCCATCCTGTCCACGCCCAAGGGTATCATGACCGGCCAGCGCGCCCGCCAGTTGGGCGTGGGCGGCGAAATCCTCTGCAAAGTCTGGTAAGAGAGGAGGATAAAACAGTGTCTCGTATTGGACGCATGCCCGTAGTTATCCCGTCTGGCGTTCAGGTAAACGTCAACGGGTCGAACGTCAGCGTGAAGGGGCCGAAAGGCGAACTCGCGCGCACGTTCTCCCCGTTGATCGGGATCGCGATGGAAGATGGCCAGCTGGTCATCACCCGCAATTCCGAACTTCCTGACGAGCGCGCTTTGCACGGGACAACCCGTGCAGTACTCGCAAACATGATCCACGGCGTAAGCGCCGGTTTCGAACGCATTCTGGAGATCGAAGGCGTTGGTTACCGCGCCGAGATGAACGGCAAGAACCTGGTGCTTTACATGGGATATTCCCACCCCGTCACCATGGAACCGCCGGATGGCATCACCTTCGACGTGGAGCAGAAGGCCCGCCGCGTATTCGTGCGCGGCCATGACAAGGAACAGGTTGGGCAGGTTGCGGCAAATGTCCGCAAGGTTCGCCCGCCGGAGCCGTATCATGGCAAGGGTCTGCATTATCTTGGTGAGAAGATCCGCCGCAAGGCCGGTAAATCTGGAAAGGCGAAAGTGTAGTCTATGGCTGAGAAATCTCGTTCCGCTGCCCGCATTCGGCGGCACGCGCGTGTACGCCGGAGTGTCCAGGGTACCCAGCAGCGCCCTCGCTTGAGCGTCTTCCGCAGTCTGTCGGAGATTTACGTTCAGGTGATCGATGATGGCGCCGGGAATACTGTGGCGTCGGCTTCGACGATTGACGCCGAACTGCGCGCCCAGGCGAAAGGTCTGAAGAAGATCGAACAGGCCAAACTGGTCGGCAAGGTGATTGCCGAACGCGCCCGCAGCAAGGGCGTCAAGGCGGTCGTGTTCGACCGCGGCGGTTTCAAGTACAGCGGGCGCGTCAAGGCTCTGGCCGATGGCGCGCGCGAAGGCGGCCTGGAATTCTAGGCCGGATTGGAGAACGCTCATGGGATACCAGGCAACTGAAACCGAACAGCAGGCAGAACAGTTCGACGAACGCGTCATCGAGATCGCCCGCGTGGCGAAAGTCGTCAAGGGCGGCCGCCGCTTCCAGTTCCGCGTGACGGTCGTGCTGGGAGATAATCATGGCAAGGTTGGGATGGGCGTGGGCAAGGCCAACGCCGTTCCCGATGCCATGCGCAAGGCTTCGGAACGCGCCCGCAAGGACCTGCACAATGTATATCTGTCCGGGACAACCATCCCGCACTCGACAACCGGCAAGGTTGGCGGATCGGTCATCCTGCTCAAGCCGGCTTCCCCCGGCACGGGCGTGATCGCGGGCGGCGGCGTGCGCGCCGTGCTCGAAGCCGCGGGCGTGCGCGATATCCTGACCAAGTCGCTCGGCTCCGCAAACGTCCTGAACTCTGTCCAGGCGACCTTCCTGGCGCTTGAAATGCTCAAGTCGCCGCAGGAAGAGGCAGCCCGGCGCGGCAAGCCGCTGGAAGCAGTGCTGCCGTTCTGGGAAAGGAGAAAGAAGAATGGCTAAGAGCGCCTCGGAAGGCAAAACGATTAAAGTTACACTGGTGCGCAGCGCCATCGGCTATCCCAAGCCGCAGAAGGCCACCGTGCGCGCACTGGGATTGCGCCGCCTGAACCAGACGGTGGAACACAAGGATACGCCCGCCCTGCGCGGCATGTTGGCGAAAGTCGTCCACCTGATTCGTATCGAAGAATAGGAACGAAGATGAAACTGAACGATCTCAAACCCAATCCCGGGTCCAAAAAGAAACGCAAGCGCGTGGGCCGCGGCATCTCGGCGGGGCAGGGCAAGACCTGCGGCCGGGGCACCAAAGGCGAGGGCGCCCGTTCCGGCCAGGGCGGCCACCTGTACCGCCAGGGCGGCAACCTGCCGTTCTTCCGCCGCCTGCCGTTCGTGCGCGGGCAGGGGTTCACCCCGCCGAACCAGGTCGAGTTCAACGAACTCAATCTCGACCAACTGGCCGGTTTCAAGGCCAATGCCGAGGTGACGCCCGAGGCCTTGACGCTGGCGCGCCTGCTGCGCAAGCCGGAAAACCCGGTTGCCATCCTGGGCCGCGGCGAATTGAAGACTGCCCTGAAGGTGCGCGTCCACCGCGTTACCAAAAGCGCCCGCGCGAAGATCGAAGGGGCGGGCGGCAGCGTTGAGCTGATCGCATAACCTGTCCCTGGATTAAGGAGAAGCAGTCATGAAATCCACTTTCTCAGGATGGCGTTACCTCTGGGCCTCGCAGGATATCCGCCGCAAATTGCTGGTGACTCTCCTCGTGCTGGTTATTTTCCGGCTGGCGGCCAATGTCCCCGTGCCGGGGATCAATGCGGAGGCCCTGAAGGCTATGCTGGCGAACATGAACAACACCGGCTCCCTCCTGGCTTTCATGGATTTGCTTTCCGGCGGCACGGTCTCCCGCTTCTCTCTCCTTTCGATGGGCGTCTACCCGTACATCACCGCGCAGATCATCATCCAACTGGTGACGCCGATCTTCCCCGCCCTCCAGCGCAAGATGGAAGAGGACCCGCGCGAAGGCCGCAAGTGGATGGAAAAGTGGACCTACTATCTGGCCGTCCCGATGGCGATCCTTTCGGCGGTTGGACAGATCAACCTGTTCAACTCTTACGCCCAGACCAAGATTGTCGAGTTTGGCTTCACGTCCACGTTGTGGCTGCCGTCGCTGGCGATCCTGGCGGCGATGGTCGGCGGAACGATGTTCGCCATCTGGCTGGGTGAACTGATCTCCGAGTACGGCATCCGCGGCCAGGGGATTTCGCTGATCATCTTCGCGGGTATCGTGGCGCAGATGCCGGCCAACTTCACGACGATCTGGGCCGACGAGGCCAGCCGCTGGCCGATGCTGATCACCATGCTGGTCGTGATCGTGCTGACCATCTTCGTGATCGTCTACGTCCAGCAGGGACGCCGCAACGTGCCGGTCATGTACCCCGGACGCCGGATCGGCAACCGCATGTCCATGCCGGTCAAAGGCACCCTGCCGTTGCTGGTCAACCTGTCAGGCATGATCCCGCTGATCTTTGCGGGCGCCCTCCTGCAATTCCCGGCCATCGTGGCCAGTTATTTCCTGGACGCGGCCAAATACAGCGCCGGCGTGGTCACCTTCGCCAACAACGTGAAAGACACCTTCAACGGCACCTCCTGGGTTTACTGGCTGCTCTATTTTCTGATGGTGGTCGGTTTCACGTTCTTCTACACCGATGTGCTCTTCGCCCAGCAGAACTACGGCGAGAACCTGAAGAAAGTCGGCGCGCAGGTCCCGGGCATCAACCGCGGCGCCCCGACCCAGAAATACCTGACCAAGGTCCAGCGCCGGATTACCTTCCCCGGTGCGCTGTTCCTGGGCATGGTGGCGGTCCTGCCGTACCTCATCGGCCTGGCGCTTGCGGCGGTGGGCATAAGCACGGCGGCCTCCTCCTCGACCCTGCTCCTGGTCTCGTCGGCTGGCCTGCTCATCGTTGTCGGCGTGGTGCGCGATACCTTCCAGAACATCGACGCGGAACTGAAACTCCACGGCTACGAGGATTCCCTGCTGGTCAAGTAGGGCGTACATGCCTGCTTTCATCGTTCTTCTCGGACCTCCCGGCGTCGGCAAGGGCACCCAGGCGAAGATCATCGCCGCGGCCACCGGCCTGCCGCACGTCTCCTCCGGAGACCTGTTCCGGGAGAACATCAAGAACGAAACCGAACTCGGCCGGCTGGCCCAGTCGTACATCAGCAAGGGCGAACTTGTCCCAGACGATGTGACCATCGGCATGATCCGTGACCGGATCTCCCGCCCGGACTGCAAGAGCGGCGCGCTGCTCGACGGCTTTCCCCGCACCACGGTCCAGGCCGCCGCGCTGGAGAACCTGCTGGCGGAATTCGGCGGCAAGGTGGATACGGTCCCGTACATTTCCGCCTCCGAGTCCACCCTGGTCGAACGCCTGGGCGGACGCTGGAACTGCAAGGCGCAGGGCCACGTTTTCCACGAGAAGCACAATCCGCCCAAGCAGGCCGGGGTGTGCGATTTCGATGGCTCGGAACTTTACCAGCGCGACGACGACAAAGCCGAGACCGTCACGCGGCGCATCCAGGTCTATTTCGCCCAGACCGCGCCCCTCGTCGCTTACTACCGGGAACGCGGGCGGCTGTCTGAAATTGACGGCGCCCAGCCCATCGAGAAAGTCACCGCCGATCTGCTGGCGGCGCTCAAAATGTAACATGACTTCAGAGCGCGACATCCACATCAAGACCCCGGCTGAGATTGCCCTCATGCGCGAGGCCGGCCGCGTCAACGCATTGGCGCTGGCGGCCGTAAAAGAACTTTTACATCCCGGCGTCACCACCGCAGACCTCAACGCGGCTGCTGAGGAAGTCCTGCGAAAACACGACGCCTACTCGCCCTTCTATCACTACGGTCGCCCGCCTTTCCCTGGGTCCATTTGCGCCAGCGTCAACGAAGAACTGGTGCACGGCATCCCGGGCGAACGGAAGTTGAAGGAAGGCGACATCATCTCGGTGGATTGCGGCGCAGTCGTCGAGGGTTACATCGGCGATGCCGCCTTCACGGCTGGCATTGGCGAAATCTCTCCGACCGCCCGCAAACTGCTCGATGTGACCGAGCAGGCGCTGCATGTTGGCATCGCACTGATGCGCGCCGGGAACAAGACGGGCGACATCTCCGCCGCCATCCAGCAGTTCGTGGAAGGCAGCGGGTTGCATGTTGTCCGGGAATACACCGGGCATGGTGTAGGCCGGAAGATGCACGAGGGCCCGCAAGTGCCGAACTATGGCGCCCCCGGCACCGGGGTCCCGCTGCGGCCCGGCATGACGATCGCCCTCGAGCCGATGGTGCTCGTCGGCACACACCGGACCCGCGTCCTGCCCAACCAATGGACGGTTGTCTCCGCTGACAGGTCGCTGACGGCCCACTTCGAACATTCGGTGGCCGTCACCGAAGGAGAACCCCTCATCCTGACTGTCCCGTGACCTGCGTGCAGACGCCGACCCGAAACTGGACGGAAGCAAGTAGAGCAAGTATAATTCCCGCTTTGGCTGGAACGCCAGGAGCAAGGAGATCGTAATCATGAAAGTCAGTCCCTCCATTCGCAAGCGCTGTGCGAAGTGCAAGATTGTCAAGCGCAGTGGCAGATTGTACATCATCTGCGAAAATCCGAAGCATAAGCAGCGACAAGGATAGGAACCATGGCAAGAATTGAAGGTGTTGACCTGCCGCGCAATAAGCGCGTCGAAATCGGCCTGAACTACCTCTTTGGTATCGGGCCGTCCCGCTCGCGCGAAATTCTGGCGGCGACCAAGATCAATCCCGATACGCGCGTCAAAGACCTGACCGAGGCTGAAGTCGCGTCCATCCGCGATTACATCAACAAGAATTGGAAGGTCGAAGGCGACCTGCGCCGTTCGGAGCAGTTGAACATCAAGCGTCTGGTGGAGATCGGCTGCTACCGCGGCCTGCGCCACCGCCGCAACCTGCCCGTGCATGGACAGCGCACGCGCACCAATTCCCGCACCCGCAAAGGCCCCAAGAAGACCGTGGCCGGGCGCGGACGCCGCAAGGGCGGCAAGAAGTAATCCGACAGGAGTCAGGGAGCATCTATGCCTCAAACCGTACGTTCCTCGCGCCGCTCTTCTACGAAGAAGGCAAAGCGCACACTTTCCTACGGACGGGTGCACGTTTTTGCATCTTTCAATAACACAATTGTGACCGTGACCGACCCCGAAGGCAACACCCTGTGCTGGGGCAGCGCCGGTTCGGTCGGTTTCAAAGGCTCGCGCAAAAGCACGCCGTTCGCTGCCCGTTTGGCGGCGGAACAGGCGGTCAAGGCGGCCCAGGCAATGGGCGTCCAGGAAGTGGATGTCATCGTCAAGGGGCCCGGGCCGGGGCGTGAGAATGCCATCCGCGCCGTCCAGGCGCTGGGCCTGAAGGTCAAATCCATCGCGGATATTACGCCGGTGCCGCACAATGGCTGCCGGCCTCCGAAGAAGCGCCGCGTGTAATCTTGGTGAAAGAGAGTAGCAAGTATGGCGAAAAATACCGGGCCGGCCTGTAAACTGTGCCGGCGTGAAGGCGAAAAATTATTTCTGAAGGGAGAGCGTTGTTTCTCCCCGAAATGCGCGTTCGAGCGCCGGAGTTTCATCCCCGGCCAGCACGGACCGACCGGCAGCCGCGGCAGCCGCGGCGGTCGCGGCGGCACCGGGCGCGAATCCGACTATGCCAAGCAGTTGCGCGCCAAACAGAAGGCGCGCCGCATCTATGGCGTCTTCGAGCGCCAGTTCCGGCGTTACTACGGCATGGCTTTGAAGTCGCGTGGCATCACTGGCTTGATGCTGCTACAGATCCTTGAATCCCGCCTGGATAATGTTGTCTTCCGGCTGGGATACGCCTCCAGCCGCGCCCACGCGCGCCTGCTGGTGACACACGGCCACTTCACTGTGAACGGCCGCCGCACCGACGTGCCGTCCATGACCCTGAAGACCGGCGATGTGATTGCCGTTCGTGAAGGCTCGCGCGACGCCACGTATTTCAAGGAACTGTCTGCCCTGGCCGAGGCGCGCAATGTCTCCGCCTGGTTGAACCGCGATCTGAATGGTCTGTCTGGCAGCGTTGGCCGCTTGCCGGAGCGCGCCGAGATTGACGGCAACCTGAACGAACAGCTCATCGTCGAGTACTACTCGCGCTAATCGAGTCCCTGTATAGTTTCGGCGTACCGTTGTACGCCGGGGAGAGAGGTGTACCGTGACTATTGCAAACATGGTCATGCCGAAGATCGAGCGCGAAGCCGAGGCGCGGAATTATGGCAAGTTCTTCATCAGCCCGCTGGAGCACGGCTATGGCGTAACGCTGGGCAACGCCCTGCGACGGGCCATGTTGGCCTCGCTCGAAGGCGCGGCGGTGACATCCATCCGCGTGGCCGATGTGCTGCACGAGTTCAGCGATATCCCGGGCGTGCGCGAAGACATCCTGCAGGTGATGCTGCAAATCAAGCAGCTGCGCCTCATGCTGGAAGGCGTGGAGACGACCCGCATGCACCTGGAAGTGCGCGGCGAAGGCGTTGTTACCGCCGCCGACATCGTGGCCCCGCCCGAGGTTAAGATCATCAACCCGGGCCTCTACCTGTTCACCGCCGACAGCGCCAAGACCCGCCTCGACCTCGAACTCACCGTCGAGCGCGGACGCGGCTACCTCCCGGCGAACGAACGCGGGCGCATGCCCATCGGCGAACTGCCGGTGGACGCCATCTTCAGCCCGATCCAGCGCGTCAACTGGGAAGTGCAGTCGGCGCGCGTCGGCCAGAGCACCAACTACGATAAACTACTGTTTGAGATCTGGACCGACGGCACGATGGCTCCGGAGATCGCCCTCAGCACTTCGGCCAAGATCCTCATCGAGCACCTGCGCTACGTGGCCGGCATCAGCGAAGAAACGCTGACAGTTTCGATGGAAAAAGAAGTTGCCGGGGCGCGTCTGACCAGCGAAGTGGCCGAGACCCCGGTCGAATCGCTCGACCTGTCGGTGCGCGTTTTCAACTCGCTCAAACGCACCGGCATCACCACCGTGGGCGACGTGCTGGAACTGCTCGAAAAGGGCGACCAGGCCGTCATGTCCATTCGCAACTTTGGCGAGAAGAGCCTCGAAGAACTGCGCGCCAAGATGCAAGAAAAAGGCTATCTGAAAGACGAACCCAAGAAAGAGTCGGAGTAATTAGCAATGCGACACCAAGTAGCAGGTTATAAGCTCAATCGTACCAGCAGCGCGCGCATCGCCCTGCGCCGCAACCTGATCAAGCAATTCTTCACCCACGAGCGCATCCGCACCACCGTGACGAAAGCAGCCGCCATCCGCGGCGAAGCGGAGAAGATGATCACCATCGCCCGCAAAGCCAAGGATGCCGATGACGCCGGGAAGGTGGCCGCGCGCCGCATGATCGCTGCCCGTCTGGGCAACAACAGCAACGAGATTATCAAGAAACTGTTCGACGAGATCGCCCCGCGGTTTGCCGAGCGCAACGGCGGCTACACCCGCGTCCTGAAGCTCGGCCCCCGCTTCGGCGACAAAGCCGAAATGGTGCTGCTCGAATTCGTGGAAGAGTAGGCAGGCAGGGATTAGGCAATTAGGCGACCAGTCCCAATTCCTGACCCCTGATCACCTGCTTCCTAATTACCTGATTACCCAGTCATGGCACGTTACCAGGTACTCCTCGCTTACGACGGCACCCACTTTGTGGGCAGCCAGCGGCAGGGACGGGGACGGACGGTCCAGGGCGAGTTCGAAAATGCCCTGCGCCAGATCGGCTGGACCGGTCGCACGATCCTCCTGGCCGGGCGCACAGATACCGGCGTCCACGCCAGCGGACAGGTGGCGGCCTTCGACCTCGACTGGGGTCACGGCCTCGACGACCTGCACAAGGCGCTCAATGCCAACCTCCCGCCGGATATGGCGGCCCGTTCCGTGGACCTCGCGCTGGCAGATTTTCACCCGCGCTTCGACGCCGCCTCGCGCCGCTACCGCTACCGCCTGTTCTGCGCCGCGACGCGCGACCCGCTGCGCGAACGCTATGCCTGGCGCGTCTGGCCGCCCGTGGCCGACCTTGAGCCGCTGGCCGAACTCTGGCCCGGCACGCACGATTTTGCCCCCTTCGGCTCCCCGCCCCGCACCGGAGGCAGCACCGTGCGCACGGTCCTCGCCGCCGCCTGGACGCAATCCGGCGACGAGTGGACCTTCGATGTGCAGGCCAACGCCTTCCTCTACCGCATGGTGCGCCGCCTGGTATTTGTCCAGGTGGCGGTTGGACAGGGCAGGCTGCCGGTCGAAGACCTGGCCCGGGCGCTGGCGAACAGGACGAAGGTCCTGCCCGGCCTCGCCCCGCCGAACGGCCTGACGCTCGTCGAAGTCCGATATGATAACCTGGCATGAATTAGTCTGAACGTATTGGAGAGAAGAAAGTGTACAAATCTTACTATCCCAAGGCTGCTGAACTCCAGCCCGAGTGGCTGCTGGTGGACGCCGACGGCCAGATCCTGGGCCGCCTGGCGACCCAAATCGCCACGCTCCTGCTGGGAAAGCACAAGCCGAGTTTCACGCCCGGCGTCCCGGTGGGCGACTTTGTGGTGGTCGTTAATGTCGGGAAGATCGCCGTCACCGGCACGCGGACCCATTCCAAACTCACCGAGAAGTTGTATCACCATCATTCGGGTTACCCCGGCGGCTTGAAAACCGTCAGCCTGCGTGACCAACTGCTGGCGCACCCCGACCGCGTCATCCGTTCGGCCGTATGGGGGATGCTGCCGCACAACAAGATGGGCCGGCACCTGCTGAAGCGGCTCAAGATCTACGGTGGAGCCGAGCATCCGCACACCGCGCAGAATCTGCAAAAGGTTGCGTAAAGGAGCAAGGAACTTATGTCTGTTCAATATTTTGAGGGTGTTGGACGCCGCAAGGAAAGCATCGCCCGCGTGCGTCTGATGAGCGGCACCGGCCTTTTCATCGTCAATGAAAAAGAAGCCCCGGCTTACTTCACCCGCCTCGGCGACATGGACGCCATCCTGGCTCCCATGCAGGCTGCCGGGCAGGATGTCAAGACTTACGATATCACCGTCCACGTCAACGGCGGCGGCGTGACTGGCCAGACGGAATCCGTGCAACTCGGCCTGGCGCGCGCCTTGGTCAAGATGAACATTGATTTCACTTCGGCCATGCGCAAAGGCGGCTTCCTGACCCGCGACGCCCGCATCAAGGAACGCAAGAAGCCCGGTCTCAAGCGCGCCCGCAAGGCGCCTACGTATACCAAACGCTAGATTGTCTGGCGCGTAAAACGTAAAGCCGTAAAACGTAATGCGTGCGGCGTAAACGTGAATTCCTTACGTTTTACGTTTCACGCATTATGCTTTTAATCAGGAGACTCCTATGCCTGGAATCACCCTGCTCGGCCTCGGCCCCGGCGACCCGTCCCTGCTGACCCGCGCCGCCTGGGATATCCTCTCTTCGGTGGACGAGATCTGGCTGCGGACGAAACAGCATCCCGCCGTGGCCGGGCTGCCGTCCTCGGTGAGGGTCCACTCCTTCGATGACCTTTACGAAAACGGGGAAGACTTCGCGGCCGTCTATTCCGCCATCGTGGAGAAAGTCCTGGAACTGGGACGCCGTCCGCAGGGCGTAATTTACGCTGTGCCGGGCGATCCGTTCGTGGCGGAGGCCACCGGCCCCGAGATTGCGCGCCGCGCCCGGACCCTGAACCTGCCCCTGAAAATCGTGAGCGGACTCTCTTTCCTCGAACCGGTTTTCGCCGCCCTCGGCCTCGACCCGTACCCGCGCCTGGTCCTGATGGACGCGCTGGAACTGGGCGACGCGCACGTGCCATCCTTCCCGCCGGATATGCCCGTGCTGATCGCTCAAATTTACTCGCGGCTGGTCGCCTCCGAGGTCAAGAGCACACTCACGGCAGTTTACCCGGATGAGCATCCCGTCCGCCTCGTCCACGCCGCCGGGACGAAGGATGAACTTGTTGAGGATATCCCGCTCTTCGAGATTGACCGCTCGGAGCATATCGGCCTGCTGACGGCGCTCCACCTCCCGCCGCTGGGGGAGGGGACCTCGTTCGAGGCCTTCCAGGAGATCGTGGCGCACCTGCGCGCCCCCGACGGCTGTCCCTGGGACCGCGAGCAGACGCACGCCTCCCTCCGTACGCATTTGATGGAGGAAGCCTACGAAGCGCTCGAAGCGATGGATACCGGCGACCCGCACAAGATGGCCGAAGAATTTGGCGACCTGCTGCTACAAATCGTTTTGAACGCCCAAATCGGGAGCGAAGAAGGCGAGTTCGCCATGGCGGATGTGCTGAAAGGCATCCACGGCAAAATCGTCCGCCGCCACCCGCACGTTTTCGGGGACCTGCAATTGGATGGCGTGCAGGGCGTGCTGAAGAACTGGGAAAAACTCAAAGCGGCCGAACGCGCCGAAAACGGCGGCGAAAAAGGCCTGCTGGACGGCGTCCCGCTCTCTCTACCCGCCCTCGCCCAGGCGCAGGAATACCAGGACCGCGCCGCCCGCGTCGGGTTCGACTGGCCGGAGATCAGCGGCGTACTCGACAAGATTGCCGAGGAGATCCAGGAGGTCCGGGACGCAACGAACGAGGCCGAACTGACCGCCGAATTGGGCGACCTGTTCTTCGCCCTGGTCAACCTGTCCCGCTGGAAGAAGGTGGACGCCGAGTCCGCGCTGCGCGAGACCAATTTGCGTTTCAAAAGGCGTTTTGCCCACGTGGAGCAGGGCGCGCGGAAGCGGGGGAAGAAATTGCAGGAGATGACGCTGGACGAAATGGAAGCGCTGTGGCAGGAAGCGAAGAGACAGTGAACAGTAATCAGTGACCAGTGAAAGAATGCCTCCCGCAGAGGAATTTGCGGGAGGCGTTTCTTAGCCTGATATTTCGCAGGAGCGGAAGTGAATGGGCTAACGGTTTGGCTTCACGCAGCATCCCCGAAGGGGACACCTGCCGCCGATTCTAGCAAGCCATGCAATTCAGGAAACCTACTTTTCTACAAAATCTCGCCAGCCGTTCCACGCCGAAGGCGGTCAGGTGCAGCCGCTGTTACTGGGTCTTGAATAATGCATGTCCGCCGAAAAGTCTCCAAAAGCCCAAAATTACGGGTAATTTTGGGCTTTTCCACTGAGTATAAACGAACTTTCAAATTTCAAAACTCAGTAGCTGCCGGTAGCGGACAAGAGTATGGCAAAGATGAGAATCGCGATAAACGCGAGGCTGCCGAGCACGCCGACCCCTCCTGTGATCATTCCAGCAAGAGCCATTCCGTCCCCACTTTGTGTGTTACCGCTCTCTTTTATCTGACGTCGGGCTACCAGGCCCATAATGAAGGCTGGGATCGCAAAAAGTATCCCACCTCCATAGCAGAAACTCATCGGGACAGACACAATGCCCAAAACCAGGCTGGCGATAGCCAGGCCATTGGTCTTGCCGGCTTGTTGAAGTGGGGCGCCTGATGCCGAGCAGTCCCTACAATATATTTTTCCCGCTACTGTTGTGGCACAGTCCGTGCAGACAGCTTTGCCGCAATTGACACATGTGCCCACGGCATCAATACTTGGATGTACATAGCAGTTCATTTTTACACTTCCTTTCTTCTGGCTGAGTAGAGATCATCAAGCGGTAACGATTGTTTTTGAGAAGATTATGCGTTCGGGTTTCTTGTGGTTGACATTTGTAGTTGAACAACTGCGGGCTAACGGTTTGGCTTCGCGAAGCATCCCCGAAGGGGACACCTGCCGCCGGTTCTGGCAAGGCGACTACCACAGCATAGCACGAAACTTGACAAGTGCCGCTCTGTACCCACGCCGAAGGCAGTCGGGTGGAACCGGCGTTAGCCCGCTTTTGATTTGCGCGAGACCTACCCTGCCAATGCCAATTCTTTCCCGCTTACCCACAACTCATACTCACTCAAGTCTACATCGTCGTTCCACGAAATGCCATACCCGCCCGAGTCAACTTTTACCAATTTAAAAAACGCATCGTTATTGAGCAACTGGAATATTTCTAAATGCAGTAATTGATTACAGTCGAAGATTTTCTCCACGCCGTTCACAAATTTCACCAATAACTGCTTTCCTTCCAGCGGCTTGACGGATTGAATTTTCGGAGCGTCCATCTTTTACTCCAAACCAGGCAGATGTTTGTATTCGTTGCTCTGCCACATTCGCAACAATTCCTGTTGATACTGCGATGCCCAATCTTTGACCAGCCGTTGCGCCCTTGATGGCAAATCGCCTTCAATCATTTCCAGTGTTTCGATATTAAAAACCGCATTGAATTCACCATAAACGGCGTGAAAGTGCGGGATTCCATGCTCGCTTTGGCTGAAATACATTTTGATGATGATGCCGTAAAAACGGGCAATTACTGGCATATAGACATACTCCTGTGTGATTTCACATAAAGTATAGCATGACACAGGTTGATAATCAACCACTTCCCGAAGCAAAATGTAAAAGTTGGAGAGAATAAGCAGATGCCGAATTCACAGGCATTTATGACTGGAAGGTGCGGGCTAACTCATGATTCTACGAGCTCGGTGTGTTTAATACCGAGACTAACACAAAATTTGACATCTCCGGTCAACTACTGTAAACTATCTGCATGGACATAGACCTCGAACTCTACCGCCGGGAAGTGCATATCTCCTCCCAGCCGCTCGTCCGCCTGTCGGTGATTGACATTTCACCCGACCGGCCGAAACACACGCTGGTTTTCCTGCACGGCTTTGGCGGGCGCGCCACCCAATGGGCTTACCAGTTGCAGAAATTCTCATTGGAAAACCGGGTCATTGCCATGGATTTGCGCGGGCATGGCCGCTCCGATAAACCCGCCGGCCAGTATAAAATGGCGCAAATCCTCGAAGACCTGCGGGTGGCATTCAATGTACTGGCAGTAAACGAGAAAATCGTTCTGCTGGGACATTCGTTCGGCGGGGCGGTGGCGGCGGAGTTTGCCGCGAAATGGCCGGAGCGCGTCGAGCGCCTGATCCTGGTTGCCACGGCAGCGGAGTTCGAACTCAATCCCCTCTATCGTTTTGCGCTGCACCTTCCGCTGTGGCTCCTGCGGATGGTGGCGCCGTTCACCCGTCCCTGGCTGTGGTCGCCGCCGCACGTGCTGAAGCCCTGGTACTGGAACAACCTGGTCAAATGGAAGGGCTGGGATACGTTCCGCAGCCTGCGCGTGCCGACCCTGGTCCTGCGCGGCCACCGCGACCGCGTCTTCAAGAGCGCCATGTTCGAAGACGTGGCGCGCGCCATTCCCGACGCGGAGGACGTGGATATTGGCGCCTCCGGCCACATGGTGATGCTGGAACGCCGCGAGGCCGTTGACCGGGCCATCGAGCGCTTCCTGGCCGGGGAGACGCAGAAATCCTGGCGGGAGAACGCGCCCCGCCCGGAGTCGCTGGCGCGGGAGGCCTTGCGCCGCGAGCGTCCCTGGCTGGCGCATTACGAGGCGGGCGTGCCATACACGATCGGCATCCCGCGCGTCCCGGTCCATCACCTGTTACGCTCCGCAGTGCGCCGGTTCCCGAACCGCACCGCCATCCTTTTCGAGAACAGCCGGATGTCCTACCGGCAGTTGAACCGGGAGGCCAATCGTTTCGCCAATGCCCTGCTCAGCCTGGGGCTGGACAAAGGCGCGCGCGTGGTGTTGCTGCTGCCCAATATCCCGCAGATGGTGGTCGGGTTTTATGGCACGCTCAAGACCGGCGCGGTGGCGGTTTTCATCCCGCCCATGACCGAGCCGGAGGAACTGGTCCGGCAGGTGCGCGACAGCGAAGCCAGTGTGCTGGTCACGCTGACGGCCTGGGCCGGGCTGGCGCGGCAGGTCCAGGCCGGGACGAGCCTGCCGCACGTCATCCTGACCGACGCGGCGGACTATCTTCCCCTGCCCATCCGGTTGATCTCCGGCTGGCGCAACCGCGGGCTGACCGCCCCGGGCGCGCTCCGTTACCGCCGCTGGCTGGCAGGCAAAAGTCCGCGTTCGCCGGCGGTGGCCGTCGCCCCGGACGAACTGGCGGTGCTTCAATATACGGGCGGCACCACTGCCGAGGCGAAAGGGGTGATGCTGACGCACAGCAACCTGGTGGCCAACACCCTGCAGACGCGTCACTGGATGCCCGCCGCCCGCGAAGGCCGGGAACGCGCCCTCTCGGTGCTGCCGTTTTCGCACATTTACGGCCTGACGACTGCCCTCAACGTGCCGGTCGCCTTTGGCGCGATGTTGATCCTCAAGCCGCAGTTCCAGGTGCTGAACATCCTGAAGGCCATCAAGCGCCATCATCCGACGATTTTCCCTGGCGTGCCGAATATGTATGTTTCCATCAGCGCCTTCCGCGGCGTGAGGAAGTATGGCGTCCGGTCCATCAAGGCTTGCATCAGCGGATCCGCTCCGCTGCCCGTGGAGGTGCAGGAATCGTTCGAGAAAATTACCAAAGGGCGGCTGGTGGAGGGCTACGGCCTGACGGAAGCCTCGCCGGTCACCCATGCCAACCCGCTCAACGGGATGCGCAAAGTGGGCAGCATCGGCATCCCGCTCCCGTCCACCGAAGCGTGCGTCGTGGACCTGGTGCGGGGGCGCAAGGAAGTCCCCGCCGGGCAGATCGGCGAACTGGCCGTGCGCGGCCCGCAGGTCATGCTGGGCTACTGGAAAAATCCCGAAGCCACCGCCCGCGCCCTGACCAATGACGGCTGGCTGCTCACCGGGGACGTGGCGCAGATGGATGCAGAAGGCTATTTCCGCATCATTGCCCGCAAAGCCGACATGTGGTATCCGGCCAAACCGGGCAAGCCGGCCTTCCCGCGCGACGTGGAAGAGGTGCTCTACGAAGTGCCGCAGGTCAAGGAAGCGGCGGTGATTGCCGTAGCCGGGCAGCCAATCGCTTTCGTCATCGCGCAACGCGAACGCCCGACGGCTGAATCTGTGATCGCCTACTGCCAGCGCCGCCTGCCTCCTGAACTTATCCCGCGCCTGGTCATCTTCCTGGACGATTTCCCGCGTTCCTTCATCGGCAAAGTCTTGCGCCGCGAGTTAGCCAAACACTATGAGCAATCCCGTACTGCTGGAAACTGACGCCCGCGCGGATGTTCAGGCCGTCGGGAAATCGGCCGCGCTCGCAGAACCATCCGTTTGTCCCGAAGTAAACTTCATCCGCCAGGGAAAAGGCGCGCCGGTGGTCATGATCCACGGCCTGGCCGCCTCCCTGCGCGACTGGGATTTCCTGGTCCCCGACCTCGTCGCTGGCGGGTACGAAGCCTGTACGCCCGACCTGCTCGGCCACGGGGACAGCGTCAAACCGGCCTCCCTCGAAGACTACAACGCGAAAAATGTTTTCGGCCACATGGCCGGCTGGATCGAATCGCTCGCGCTCCGGGAGCCGGCTGTCCTCATCGGTCACTCCCTCGGCGGCTATCTGGCGCTGGATTACGCCCTGCGCTTCCCGGAGCGTGTGCGCGCCTTGATCCTCGTCAACCCTTTTTACAGCGTGCGGCAGTTATCCTCTTTCCTGCAATTCGTCTTCCGCCGTCAACTGCTCAATACCGCCTTCATCGAGCACACACCCTACTGGTTGTTCCGCATCGTGATTGACGTGACCAGCCTGCAGTTGGGCGCGGGAGGCAAGTCGGTCCATTTTCTGCCGGAATCGGTGCGCATCCAGACCACGCTGGACTATAAACGCGCCTCCCCCGGTATTTACAATATCCCGCGCACGATGCGCGATCTGACCGTGGACCTGCCGCGCATCACCGCCCCGACTCTGGTCCTCTGGGGGGCGCGCGACCGAACCCTGGCCCAGGACTCCTTCCCGGAACTGGCGCGCCTCCTGCCGAGCGCGCAGGGTGAGAAAATCCCCTCGTGCGGCCACGTTCCACACCAATGCCATGCGGCCCGGTTCAACCGTATGGTGATGGCTTTTCTTGCCAAACTATGAAGAATTCTGAAATTAAATGGCTCATTGGGAGTTGCCGTGATATACCCCCACATGTAGGGGCGAACCTGCGTGTTCGCCCGGGCAGACACCCAGGTCTGCCCCTACATCACGGCGATTCTGGCCGATAGTTCTTCGTAGGCTTTTACGAACGCCTTGCCATCGGAACACACATGCACCTGGGGTTTCCGGGTGGATTCCTGCCGGACGAAAACCGCGTTCCGGCGGCAGGTCATGGCCGCGATGTCTTCCAGCGGGGTTTCGCCCCGGCTCCAGGCGTACGGCGAGCCGCGCACCCACAGGCGCTGGTCGGTCAGGATGAACTCCGCCGTGAAGGTGCGGATCACGTCTTCGGCCGCCCAGGCCGTGACCAGCAGCGGAACGATTCCCAGGCACAGGAACTGCACGATAACGGCTGCCGTTTCCGGGGGCAGGAATCCGGCCAGCAGCCCGGTGACAGGCGCGGAGAAAATAATCATGCCCACAAACGTCAGGAGGGAAATTCCTACCAGATCGCTGGCGATATTCCAGGCCACGGCGTACCATTTGCGGTTGGGGCGCGTCCGGTAGATGACAGTTTCACCGGGCTGTGTTTCGAAGGATGGAAGTTTCATGTTTTCTCCTGGGGAGGTGTGATGGGCAGCCAGACGGCGAAAGTGGCCCCCTGGCCCGGGATGCCTGCGCTATGGACCTCGATCCGGCCGCTGTGTTTTGCGACGATTTCCCTGGCGATGGCCAACCCCAGGCCGGTGCCGGCGGTTTTCGACTCACGCCCGGCATTGCCGCGAAAGAACCGTTCGAAGATGCGCTTCTGTTCCTCCGGGCTGATGCCGGGGCCGGTGTCGCTGACGGAGAAACCGGCCCACTGCCGGCCCTGGTTGTTTTCTGCCAGCGTTTCGATGGTGATCGTGCCGCCTGCCGGGGTGTAGTTCAAGGCGTTGGTTAGAAGGATGCTCAAGACCTGCCCGATCATTTTGTCGTCTGCGTAAATGATGGGGGAGGAGGGGAGCAGTTTCTGGATCAGGGAAAGAGCGTGCTGCTGTGCGAGCGGGATGCGGTCGGCGATGTAATCCTGGGCCAGGCGGTTGATGTCCAGGCGGTCGAAGACCAGGCTGGTGCGTCCCTGTTCCAGCCGCGAGATGTAGAGCAGGTCTTCGATCAGCCGCGCCAGGCGTTCGGTCTCGCGTCTCAAATGGATGATGTACTGCGGAGCAGCCTCGGGGCGTGTTTCAATCATGCTGTGGTAGAGCATGATGCTGGTGATCGGCGTACGCAGTTCGTGGGACACGTTGGCGATGAACTCGTCCTTGAGGCGGCCGAGGGCGGTCAGATGCTCGTTGGCGGCGTGCAGTTCCCGGGTCCGCTCGGCGACGCGCTGCTCGAGTTCAGCATTCAGTTTGCGGATCTCCCGTTCCACGCGTTTACGTTCCGCCAGTTCCTTTTGCAGCTGTGCGTAGTGCCGGGCGTTGCTGATGGCAATCGCCAGCTGGTCGGCCATGGCCTGGAAGGTGGCGATGTCTTCTTCGCTGAAAGCGGATTCTTTTTCGCTTTGGATGCCGAGCGCACCGATGATCTGCCCGCGGCTGATGAGCGGCAGGGCCAGTTCGGAGCGGGTGAGGGGCAGCAGCGGGTTGTCGAAGCGGACTGCATCCCGGCCGACATCGCGCGCGATGCGGGCTTTCCGGTTGGCGATGCACCAGCCGATCATGGACGTGCTGCCCACTTTCAGGCGGTGCCCTTTCCTGAGCATTTCCTTTCCCGCCTCGCCGCTGCCGGCGTGAAGGACTGCCCACGTTCCTTTGTGGTCCATCAGGAAGAGGCTGACGTAGTAAAGTTCAAAGGTGGTGCATACCATATCCACCACCTGCTGGGCGAGTTCGTCGGGGTCCAGGATGCTGCTGGCGGCGCGGGAGACCCGGGCGCCGGTCATCAATTGCCCGGTGCGTGTCTCCAGTATTTTTGCATACCGTTCGAGTTTTTCGCCTGACTGCCGGGAATCTTTTGCGCTTTTGAGAGCGGTTTCCAGGCTGTGGGAGAGGGTATTGGCAGTGAAGTAAATGAGCGCGGCGGTCAGCCCGAGCAGCAGGGCCATTACGAAAAGATCGGCGAAGTCCGTGTACTGTGTGAAGCCCCCGGTGTTGGGCGTCTTGCCGTTGATCTCTGCCCAGGAAATGCCGCACAGGCACAGGATGCTTGCAACGGCAAAGGCCAGCGAGCCTCGTTTGCCAAGTAAAAGCCCTCCCAGGGCAATGATCATGGGGAACCCCAGCATGGCAATGTCATGGATGCCCTGCCCGTTGAAAACCAGGTAGGCATTGATGCCGAGCAGTCCCGCCGGGACGAGATGGCTGGGGATGGAGTAATGACCGAGCAGGGTCAGGATCAGGCTGAAGAGCAGGAGCGCATCTGCGACCAGCAGCGCTTTTACAACGTAGAGCAGTTGCTGATGTATCACCAATGCAAGCAGGACGCAGGAGGCAACCAGCAGCAAGAGCAGCAGGAAGTAAAGCGCAGCGGCGCGGCGCTTATCCTGCTCTTCCACGAAGAGCGGGGGAGTGACGATCTGCCGGAGTTTTCCAAGCAAGTCCCTGATCTGCATCAAGATTCCTTATCCCTGTCGGGCAGCGTTGCTGGACCGTGTGCCTGGTCAGTGAAGTGACGAGGATACGCCAATCATACTATGGATTGGACGAGCGGGCAATTTCCAGGCCGCGCTGTGTGCACGCCAAGGTTGTCACATGGACTGCAAAATCTCCTGATTTTGCCCGAAGTCGGGCGACTTCGGAGTCCGCATCCTGACAAGGTTTGCGTGCATACGCCGCACTTTTACCCGGTCTCCGAAAATTTAAGGAAAATCCCCCCTTTTTCCTCTTGTTCCTGCCTATCAAATATGTTAGAATTACGGTCAACTTTCCCAATATATAGGGGTATCTCTAACGAAGACCACCATATATGGCGGCTACATTTGTTCTAATTATCACGGAGCAGGAATATGCACTGTCCCTATTGCCAGAACGATGATTCGAAGGTCATTGACACCACCCACGACAGTCACGGTGGGATCCGCCGCAGGCGGGAATGTCTGAAGTGCAAACAACGGTTCAGCAGTTATGAACGCCCGATCCTGGCAACGCCGCTCATCGTCAAGCAGGATGGGATGCGCGAAGAGTTCGACCGGGAAAAACTGGAACGCGGCATCCGCATTGCCTGCGCCAAGCGTCCCGTCTCGGCGGCCGATATCGAGCGGCTGGTGGGGCAGGTGGAATCCGAACTCCAGAAACAAGGCAAGGCCGAGGCCTCCTCGCGCGTGGTCGGCGACCTGGTGATCAAGGGACTCAAGGAAATGGACCAGATCGCCTACATCCGCTATGCGATTGTCTACCTGCGCCTCGACGATCTTCATGCCCTGCGCAACGAAATTGACCGCCTGCTGTTAGAGTCATAGCCAAAAGAGCGCTGCGCCGCGCATTTCCCGCCGGGGGCGGAGTGTCGGCGCACGTGCGTCCGGGTCGCAAGAGGGTACCAATTTTAGAAGATAGGAGATTTCCAAGATGGCAACGGTCGCTGTTACAACGCAGAAAGGGTTGCTCCCCACGCCTCCCGTCCCGCCGGACCTTCCGGGGGTTGAATTGACCGACAATGCCCGGCAGGTGCTTGTCCGCCGCTACGTTCGCCGGGGCGATGATGGGAAACCGGCGGAAACAGTGGAGGAGATGTTCTGGCGGGTGGCCTGGCATATTGCCAAAGCCGAGGAGCCTTACGGCGGCGAGGCGCTCTCCCGCGCCCGCGAGTTTTACGTTTTATTGACCTCCAGGAAATTTTTCCCCAATTCTCCCACCTTTACCGGCGCAGGCACGCCGCTGGGACAACTTGCCGCATGTTTTGTTTTGCCGATCACCGACGATATGGGCCGCGATCCGGCGGGGATTTTCCAGTCCCTGCGGGACGCGGCGCTCATCCAGCAGACCGGCGGCGGGAACGGCTTCTCGTTCTCGCGGCTGCGGCCCAAGGGCGCGCTGGTCAAGTCGTCCGCGGGGCAGGCAACCGGTCCGGTGGGGTTCCTGCGGGTGTACGATCATGCCTTTGGCGAGATCGCCCAGGGCGGCTCGCGGCGCGGCGCCAACATGGGCGTCCTGCGCGTGGACCATCCCGACATCGAGGAGTTCGTCACCTGCAAGACCGACGAGAACGCCATCACCAACTTCAACATTTCGGTCGGCATCACGGACGCGTTCATGCAGGCGGTCAGGGATGATGCCGGCTGGGAACTGGTCTTTCCTGACATCGCTTCGCCGGAATACCGCGGCTTTCACGGCACCCTGGAGCAGGCGCGCGCCGCCGGCATCCCCATCCGCACTTACAAGACGGTGCGCGCCCGCGACCTGTTCGAGAAGATCGTCCGGCAGGCGCACCACAACGGCGAGCCGGGACTGCTGTTCCTGGATGCCATGAACCGCAGCAACCCGGTCCCCAATCTCTACCAGATCGAGGCTACCAACCCCTGCGGCGAACAGGCATTAGGCCCTCACGAAAACTGCTGCCTCGGATCGGTCAACCTGGCCGAACACTGCGGCCCGGACGGGAGCGTGGACTGGGACGGGCTGCGCCGCAGCGTCGAATCCGCCGTCCGCTTCCTGGATGACGTGGTAGACGCCAACGCCTACGTCCCGGCGGTGCCGCAACTGGAAGAGGCCGCCCACAAGGCGCGCCGCATCGGGCTGGGCATCATGGGCCTGGCCGACCTGATGTACCATGCCGGGGTGCGCTACGGTTCGCCGGAGGGACAGGAGTTCGGCGCGCAGGTGATGGAGTTCGTCCGCTACCATGCCGTGCGCACCAGCGTGGACCTGGCGCGCGAACGCGGCGCGTTCCCGGCCATCAAGGGCAGCATCTACGATTTCGAGAACATGAAATGGACGCCGCCGCAAACGCTCGTCCCGTATTCCCATTCGTGGGGCCGCCCCGCGCTGGATTGGGATGAGGCCCGGGACGGCATTTTGAAATACGGCATCCGCAACGCGGCGCAGACGACCGTTGCGCCGACCGGGACGATTGCCACGGTGGCCGGCTGCGAGGGTTACGGCTGCGAGCCGGTGTTCGCGCTGGCCTACGTCCGCCACGTGAACGATAACGGCAAGGACCTGCAACTGACCTACGCCAGCCCGCGCTTCGAGGCGGCGCTGGAAAGGGCCGGTATTGCCGGGGAGGCGCGGCAGGAGATCGTCGAGCGGGTGATGCAGCACGGCGCCTGCCAGGGCATCCCCGAGGTCCCGGAGGCGGTGCGGAACGTGTTCGTAGTCGCCGGCGACATTCCCTCCGATGAACACGTCCACATGCAGGCCGCGCTCCAGGCGTTTGTGGACAACTCGCTCTCCAAGACGATCAACTTCCCAGAAGGCGCAACGATGGACGATGTGGCGCAGGCCTACGTGCTGGCCTGGGAACTGGGCTGCAAGGGCATCACCGTCTACGTGACCGGCTCACGCGAAAAAGTGGTGCTGGAGACGAAGGCCACGGTGGAGAAGAAACAGCCTCCCGCGGCCGGACCCGTGACGCTGCCTTTCGGCAGCCGGGCAAAGGCGCAGGGGAAGCCGTTCTCGGAGGCCGAAATCGCCACCCAACTGGCAGCCTGGCACGAGTCCAAGAAGCCGCGCCCGCGCGCCCTCACCGGCAACACGTTCCGGGTCGAGACGCCGCTCGGCAAGGCATTCATCACCGTCAACGAGAACGGCGGCCAGCAGCCGTTCGAGGTCTTCATCAACACATCCAAGGCCGGGTCGGAGACGGCGGCGGTCTCGGAGGCGATTGGGCGGCTCATTTCGTACGTCCTGCGGCTGGCCTCGCCGATCGCGCCGCGCGAACGCATGGCCGAGGTGGTGCGCCAATTCTCCGGCATCGGCGGCGGACGTTCGCTCGGCTTCGGCCCGAACCGGGTGCGCTCGCTGCCCGACGGGGTGGGGCAGGTGCTGGATGAATATCTGAGCGGGAAGAAGACCCACCAGGTGTCTGCGGACGAGGAAAAATCCAATGGAAACGGACACTCCGGCGAATCCAAAGCGGACCCCGCGCCTGCCGCTGCGGCGCAAGCGCTCGAGCCGTCGCCTTCATCCAAACAGGCGGCGCCCCGCATGGGCGATCTCTGCCCGGAGTGCGGCGAGGCGGCTATGGTGAACGAGGAAGGCTGCCGGAAATGTTATTCGTGCGGGTATAGTGAGTGCTAGGGGTTAGCGATTGGCAGGTAATGTCAGGCCTCCGGCCAATGAGACGCGGAGGCTCTTTTTGTGAATCCTCGTTCTGGTGCTCTGCGCCATGGACGCGGGAGTGCTCGGGCGGTGACGGCATATGGAGCATCAAAAATGCGGTTGCATCACAATGAAATCTATTGTATAGTATGGCGGACTCAGTTTGGGTATTTTGCCGCCTAATCTTGCTATCTCAAAGGAGAGAATAATGAGTACAACCAGCCTTTTTATTGAAATTGTTATTATTGGCTATATGGGATGTGCTTGGCTTGCAGTAATATTTGGAATAACTTTCGGGCTTCCGAATACCCGATTACTTTTAGACGTTATGGCCAAGGCGCAAATCCCTATAACTGTCATCTTAACCGCATTCGCTTACTTCTTTGGAATATTGATTGATCGTCTCGCCGACTCGGTTTTGGATGGTTGGGATGAACGAATACGAAAGAAGATTCAATCAGGAAATGAACCTCCAGTTACAACAATGCAGTCTATACTCTTCGTGAAATCCCCCGAGTCAGTACAGCGATTTAATTATCAACAAAATCGTTTGCGAGTCGTTCGTGCCGCAATCTTAAACCTAGGTATTCTCCTGCTAGTATCATTAATATATGTTTTCATACGGGTTCCCAGCAATCAAATCGGTGTATCTTTATTGTCGTTACTAATCGTAATAGGTGGGTTATGGTTGGCTTCCTTTTTCGCCTATAATCGAATTACTTGGTCTTATTGGGGACGTACGAGGCGAGAATACCTTGCTTTAGGTGTGAGGATTTCTCACAAGAATAAATGAGACGATAATGCCAGATTTACTCAAGCAAACAAACTCCGCTCGCGTAGCGGTTAACCTGCCTGTAGGATATGGTTTTCCAGATAGAAAGTTTGGGTCTTTTGGAATTGCCGGGTTCCCCCAGATATGAGGCAGGGATTTGGATTTTGAATAAAACCACCCCCATGTGTAGCTGCCATTCCGGCGAATCCCAGAAAGCCGCAAGTTTCTATGTAGAACCATTCTTCTGAAAGCAATGAGCCTCTTTGTAAAAGTCTCCCAAAGCAGATGGGCGATGTACTTCTGTGATGCGAGTTGTATATTTCAGGCACTATTTGCTTTTGAGTATAGCTTTCCAGTCTTTGGACAAAATGCATCGCAATTACGCAAGAGGTCGAATGAATGATTCTGCCAGCCTTAATAGAATAACATTAATTCGTGATATTTATCGATCCCTTCTAAATACAGGAAGGAGTTACTCAGCCTTTACTGATCAAGACCGAATGTTATTTCAATCCCTAAAAGGGAAGCAGCGGGTTTTGGACCCGATGTCTGGTTACGGTTTGCTAACACGCTTTTGCGCTGAGAGCGGTATAAATTCATATTGTTTGGAATATAACATGCCACTTTATCTTTGGCAGATTTTGCGCCATCCCAGAAACGTGGCAGGGTTCATCACTTGTGTGCAAAAACTGCTGGCTCAAAAGTCTCGATGGCCTAAGGCAGAAGTAAAGGCAGTTATTTCTGATAAATTCTTTCCGAACATTACTTTGGAGATGCTGAAACAACTACTAGTTTTGAATGGCGTTGGTGCATGAAAGGCTAGACAAAAGAGGCGTGACCGTGTAAGTTTGGGTTTATGCCTAAACAAAAACACACACAGCCACGCCCGAAAACATTAT
>WOUS01000004.1 GCA_009772985.1 Anaerolineaceae bacterium
ATCGGCTTGCGTTTCATCCAAAGGAGACTCATCAATGCTCTTTCTATCTCTGTTCCGCTGTGTACCTACCTGTGACTCCAAACTGTCAGGTGGCTAGAATATCAATGGATTGCTTGTTTGTATCTACTACAACAAATTCTACAACAATGAGTTCGGTCGAGTAGAAAGCGATATCATATTCGTTCTTATAAAGCGGATAAGTCTCATTTTGATGGGGATTTAATACGATCAAACTAATAACGTCTTTTGATGCATTTCCTGATGATTGATGTTGAGTAGGAATGGGTATAAAAGTTGGAACGACTAAGGTCTTTGATTCTGCTGTTTGGGTTGCTGATATTATCTTATCAATGGGTCTCTCTTGCGCGATAATGGAACAAACGCCGAACACAACATTCCCCAAAAGAGCACCTATAACAATGATAAGTGTTTTGGGGAGGTCATTCTTTTGCTTTGACATAAGGTACAAACCCCTTTCGATTTTTATGCTCTAAAACCTTATAGAAGAAGTGAACAATAACTCGTATCTTGTTTGGTCGAAGATTCCACCGACGATGGTATTATATAACGAAACTATATCTTTGCAACCATATTCATACATCACTTACAGGGTTTTAACATTAATCGTTCCATCAGGAGAAACATTCCGGGACAGGCCTCCCGATACGCATCCAGATTGCGATGCTTCAGGATCATCCCCATCCCCAGCGACTTTGCTTCCGCGCAGGCGGCGGCGAAGTCCACGCCCATGTCGGTGTATTCGATGGCAAAGACGGGCTTGCCGGCCTCGAGGAACGGCGTCATCTGGTCACACCAGTTGAAGTAGAAGCAATCTTCCAGTTGGAGGCTGGTTTTCTTTGCCAGCCTTTCGAAATGGGAGAAACACGTCGGGCTGGAGTATTCCGAATCCGCCCGCCTCGATATCCAGGATCGCCTGTTTGTGGCTTATGGCGAGCACGCTTTTTACAGCGACTGCGACCATTTTATACTCGACTTTTTCAATTCCCATCCCTGATTTTCATTTCCCCTGCTTTCATTCAATTACCTGGCAACCTACTCTAGTGAAATAGAGTAGGTTGTCTCTACGCCTGTGACCATGACTGTTCTACAATGAATTCAATTCAAAACCAAAAAGGAGAATTCCAATGAGCGCAAATGATCTATGGACAACCACGCACGGCATGGTTTTCGGCTTTATCTTCCTGCTCGGCTTTGCCGGCGCCCTGGTCGGCGTGTACATGATGAAAGCCGAATGGCTGACAACCGAAGGCACAAACGCCAATGTCAACCGCCTGCGTGTATTCCTGTGGCTGCTGGCCGCCGCAGTTTGGGCGGCAGTCTTCACTGGCACATACATTGTCTACCCGTGGTATCGTGCTGCGCCGCCCGAAGGCCTCACCGACCTGGCGAACTTCCCCAGATACCTTTTGCTTGCCAATGAAAGCACCGCCTTCTGGCATTCGTTCGGCATGGAATGGAAAGAGCATGTTGCCTTCATTTCGCCGATGGCCGCCACTGTGGTCGCCTTTGTGGTGCAATACTACGGCGCAGCGCTGACCAGGAAGCCCGAAATCCGCCGCTGGGTGATGATCTTCTTCACCGTCGCTTTTTTTGCCGCTGCCGTCGCGGGTATATTCGGCGCCTTCATCACCAAAGCCGCCCCGATCCGCTGAACCTGGTAAATCTGAAAAGGAGTATAAGTCATGGCTACTACTGAAATTAACAAACCCAACGGTCCCGTTGCCGCCGCCCTGCTCGCAGGTGGAATCGGCTCCGCTGTACTTGGCCTTGCCACCATTAGTGTGGAAGCCAGCGCCGCAATCAAAACAGCGCTGAATTGGTACAACCCCGTTGGATCCTTGATGGGCAAATCCAGCCTGGGCATCATCGCCTTCTTCCTTTCCTGGGTGATTCTGAATACCATCTGGAAGGGCAAAGAGACCAACTTCAGCCGCATCGCTGCCATTGCGCTGGTTCTGGTGGCAGTCGGCCTGATCTTCACCTTCCCGCCCGTCTGGCACCTCCTGCTTGGCGGTGAATAAATACACCTGAAATATGCAAGCGACCTCCCGCCATTTGAGCGGGAGGTCGTTTTGTTTTTGCAGCGCGCGAGATGATCTCGCGTTACTCCTTTGTCATGCGGTCTGAAAGATGATGCTCCACCGCGTAAGTTGCCAATTCTATACGGTTGGTAAGATGCAATTTTTGCAGGATCGTGCTGACGTAATTCCCCGCCGTCCTGCTGCTCAGGTTCAGGCTTTCCGCAATTTCAGGGTTCGTTTTGCCTTTCGCTACCAGGTTGAGAACATCCAGTTCGCGCCCGGATAGATCACGAAAGGCATCCTCGTCGCTTTTACGTTCAGCCTCGCGTACACGCGCGATCAATCTCGAGGTCACAGATGGATCGAGGACCGCCTCACCCTGCGCCGCCACCGTGATCGCCCTGAGCAGTTCCTTGTCCTCCACCTGTTTCAAGACGTATCCCACGGCTCCTGCGCTGATGGCGCGAAAGATCATGCTATCATCGGCAAAGGAGGTAAGCATCACCACTTTCGAATGTGGGAATCGTTTGGAAATCTGGCCCGCGGCTTCGATGCCGCTCTGGCCTGGCAGCCGAATGTCCATCAAGACTACATCGGGCTGAAGCCGTTCCACTTCACGCAGCGCTTCAGCGGCATTACCGGCTTCCCCGACCACTTCCATCCCAGGTTGGTCGTTGATAATTGTCTTTAGTCCCATGCGGACAATGTGGTGATCGTCAACCAGTAAAACGCGGATTTTTGTCATCGCTAATCCATCCAGGGAATTTCAAGCGTTATCTGTGAGCCTTGTCCAGGCTTCGCGTTGATTTCCAGCCTGCTGTTCAGCAGGCGGGCGCGGTCACGCATGTTTTGCAGGCCATAGCCTGAAGAGGAACCTGGAATAAATCCATTTCCATCATCCTTGATTGCGATGTTTAATGACTCTCCCTCCTGCATTGCGCGGATATGAACATTGCGCGCCCGCGCGTGGCGCAGGGCATTTGCCAGGGCTTCGTTGACGATTCCCATGACATGCCCGCTTCGCAGGGGCGAAAGGCTGGAGTCGGGCGGGAGGTTTGTATCCAGTGTGATATTGACCATCGTCCCGTAATGCGGATCCTCGACCACATGGTTTAACAGGTCAACCAGGGGTTCCAGCGGGGCGGATGAGCCTGCGTGCAGCGCCTCCAGGTTGCCCCTCAGGTCGGCGACCGCATCGGTGAGCGCGGCCAGCGCCCGTTCAGTGCGAAGCGATATTTCGCTTTGAGGCTCGACCAGCCTGGAAATTGATCGAACCAGCAGTCCCGCGGTATACACTTTTTGGAGCGCGCCGTCATGCAGGTCCCGCGCGAGGCGTTCCCGTTCCTCAGCGATGATCGAATCGCGTTCCAGGCTCTCGACACGCCGCTCGGTTTCCAGGTTGAATACTTCCAGGGCGCGGATGGTGGAGACCGCCAACACGAGGCCGATCAGCGCTCGAAACGCCAGGGGCGGCGCGCCGATCCAGGCCTGAAACGTATCGGCATTGATCACGCTCCCTGGCCAGAATGGGGTTGGCGGAGGAATCAGCCCGCCTAGAAAGGCATACGCGCCGAGTGCAACGCCGCTGACGCGGATTGCATTGTAGATTGCGGGAACCTTGAGAGGCAGGATGTGCTGGCGGGCATGTTTGCGGAGGCTGTAAGCCGCCAGAAGGCCGCCTGGAAAGGCAATGAAATATCGCGCCAGCGCATTGGAAACGTGATGCCAGGTGGTTTGATCTTGATAGATGGGGGTCAGCACAAAGAAAGTGACGAACGCCCACAATACAAACAGGGTGGTGGGCGCGGCGGAGAGCCAGCCGAGTTTTCCCGCTGGTTTCAGCAAAGAGACCCCGAATGAAAACAGGGATGCAAACGAAAGCGCCAGGAAAACGAGTTGGATGACAAGAAGAAGGCTCACGAGCGGGGCCGCAAGGTACATCGCCTGGAGGGGAATAAAAAGATCGCCCCACTCGTTCAATCCGTGCAGGATGCCAAAGCCAGCCAGCCAGTTCAAACTGCGCGCCAACTCCAGGCGCGAGGATTGGCGGCTTTGTAAGGCCACCACCAGCCCCATGATAAAAAAGACCAGCCCATAGGCAAAGTAGATGATGGCTTGGTTGGTTTCAAAAAAAGCGGCAAGGATATCCATTTTGGTTCCGGCTTGTCCGGGTCAGGGTCTACCAATCAGTTAGGGTCTGAAAATAAATAACTTCCCGTATTTTTGTTCGCGAGCAGTTGCACTGCGAGCAGGATGCAGTCCAACTGCATCCGAACGAGGGAATTTATTCTTTTACGAACCCTTAGAAATAGTATAGTGCAAAATGCCGGTTATGAAAACCGGACAGCGCCTCGTTCCATCGGAACCACTCACGGGCAGGCCTCCCGAAACGCGTCGAGATTGCGGTGTTTCAGGAGCATGGTCAATCCCAGCGATTCCGCTTCCGCGCAGGCCGCGGCGAAATCAACATCCATGTCGGTGTATTCGATGGCGAAGACGGGCTTGCCGGCCTCGAGGAACGGCGCCATCTGTCCGCACCAGTTGAAGTAGAAGCAGTCTTCCACCACGGCGTAATCGAAATACGGCAGGGCGTCGGCGGCCATGTCGGGGGCGTTCTTGAGGCCGATGGCGAGTCCGCGGGCGTGGGCTTCATTTGCCAGCCAAAGGGCAAAGGCGAGTTGGTCGGCGTAGGTGATGGGGAAGCCGCTGTCGTTGTCGTGGATTTCGATATTGTCCGGCTCGACGCCGTCGAAGCCTTTGGCGGCGCACAGGTCGAGGCGGGAGCGCAGGATGGGGGCGAGTTTGCCGATTTGACGGATGTCCAGCCATTTCTCGCCCGGCCAGCCTTCGTAATCGTTGCCGATCACTTCTTCCGGGAACTGGTCCGCGTCGGGACGCCAGTCCTCCCACGAGCCGACCGAGATGTAGCAGACGACGCGGACGCCGCGGGCGTGGAGGTCCGCGATGGTGTCCGCGTCGGTGTCGAACAGGTCGAGATCGTACACGTCCGCCTGCACGGAGAGGTCGAGGTCGCCGGTGAACTGGAGTTGGAATGAGTCGCCGGGGGCGGGATGCCAGGGGGAGGCCGCGGCGGGCGCGGACGCGTCCACGGGCGCGGCAGGTTCCCGGTCCGCGGGCGCAGCGCAGGCGGAGAGGAGCAGCAGGAGGAGCGCGGGAATCCGTCGAGTCATCTGACACACCATCGAAATACTCCAGCATCGAATTCCACGAATTGACCGAATGATTTTCGAGGAATTCTGGTCACATAGTACCCGCAAGGGTATTCGATGCAGACAGGTTTTATTTTACGCTCCAAACGTGCACCACCGGCTTGGCGCCGTCGGCGAAGAGTTCGAGCACGTAGAGCAGGCCGTTGGCGCGGTCGAAGGCGGTGTCGCCGATGCGGTAGCGGCGCTGGTCGCCCCAGCCGACGTTTTGCAGGTCCCATTCGGGCGGACTGAGGAACAGGTGATCGTCAATGTCTATGACGGCGTAGGGCTGCGGCTCCCAGGGCTGCATCTCCCCGGCCGCGACGCGCGCCAGGTCGTCGGGATTGTAGAGGATGAACTGGGCGTCGAGATGGGTGGACCACCAGCCGCGCAGCGAGACGCATCCGCCGGTCTCCTCGGTGCAGCAGCCGGAGAAGTCCTCCTGCGGGCAGATGCCGCCGTCGGCGGTGCGACAGGTGGGGAAGTCGGTCACGTGGGCGTCCACGCAGGCATACTGCGGACCGTCAGGGTTGATGTAGCCGTACCAGAACTTCGTGCCGTTGCTCTTGGTGCCGGCGAACAGGACGGCGGTCCGGCCCGAAGCGGTCGTGAGCCACGCGCCGCCCTCCCATTCATCGGGATACTGGTAGCCGTTCATGGCGCGGACGATGTCCTCGGTGTTGTAGGCGTTTTCGTAGAGCAGGAGGGTTGTCTCGGCGAGGCGCGTCCCGTCGGCGGGCGCGGAGCCGTCGGGTAGCCAGGGGGTGTAGGCGAGCAATGTTGGGCCCATGCCGCCCTGCCCGCCGTCGCGCATCCGCCCGGTGGCGATAGTGCGCCCGCCCGTGTATGTGTCCGCCCACTCAGCCGGGATCTCGAACAGGTAGCCGTTGACGCTGTAGAGGTCAATATCCCCGATGAACCAGAAGCCGGTCATGTTGGCGTCTGCCAGCGTGGGGCTGAACCAGCCGTGCGAAGGCACGTCCGGCGGCTGGAGGTGCTGTCCCCAGGCGATGTGGATGAGCGGCCCGGTCTCGGGGCGGTTGAGGTACAGCAGGCCGATCTTGGGGATCTCGTCCCTTTGCGTGAAGGCGCTGGCCGTGACATTGCTGAAATCCTGCACGAAACCGGCCATGTTGAGGTCCGCCACGTTGCGCGAGACAACCGGCGCGGGGATGCTCACCTCGGCCACCTGGGAGCCGTCGGGCAGGTCGCCGTAGGGCATGCGGTCGTGGCCGGTGACGAACAGCGAGCCGGGGAAGCCGTCGCCGGAGCCGGACGGGTCGCCGTCGGGGTTGAAGGTCATGGCGTTGCCGCCATACTCGAAGGTGAGCGGACGCTCGCCCCCGTCCGGCAGGCGGAACGCGCCCAGATATTCGATGTCCGCCGGCTGGACGAGTTCGGCCGCGTTGGCCGGGGCAGCGGGCGGTTGAGCGGTCACTGCGGGACCGTCTGCCTGCGCGGGGCCGGTTGACGGTCCCGCCCCGGAGCCGGTTGGCAGGTTGCAGGCGGAGAGGATGGTGAGGAGCAGTCCGATTGTGAGCAGAGCGCGGGTCACGATTTTCATGTCAGCCTCCTGGCGAAACAAATGCTTTGCTGTCCAAAACCTTGAATTTTCACGCCTCCCCCACCAACGACCGGGCGAGTTTGACCGCCGCGCTGGCGTCCGGCGCGTACCCGTCCGCGCCGATGGTTTGGGCGAAGGCGGCCGTCACCGGCGCGCCGCCGACCATCACCTTGACCTGCCCGCGCAGCCCGGCTTCCGTCAGCGCCTGGACGGTGAAGATCATGCCGGGCATGGTGGTGGTCAGCAGGGAGGACAGGCCGACGATGTCCGGCTGATGCTCGCGCACCGCCTCCGCGAACGCCTCGGGCTTCACGTCCGTGCCCAGGTCCACGACCTCGAACCCGGCCCCTTCCAGCATCATGCCGACGAGCGTCTTGCCGATGTCGTGCATGTCCCCGGCCACCGTGCCGAGCAGTATCTTCCCCGCCGCGCGCACGCCTGCCTGCACGAGACGCGGCTTGAGCAGTTTCAATCCGCCCTGCATGGCGCGCGCCGCTGCCAGCATCTCCGGAACGAAATACTCCCCGGCCTCGAAGCGCCGCCCGACCTCGGTCATGGCCGCCACCAGTCCCTCTTTCAGGACCGTCTCCGGCGACAGTCCCGCTTCCAGCGCGGCCGGCACGTTTTCCGTGACTGCCGCCTGCTCGCCGTCCAGGATGGCGGTGAAGATTTTCTCCAGTGTTTGGTGCATGGCATTTCTCCTGCTGGCATTTTCAGTAAATCGCAGATTTGTCATTCTGAGCCCCGAAGGGGCGACATCGTACCCGTAGGGTAAGAATCCCCGCCCGCAGGGCGGGAGACCCTTCGCGGAGTTTACCCTGAGCCAATGAGATTCTTCGCTTCGCTCAGAATGACAGGCGAAGGGCTCAGGGTGACATTGACTTTCGTGATTTACTGATTATAGCAAAACAAACATCCTTAAAATTGGCGGCTCTCTGGGATTTGCCGTGATAGACCGCCACATATGGTGCGCGGCGTAAGTCGGATTGGCAATCCGACCTACATCTGGCGGCACACCACGCCGATTCCCAATGAACCAAATTGGCAACAGCCGCTGGTTTCAGCGGCTGTTGCGCAAGAGGAGGAGAGAACCTGTTCGTTGTTCTGCGGTTTAACCGTCGCAGCGATACAACTGAAGATTGTCGGCGTTGGGCGCGTTCCGGGCAGACGGCCCAAACCCCGGCACGACAATGCAGTTCTGTTTCAGCCAGACGAGAATGCCGTTGCCGCGGCCTTCGCTGCCGTACAGCACGTAACGCAGTTCCCCGTCTGCCACCATTTCCGCCAGCCCCTGCGCGTCGATCACCGGGTCGGAGCCGCCGAACCCGCCCATGTAGAGCACCGGGCGGCCGGTGGCGATCACCATCGGCGCGCCGGTCCCGGCGCTGGGCACGGCTACGAGATACTCGACACCCTGCGTATTCTCTTGCAGAAACGCCAGCAGGGCTTCGTTGACCTGCCTGCCCCGGTTGGCGTTCTGGCGCGGCTGGGAGGCAGGTGCGTTGGCGGGCTGCTGGATGTTGGCCTGCGGCGCGCCGGTCCCGGCGTAGGCGGTCGGCAGGTTGAGGTCCGGGTTGCCGAGCGTCGTCATCACAGTCCAGAAGAAGGGGATGACCAGCATGGCGGTCAGGATGGAGGCGTAGCCCGCGCTGTGCGTCCGCCGGAACAGGAGCAGGAGAATGCCCGCCAGCAGCAACGCGCCCGCGGCGAACATCCAGATTCCCTGCACGCCGTACTGATGCGCGGCGTAAATCTCGAAGCCGACCGTGGCGGCCGCGCCGGCCAGCAGCAATCCGTTCACCCACGGACGCCCGGCCTGCCAGCGCCACAACAGGGCGAATCCGCCCCCGACGACCGCGCCCAGGGCCGGCGCCAGCATGATGGCATAGTAAGCGTGGAAGATGCCCTCGATCGCGCTGAAGAAGACCAGGCAGGTCAGCAGCCAGCCGCCCCACAGAACGAGGGCTTTGTGGCCGCCGGCCTCCAGCGGAAAGCGGATCCGCCCGGCGAAGGCCAGCAGGAGGATGCCGAGCAGGGCGAAGGGCAGCAGCCAGGACATTTGCTTGGAGAGCGGCGGCTGGAAGAAGCGGAAGACGCCCGGCGAACCGGTCTCCTGGCTGAAGGGCGTGCTGCTGCTTGATCCGCCGGGGGTTTGGGGCTGTGACTGAGGCTGGCTTTGCTGCGGAATCTTGTCCGGGGGGGTGCAGACCATGCGATCGAAGTTGGGCGGCATGATGCAGATTCCCGTAATGGTCTGGTATGGCAGGTCGAACGAGCAGGCTGCTCCCAGCGTCTGGCCGGCGCAAGCGTCGAAGGCTTGTTGCGGAGGGCCTTGCGGCGCGGGCTGGGCGGGAGAAGATCCCGGCGCGGAGGGCTGGCCGGAGGGCAGCGGAGCGGCGGGCGGCTGGATCCCCGGCGCGGTGGACTGGTTGTCCGGTCCCTGGGCATCGGCCTGGTTGCGGATGGCGTTCCATTTGCCGCCCAGGAGCCGCGACATGCCGTTGTGCCCGATGATGAGTTCCATTACCGTGTTGTTCTGGCTGCTGCCAATGTAGGGACGTTCGTCGGCAGGCGTCAGGTCCACGGCCACTGCCCACGAGAGGGAGACGATGACCAGCACGACGGTCGCCAGCGCAAGATGAAGCAGTTTGCGCCACCAGCCATTTTTGGAGGCGAAGAAATACAGCGCGTAGAAAGCCGGAAGCGGCAGGAAGGCCTGCATCATCTTGATGTTGAATCCCAGGCCGACGATGAACGCGCCGAGCAGGAGGTAACGCAGTTTGCCGCTTTCGACCGCGGCGATGAAGGCCCAGGCTGCCAGCAGGAGAACGAATACCAGCATCCCGTCCATGGTGTTGTTGCGGTCGGTGGCGATCAGCACCGGCGTGACCGTCAACACCAGCGCGGCGACCAGCCCGGCGAGCTTGCCCAGATGCTTCTGCACCAGGTGATACAGCAGCGGCACGCTCAGGATGCCGGCCAGGATGTTCGGCAGGCTGGTGGAGAATCCGCTCACGCCCAGGCCGAGGGCGAAGAGCGTCTCGATCCACAGGCCGAGCGGGGGCTTGTCCACGGTCACCGATCCGCCCGGCTCGGCGGCGGCGAAGAAGAAGTTGTGCCACGACTGGGTCATGCTCTCGACCGCCGCGGTGTAGTACGCGTTGGAGTCGCCGATGGAGCCGATGTTCGCGAAATGGAGAAATACCGACAGCAGGATGATGCCCGCCAGCAGCAGGTGTGTGGTCGTGATCCGCCCGGCAATCTTGCGGTCGAGGAAGGAAGCGGGGTGTTCTGATGGGATGGTCATGTTGTCTCCGATTGTATCAAACCTGATTTGTGGTTCTGGTTCCAGCCACTGGACAATTTTAGAAATTGGACGCGGACGAGCGCTGACGAGCGCGGAAAAACCTGTTTTTCGCTTTTCCTTGACAAAAAATCCGCGTTATTTCGCGTTTATCCGCGTCCAATTCCTGCAGCGTCAGGCGGCTTGGTTCTGGTTTTGAACGTCCAGGCGCGGTTGGCAAAGTAGTTCCAGAAGACGACGATGCTGGTGGCGAGCACTTTGGCGGGCAGGTAGCCGAAATCCGGGTTGCCGGTCCACGCGCCGAGCGGACCTTCCAGCCCGAGCACGATCACGTCGTTCAGCGCCAGCCCGATCAGGCTGACGCACGCGAAGCGGGCAAACTGCGCCCAGCCCGCCCGCGTCTGCCCGGCGAAGGTCCAGCGCGAGTTCCAGAAGTAGTTGCTGGCCAGCCCGGCCAGGAAGCCGAGCGAGGCCGCTGGCAGGGTGGGCATCCCGGCCAGTTTCAAACCGGTCAGCAGGCCGAAGTCCAGGAGCGTGCCGAGCGCGCCCACCGCCAGGAAACGGGCGAAGCGTGTCAGTTCGGGGGAACGGGGCAGGCGTCGGGAGAGGGTCGTCATCGCGTCAACCTTTTGATTGCCTGCATTGTAGAGGAAGGTTGTTCAGGTTTGGTTTAGGCGGGGTAAATTTGTGGCAAACTGTTTGCCGCTAGTCGCCACTGAAAAGGCCAGAAACCCGCTGAAGCGGGTTCATCCGATGCCGGGGGCCGGTTGAGCAGTTTTCCCTTAATCAAATCTGAACAAATCTCGTGTATCATAGGCTTGATGAAAACCATCCTCATTGTTGACGACTCGGCCAGCGTGCGCCGCCTCCTGGAGGAATACCTCACCGGGCAGGGCTTCCGCGCCGTCATGGCCGTCAACGGACGCGAGGCCATCTACGCCGCCCGCCACGAACAGCCGGACCTGATCCTGCTCGACCTGATGATGCCCGAAATGGACGGCTACGAATTCCTGCGCCGCTACCGCCAGGAACGCCAGACGCCGGTCATCATCATCACCGCCCGCGAAGAAGAAGCCGACGCCGTGCTCGGCCTCGAACTGGGTGCGGACGATTACATCATCAAACCGTTCCGGATGCGCGAACTGGTCTCGCGCATCCACGCCGTCCTGCGCCGCGCCGACGGGGAATCCGCGCCGGCGCGTGTCCTGCGCTCCGGCGAACTGGTGGTGGACGAAACCACCCGGACCGTCAGCCTGCGCGGCGGGCCTGTCCACCTGACCCACACCGAGTTCGACCTGCTGGCCCTGCTGATGGCCGCGCCCGGTCGCGTGTTCACCCGCGCGCAACTGGTGGAGCGCCTGGCCGACAGCGGGTTCGTGGGCGCCGAACGCACGCTCAACGTCCACGTGCGCAACCTGCGCGCCAAACTCGAGTCCGATGACGATTCCCCTGAGTACATCGAAACCGTCTTCGGCGTGGGATACCGTTTCAGGCAGGAATGACATGCGTACCATTTCCCGAAAACTGACTCTCGCTTTCCTGCTCGTGGCCGTCATCGCCGCCGCGCTGGTGGCTGTCGTTGTGCGCCTGACCAGCCCGGACCGGCTGAATGCCCTGCTGCGCGACCAGGCGCGCGCCCAACTGGAGACCGTGCTGGTGGACTATTACACGGCCAACGGGTCGTTCGACGGCGTTGCGACCGTGCTCGCTTCGAGCGGATTCCTGCCGCCCTCGCCTCACCAGGTCCAGCCCGGGCAGCCTGCTGGCGGCGTCCAGCCTTTCGATGCCAGCCAGGCCAGTCCGCGCGAAAGCCGCCTGGTCTTCGCACTGGCAGACGAACGCGGCGTGGTCATCCTGACCATGCTCCCCAACTACGCCCTCGGTTCCCAACTCCCCCCCGACCGGCTGGCGTTGGGAAAAGTCATCGAGGTGGACGGGCGCGTCATCGGCACGATTTTCACCCCTCCCGATGCGTTTGTTTTTACATCCGAGGAGCAGGCCTACCTCGACCGCACCAGCCAGGCGCTCTGGCTGGCGGCTCTAGGGGCGATTGCCGCGGCGCTGGTGACCGGCGTCCTGCTGGCGCGCTCCTTCGCCCGTCCGGTGCGCCTGCTCACTTCCGCGGCGCGCAAAATGGCGGGCGGCGAACTGGAGCAGGAGGTGCCGGTCGCATCGAAGGACGAGATCGGTGAATTGACGCAGGCCTTCAATAGCATGAGCCATGCCGTTTCGCAGGCCAACCAGTTGCGCAAGCAGATGACCGCCGACATCGCCCACGACCTGCGCACCCCGCTGACGGTCATCGCCGGGTACATCGAATCCATGCAGGAAGGAGTGCTGGAGCCGACCCCGGAGCGGCTGGAGATTATCCATTCTGAGATCGAGCGCCTGCAGCGCATGGTCGAGGACCTGCGCACGCTCTCGCGTGCCGACGCGGGCGAACTGGCGCTCGTCCGCCAGCCAATAGCCCCGCGCACCCTGCTGGAGCGGGTCGCCTCTGTCTATTGCCACGCGGCCGGACAGCAGGAAATCACGCTGAAAATTGACGCCGCCGATGGCCTGCATGAAATCCATGTGGACGAAGCCCGCATGGTGCAGGTGCTGGGGAACCTCGTGGATAACGCGCTGCGCTATACCCCGGCCGGCGGGACCGTCATCCTGGGCGCGTCGCAGACGGAGGCTGGTGTCACGTTGTTGGTCCAGGATGCCGGTCAGGGCATCCAGCCGGAGGACCTGCCGCACGTCTTCGAGCGCTTCTACCGCGCCGACAAATCGCGCGCCGACGCCGAGGGCGCTTCGGGGCTGGGGCTGGCGATTGCCAGGGCGATTGTCGTCGCGCATGGCGGCGAACTCCGCGCCGAGTCCGCGCCGGGGGAGGGGACGCTGATGGTGATCACCCTGCCGATTTCATAATGCGGAAGAATATGACGTATCCCAAATTTTTCTCAGGAGCGAAAATCATCCTCCTCTCCTTCGGGAGGGCGGGAGGCTATGTGGGTTTCGGGGTAAAATTCAGGAGGAGGTAAGCATGAAGAGACTGATCACGATGGCTGTGGTGGTATGTGTGCTAGCGGGGTGCGCGCCGGCGGAGACGCCTACGCCCACGGCTGTGCCTCCGACTGTCACTGCCACTGCAACCACCTTGCCAACTGCAACAAACACCCCTACACTTACCCCAACACTCACCCCTACCCCCACTTTTACAGCTCAAGAATTAATAACCTACATGGAAAACCATACAGGCGAGAATATCTGCTTGCAGGTGAATATCTTACAATTTATAAGCGATCGTAAGGTCTACGCATCTACTGTCTCACCTGTTATACCGATCATTATTGAGACAAATGTCGGTTTTGCGGGCCTGACTTCTTTTGAAAACATTACTTTTTGTGGGATCATTGGAGAAAAATATTGCTTGACGCATCCGATGACAGGCGAATTTTGCTTTCCCTTTATGGAATCAGCGATCTACCAAAAATAAACAAAATTACCAGGGCGGGGGCGCGATGCCCCCTTCAGGAGAGGCCGACGCCGGGGCTGGCGATTGCCAGGGCGATTGTCGTCGCGCATGGCGGCGAACTTCGCGCCGAGTCCGCACCGGGGCAGGGGACGAAGATGAGCATCCATCTCCCCATCAACTAGGAGGGTTAGGTTGTTGATGTATAATTCGAGGATGAATTCCACGCTGGAGGAACCATGACCGAACGCAAGACTAGTCCTGAGCAGGGTCGAAGGATCCGTGTGCTGGTCGCCAAGCCGGGCCTCGACGGGCACGACCGGGGCGCAAAAGTGGTGGCGCGCGCCCTGCGCGACGCCGGGATGGAGGTCATCTACACCGGCCTGCGCCAGACGCCGGAGATGATCGCCGAAGCCGCCCTGCAGGAGGACGTGGACGTGGTCGGCCTGTCCATCCTGTCGGGCGCGCACATGACGCTCATCCCCCGCATCGTCGAACTGCTCAAGGCCAACGGGCAGGCGCACGTCAAACTCTTCCTCGGCGGCATCATCCCGGACGAGGACGCGCCGCGCCTGAAGGAGATGGGGGTGGCAGGCATTTACGGTCCCGGCACGCCGACCGGGACGATCATTGACGACATCCGCTCCGCCTGCGCGCAAAAACCATGACCCTGGCCCAATCCGTTCTGGCTGGCGAAAGCCTGGCGCTGGCGCGGCTGCTCACGCAGGTGGAAAATGACTCGCCCGAAGGCCGCGCGGCGCTGAACGAACTCTTCCCCCACACCGGCAGAGCACATCTCATCGGCGTCACCGGCGCTCCCGGGACCGGGAAATCGTCGCTCGTCAACCGGATCGCACTGCACTTCCGCAAGCCGCCCGCCGGGACCCCGCGCCGGGTGGCGGTGCTGGCGGTGGACCCATCCAGCCCGTTCACGGGCGGAGCGGTGCTAGGCGACCGGGTGCGGATGCGCGACCTGGCCGGCGACCGCGGCGTCTTCATCCGCTCGATGGCCACGCGCGGCTCGCTGGGCGGACTGGCGCACGCGACGGCGGCCATGGCGCAGGTCTTCGACGCGGCCGGGTTCGATGTGGTGCTGATCGAGACCGTCGGCGCGGGGCAGGCGGAAGTGGATATTGCCCGGCTGGCGCACACCACGCTGGTGGTCGAGTCCCCCGGTCTGGGCGACGAGATCCAGGCCATCAAGGCTGGTATTCTCGAAATCGCCGACATCCTCGTGGTCAACAAGGCGGACCTGCCCGGCGTGGAGCATACCGAGCGCGCCCTGAAAAGCATGCTCGACCTGGCCCACCCGGTCGAGAAAGTCTTCCTCCATCATGGGCAAACAATGACCATCCACGCGGCCGGAGCGGAAATCGGTCCGCTGTGGGTCCCGCCGGTCCAGCGGACGGTGTCGCTCGACGGGAGCGGGGTGGCGGAGTTGGTGGAAGCCATTGACCTCCACGCGCAGCACCTCCGCCAGAGCGGGGAGTGGGGCCGCCGCGAGCGCGCCCGCCTCGAAGCCGAACTGGAATCGCTAATCACCGGGACGCTGGTCGCGCAGTTCCGCCTCCGCGTGCCGGAGGCGCGTTATGATGAAATTGTGGAACGGCTGTTACGCCGCGAACTCTCGCCGCGCGAGGCGGTGGAGGCGCTGTTGGGATAAGAAAACGACCCGTCGGCGGGTCGTTTTTCTCGAAATATGCGGGGGACGCTCCCGCGTCCATGCCGGGGTCACGAACAGGTTCGGCGGCTGACTGCATGGCCTCACTGGTTTTGAAGCGTGGTTTTGAGAACTTCCGTCACCCAGCCGTTCAGGCTCTTGTCTTCCAACTTCGCCTGAATGAATGCTTTGCGATGCAACTCGGCAGGCAGGCGAAGGACAAATTTCCCTGAAAACGGCTTTTCAGGCGACTCGCCGCGCTGCGCGCAAAAATCGAGATAATCATCAACCGATTCTCGAAAAGCCTTCTGAACTTCATCAACGCTGCGGCCTTCGAATGTGATTACATCACGGACATTGATCACATCGCCGTACAGAATGCCCGTTTCTTCGTCAATTTCGACTTTGCCGATATACCCTTTATATTCCATCATGGCTTCACTCCTGCTGCTTCGAGAAACCTGCGGACGGATTTGACTGCGCCCTTGTTCATTTCCTTGCGCGGATGCGGACGGTGGAAAACAGCGCGAACACCTTTCAGCGCAACTCGTACGCGTGAGCCGCTGCCGGTGGTGAGCGAAGGCGAACCATCCGCTGGGCCGGTGTTGGGCCGTTTTTGACTTTATAGAGCCTTTACTCTGCTTGATTCATGACTACGAACAGAATATCGGCGTAAGTTTCGTAATTTTCATTCTCCCATTGAAATTCCAAGCGCAGATTTTCCATTGTTTCTGGATTCATCGCGCCTAAATGGGAATGGATAGAATTTACCAATAAATCCTTGTTTCGCTTCAACTTCCAGCTTTCACCAAAATTCTCGGCGTCCACTAAAACAAGGAAGAACCGATTCGATGCGTCGAATCTACGCACACCTTGATTTTCATACAGCCAGACTTTAAGAGCCTGTGAGTTATCAATTGTTTGTTGTAGTAGACGCATTCGAGTCGCTTTGAAGTCAATAATAAAATCTTGTGCGGCTTGTGATGTATGTTCTGTTACTTTAGCCAAAAGTTCTGAAAACAGAACACCAGCGGGCTTGTTATTATCAAACCATATACCTTGTTGACGACAAAAGGCTTTTAATAAAGTTAATTCGGGACGTAATCCTCCAGCCCTGCGTAATACTTCCATGTATCCTTCTGGAAAGTAAGTTACCTTCAAATCGAAAGGAAAGTTGTGGATAAAGAAGTCAACTTTTTTGACCAACCCCATAGCGGGCAAAACCGCTGGGTGGTCTTTGAATATGTCCTCAACAAGGATAGATGACCAGTGGTTGTACCAAGAACACTGAACGTATCCCCTCATGCTGACATGGATTTCATTCTCGATGGCAGAATTGAGTACATCCCAACTTTGAATCTTTTTTATGTAATTGTCGACAATCGTTTGTTCAAGGCTGTTTTGATATAAACCGCCCCAGTCAAACACTTTCATCTGATATAACTGCGAAATGATGTAATTTTCATTCTGCTTTCTCTCTGTTCGTTCTTGTTGAAAGAGTTCTCGAATGAAGTTTTCCAAAACAAGATTGTCAGGTTTTTGATTGTATACGTATTCAAACAATTGACGCCCCTGGACGCCCTCGGTGTCAATTTGAATTCTTTGACAAAATTGGCGCATTTGCTCGGCGCGTGAAATAGAGCGCAGTTTAAGCCAAAAAATCCCGTTAGGATGGTGTAGCAATTCTACAAATCTATCATCATCGTATAATTTGCGAATGGCGTTGAAATCAGAAGGCATAATGACTCCATTAGGATGGTTTTAGCTGCCAGCGTCCATCATTGTAGGTGGCAATGTCTTTTATGGTTTCAATAATTTGCGACACTCTGAACACTGTACCAGTGGGAATACTTGATACAAGTAGGCAATTCATTATCTCGTAAGTTTCTGCGCCATTCTTGCGGCTACTCAAAAAATCTTTTATTGCTATTAAAAGTTCTTTTTCTGAATAACCAAAAGCAATTTGCTGACGAAACTCTTGCATTTGTTTCCGGCAAGTTATCACGAAATCGGTTTTTAATGCGTTTTTTCGGGTATCTTGAACTACAGAACGTGCGGAATATTCGAGGGGGGTTATTTCCTTAATTTTAAATCCTGCCGCCAATAACGTATTAAGAAGGGAGAGCCACGTTTCATCATCCAAACTATTAAAGGCGATTGAAGCATATCCATCTAGTTTGAGAACTCGCCACATCTCGCCAAATGCAATTTTGAGTCTTTGTTCGTAATCCTTTGCATTCTTTTGGCGAACTTTGGACTCGGAAACTATGATTTCATTTTCTAAATCAAATTCATAGTTAAGCCATGAATTCCACATTAGGCTAAGTTCAAGATAAGGAATACGATTACCATGAGGCGGGTCGGTAAAAATATAATCTATAGAATTAGAATGAACGAGTGAAAGATCAGTGGCTGTTCCTTTGCTTACTAAGTAGCCAACTTGAGATTTTTCAAGTTCATCAAAAGATAAAAATTCTGTAGCAGAAACAGGAATTGCATAATTTACTTCCTGCTTGCCTTTCAAGATTCTTTTGAAACGATTTTCAAAACACCTCCAAACGTGAATCTCGAAATGCTCTGGTGGTATCCAATAACCAATAACCCAACTTCCAACCTCTGCTTTTCCTTCACCGTTTCCGTTTGTACCATTTGATTTACCACGACGGCGAATAACAAAAACCATATTACTAGATTGTGGGAGCATTGCGCTAAAGCAAAACTCCATTACAGATTTGATTTGCTCGTCTTTAATTTGGCGAATTTTCTCCAATAGTAGCGATAAATTTGAAAGAGCACGGGGAGTAAATAAATCACAAACGCGCATTCCTGCTTTTGCATTAATGCGGTAATTTTCGAGCAAGTAATTGGTAGGATACCAACTTGCGGGGCGGGCTGGTTCTAATGCCGCAACCCTGTCAGTTTCGGAAGGCTTTTTTACTGTCTTAGAATTTCCACACGCTTTACATTCAACCCATATCTCATCAATTTGTTCCCCATTCCAAATAGTATGAGAGGCAATTGCTTGAGGATTTCCACATTTTGGGCAATTAGTTTGATAGAGGCTATTGATTTCCTGCTCTACCTCTGAACGCAATGATTCAAATGTTTTCTTTAGAGCTTTTAAGTCTATGTGAGTAAGCCCCATTTTTGTTGAGACAATCGCAGTGGGGTTTATATCAATGCCTACAGCACGTCTATTTAATCTAATGCTTTCGGTTATAGTAACGCCTGACCCACAAAAAGGGTCAAGAACTATTTCGTTAGGTTTTGAATATTTTTCAATATAACGCGAAACAAGGTTATAAGGTTTTTTTGACCAATATTTGTGCATTGCATACATGCCAGTATAAGTCTCTGGCTGTTCGCCATCTCGCTTATCGGTCTTGGTAACTGTTTCTTGCTCTGATTCGAGAAATGAGAGTTGCGTTACAAGGTTAGTCATGCTCTTATTTTACCCTACCTATCTTTAATATTTACTTTTGCAAGGGGCGGCCCAACAGGGGTTATACGGCAACCGTATAGCGGCTTAAGACGACGCAAGGTAAGAACTTGCTTGTTAACAGTATATCACTCCTGTCAATCCCTCCGCCCCGGGAAAAATTCTCTCCGGGGCGGGGTGTTTTTTAGGGAGCAATCACAACCCCAAAATCTGCCGGGCGATGACCAGGCGCTGGATCTCGTTCGTGCCTTCGCCGATGGCGCACAGGCGCTGGTCGCGGTACATGCGTTCCACCGCGTAGTCGCGGGTGTACCCGTATCCGCCGTGGATCTGGATGGCCTTGTAGCACACCCGCTCGGAGGCTTCGGTGGCGAAGAACTTGGCCATGGCGGCCTCCAGCGTGAAGCGCTGACCCTGCATCTTGAGCCAGGCGGCGCGGTTGACCAGCAGCCGCGCGGCGTCAATGTCGGTGGCCATTTCAGCGATCATCCATTGGATGGCCTGGAATTTGGCGATGGGCTGGCCGAACTGTTCGCGTTCCTTCGCGTATGCCACGGCTTTCTCGTACGCGCCCTGCGCCAGCCCGAGCGCCATGGCGGCGATGGCAACCCGCCCGGCGTCCAGCGTGGTCAGGAACTGCTTGAAGCCCTCGTTCTCTTTTCCGAGCAGGTTCCCGGCCGGGATGCGGCAATTCTCGAAGAACAATTCAGATGTGACCGAGCCTTTCAGCCCCATCTTCTTTTCGTCCCGCCCCGGCTTGAAGCCAGGCGTGCCTTTTTCGACGATAAACGCGGAGATGCCCTTCGTCCCTTTTTCCGGGTCAGTCTTGGCGGTGACGACCACCACGTCGGCGAGGGAGCCGTTCGTGATGAAGATCTTCTGGCCGTTGAGCACCCACTCGTCCCCCTCGCGGACGGCGCGCGTGCGCGTGGCCCCGGCGTCGGACCCGGCCTGCGGCTCGGTCAGGCCGAAGGCACCGATCTTCTCGCCGCTGAGCAGGGGCGGCAGGTATTTCAGTTTCTGCTCCTCGGTGCCGAACAGGTAGAGCGGCTCACAGCACAGCGACGTCTGCGCGTCCAGGATGATGGCCATCGTCCCGGAGACGCGGGCGATCTCCTCCAGCGCGATGACCTGGCCGAGGTAGTCGCCGCCGGAGCCGCCGTATTTCTCGTCGAAGGGCAGGCCGAAAATGCCCAGTTCGCCCATGCGCTTGAACAGGTCGGCGGGGAACTGGTCGGTGGCGTCTATCTCCTCGGCGCGCGGGGCGATCTCTTTTTCGGCGAAGTTCCGCACCATCTGGCGGAGCATTTTGTGTTCTTCGGTCATCTGGAAATCCATGGCAATCTCCTGTAAAACGGTTTTACCACAGAGCACACAGAGAACACAGAGTTAAAACCTTTTTGTTTTTCTCAGTGGACTCCGTGCTCTCTGTGGTGAAGAAGCACTACTTTCCAATCACCATCCCGCGCGGGTCAATCTCGTGCAGGATGCGCAACTGCTCATCCGTCGGCTCGGCGGTGACGCCGATCTGCTCCGGGATGATGATCTCGAACTCGCTGGCTTCCCGGACCTGGTCCACGGTCGCGCCGGGGTGGAGCGCCAGCAGTTTCAGGCGTTTGGTGTCGTCATCGAAGCCGTAGACGCCCAACTGCGTGATGACGCGGTACGGGCCGGTGTCCGCCGGGAGGCCGGCGCGCTCGCGCGCTCCGGGTCCGGTCAGATAGCCGGGGGTGGTGATGAAATCCAGTTTGTTGACGAACGTCCGCTTGGATTGCTGGCGCAGGACGTAGATGGCGCGCCAGACGAACGAGCCGACATCGTTCGCGCCGCCGCTGCCGGGCAGGCGCGCTTTCGGGTGCGCCCAGTCGCCGATGACGGTGGTGTTGATGTTGCCGTAGCAGTCCATCGCCGCGCCGCCCAGGAAGCCGTAGTCCACGTAACCGGCCTGGGAGGCCGACATGACCTCGTGCAGGGACGAGGCCCCCGAGGCTTTGTAATAGGTGCGCGAGTCGCCCACCGAGATGGGCAGCGCCGGGACGCGCGGCCCGATGCCGCCCGCCTCGAAGATGATGAGCAGGCCGGGCGCGTGCGTGCGCTGGGCCAGCATCCCCACCACCACCGGGAAGCCGGTGCCGACGAAGGCCGAGCGGCCGTCTTCGATGAAACCGGCGGCCACGCAGGCCAGGAGTTCGGTCAGGTTGTAACGCGGTTGGCCGGTCATGGCGCAGCCTCCCCGGTCGAAGGCGGCTGGAGATTCATGATGCGCTTCAGTTCTTCCATCCTGCGCTTGCCGCCGATCTTTTCCAGGTACGCGTCGTAGTCCGGCACGCCGAAGACGTACTCTTCGAAATATTTCTGCGTGCCTTCCGGCGTCTTGGAGACTTCGAGCCAGTGGGCGATGTGCTCCTCGTCGAAGTAATACGTGACCGGCATCTCGGTCGGGTGCGCGCCGAACGGGACCTCGATCACCGCGTCCACCAGATAGAACGGGATGGCGGTGCGCCACGGCTGGCGCTCGATCTCCTCGTGTTCGATGATTTTCTCGGTGGTGATGACGATGCGGCGGGCGGCGCGCGCCAGTTCGAAGTCTTCGATGATGATGCCGTCAATCTGGGCGTTGCCGAACTTGTCACAGCGGTGGACGTGGAAGAGCGCCACGTCGGGATAACAGGCGGGGAGCAGGGCGATGGGTTTGCCGCTCCACGGGTCCTCGATGATCTTGGCGGAACTGTGTTTGATGGTGTCGGTGCCGAGCATGGAGCGCGCCGGGATGAACGGCACGCCCATCGAGGCGGCCAGGAAGCGCCACTGGTAGCCGGCGTTGCTGATCTCGCCGGTCACTTTGACCTGGCCGGTCTCGACGGCGCGGCGTCCGCATGGCGAGAGGCCGCGCAGTTCGTGGCCGAAGGCGTAGGCCACCTCCACGCGGCTGACGCAGCCGCCGCCGATCATCAGGTCAATGTCGTGGACGGCGGTCTTGCCGAGCATGGTGATGTTGCGCTTGCGCTGGCGGATGATCTCGTAGATGAGCGCCATTGGGATGCGGATGTGGCCGAAGCCGCCCATGGCAAGGATGCAGCCATCCGGCACGAACTTGCGCACCGCCTCCTGGACCGTGGTGCGCTTGTCCGTCATCGCGCGGCTCTTGTTCTCGCGCACCCAGCGGCGGTTCTCGTCGGGGTCGTGCCAGCCGATGAGTTCGCCGCTGTTTTCTATCGGATCACGCATGTGAGTTTCTCCGTTTCACCCCTCTCCCGGTTTCGGGAGAGGGGATGGGGGTGAGGGCTAATCCACCAAATTGAAATAAATATCCGTCGGCTTGAGTTTGGCGTTGCGCAGGAAGCGCCCCTTGACCTTTTTGCCGATCCAGTCGAGGCTGGCCCCGTCCGGGTCCGCGCCGATGAGGCGCGCCAGGAAGAGCGTGTCGCAGCCCTCGAATTCGACGAGGATGAGGATGTACGGACATTCCGGCAGGAAGGCCTCCGACCCGAAGTGGCAGACGGTGAAGGCGTGGATCTTCCCCTCGGGGACGATCTCGACCCACTCGTTTTCTGTGCCCGAGTACATGTCGTGGCCGCGCGGGTTGGGGTAGGTGTAGCCGCTCTTCGGGTTGCGGCTGACGATGAAGCGTCCGTTCGCCAGGGCGGCGAAGAAGGGCGAGTCCTGGCCGTAGGAATAGTTGTAGTCAATCGCGTACGGCTGCTTGATGACGATGGGCGACATCTCCTTCAGCATGGACAGGTCGTCGCCGGTCGGGAACGGCACGCTGAACACCACCGTCCCTTGCAGGGTATCTTCGATGCGCTGGGAAATTTCCTTCTTGGTCATCTCTGCTCTCCTACTTTTCGTTTTCCAGGACGCTGACCGTGACGTACGTGCCGGTCCCGGCGTGCGAATGGATGACGCCCCGGTGCGCGTTCTGGACCTGGAGGGCCGGGTCGCCAAAATGCTTGCCGATCGTCCCCTGCAACTGCCAGAAGGCGAACACGCCCTGCATCAACCCGGTCGCGCCGACGGGATGTCCGCAGGCGATCAGTCCGCCGGAGGGGTTGACCGGGCAGACCGGCTTTTCGGCCAGTTTCAGGCCGTAGTCAATGCCGGGCATGAACGTCTTGCCGCTGGTGGCAAACGGTCCGCCCTCGCCGTAGCGGCACAGTCCCATGTCTTCGTAGGTCTGGATCTCGGACGAGGTGTAGGCGTCGTGCAGTTCGACGAAATCAATTTCCTTGAGCGGATCGGTGATGCCGGCGTTCTTGTAGGCTTCGCGCGAGGCCATGCGCCCGGCGCGGAAGGAGTGCACGCCGGGATAGCGGAATCCCTTGGCCCACAAATCCTTGTAGTAGGCGCGGGCGTCGTCGCTTTGCTCGTTGGGCAGGGCGTTGTACTTGTAGAAATCGTCGAATGACTGGTGCGGACGGTCGGCCATGCGCATGGCGTCGGTGCCGCGCCCGATCCCGGTCACGCGGACGCGCGGCAGGCGGCGGCCGGAGGCCTTCTCCAGTTTCGCCAGTCCCTCCTCCGAGCAGAGGATGGCAGCCGCGGCCCCGTCGCTCATCACGCAGATGTCGTTGCGGGTCAGCGGCCAGGCCACCATTGGAGCGGAGCGCACGTCCTGGATGGTCAGCCGCTGGCGTTTCTGGGCGTACGGGTTGTGGTAGGCGTTGATGTGGTTCTTGACCGACACGTGCGCCAACTGCTCGACCGTCGTCCCGAACTCGACCATGTGGCGGGTGACCATCATGGCGTAGTAGCCGGAGTAGAATCCGCCGACGGGGTAGTCCATCGTGACGTCCGAGGCGTGGGCGATGAATTCGTTGCCCTTCCAGGTCTCGACGTGGCTCATCTGCTCGAAGCCGTAGGCCAGGCAGACATCCATGTAGCCGGAGGCGACGGCCTTCCAGCCCTCCTGCAGGCAGATGCCGCCGGTCGCGCCGCCGCCTTCCACGCGGTGGGACGGCTTGGGGATCATGCCGAGGTAATCCTGCGCCATGATGCCGGCCATGAGTTGGCGGGTGAAATGGTCGGAGAAGTACGAGGCCACCGTCCCGTCCACCAGTTCGAAGAACTGCGGATGCTCGATGCCGATGTCGGCCAGGGTGTAATCGTAGGCCTCTTTTACCATGCCGACGAAGGTCTTGTCGGGGCGGGCCTTGGCAAATTTGGAAACTCCTCCTGAAACAATGTAAACTGGTCGCATGAACTTATCTCCTTTTCAAAATGATGTAGCGCAAAATGACATTTTGCGTTACGGTTTACGCAAACTCCTTCAAAATCTCCCGCGCGATGATCATCCGCTGGATCTCGCTCGTCCCTTCGTAAATGGATGTCACCCGCACATCGCGGGCGTAGCGTTCCAGCGGGAACTCGCGCGAGTAGCCGTATCCGCCGAGCATCTGGATGGCGGCGTAGCAGGCGCGGTTGGCGGCCTCGGCGGCGAACAGTTTCGCCATTGACGCTTCTTTTGCATACGCCTTGCCCTGGTCCTTGCGGCAGGAGGCGTTCATCAGCAGCAGGCGTGCCGCCTCGAGTTCCGTGTACGAGTCGGCGATCATCCACTGGATGGCCTCGAACTCGGTGATCTTCTTGTTGAATTGCACCCTTTCTCGGGCGTAGCGCGTGGCGTAGTCCATGGCGGCCAGCCCCACCCCGAGCGCCAGCGACCCGATGCCGATGCGCCCCCCGGCGAGTTCCGCCGTCGCCACGCGCAGGCCGCCGTTCAGTTTGCCCATCAACGCATCCTTCGGGACGCGGCACTCCTCGAAAACAACCTCGTGCGTGGCGGAGGCGCACTGTCCCATCTTCTCCTCGGCGCGGCCGACGGTCAGGCCTTTCGCCCCGCCCTCGACGAGGAAGCAGGAGATGCCCCTGCCTTTCGGCGCGGACTTGTCGGTCACAGCCCAGACGACGAACACGCCCGCGTACGGCGCGCTGGTGATGAACATCTTGGACCCGTTCAGCACCCACTCATTCCCGTCCAGCCTTGCGGACGTGGTCATCGAGGCGGGGTCGGACCCGGCGCCTGATTCCGTTAAAGCGAAACTCCCGGCAGCGTACTCCCCGGAGCAGATCTTCGGGATGTAGGTCTTCTTCTGTTCCTCGGAGCCGACTGCTTCGATGACTTCGCAGACCAGGTTGTTGACCGACAGGGTGACGGCGGTGGAGGCGCAGGCGCGGGCCACCTCGGTCAGCGCGGCGCTGAAGGCCACCGTCCCGGCCTGGACGCCGCCGTATTCCTCCGCCACGGTCAGCCCCATGAAGTCCAGACCGGCGAGTTTTTTTAGGTTGCCCAGGAAGATGTCGCGGCCGCCCTCCTGGTCGAGGCGGGCAGCCACCGGGTCCAGTTCGGCGCGGGCGAACCGCCGGGCGGTCTCCTGGATGAGTTTCTGTTCAGAGGAAAGTTCAAAATCCATGGTTTATATCCAAGTTCTCGTAGGGCGGTTTTCCATAGCCGCCGCCGATGGCGGGTACGAAACCCGCCCTACAGATTATATCCACGTCGGTTCCTGGTACGTCCCGAACACTTCTTTCATCACGCCGATGATCTCGCCGAGCGTGGCGTAGGCGCGCACACAGTCCAGCAGGTGCGGCATGGTGTTCTCGGTTCCCTGGCAGGCCAGGCGCAGGCGGTCGAGGGACTGGCCCACGCGCCCATTATCGCGCTCCCGGCGCAGGTCCGCCAGCCGCTTCGACTGGCGTTCGTACCCGGCGGGGTCCATCTCCAGGATCGGGATGGACGGCGGCTTGGCGTCCACGAAATCGTTCACGCCGACGATGGTGCGGGCGTGGCTGTCAATCTCGCGCTGGTAGGTGAAGGCCGCGTCGGCGATCTCCGTCTGGAAGAATCCTTTATTGATGGCCGGCAGGACGCCGCCCAGGTCCTCGATGCGGCGGAAGTAGTCGCGCGCCTGGGCCTCGATCCGGTCGGTCAGCGCCTCGACAAAGTACGAGCCTCCGAGCGGATCGAGCGTGTTGGCCGCGCCCGACTCGGCGGCGATGATCTGCTGGGTGCGGAGCGCGACCGTGGCGGCCTGCTGGCTGGGCAGGGCGATGGCTTCGTCCATCGAGTTGGTGTGCAGCGACTGGGTCCCGCCCAGCACCGCCGCCAGCGCCTGGATGGCGACCCGCACGACGTTGTTCGTCGGCTGCTGGACCGTGAGACTGACGCCGGCCGTCTGCGTGTGGAAGCGCAGCAGCCAGGAGCGCGGGTCCTTGGCGCCAAAGGTGTGGCGCATCTCGTGCGCCCAGATGCGCCGGGCGGCGCGGTATTTTGCAATTTCCTCGAAGAAGTCGTTGTGGGCGTTGAAGAAGAACGACAGGCGCGGCGCGAACTCGTCCACGTCCATGCCGCGGGCGATGCCCCAGCGGACGTATTCCATGCCGTCCGCCAGCGTGAAGGCCAGTTCCTGCGCGGCGGTGCTGCCCGCCTCGCGGATGTGGTAGCCGGAGATGGAAATCGTGTTCCACTGCGGGACTGCCTGCGAGCCGAACTCCATCGTGTCCACCACCAGCCGCATCGAAGGCTCCGGCGGGAAGATGTATTCCTTCTGGGCGATGTACTCTTTCAGGATGTCGTTCTGGGTGGTGCCGCGCAACTGGTCGGGGCGCACACCCTGCTGTTCGCCGACGGCGATGTACATGGCCCACAGGATGGCGGCGGGCGAGTTGATGGTCATCGAGGTGGACACTTTGTCGAGGGCAATGCCGTCGAACAGGATTTCCATGTCCTTGAGCGAACTGACCGCCACGCCGCACTTGCCGAACTCGCCCAGCGCTTCCGGGGCGTCGCTGTCGTAGCCCATCAGGGTGGGCAGGTCGAAGGCGGTCGAGAGGCCGGTGCCGCCCTGCGAGAGCAGGTACTTGAAGCGGACGTTCGTCTCCTCCGCGGACCCGAAACCGGCGAACATGCGCATCGTCCAGAGTTTGCCCCGGTAGCCGGTGGCGTGGACGCCGCGCGTGTACGGGTACTCGCCGGGCAGGCCGAGGTCGTCCAGGTAATCGAAGTCCGGCAGGTCGAGCGGTGTGTAGAGGCGGTCCACTTCGTCGGAGGAAGTGGTGATGAACTTCGTCTGCCGCTCCGGGGCGCGCTGGAGCGTGGGGGCGAGCGTTTTCTCTTCCCACTCGGCCTGCGCCTTGCGGAGGGCATCCTGTTGTTTTGAGTCGGACATAAAATTCTCCTACCACTCAAAGGCCGGCTGTTCTTCGACAGCCGTGAACGTGTGATGCTCTTCGTCCGCCTGCACGCGCGAGACGGACATCTCCGGGTCGTGGACGTAGGCCAGCCAGCCGCCGTCGTCTGCCAGCGATTTTAGCAGCGTCTCCTTCTCCTGCATGAGCAGTTCGGGGAAGCGGTCGTAGCCCATCGTGATGGGCAGGTGCACCCAGGCGCGGCCCGGGATGAGGTCCGAGGCGAAGACGACGCGCTGGCCGTCCCAGCGCAGGTCGGGGCAGAGCAGGCCGGGCGTGTGGCCGTCGCTGACGAAAAAGCGGACGGTCAGGTCGTCGAAGGGCAGGATGTCATCCGGCTTGAGCAGGACGAGCCGTCCGCTCCGCTCGATCTGTTTGTTCAGCAGTGTGACGAACGAGGCGCGGTCGCGCGGGACCGGTCGCGCGGCGCGTTCCCAGCCGGCCTCGCTGACGTAGTATTTCGCGTTGGGGAAGAGCAGTTGCGGCTCCCGGCCGTCCTGCCACGCGGAGAGCAGTCCGCCGGCGTGGTCGAAGTGCAGGTGCGACAGGATGATGCCGGTCACGTCGGCTTCGGTGAAGCCGCGCTGTGCGAGCGATTTGAGCAGCATGTGCTCCGGCTCGTCCACGCCGAAGCGGGCGGACAGTTTCGGGTCCAGGTACGCGCCGATGCCCGCGTCCACGAGCAGGACGTGCTTGCCGGTCACGGCGAGCAGGGCGCGGGTCCCGAGACGGATGCGGTTCTGCTCGTCGGCGGGAATCCATTTTTCCCACACCGCTTTCGGCGCGTTGCCGAACATCGCGCCGCCGTCCAACTTATACCGATTGCTCGGTACACTGAATAATTTCATTCCGCTCCCTGTCTATTTACCGGTCAGCAGGGCGCGGGCGATGACCAGCCGCTGCACCTCGTTGGTGCCTTCGTAGATGCGGGTGATGCGGGCGTCGCGGTACATCCGCTCGACTTCATATTCGGTGACGTAGCCGTACCCGCCGTGGATCTGGATGGCCTCGTCGGTGACGAAGGAGGCCGTCTCGGAGGCGTGCATCTTGGCCATGGCCGACTCGGCCGCGAAGGGCTTGTGCTGGTCCTTGAGCCACGCGGCGCGGTAGACGATGAGCCGGCTGGTCTCGATGCGTGTGAACATATCCGCCAGTTTGAACTGGATGGCCTGCAACTCGCTGATGGGATGCCCGAACTGCTCGCGTTCCTTCGAGTACGCCAGCGCCCGTTCGAACGCGCCTTCGGCGATGCCCAGCGCCTGCGCAGCGATGCCGATGCGCCCGCCGTTCAGCGTCTCCATGGCGATCTTGAAGCCCTGCGTTTCCTCGCCCAGCAGGTTCTCCTTCGGGACCCGGACGTTGTCCAGCGCGAACGAGGTGGTGCTGGTGCCGCGGATGCCGAGTTTGCTCTCGTTCTTCAGGATGACCACGCCCGGCGATTGCAGGTCCACGATGAAGGCCGAGAGTCCCTTGTGTTTCAGCGCCCGGTCCTTCGAGGCGACGACGATGCCGATGCCAAGAGAACCGCCGTTGGTGATGAAAAGTTTGCTGCCGTTGATGACGAACGCGTCGCCGTCCGCGCGGTAAGTGGTGGCGATGCCGGCCACGTCGGACCCGGCGCCTGGTTCGGTCAGGAGCAGGCAGCCGATGCGTTCGCCGCAGGCCAGCGGGGGCAGGTATTTCTTCTTCTGTTCCTCGGTGCCGAACTGGAGGATGGGGTCGCAGGCCAATGATGTATGTGCAGAGATGAGCACGCCGGTCGAGCCGCAGGCTTTCGACACTTCCTCCACCACGATGACGTAGGACAAAATGTCCATGCCTGCGCCGCCATAGGCTTCGGGCAGGTATGTGCCGAACATGCCCATCCCGCAGAGTTTTTTCACCAGTTCCGGCGGGATGGCGTGCTTCTCGTCAATCTCGATGGCGAGCGGTTTGACTTCCTTTTCGACAAACGTGCGGACGCTGCTTTGCAGCATCTTGTGTTCCTGGCTTAATTCGAAATCCATGGATACTCTCCGCTGTGGTTTTACCGCGAAGCCGCGAAGTGCGCGAAGATTCTTTGTGCCCGCGAAGGATTCCTTCGCGACCTCAGTGACTCTTCGCGGCCTGCGCGTCTTCGCGGTTAAGAATCATTTTCCTTTGAACTCCGCCGGACGCTTCTCGACGAACGCCCGCATGCCTTCCTTCTGGTCCTCGCTGTTGAACAGCAGGCCGAACACCGCGCCCTCATAACGCAGGCCGTCCTCCTTCGCCATGTCCAGCCCGTGGCTGACGGCGTCCTTCGCGGCCGAGACGCCGAGGGCCCCGTTGGCGGCGATCCTTTTGGCGATCTCCATCACCCGCGCCATCAGTTCCTCCGCCGGAGCGACCTCGTTGACGAGGCCCCACTCGCGCGCCTGCCCGGCGGTCAACTGCTTGCCGCTGAAAATCATCTCCTTGGCCCGGTTGGGACCGATGAGCCGCGGCAGGTTCTGGGTCCCGCCGAAGCCGGGCATGATGCCGAGCGTGACCTCCGGCAGGCCGAGTTTGGCTTTCTCCGAGGCGTAGATAAAATCGCAGGCCAGCGCCAGTTCCAGGCCGCCGCCGAGGGCGTAGCCGTTGACCGCCGCGATGACCGGCTTTTTCATCTGCTCGATGGCGCGAATCATCTGCTGGCCGCGCTGTGCGAAGGCGCGCCCAGCCGCCGGGTCCATGTCCAACATTTCCTTGATGTCGCCGCCGGCCACGAACGCTTTCTCGCCCGCCCCGGTGATGACGACCACTTTCACGCCCGCGTCCGCTTCCAGCGCGTGCAGCGCGGAGTCCAGTTCCGCCACCACATCCGAGTTCAGGGCGTTCAGGCTCTGCGGGCGGTTGATCGTCACCACCGCAATGCCGTCAGTGGTTTCGATGAGAAGATTTTTTAATTCCATGAACAATCTCCTGAAATACATTTCTTTGTGTCGCTGCGAGGCGGTGGTCTCCCGCCGAAGCAGTCTCCTGACCAGCGAGGGGATTGCTTTGTCGGGCAAAGAGCGCCCTCCTCGCAACGACACTGCTTTAGTCGCTTTTCAGCCGAACGACTGAAGTCGTTACTACGTCACTAATACTGATAAAACCCTCGCCCGGATTTCTTGCCGAGATACCCGGCGTTCACCATCTTGACCAGCAGCGGGCAGGGGCGGAACTTGGGGTCCTTGAAGCCGTCGTACATCACGGTCAGGATCGCCAGCACGGTGTCGAGACCGATCAGGTCGGCCAGCGCCAGCGGGCCCATCGGATGGTTGGTGCCGAGTTTCATGCCCTTGTCAATGTCTTCGGCGGTGGCGATGCCCTCGTAGAGCACGAAGATGGCTTCGTTGATCATCGGCATCAGCACGCGGTTGACGATGAAGCCGGGATAGTCCTGCGAGACGGCCATCGTCTTGCCCAGTTTTTCCACCAGCCCGGCGACCGTTTGGAAGGTCGCGTCGCTCGTCGCCAGCCCGCGGATGACCTCCACCAACTGCATCACCGGGACCGGGTTCATGAAGTGCATCCCGATGACCTTGTCCGGGCGTTTGGTGGCGGCCGCGATCTTGGTGATGGGGATGGAGGATGTGTTGGTTGCCAGGATGGCGCCGGGGTTGACGGCCTCGTCCAGTTTGCGGAAGAGGTCGAGTTTCAGTGTTTCGTTTTCCGTCGCCGCCTCGATGACCAGCCCGCAGTCGGCGAACCCGCTCAAATCCTTGACCACGGTGATCCGCCCCAGGATGGCCGGGACGCTTTCCGCGGGGATGAGTCCTTTCTCGGCCTGCCGTCCCAGATTCTTCTCGATTGTCTTTAACGCCTTTTCGATTTGCGCGGGAAAAACATCGTACAGCCGCACTTCGTACTCGCGCTGCGCGAAAACGTGCGCGATCCCATTCCCCATCTGTCCGGCGCCCAAAACACCGACCATGTTGGACATCGTGCTCTCCTTTGACTTTTCGATTTGAAACACCATGCGGATTTCAACGCTCTGAAATCCGCATGGATGACTGCAACTAGACTCTTTCGAAGATGACGGCGACCGCCTCGCCGCCGCCGATGCACAGCGTAGCGAGTCCGTAGCGGACCTGGCGCCTGCCCATCTCGCGGACGAGCGTGGCCGCCAGCCGGCCCCCGCTCGCGCCGATGGGATGCCCGATGGCCACCGCTCCGCCGTTGACGTTAACCTTCTCCGGGTCGAGTTTCAGTTCCTTGAGGGCGATCATGGCGACCGCCGCGAACGCCTCGTTGACCTCGAACAGGTCAATGTCGGAGAGTTTCATCCCGGCGCGCGCGCAGGCGGCCTGGATGGCTCCCACCGGCGCGTCAGGGAACAGGTCCGGGGCGAGGCTGTTGGTGGCATAGGCCACCAGCCGCGCCTTCGGCGTCAGGTTATGCTTCTTGAGCGCCTGTTCGCCTGCCAGCAGGGTCAGCGCCGCGCCGTCGTTGATGCTCGATGCGTTGCCCGCGGTGACGGTCCCGTCCTTGGTGAATGCCGGGCGGAGGGCTTTCATCTTTTCGAAATCCACCCGGAACGGTTCTTCGTCATCGGCAACGACTTCGTCGCCCTTTTTGGTTTTCTTCACAACCGGGACAATTTCGTCCTTGAAGATTCCCTCTTTGACTGCTTTCTGCGCCTGCTGGTAGGAGCGGATGGCGTACTCGTCCTGCGCCGCGCGGCTCAGGCCGTGGCGCGCCGCGGCGTCGTCGGCGAACTCGCCCATGTGCTTGCCGCTGTACGGGTCCTGCAGGCCGTCGTAGACCATCAGGTCGAGCAGTTCGCCGTGTCCCATGCGGTAGCCGTAGCGCGCTTTTTTCAGGAGGAACGGGGCCAGCGACATGTTTTCCATGCCCCCGGCGACGACGATTTCCGAGTCGCCCAGGGCGATGGAGCCGGCCCCCAGCATGATCGCTTTCAGTCCGCTCCCGCAGACCTTGTTGATGGTCATCGCGTGGACGCTGTCCGGCAGCCCCGCGTGACGCATGGCCTGCCGCGCCGGGGCCTGCCCGACCCCGCCGCCCAACACTTCCCCGATGATGACCTCGCTGACCGCTGCCGGGTCCAGTTTGCTCCGTTCCAGCAGCGCCTGGATCACTGTCGCCCCCAGGTGCGGCGCGTCCACGTCTGATAGCGCGCCGCCAAAAGAGCCGAATGGCGTCCGCAGGGACTCCACGACAAAGGTATTGCTCACTTTTCTCCTCCTCCGGCGGGATGTGTTCGATTGCAAAATAATTATACTTTATGACGTGGATAATTACGAGTTAAGCAGTGCATTGTGAAAATTGTAATTATTAATATTCTCCCTGATTCGTTTTGGAGGGCTTCTCCGGAAAATATAAAATCCCGGAGGAATGTTCCGGGATGATAGTGCATGTTTTTTCGGTCGTAAATTCAAGGCGCGGTTTTTGTCGGTAGCATCACAGTAAAACGTGGAGTCTTCACCGCCGAACAAATTTAGCCACGCATACCCTGCGGGTACGATGTTGCACGAAGTACTCGAATTCTTCGTGGCAATTCGTGGCAGAAAAAGCACAGACCACGATTAGGCGCTGCGATACTTCAGAACAGGCCTCCTGCATAAGCGCCCGCCTGAAATGGAAATTTCTTTTCACCTTCCCAGCACCCGCGCCCGCTGGTGCATCTTGATGGACGGCCACAGGAACAGCGCGCCGCTCAAAGCCAGCACAGCCAGGTCGAGCCAGGGGTTGATCAACCCCTTTCCCAAAACGGCATGGTTCATCACGTCCTGGGCGTAGGTCAGCGGGGAGAGGTAGGCAATTGCCCGCGCAGCGGGAGCCATTTCGCCAAGAGGAATAAAAACGCCGCTGATGAAGAGCAGTCCCCAGCGCAGGAGCGTGCTGGGCATTTGCACGTCGCCGGGGTTGGTGGTGGGCATGGAGCCGAAGACCAATCCCAAAGTCGAGAAGGAGAACGCCCCCAGCAAAATGCCCGCGGCGAGCAATCCAGGCTGGAGGATGGTTGTCCCGAAGAACAGCAATCCCGCCAGCAATGCCACGCCTGAGACCGCGACGGCAAAGATTGTTCCCACCGCCGTCTTGCCGAGCAGCAGCGTCATCAGCGACATGGGCGCGGCCAGCAGGCGGTCGTATGTGCCGATGCGCCGCTCGGTCGGGATGATGAACGGTCCCGCCGCCCCGGCCGTGAAGAAGACCGTCATCGCCAGCAGGCGCGCCACCCCTTCCGCCGCGCCCATTTCCCGCTGCACCGAAAACGAGAAGAACATAAAGAACGGCATCGCGAAGCCGAACATGATCATGCCCGGCCGCAGGTAATAGACGCGCACATCCTTGACAGCCACCGTCCAGGCTTGCGCTAATTCGTTTTTGATTCGCTCGATATTCATTTGCGGCCTCCCATTCCCTTGCGTCGGGGGTTATTTTCCTGAATTTCGTTCGTGACTATGCCCACCTGCCCGCCCGTGATTTCGAGGAAGACATCCTCCAGGCTGGGTCCCAGCGTGTTCAGGCTGACGATACGCAGGGCATGGGACTCGGCGTACTGGACGATGCGCGGCAGCAGCGCCGACGGGTCATCGGTGTACAAGCGCAGCTTGTCTCCGACTTTGACCTGAGTCGTCACCCCAGGCATGGATTCCAGCCCCGGGCTTTTTTCTGCCATCTCCCCCTCGAAAGCCACTTCCACTGATTGGGCGCGGCGGAAGTTGGCTTTGAGCCGTTCGGGCGTGTCAATGGCGGCGATCTTGCCATGCGAGATGATCGCCACGCGGTCGCATAACTGGTTGGCTTCCTCGATTTGGTGCGTGGTGACGAACACGGTCGTGCCTTCGGCGTTCATGCTGCGGATCAATTTCCAGATGGCGCGGATGCTCTGCGTGTCCAGCCCGGGCGTGGGTTCGTCGAGGAAAAGTAGGGACGGTTTGTGGATGATGGCCATGGCGATGCTCAAACGGCGGCGCATCCCTTTGGAAAAGTTCTCGGCTTTGATAGCGCGCTTCTCCCACAGGCCGAAAGTTTCCAACAATTCCTGGGCGCGTTTCGCCCGCTCGCCGCGCGGCACACGGTAAATGCTGGCGGTGAACATCAGGTTGTCCCAGGCGGTCAGTTCGGTGTAGACGTTGGATTCTTCGGGAACCAGCCCGATTTGCTGTTTGGCGGGATAAGAGTCACGGGCGAGATCATGCCCGTTGATCAGGATGCGTCCCTCGGTCGGGGTGAGAAGCGTGGTCAACATCCGCTGGGTGGTGGTCTTCCCCGCGCCGTTCGGGCCGAGAAATCCGAAAATCTCGCCCTGCTTGACGGTGAAGTTGACGTGATCCACCGCCAAAAATTTGTCGTAATACTTGGTCAGGTTCTCCACTTCGATGGCATTGTTCATAATTTTCTCTCTTTCTCCGCAATGACCCAGGCGTTGAATTTTCCCGTTTCGACGCGGACGCGGGCATTGGGATAATGGAACAGTTCGGCGATGCGCGGCGGGGAGAGGAAGTGGCTGCGCATCAGCGCCAGTTTCTCCGCGATGGCAAGCAGTTTCACCCCGAAGAGGCGCAAGTCGGGTTCTTCGATGACGAGGCGTCCGCCCGGCTGGAGAGTCCGCCAGAGTTCGTCCACCGTTCCGCGCTGGTCGCAGACGTGATGGAGGGCGTCCACCATGATGATGCGGGCGAAGGCTTCGTCGGGGAAGGGCAGTTTTTCGGTGTGCGAGCAGACGGGGCGCAAGCCGTCTTTTTGACGGGCTTCGGACAGCATCTTGCAGGACAGGTCAGCCACCACGATTGGGTTGGCTTTGCCGCTCATAAATTGCGCCACCCGTCCCGTGCCGCCGCCCGCGTCGAGCAGCGCGCCGTCGGTGGGCAGGTTTGCGAACTTCCACATCTCCTGTGGGTCTTTGGGCGGGATGAAGGTTTCGTAAAGCGGGGCGAGGAAGTCGAAATGGTCAAAGATGGGCATGGGGTCTCCGTTTAGTTTTCGAGCCATTCCAGCAAATTTGCGATTTTTCCATTGGACGCGAGACGGGATGCGGCCAGGCAGAAATGCTCCGTTCCCAGAAAGAGGCGCTGCCTTGCTTCGGGCGCGTCCAAAATGGGCGATCCACCTAACTGCGTGCGGTGACAGCGGATGGCGAACTTCTTGGCTTCCCAGACCGATGAAACGTCCACCGTGAGCGCGATGGCTTCATCCGGCACGGCGCGGATTTGCTTCATGCCCAGCGTCTCAGCCAGCGAGCGCGGCACCGCCAACGTGTAGAGGGCAGACACATTCGCTCCGCTCAGTGCAGGTACATCTTCGACGCGGCGAAAGGCTTCGGCGGCGGCGAGTCCGATGGCGATGTGGTCGGGATGTCCCGAAAGGCCGTCCGCGCCAAAGGTGAGCATGATTTGCGGACGCAGGTCGCGGACGATCCCCAGAATTTCGGCGATGAGCGTTTCGGGGTCGGCTTCGGCAAGCTGCCCGTCCTGATAATCGAGCAGGATGGGCGGCAGGAGTCCCAGCGCGGCGCAGGCGCAACGCAGTTCCGCTTCGCGCACGGCGGGCAGTTCAGCGGGTGAACACAGCGGCGGGTCGCCGCGCGAGCCAGCCCCTCCGCGCGTGGCGGTCAAGACCTGCACGCGCGCGCCCTTTTGGGCGAGCAGGGCGAGGGTCCCTCCGGGGCGGAAGGACTCATCGTCGGGGTGGGCGAAGACGGTCAGTAATCTCTTCTCAGTCATAATCAACCGTTGATCCTTTACAACCGGCAGTTTCACGAAACCTGCACTGCCAGTACGCGTGATCGTTCCATGGTGGACAGGCTGCGCACGACGCCGGCCGGCACAACCACCAGCGAGCCTGCATTCAACTCAGCCTGCTCTCCCGCCACGCGCAATTGCCCTCGGCCTGCCAGCACCAGGTAAAGAACCCGCGTCGTCATGACGCACGGCCCAACTCCCTGGCCCGCTTCCAGACACAAGAGCCGCGTTACCAGGCCCTCAGATTGATGAAGCATAATGTGCAGCGCTTCATCCGCGGAAAACTTCTGCATGGATTCGATATCAATCACTTGAATGGTCATTTTTGTAACCTCATTCTCAAGATATATTTTCCAAACCGGCCGGATCAATATCCAGTCCGCCGCTGCGCTCGATCCCTTTTTGGATCAGCCAGCCCATCAGGATTGCCGAAGGCACAGTCAGCGCCAGTCGCACCAGCATAAAGGATGGCCCCAGGAAATTGGCTTCGACCAGCAGTTGCGGGATTTTGATGGCTGCCCAGGCGTTCAGGAGTACGATGACATTGAGCGGGCTGGCGCCTTTTTTCAACAGCATGGCGGCGATGGGAAAGGCAACATACAGCGGTCCAGTCGGCGCGGCGCCGAACAAAAGCGCAAGCAGAATTCCCTTCCAGCCCGACTCGCGGCCCAGGTATTTGCCGATCAGTTGTTTTGGCACCCAGACCTCGAACAGACCCATCAACACCGCAACCGGAATTAAGATAACTACCATCTCGACCAGGTAATCCCCGGTATTGCGTATCACCGCTGGGGCTTGCGCGGGCCAGAAGATCCATATCAGCAGGTCGGCCGCGGCGACGATCAGCGCCAGGCGGTAGTCGAACAGCCATTGCTTGAGCGTCTTCCTGGCAGGTTTATCCTGCGGCGCGTCCCCCGGCATTGGTTGCGTTAAGTCAGGTTTCATTGCAACACCATCCCTATCACAATTGCAATCGCAAAGGCAAACAGCAGGTTGAGCAGGTTGCGGCTCCATGCCATCTTTTTTCCAAGATGCTTGATCTCCAGCGGCAGGGTCAGCGTATTCACCATCATTAGCCCGGTGATGAATGCCGCCACAGTAGTCATGCTTGCTCCAGCCCGCAGCAGGGAGGCGGCCAGCGGGATGCTGACCAGGCTGGCGATATACAATACAACTCCCAGAACAAAAGCGGTTAGCGTTGCCCACCAACCGGCCTCCTGGCCCAGGTAGCGGACGATGGTTTCGGGAGACACGAGGCCCAGCAACAGGCCGATCAACCCGATGAAAGCAAGCAGGATCGGCAGCATCCCAAAGAACGACTTGACGGCTACCTTCACTGCCTGTTTTGCTTTGGCGCGATCACGCAGCGCCAGAACGCCCAACGCGCCAAAAACGATGACATAGATACTCCAGGTGAGTATTGACGACATTTTGACCTCCTCAATCAATCTGCCGGATCCGCATCTTCACCTCAGCCGCATTAAGAGCCTTCTCCGGCAGTCCCGGCGCCATCTCCTGCTTCTGTGGTGTCCGTTCGGCCGGCAGGCTTGCGCCAGGCATCATTTGGCTTGTGCTTTCTGTCTCTTCCATTTGGCCCAATATGGCAGCAAATACAGGTATGCGCCAGTGGTTGCCATGAAGATCATGAGCGCCCCCTGGATGCGCTGGGCGGTATCGCCAAGCGTTGTCCCACGCGCGAAGAGAACGGTCAAGAGTAATGCGATGAAGGGCAGTACCATCCAACGATGCAGCTTGCGCAGCCATTTGTTCAGAAATTTGGTCATAGTCTTAATCCTTTTGTGATTTGATTACCTCTCCGTTTTTATTACGGCGAGTAGGTTGATTGTTTTTTATTGCACCAGCGCCAGGACGATCCACGTAACGGATATGCCCACGATGCCGCCCGCCGCGACCTGCGCCCAGTTATGGCGTTTGCGGTAGACCCGCGCCCAGCCGATCAAGGGCAGCGCCAGAAAAGTCAGCGCCCAAACGGGACCAAACATCCAGGTCAGGAAAGCCGCGAAGCCTCCCACCCCGCCGGCGTGCAGGCTGATCTTCCAGAAGGAGGAGATGGTCATCATCGTGACGCCCAGCGCCACGTAGACCAGCAGCAACGTCGAAAGCGAGTCGGGAGCATTCAGCGCGCGCAGGAGAAAGTAACCCAGCAAGTTGCCGATCAGATTGACAGCGATGAAGGGGGCGCGCTCTGCGCGGCGCGGCAGGTCGAAGCCGCTGACCCAGCCAAAGCGCCGTCCCAGGGCAATGTAGGTCAATGGAACGCCGTCCGCAAAGAGCAGGGCCAGCGCGGCCCAGCCCAGGGCAGGCAGGAACGCGCCGGCCTCAACCCAGGCCGCGCCGATGAAGATCGGCACAGCCAACACGGAACTATCCAGCAGGATGGAGAGCCACGCGGCAACTTTGTCTTTTAAAGCAGTCATAGGTTGGGATTCTAATTTCGTTTCATTCATAACGCAACGCCTCAATGGGTTTCAAACTGGCGGCATGGTTGGCCGGATAAATGCCGAAGAACAAGCCGACCGCCACCGAGAAACTGACCGCCAGCAGGATGGACTGTGACGTGATGATGGCGCTGGTCACCCCCGAAGCGTCCACCAGCCGGGCAATGCCCACGCCAACCGCAATCCCAATCGCGCCGCCCGCCAGGCTCAGGATGACCGCCTCCAGCAGGAACTGCGTCAGGATATCCACTTTGCGCGCGCCCATGGCCTTTCGCAAGCCGATCTCGCGCGTGCGTTCCGTCACCGAGACGAGCATGATGTTCATGATGCCGATGCCGCCCACCAGCAGGCTGATGGCGGCGATGGCGCCTAGGAAGACGACCAGGATATTGGTAATCTGGGTGATGCTCGCCAGCAAATCGGCCTGGCTGACGACGCTGAAGTCGCCATCCTCGCCCGGTTTGAAACCGTGCCGCCGCAGGAGCAGGGTGGTGATCTGGTCAATCACTTCATCCACGCGGTCATCACTGGCTGCCACCACGTTCACCGAGGTGACGATGGACTCTCCGCGCGCGTTGCGCCCATCGAAGATTTTGGTCTGCGCGGTGGTGATGGGAACGATGATGGCGTTATCGGGGTCGCTGAAGCGCGAACCGCCCTGGGGCGCCAGCACGCCCACTACGGTCAGCGAGACGCGTCCGCCTTCTGCCCCCGGGATCGCAATTCTGATTTTCTGTCCGATGGGGTCAAATCCGCCGAACAGGTCGCGCGCCGCGTTGCTGCCCAACACAGCCACCGCCCCGCGTCCGCTCACGTCGCTTTCGGTAATGAAGCGGCCGCGGTCAACTTCCATGCCAAAAGCCGCGAGATATTCAGGAGTGACGCCGGTGACTTTGGTGTTGATGTTGGCGGAGCCGAAGATGACCTGCGTACTCATGGTGAACTCCGGCGCAACGATGGCGGCATCCGGCACGTTGCGCGGGTCGGCAATGGCTTGCGCGTCGGCGTAGGTCAGGCTGGCGGCGCTTCCGCTGGGGGTTTCGACCCCGCCCATCGAAAACGAGCCGGGCGCGACAAAGAGCAGGTTGGAACCGGCCCCGGTAATCGAGCCGGTAATGCTCTCCTGCACACCCTGACCGATGGAAAGCAGGGCAATGACTGCCGCCACGCCGATGATGACGCCCAGCATGGTCAACCCGGAGCGCATTTTGTTGGCGTTCAAGCCGTGCCAGGCCGTATTCAAACTTTCAAGCCAGTCCATTATGCGCCTCCTTGTTGTTGTGCGCCGTCTGTCTGTGGATCCGCGATCAACCCGTCCTGAAAGTGGATGGCGCGCTGCGCCTGGGCCGCGACCTTCGGGTCATGGGTAACCATCACCACCGTCAGCCCCTGTTCGCGGTGCAGGCGGTGCAGGATATCCATGACCTCCGCGCCGGATTTGGAATCCAGGTTGCCGGTTGGTTCGTCAGCCAGCAAAATGGACGGCTGCTGCGCCAGGGCGCGGGCAATCGCCACGCGCTGCTGCTGGCCGCCGGAAAGTTCGGTGGGACGATGATGGGTACGGTCCCCCAGCCCAACCAGTTCCAGCACTGCACGCGCCCGTTTTGCGCGTTCGCTGCGCGGCAGGCGTTTCTCGCCGCGCTGGTATTGCAGGGGCAGCATCACCTGCTGGAGGGCGTCCACGCGCGAGAGCAGGTTGAACATCTGGAAGACGAAACCGATCTCGCGGTTGCGGACGGCGGCGAGTTGGGTGTCATCCATGCCGCTCACTTCGACGCCGTTCAACCAGTACGCGCCGGAGGTGGGCGAATCCAGGCAGCCGATGATGTGCATCAGCGTGGATTTGCCCGAGCCGGAGGGCCCGGTGATGGCCACCCATTCACCTTTGGCAATTTCCAGCGAGACTCCGGCCAAAGCATGGACGGCCGTGTCGCCTGTCCCATACACCTTGGTCATGTTTTGGATGGAGATCATCTCACTTCCCTCCGCCAAACATGGGATTGCTCATCAACTCGGCGTCCTGAACGGGATTGGCATAGACCGTTACGACATCCCCTTCCTCAATGCCGCTCAGGATTTCTACTTTGGTATCGGTAATCAAGCCCAACGTTACCGCCACGCGCTCGGACCCGGAGCCGGTCACCCGCGTCACGTAGGCCTGCCCGCCCTCGGTCTCGACGGCGCGGAAGGGAACGATCAACGTATCCTTGCGTTCCTCGATGGTGAACGTGACATTCACGGTCATGCCGGAGCGCAGGGGCAGGTCTGTTGGATCGAGGCGCACGGTCACAGGATACAGCACCACACCGGATTGGACATTGGCGGTTAGCGCAATCGCGATCACCTCGCCGCTCACTTCCACGCCGGGGAAGGCGTCCACTGTAATGACAACCGGCATGCCCAGCGCAATCCGCACCACATCGGTTTCATCCAGGTTGACTTCGGCTTCCAGGATCGCCAGGTCGCTCAACGTAACGACCGGAGCGCCGGGGTTGGCGTACTCACCAGCCTGAAAAAACAGCGCCGTCACCACGCCGTCCGCCGGGGCGGTCAGGCGCGTGTTTTCCATCTTCTGGCGGATTCCTTCCAGCCGCGCCATTTCCTTCCCCAACGCGGTCAGCGGCGACTGCAGGGCGGACGGCCCAGCCTTGACGATCTCCAGCGCGGCTTGCGCGTCTGCCAAAGCCACGCGGGCAGATTCCAGGTCCGCGCGCGCCAGGGTAATGTCTGCTGCGGTGGGCGGCAATACGTCGGTTATTTCTTCGTCGCTTACATCGTCAATCCAGGTGTACGTAAAGTACAGGGGGCAGTATTCGTCAACGTACTTGATCTGCGCAGCCCTCAGATTGAGTTGAGCATATTTAACGTTCTTTTCCGCTGCGGCCTTGGCGTCCTCGGTGGCGGTTGGATCCGCATTTACGGCGTCAAGCGCAGCCTGCGCTTCCGCCAGTTTCGTCTCGGCATAATATACGTCCCAACTGATTAAATAGATCAGGTAATCTTTAGCATCATCCAAAGCGATCTGCGCCCTGGCAACCTCCCCATCGGCTTGCGCCACGCCGGCAGGAGTGAACAGCGCCTGGAAATCGCCTTCCGCCTGGAAATTATCTTCCAGGCGCGCCAGCACATCACCCTGTTTCACGGCTTGTCCCTCAACGACGAGGACCTCGTAAATCTTGCCGGCCACGGGAAAGGCCAGGGTAAATTCGGTTGGCGGGGCCAGGCTGCCGGCGGCTTCCACTGTGATGGACAAATCGCCGCGCAGAACAATGGCGGTTTCAGTCGCGGACGATTCGGATGCCGCTCTGTTAGCGGCGATCTGCCGGTAGGCAACAAAACCCGCCACGGCAATCACAACGACGATCAAAGCGATCCAAATATTTTTCCTTGATTTGTTCATGAGATTTTCTCCTTTTTAGGTGTCTCTGGATTCTGCGGCGTGGAGCGCCTTTTCTAAAAGTTGCAACAGCGTATCCTGCTCCGGCCGGGTCAACCCGGACAGGATGAGTTCCAATTTTTTGCGGCGGAAGTTTTGCGATTGCTGCCGCAGGGATTGGCCTTCGGCCGTCAAAAAGAATTGAACGGCGCGCTTGTCCTGCGGGTTGGGCTTGCGCTCCAACAAGCCTGTCTCTTCCAGCCTGCGCACGCCCACGCTGACGGTTGGGGATGTCAACTTCAGTCCGTCCGCGATATCCTGCACGCCGCATCCATGTGAGGCGGCGATCCAGTCCAACAGCGCCATCTGGGCGGGGGACACTAGCCCCGTTCCCGAGGATGGGTTGCCCAGCCCCAATTTCCGCAGGCGGTTCATCAAATGAAGGAAACGTTCCCCGGCCTGGGTCATTTCATCTGCCATGTTCTTGCTCCTGTATAATTAGTTAGACTAACTAATTATATGCACAAGCTCATCCCTGTCAAGGGCAGGATGAAGTTCCCCTCCGCAATATGGTGAGTAGCAATGAATTTTGCGCGGATCACCGGTGGTGGTTGGGATTCTTCATAGCAGCAGACCTGCTACGAAAAAGTCCCGGATTTTCGCCGGGACTTTTTGCGTGTCGGGTTACTTTTTGCGTTCAGGTTTTTTCAGGGAGGCATAGCCCATCAGGATCAGCGTGAAGGCGATTACCAGCCCGCCGGTGACCAGCGCCAGGATGCGCCAGTCGAGGGTTTGCCACCAGGAGGCGGTCTCGGTGGCCGTCGTCTGCGACCCGGATGGGCCGCCGCCTCCCTGACCGTTTCCTGTCCCCGCGCCCGCGCCGGGCTGGCGGGTGGCCGCCGCAGCCGTGGCTTGCGCGCCGGGGGTGACAGCCGTTTGCGGTGTGGTGACCGGGGCGGCGGTGGGCGCGGTCGTCGTGGTGGTGCTGTTGGTCAGCCATGGCGGGCCGCCCTGGCCGATGCGCACCGGGACTGCCACTTCGGGGGCGGTCGGCTCCCACTGGCGGAGGAAGCCCACGACGGCCTGGATGTCGGCGTCAGTCATCTTGTCGCCCCAGGCGGGCATGGACGTGCCGGGGATGCCCAGGGTGATGATCTGCTGGATGGCCGGGTCGGGGGTGTTGACGATGAAAGACTGGACGTTGAGCGCCGGGGCGCGCTGCGTGCCCTGCCCGTCGGGGCCGTGGCAGCGGGAACAATTGGCCGAATACAGGTTCGCGCCGAGCGCCAGGCTTTCAGCAGTGACCGCCACTGGCACGTCCGGGGCGGGGATCGCTCCGCTGGGCACTTCCTCCCAGCGCTGGATGAGGGTGACCATGGCGGCGATATCTTCGGGGAGCAGGACGTTGCTCCAGCCGGCCATCAGTGTGCCGGAACTGCCGTTGGTGATGACGCGGGACAATTCATCGGCAGTCTTGGCGCGCACCAGCGGGTCGTTCAGTGCCGGGGCGATGGAGGTGCCGAGACCGTCCGCGCCGTGGCAGGCCACGCACTGGGCGGCGTAGATCGTGATGGCGGCCTGGAGGGTGGCGCCGCCGGGGAGGAGCGCGACTGCATCGAGCAGGACAGGATCCGGGTCCGTGGTGAACGGGATGAGCGGGGCCAGGCCCAGGTTCACGACGCGGTCTTGGGTCGCCTGCCAGTCCCCGAACTGGATCAGGGCCGTCAGTTCCCCAACCTGGAAGTCGCTGAGCGAGCCGCCGTTCGCCTGGCTCCAGGCGGGCATGGCGGTGTTGTAGCGTCCGTCGGCGATGACACGCGTCAGGTCGCCGGCGGGCATGGTGCGCAGGGCGTCGCTGTCGAGGGCGGGGGTGGCGCCGATGCCTTCACCTGCCAGGCCGTGGCAGACCGAGCAGTTTTCGGCGTAGAGGGTCATGGCTTCATTCAGTTGGACGGCGAGGATTTCACCCTGCGAGGCTGCGATGCGGACGGGTTCGTTCAGGATGTAGAGGAACAGGGCCACGACGATGAGCAGGGTGCCGGTGATGCCGAGCAGGGTTTCGATCTTTTGGGTGCGTTCGGGGTTGGGGGTCATGGGTACACCACCTGTACGGTTTCAAAAGATTGACGCTGGAGGACGCTGCCGGTGTTCACTTTGACTTCGCTGTTCTCGATGCTGACCGGGAACAGGTCCAGCGGGCGCGGGGCGGGCGGGTTCTCGACCGAACCCTGCATGTCGAACCGGGAACTGTGGCACGGGCAGATGAATTTCTGCGCGGCCTGGTCCCACGGGACGGTGCAGCCGAGGTGGGTGCAGCGGTGGTAGACGGCCAGGAAGCCGCCGTCCGGCAGGCGGACGATGTAGAAGCGCCCGTTGGTGACGTGGGTCACCGAGCCGGGCGGGTAATCGTCCACCAGACCGGCGGTGATGGTGGAGCCGAATTCGCCTTCGGCCAGGCGCGGCTGCAAGTAGGCGAAGAAGATGCCGCCGGCTTCGAGGGCGGCCAGTCCGCCGAAGAAGGTCCAGGTCAATTTGAGAAAGTCGCGGCGGGAGACTTTGGGTGCGGGGAGAGTGGTTTCAGTCATGGATGCCTCCAGCGTTTAGTGCGTGACGGTCGGTATGGCCCACGGCCAGTACAGGATCATGCCAGGGCCGCGGAAGAAGATGCCGATGACCGTCAGAATGGCGAAGGCTGTGAACAGGAAAACGGCGATGAACAGGACGCGCTCCTCGATGTCGGCGCGCAGGTGTTTCTTGGCCCAGTCGTCCATCAGGATGATGGGGAGCGCAACGACCGCCAGCGGGATGAGTCCGTTCGAGAGCAGGTTGGACCAGGTGGGCAGCCAGGCCGACCAGTCCAGGAGGAACTCGTCGAGCAGCACCCAGGCGGGGGTCAGGATGATGGCCAGCCCGAGGGCGAGCAGGGTCAACGAGCGGCCGCGGCGCGAGCGGAAATACACGCCCACGCTGGTCTGGTTGATGTCGAAGAAGGGCAGCAGGAAAATCCCCAGCATGGCAATTGTCGGCAGGAAGATGCCCGCCACCAGCGGGTGGAAGTGCAGGAGCAGTTCCTGCAAGCCGAGGAAGTACCACGGGGCTTTGGCCGGGTTGGGACTGATGTTCGGGTCGGCGATGCCTTCGAGCGGCGCGGGGATGAACATGGAGAAGACCAGGATGGCCGCGACCCAGCCGATGGCGAAGATGAATTCCTTGCGCACCAGGTGCGGGATGGTGGTGACGCGCTCGGTTTTTACTTCCTCCGTTTCGTCAACACCTTTCGGGACCGTCAGCCCGCCATCCTTGCGGACGCGCCAGAAGTGGAAGGACATCAGCCCGAAGATGATGAGCGGGATGAAGGAAATGTGCAGGGAGTAGAAGTTGAGCAGGGTCTTGGCGCCCACTTCCGGCCCGCCCAGGACGAGACGGGTAAGTCCTTCGCCGATAAAGGGAACGTAGCTGATGATGCTCGTCCCAACGGTGATGGCCCAGTAGGCCAACTGGTCCCAGGGCAGGAGGTAGCCGGTGAAGTTGGAGGCCAGGATCAGCAGGAGCATGGCCACACCGATCAGCCAGTTCGTCTCGCGCGGCGGGCGGTAGGCCCCGGTCACGAAGACGCGGATCAGATGCAGGACGGCGATGACCACCAGCAGGTTGGCGCTCCAGTGGTGCAGGTTGCGCACCAGTTCGCCGAACCAGACGTTGGAACGCAGTTCCAGGATGTCGCGATAGGCCTGCGGGGCGGCGGGGGTGTAGTTGTTGAGCAGGATCGCGCCGGTTAGGCCGAGGATCATCATCAACACAGCCGACAGCCCGCCCAGGCCCCAGGAGTAGGTCCATTTGAGGGTGCGTTCGTTGACTTTGGTGGGATGCAGGTGCAGGATCAGGTTGCCCACCACCAGGCGCATGCGGCCGCGGTCATCACTGGGCAGGCCTTCCGGGACAAGCCGCTCGCGCATGCGTCCCAGCATCGTTTTTGGTTTTTCTTCCGGGATTTGTTCGCTCATCACAATCTCCTCAGTAAAGAAAGATTGGCCGTTTATATCACGCGGGTTTGGATTTGGATTAAAGGCAATGTGAAGATTTTCCAGAGTTATTAATTATGCCACGAATTGCACGAATTTGTACGAGATAATCTGGAGTTCGCGGGGCTTTCTTAAAGCCGCGGTTGTCTTGCACAACTTACGCTGGATCTGAAACGCGAATGCCGCGAATAGTATCAGTCCGAAAAAAGCCTCGATTTCCCGCCCGGAAAAGTTTGCCCAATCTTGCCGGTTTGTTTAAAGTTCCTTTACATAACCTTGCTATCATGGGCGCAGTGTTGCAAGCAAAACAACCGAAAATTCTCAACTTATTGGAGGTAAATCCCATGTTCAAGAAGTTCTTAATCGGTACCCTGGCGGCAGTTCTCCTCGTTGCGGCGGGCGCGAGCGCCTACACCGCCCTGGCGGCCCCCGTTCCTCAAGCCCAGTCCCAGCCTGTGGCGGAGAGCGTTTCCGTCGAACCCGCCGCTGTGGTGGATCCCGCGGCTGTGCCGAATACCGCTGCCGCGGCAAACACCGCTCCTGTGGCGGACGCCGCGGCCCAGACCGTTGCGGCTGACACCCTGACCGCGGACGATACCGCCGGCCTGCTTTTCATGTACGAAGAAGAAAAACTGGCGCGTGACGTTTACAATGCCCTGTATGCCATTTGGGGCCAGCCGACCTTCCAGAACATCGCGGCCAGTGAACAGGCGCACATGGACACCGTCAAGGTCCTGCTCGACCGTTACGGCATCGCGGCCCCGGAAAATGCTGCGGGCGTGTTCAGCGATCCCTCGCTCCAGGCCTTGTACGACAGCCTGATGGCAACCGGCAGCCTGTCCCTGGCAGATGCGTTGAAAGTGGGCGCGACCATCGAAGAAGTAGACATCATGGACTTGCAGTCCCGCCTGGCGCTGACGACCAATGCCGACATCCAGCTGGTTTACAGCAATCTGCTGAATGGCTCCTTCAATCACCTGCGCAACTTCGTCAGCGCGCTCGAGAACCAGACCGGCGAAATCTACCAGCCGCAGTACCTGAGCGCCGACCTGTACCAGACCATTGTCACCAGCGCGAACGGCAACGGCCAGGGTCAGGGCAGCGGCAAGGGCTATCGCGGCGGGAGATAATCAACAACCCTGCCGGATCAAAATGACCTATCCCTAAGTTCGGGATAGGTCATTTTTTGATGCCGCCAAGGGAATCTGCATAACGGATAATGCGGGTGAGAGACCAAGATGTAAATTTTGAGCGTCTTTTCTGTACCATGCGAGTGGGCTTGTCCCCAGCCTGGATGAAGAGAGCGAATTTGTCAAGCAGGGCTATCGCCGGACAACTGTTCCCACCAGCGGAGCGCTTCGGCTTCGGGAGCGCTGGAGCGGTCGAGATGGATGGTCCCTGCCACGGGGAGAGCGGCCCGGGCATTCGCCGCCAATTCCGTGCGGACGACGATGAGGCCGAGACGGTAAGCAGTCTGGCGCAGGGCCGGCAGCGCGGACGCCCAGCCTGCCGCGCGCAGGAGTTCGAGCGGGCCGAGTTCATCCACAATCAGCAGGTCACAGGGCAGAGAATCTTCGAGGACGCGGCTGCCCCAGTCGAGGGCGGCGCGGTCGAAGAACCAGTCCCCCAGTTGCAGGTCGAAGGGCGGACGGGAGGCGGCAGAAGCCAGGGGACGCGTTTCCCCCGTCTGCAAGTTTTCAGCCAGGATGCCGGTCTTGACGCCGTTCTCGAAGACGGCCGGCGAGAGCAGACCGGCCGCCTCCCAGCCGGCGGCGCGGGCGTGTTCCGCAAAGCGGCGGCAGAACAGGGTCTTGCCCGCGCCGCGCGGACCGGTCAGCAGCCAGAGGGCGGGCGCAGTCATGTCCACAGCACCTGTTTGTGCCCGTCCACGTCTACGAGGCGGATGGGGAGGCCGTACACGCGGCTGAGGGCTTCGGCGGTGAGCGCCTGCTCCAACGGGCCAAAGAGGGGCGGCCGGCCCGGTTCCATCAGCAGGACATCGTCGGCCACGGCCAGCACGACTTCCGGTTCGTGGTTGGTCATCAGCAGGGTCACGCCCTCGGTGCGCAGGGTTTTCATCATCTGGATGAGGCGGGATTTGTTGCGCAGGTCGAGGTGGGCGGTGGGTTCGTCGAGCAGGAGCAGGCGCGGACGCTGGGCGACAGCCCGCGCCAGCAGCATGAGTTGGTGCTCCCCGCCGCTGAGTTGGGGGACGGGGTGTTCGGCCAGCGCGGCCAGCCCAACCTGATCGAGGGCTTGCAGGGCGGCGTCGTAATCGGCGGCGGCGGGTATTCCCAGCGGGGGCATGTGCGGGGCGCGGCCCATCAGCGCGTATTCCAGCACGGTGTAATCGAAGGGGGTGTGTTCGTTCTGCGGGACGAGCGCCAGCCAGCGGCCGCGCTCCAGGCGGGAGTGTTGGCGCAGGGGAAGCCCGTCGAGGCGGATGCCGCCCGTCCACGCGGCCAGCCAGCCGAGCGCCAGGTAGAGCAGGGTGGTTTTCCCGGCCCCGTTCGGGCCGAGGATGGCGGTGATGCGTCCGGGGTGCAGGTCGAAGGTCACGTCCTGCAAAAAGGGCTGCCTGTCACGCCGGTAGCCGAAGGTGACGTTTTGGAAGGAGAGCAGCGGGGCGGTCATTGTTTTGCCCTGGATTTCTGGAACATCATCAAAGCGAGGAAGATGAGCGCGCCGAAGAGCGAGGTGAGGATGCCGAGCGGGATTTCCCCGGCCAGCAGGGTGCGCGCCAGGTCGTCGCACAGGACGGTGAACAGGCCGCCGAGCAGCATGGAGGCGGGCAGGCTGAAGCGGGTGTCGGCGCCGAACAGTCGGCGGGCGATGTGCGGCATGATCAGCCCGACCCAGCCGACCATGCCGGTAACGGCGATGAGCGCGGCGGTGGGCAGGACGGCGGCGAAGATCAGCAGCCAGCGTTCGCGGCCCGGAGCGGCGCCCAGCGAAAAGGAGGTCTGCTCGCTGAGGGCGAGCAGGTTGAGCCGCCAGCGGTAGAGCAGCATGACCAGCAGGCCGACCAGCACGACCGGCAGGATGGTGAGCAGCCGCGCCCAGGTCACGCTCGCCAGCCCGCCGAGCAGCCAGAAGGTGATCTCGGGCAGTTGGCGCAGCGGGTCGGCCATGTATTTGAGCAGTCCCAGCCCGGCGGAAAAAAGCGCCGAAACGGCGATGCCTGCCAGCACCAGCCGCAGCACCCAGCCGCCGTAGCGCAGGCGATGGGCCAGCAGGTAGGAAACCCCCAGCCCGGCCAGGGCAAAGAAGGCCGCCGCGGACTGTGTGACGATGGCCGTTCCGCCGAGACATACGATGGACAGTGCCGCGCCGAAGGCCGCGCCCTGTGAGACGCCCAGGAAGCCCGGTTCCACCAGCGGGTTGCTGAACAACATTTGGAAAACCATGCCGGCCGCCGAAAGGGTCATGCCCAGCAGGAGGGCGGTCAGCAGGCGCGGCAGGCGCAGGTTCAGGACGAGACGGGCGGCCAGGCTGTCACTGCTGAGGCGTTCCCACGTCAGCAGGCCGGGAGCCGGGTAGCGGCCAAACAGCAGGGACAGCCCGGCGACGAGCAGCAGTCCGAGCGCCAGGGCCAGCAGGATGCGCTGGCGGTGATGGTTCTTGAGCAGGGCAGGCGTCATCAGGGCAGGTCGCCTTTGAAGGTCGGGAGGATGTTCTGGTCGAAGAAGGCCGCGTCCAACCCGTAGAGGCTGGCGTAAAAGTTCCGGGCTTCGGCAACCGGATCGAGGTGCGCGAAGAGATCGGGGTGCAGGCGGCCTGCCAGCCAGGTGAGGCCGAGGATCCAGCGCGGGTCGGGTTGGTCCCAACTGTAGAGGTCGGCGGGGAAGGCGTAGAGACGGTTCTCCTGCACGGCGCGCAGGGCCTGCCAGTTGGGGTCGGCTTCCAGCCCGGCTGCCACGTCGGAGGAATTGGCGTTGTAGGCGACGATCAAGATGACGTCCGCGTCCCAGGCGGCGATCTGTTCCAGCGCGACCTGCGTCCAGCCGTTGCCGAGGGCGGCGTCTGCCCAGACCGGGTCGCCGCCCGCCATTTGCACCATTCGGGTTTGGATCCATCCCATGGGCGGGACGTTGAAGGCCACGTTGCCGTCCTTGTTGTTGTAATAGAGCAGGAGGGTGCGGGGTTTTTCGGCGGCGCCGGCAGTTTGCTGGATGGCGTCCATTCTCTCCTGGTAATAGGCGGCCACTTCGGCGGCGCGGGCTTCGTTGCCAAAGACCTTGCCGAAAATTTCCAGGTCGCGGGCGTATTGCTCGGGCGTCTCGAAGTCCACGTAGATGACCGGGATGCCGAGGGCTTCGATGGGCGCGCCGGTTGTTTCGGCCAGGTAACTTTTCAGGATGACGAGGTCGGGCTGGAGGGCGGCGATCTGTTCGGCCCCGGCGTTGCTTTCGAGGATGACCTTGCCGGCAAAGTCCGGGTCAATCAGGGAGATGAAATTGCTGGTGCCTTGCCCGGCGTTACCCAGGCCGACGATCCGTTCGGAGGCTTCGGGGAACAGGTAGGCCGCGTCGGCGATCATGAACAGGCCTTTCCCGGCGATGACGATGCGCCGGGGCAGGGCGGGGAGGGTGACAGCGCGCCCGAGGGCGTCGGTGATGGTGAGGCTGGAAGGTTGCAAGGTTGCAGGCTGCAAGGTTGCGGCGGGCGCAGGAGTAGCAGTTGCCTGCGGTGTGCAAGCCGCAAGAAGCAGGGCAAACAATAAGACAGACAGGGTAATGCGTTTCATGGAAATCTCCTGTAGAAAAAGGGAATTACAAAAGGGTTTTGGGTAATGGCGCAAAGTACATGATGTAGGGCGAGATACTATCTCGCTCTACGGTGAAAATCATGTAACTCGACCCACTACCGGTTTTCGTTGGTCATCGAGACCAACCGCACGCCCAGACGATGTAATTGGTGAAAATTGGCGCCCTGGGCCACGCCGCGCAGGGTTGCATCAATATCGTCCACCACTGCGCCGGAAATGATGTTCACACCGAAGTCGAACAAAACGGGGGAGAGCGGCGTGGTCGGACCGATGAGCAGGGTGAGCGTATCCGGGCGGCGCAGGGACATCAGGCCGTCAAACGTGCGGTTGAGCAGGGTCATGGCGGTAATTGCCAGCACGTCTGCCTGGGGGATGATTTCGGGCGCGGACCCGGCGGGCAGGTCGCCTTCGCGCGGGTTTTGTTCCAGCACCCAGAGATTGCCCACGCGCGGGCGCAGGCGCGTCACGAAGGGGAAATGCCCCACCACAGCCACATTTTTTCCCGCGCCATGATGAGCAATGACTTCCTCGGCATGGATTTCCGTCCATTGACCGGTGAGACGAGGCAGGAGAGCGTTGACGGCTGCCAGGCCGATCGCGACCTCGGTCAGGCTGGCAGAGTGGACGAATTCCGCCAGTCCGCGCGCCGGGAATTCGGTCAGGTATCCGGCGCGCGGGATGGCCGGCTCGTTGGTGTAGTGGCGCGATTCGTCTCCAACGGTGGCGGCCAGCCCACAGCGGGTCTCACCGTTCACTTCGACAACGACAGCGGTCCAGTAGAGACCGATCTGCACAGTGACGAGTCTGCCGTCTGGCAGGTCTTGCAGGAGGCGGTTGAAGAGCATGTGGCTGACGGTCATAAGTCTCCAAAACAAAAAGGCTGTCTCCAATGGAAAAGAGACAGCCGCGCAGAGAGTGCGTTGCATGCTCTCCTTTCCAAGGCCTGCATTCTCCCACCGAAAAGATGGGATACAAGCGGGGGGCCGGGGCGTTTCCGCCGCCGACCGGGGTCATCTTTGCAGATGACCGGCCTGGCTGCCATGAGCAAAAACTGTTAGGCAGACAGACTCGGAGGATGTATTTCAGGATTGTGTGTACTGTGGCAAGTTATACCATAAGCCAACCGGCATAGTTTTAGAGATTCCTGAGAACTCAATAATCCAGGTGGCGTTCGGCTGGCTGGTCGCGCGCCTCCATCGGGCAAAATAACACCAGTAGTTTCGCGGGGGCGGGATGCGAATTAGCCCAACGATGGGGCGCTTTGGCATCGAACAGGAGGCTGTCACCCGGCGAAAGCACGTACGGTTGACCGGCAATGAGGCAGGTCACTTCCCCGGCCAGGCAGTAAATAAACTCGCGCCCGGCGTGACTGATCTCCCCGGCGTTCTTGTGATCTTTGTCCAGCGTCACCAGGATCGGCTCCGCGCCCAGCGGCGGCAGGCCCTCCCCCAGTTTTTCCAATGTCCCATTATTGAACCGGACGAGCGGGCGCTGCCCATGCTGCTGGTATACCAATCCATGCTCGGGTTTTTCCTCCTCGAAAAAGGTCACGAGCGGGACCCCCAGCCCGCCTGCCAGCAAATGAAGCGTGTGCACGCTGGGGGAGGTGCGGTTGTTCTCGATCAGGCTGAGCGTATTCACGCTGATCCCGCATTTGGCGGCCAGGCTGCGGATGCTCAGTCCCTGTCCGCGGCGCAGGGCGCGCAGGCGCGTACCCACCAGAACTTCGCCTCCACAGCAAGATTCCTGGGCGGGTGCGGCCAGTCCTGCCAACGCGAAGGGACTGTTCATGTCCGGTTTTTTCTTTCCCAATGTTCTTTCCTGCGCCATGCTTCTCTTCCTCTCACGCCTGGATGCGGTGCAATAATTCCAATTGCTGCGACTCGCGTTCCGCCAGGATGGTGCGCATCATCTCGCAAACGCCAACGATCTTGGGGGTGGCGATTTCGTAGATGATCTCCATCCCCTGCCGCCGGGTGGACACGATCCCGGCAGAGCGCAAAACCGCCAGGTGGCGCGAGACCGTCGGCTGGGGAATGTTCTGCAGAGCGGCCACCAACTCGTTGACGCATTGCGGGCCTTCCTTGAGCGTATGGACGATCCGCAGGCGGATGGCATGTCCCAGCACCTGGCACAACTGGGCTTGCATTTCGAAAATGATCAGATCCTGTTCCATGCTTACCTCTCAACCTTCTGTGTACAAAATTACGCGGCCCTGGTCGTCCTGTTCGACGCGCAGGGGAATTAATGCTTTGGCTGCCGGGCCGTGCGTCACCTTCCCGTCCGCGTCGAAGCGGGAGCCGTGGCAGGGACAGGCGAACCCGTCCGCGGCCGGTTCGAGGGTGCAGCCCAGGTGGGTGCAGGCCAGGCTCAGGGCGGAGAACCCGGCCTCGGTGTGGATGAGCAGCGCCGGGACTTGCGGGACCGGGGTGCGGGTCCCGACCGGGTAACCGGCAGCCGGTCCGAGGTCGAACTCGGTCGGCGGGGGCGGGTCGGTCTGGTAGCCCAGGAAGCGGGCAATCATTCCCAGGCCGAGCAGGCCGCTGACGGCGAGCAGTCCCTGGCTGGCAAGTTTCAGGAAGTCGCGGCGTGAGAGTTCGGTCATCTCAACGCTCCACCGCATGGCAGGTGTGGCAATAGGCCGAGGACTGATCCCGGCCATCCTGGGTGCAGCCGCTGCCCATCACCGGGCGGAAGGTGAAAACTTGTTTAGTGGCCTTCCCGACCAGTTGGTACGTGCCATCCGGCAGGACGAGCGTGTTCCAGAGCGGCTCGCCCTGTTCGGTGACGAGAATCGTGTCGCCGAGTTGCAGGTCCACGACCGGGTTGAGGAAGGCCAGGCGGAAGGCGAGGTCGTCCGGGTCGGTCAGGGTTTGGGTCAGCGGGAGTTCGGCCGGCGTGCCGTGGCAGGTCTTGCACTGGACGTACTGGATGTCGGCTTTCGCGGCGTGGATGTCGCCGTCGCCCATGGCTTCGGTGCGGGTGTGGCAGTCCACGCAGTCGAGGGTGTACTCGCATTGCGTGAACTGGGCAATCGGCTGGTAATAGTTTTGTAGTCTGTTAGTTGGATAGTTTGATAGTTGGTTAGTCGGTTGGTCAGTTCGTTCGATGAAAGTCATCGTGCGCAGATCGTAATTGCCGCGGTTGTGGCAGGTGTTGCACTGGCTGTAAGGGATGGCGGTGGTGAGGGTGTGGACCACCCCGCCCTCACCCCGGCCCTCTCCCAAAGAAGGGAGAGGGAGCGCAGGCGAATGACAGGCCGCGCAGCCGGTGTAGCGCTGGTACTGTTTGCCCGCGGCAGGCTCGGCGTTGATGTGGCAGGTGAGACAGTTTTCGCCAAAGGCTTGCAAGGAGGGGCTGGTCTCGGCGGCAGGGTCGAACAGGTCGAGGCGCAGGATGCCGGTCTGCGAGGGCAGGCTCGTGTCGGTGACAGCCAGCGCGCCGTAAATGGGCGTTTGGTCGGGCTGCGCGCCGAAGGTGTAGCGCAGGCTGGTGATGGCTCCGGTGTAGTTGACCTGGATGCTGGTCGTCACGCGCTGGATGTGGTCGCGCCCGTCAGCCGCGTCTCCGCTGTGACAGTTCGCTCCGCCGCAGGATTGTTCCACCACCGTTAGGTCGGAGGGGTTCGCCCCGCCTCGCATACTGCTGTGCGCCAGGCCGGCGTCCAGCGCCAGCCGCTCCCCGCCGTGACAAATCACGCACCCGAAGGTTTCGACCGGGTGGGAGGAACTGATCTCGTCCAGGTTGGCGTGGCAGGTGAGACAGTATTCGGTCTCGCCGGTCAGCGTGGGGGTCAGGGCGACCGGTTGCGGGGCGCGCGTTTCCAGCCACCAGGCCAGGCCGATGGCGGTCAATAAAAGCGCGCAGCCGATCAGTAAAATATAGCGGTTCATATCATGCAGCCGGGATCAGCGCGAGCAGCGTAAACAGGAGGAACACAAGGGCAATGACAGCCAGCGCCGCCTGCGCCAGCCGGTTGGACCTGGGGAACCAGCGTCCCAACTCGTGCCGGGCGGGTTGGGGAAAAACGTACGGGATGAGCGCCAGGACGATCAAAACGAGAAGCGGGACAAGCACGCCCCACACGAACGGGTCGCCCCATTCGAGCATTTGCTGCACCCACAGGAAGAACCAGGGGGCGCGGGCGTCGCCGGAGAGGGCGGTGATGCCGGTCATGGCCGGGGCAATCGGGGCCGGGAAAAAGGCCGAGAGCAGGAGCAGCGCCGCGCCGGTGAACACCATCGCCAGCGCTTCGCGCCGCACCAGCTCGAAGCGGGAGATCCGCCCAGGGTCAGTCCGCAGGTCCGGAGTCGGAACCGCCGCGCCTCCATCCCGGCGGACGCGGAAGGCGTGCCAGACGGTCACGATGGCGGCCAGGAGCGCCAGTCCAAAAACGTGCCAGGAGTAGAAGCGGATGAGCGTGGCCGGGCCGGGCTGGGACCCGCCGACTGCCGCGGCGTAGAGGGCGTTTCCCACCCCGGGGATGGATTTGAGCAAATTCGTGCCAACCACGAGCGCCCACTGGATGCCCACGTCCCAGCGCAGAACGTAGCCGGTGAAATCGAGCAGGATGGCAAGGACGAACAGCGCCAGGCCGAGCAGGTAGTTGAAGCGCCGCGGCGGGGCGTACGCGCCGGTGAACACGATGCGGACGAGATGCGCGGCGCTGACGACGAGCAGGAGTTGGGCGGCCCAGAAATGCAGGTTGCGCAGCAGTCCGCCAAAGGGGACGGCGTAACTGAGGGTCTGGATCGAGAGGGCGGCTTCGGCTGGCGTGGGGATGTAATAGAACATTTCCAGCGCGCCGGTGGCGACCAGGACCAGCGTGAGGAAAACGGCGGTTCCACCCGCGCCCAGCGTGTACCGCCAGCGGGCTTGCGCCGCCGGGATGGTCGGAGGGTGGATGTGGTGGAAGAAGTTTGGCCGCATGATTTTCCAGGTTCCAAGCAGATTACGGTCTTTTTGAAAGAGATGTCCGAGTTTTGGAAACCCCGGACATCCTCACCGATTAATCGCCAGCCGGTGTGTGAGCAGGCTGCGAGGCGCCCGCGTTTGCTTCGGAAAGCGACCTGGCATTTAAAGTTTCAGAAAACACCGGGAAGAAATGAGCCGCCAGCGTATAAACCAATAAAACGCCCGAGGCTACACCTACCAGCAGAGCGATTTCTATCCATGATGGGAAATAACTCTCACCATTCAGTTTTTTGATGGCAAACCAGGTTGCGTCAAAACGATTGAGCAGGATACCGGCCGCAACGAACAAAGCGGCAACCAGAGAAGCCACACGGCTTGTTCGTATTTTCCTGATGGAAAACAAAACAGCAGGAATGATCACGCCCAGGATCATCTCGGCCAGAAATAGCACACTCAACATCCCGCTGGTGAAAAGCAGGTCAAGTTCGCCGGCGAAAGCCAGTTCACCCACTTTGATTACCAGGTACAGGCCCAGAATCCAGGGCATTAAACGGCCCAATTTTTCAATCATTTTCTGCTCGAGCGTTTTCCCAAATAGTTTGATACTCACGAAAGAGCCAATGATGATTGTGGATATTCCCGCAGCGAGCGACGAGAGCAGGAAGAACTCGGGCTGGATGATGGAATACCACAATGGATGCAGACGCGGTTCCATAATGACGAACAAGGAACCCAGCGAGGATTGGTGCATCGAGGAAAATGTTATCCCGGCAATGACCATCGGGATGGTAATTTTTTCGATGAAGCCAAGAAGTTTCTTGTATTTCGTCTTCTCCAGCAGCACCGGGCTGAATTCGTAGATCAGGATGGTCGTGTAGATGGCGATACACCAACTGACTTCGAAGAGGGCTGAACTCAGGTTGGGATAAACCAGGAAATGCCAGAAGCGATCCCACCTGCCCAGGTCAAAGAACAAAATGACCAGCACCGAACCGTATCCAAGCAGCCCAAAAAGCACAGTGGGGCGGACGGCTGCGTGCAAGTCGTGCATGTGGAAGATGTACACCAGGGCTGCCAGGGTAAAGGCCGCGCCCGCGAATGCCACAGTCGTGAGGTCAAAACTGATCCACAGCCCCCAGGGGAAGACTGTGCTCATGTTGGTGGTATCTCCCAATCCTGCATACAGACGGTACAAACTGGCGCTCATGCCCAGCGCTGTCAACACGGCCAGGAGGTACGCAAACCGGGGCAATCCCTGCAGCAGTTTTATGCTTTTGATTTTTACATTGATCGCCATGGCTATTCCTCCTGCGCCTGTGCGGTTTTTTCTTCGGTATGTTCGGTCTTTTCAGCAGCATGTTTGCCTGTTTTAGGCTTGAGCGCCAGGTAGATGCCGGTCATGCCAAGCGCAACCGCAGAGGCTATGATCGGGGTGCCAATCTCTGTCACCTCGCGATTGAAGCGCGCCGAGGACTCTGTCCGCTCGGTGGTTGGGAAGCCGAGTTGCTCGAATGGGACCGGGGAAATGAAGAAAGTGGAAGTGCCGCCATTTTCGTGCTCGCCAAACACATGATCAACATAGCGCCCAGGTTCGTTCTTGATGCGTTCGCGGGCCAGGGCGAGCATTTCTTCCCGGCTTCCGAATTGGATGGCATCTGTGGGACAGGTTGCGGCGCAGGCAGGCTCCGCTTGCCCTTCTTCAAGGCGGGAAATGCAAAAATCGCATTTCGTGATCAAGGCAAATTGCTTATCCCATTCAAAGTAAGGCACTTCGAACGGGCAGGCATACATGCAATAGCGACAGCCAATACAGCGGTCATTATCGTACGTTACGATCCCATCTTCATTCTGCTGCAAGGCGCCAACCGTGCAGGCCGATACGCAAGCCGGGTCTGTGCAGTGCATACAATGATAAGGAGCAGTGTAATGTTTCAGGTCCGGGAATTCGCCCACAATGCCGGTGTCCTTGATCCAAATCCTGGTATGCTTCATCGAAACATTGTTTTCCGCGCTGCAAGCCACCAGGCAAGCCCGGCAGTCAATGCAGCGTGAAGCGTCAATCAAAAAGCCATATTTATGCGCTGTCATGTTTACTCTCCAAGATAAAGCGGCTTGGGTGTTTCTGCCGGGCCATCTGCAGTTTTCTTGACCTTGACGAACGTCTGGCTGAGCGCCTGGCCGCCGCTGATCGGATCGGTGTAGGTCTCATGCAGGACCGAGTCGCTGGCGCCGAGGCCGAAGGCGGTTGTCAGGCCTTTGGAGAGATGTCCGTAGCCGGGGGCCATATAAACGCAATCTGAGCGGATCGCTTCTGTTGCGAGCAAGCGGATGTTTGCCCGTCCTACCTTGCTGGTCACTTCCACCCAGTCGCCGTCGGCAAGTCCCCGGTCCGCGGCGATTTTGGCGTTCATCCACAGGCGGGGTTCGTCGGAATATTTGTGCAGCAACTGGTTGTTCTGCGTGCCGAACTGGGTATGCTGGGCCACCTTCCCGGTCAACAGGTAGAACTCGTTCTCTGCGGGGGCGGGCGGTTCCTCCCAGGTGGGCCAGGGGGAGAATCCGGCGTTTTTCAATGTCTCGGAATAGAGCTCGATTTTGCCGGAGGGCGTGTTGAAGGTGATCTCTCCGTTCTTTTCTTCCTCGGGCATTTCGGCATAGCCCTTCTCTTTCACTTCTTCAAGGCTGACGCCCAACGGTTTTAGTTGCTGGCGGATGTAATCTTCTTCATCGGTGTACTGGAAGTAATCGCCGATGCCGAGACGTTCGCTCAACTGCTTGTAAATCCACAGGGCGGATTTGGCTTCCCCCTGCGGCTCGATGACCGGCTGGCGGATGTAGGCTTTGCCGTCCACCGGCAGGAGCGGATCATAGCGCTCCAGGTAGGAGGCCTCCGGCAGGACCACGTCCGAGTACCAGGCCGTGTCGTTCATGATGATGTCCACGGTGGCGACGAAATCCATCTTTGCGAAGGCTTCCAGGGTCTTGTTACGGTCGGGCAGCGCCTGAATGGGGTTCTGGCGCGAGATGAACCAGCCGTGCGCCTGGTAGGGTTCGCCGGTGATGATCGCGTCGCGCAATTCCTGGAAAACGCCCAATTTAAGCGGCACGAGCGGGTATTTCCAGGGCGTACCATCCAGGCGGAGCGCGGACATGCGCGGGTACGGCGGCTGGGGCGGTTTCGCCAGGCCGCTGCCTTCCTCGGTCACATCCGTGGAGAGACAGCCGCCCTCGATGAGCACATTCCCGCTCAAAGCATTCAATGTTGCGATGGCGCGCTCGGTCTGGAACGAGTTGACGAAATTCGAGGTGCGCCAGCCGGGATGCGCCAGGGCGCAATGCTTGGCGGCCGCGTATTCGCGCGCAATCCGCTCGATGGTGTCCGCCGGAACCCCGGTAATTTTCTCGGCCCATTCGGGCGTGTACCGGCGCATGGCGTCCTGGATGCCATCGCAGCCGACGGTGTATTGTTTGACAAATTCGCAGTCGGCCAGGTCGTTCAAAACGATGACATTGATCATTGCCAGTAGGAAGGCCGAATCAGCGCCGGGGCGGATGGGAATCCACTCAGCCGCTTTGGAGGCGGTTTTTGTGTAGCGCGGGTCGAGGTAGACCAGTTTCGCGCCACGGTCAATCGCATGAGACAGTTCGGATGTCTCCGATGTGGAGATGGCCTCCATCATGTTGCGGCCAACCATCAATATAAACTCAACATTTTCGTAATTGCGGGCCGGTTCTTCGATGCCATACGTCAACAAGAAGGCGGTGATCATGGCATTGAAGCATAGCGAGCGCTGTGTGCCGTAGTTTGGAGAGCCAAACGCATACATTATGTTTTCAAATTGCTGTTGCGTCAGGCAGTGCGTAGTTGAAAAGACCATCGCCTCGGCCCCGTACTTTTCCTTGATCTCCAGCATTTTGCTGGCAGTCAGGTCGAGGGCTTCCTCCCAGGAGGCCTTGCGGAATTTGCCCTCGCCGCGCCGTCCCACCCGGATGAGGGGCGTCAGCACACGGTCCGGGTCGTAGGTGTTCATCAGGCCGGCTTGTCCGCGCGGACACAGGTTGCCTTTGGAGTGCGGATGTTCCGGGTTGCCATCCAGTTTGACCACGCGCCCGTCTTTGACTTTGGCGATCAAGCCGCAGCGCCAGACGCACATTTCGCACATGCTGGGGATATAGCCGTCGCCATTCGCATCGAGCAAGCCGGCGTCGCGCGCGGCCTGCGCTGCCCGGGGCGGCAGGAAACTGCCCGCAGCCAGCGCGGCGGCCGCGGCTCCGCCAAGTTTGAGAAAGTCACGTCGTGACAGGGATTGCGTCATAGTTTTCTCCAGTACCGGATTCGGAAGATGTTCCTGGCGGCTGATGGTTCCATGCCGGCCGCCCGTGACCAGTGTTACTTATCTTCTTCGTTTTTATCCTTGCGTTTCATCCCTGCCCGGTCAATCAAATAGAAGAGCAGGAGCGACATGAGCGCAAAGGCCAGTATGGTAAGGTAGGGATTGATATTCCACAGGTCAGGCATGACAACGCTGCCGAGATTGGCAAGTTTGGAGATCTGAGGAAATACTTGCTGATACGTTAAGCCAAAGAGCACTGCACCGGTCAAGAAACCGAGCAAACCAGGGACAATGTAATCCAATTTTCCTTCGCCGGACCCGGCGACACAGGTGCCTGGTCAGTACCCGGTGAGGGCCATGCCAATCCCGAAGATCAGCCCGCCGACCAGGTTGCCGACGATATAGGTGGCCGGGACATTCGGGAAGGTGATCAACCCAAAACCGCGCAGGATGTACAGTCCGCTCATCGAGACCACCAGGGCGGTCATCATGAACTGCAGCACGGCCATATCGGTGAAACGGAAGACGTTGACGATCTTGTTGTACTTGGTCAACCCGGCCTTATTGAGAGAAAAGCCGAAGAAGACGCCCAGGAAAAGGGCAATGATGGAACCGGTCATTTTAGTACCTCCTGCGATAGATGAGCATGGCAGTGACGATGCCGGAAGCGAACATCCCGGCAATGAACAGAAAAGCGGCTGGCGCCAGCAGCATCCCGCCGGAAATCGCCAGTCCACTGGTGCAGCCTCCGGCAATCCCGGCGGCGTATTCGAGGATGATCGCGCCGACGAAAGCCAGCGCCCAGCGCTTCCAGACCTGCGGGCCAAAGGTGCGCTTCCACTGCGTATCGCTGTTGGCCGCATCCTTCTTGCCCCATTTGAGCGTCTTGCTGGTGGCAGCGCCGATCATCCCGCCAAAGAAGATGCCGATGACCAGGATGACCCCGGATGTGATTCCGGGCGGCATGATGAAGTTGAAGTACACATTGTCGAAGGCGGCCGGGGCAACGGCCTGGCCGATCAATCCGGCCAGGTTCTCGAACGCGCCGGATGCGCCCAGCAGGCTGTCGCTCAGCCAGACGGAGAAAATGCCCACCAGTCCAAGCAGCACCCCCGCCACGTAGGGCGACCAGGTTTCCTTACGGATATAGTTCAGGATGAATTTCATGGCTCACTCCTCGGTTTTCTTTTCGGCAACGACCTCATCAATCAGGCCGAGCACTTTTTCGGTCTTCCCGGGATTGCCCAGGATATTTTTCAGGGACTTGCGCGCCTGGGGTTTAAGCCTGGCAATAGCCGGGAGCATATCCACAACATCACCGGGATATTCGCCCTCGACCTTTTTCGTATCGCCGAACGATACTTTGACCAGTTTCTCGTTCATGACGACAAACCCGCCGCCGCCGACCGCGAGCATGGCGATCATCGCGATCAGGATGACATTGCCCCAGTTGACCGGGCGCTTGCCCAGCACGATTTCGTCATAACGCTGGGCGTAATCCACCAGGTTGGGGTCGTTCACATCGAGCACGGTCGTGACCGGGACACTGCCGGCCGTGTCATCGGGCGCGGCTGTGGCTGCGGGTCCAGTCGTGGCCGGCGCAGTTCCGCTCCCGATCTCGACGCCGAGCGCCGTTGCATAAAGCTGGGCGCTGGCTTCCAGGTCATCGGGATGGCATTGCTGGCAGGAAGCCTTGATGTCCGAAAGCGGCGGGACCATGCCGGTATGAGCCTCGGCCTTGTCCGTCGCCTGGTTGTTGCCTGCGTGGCAGATATAGCAAAAATCGCCGAAGGCGTGGGATTGGTGCCAGGCGGTGCCGTCATTGTTGACCGGCATTTCCCCCTGCACTTCGTGGCAATTCTTGCAGGACGATGCCGACGAACCGCACTGGGCGCTGGCAGGCTGCGCCGACGCCAGCCAGATGCCGGTGGTGATGACCAGCAACACTCCGATCGCCACCATCGTGATAAAGAGCTTTTTACGTTGCATGCATACCTCCTTGAAGATGGAAATTGGTTTTGGAAAGGCAAAGAAATAATTAATTGGAGAATCTGACAATCGCCAAGAGCACACAATAATAATTATTATACAACAAATATATTAGTTATAACACCTTCAATTGAGCCATTTTAATACTGTTTATTGTGTTACTTAAATTATATTCTACCCGGGGGAATCTTTTTTCGTTTCTTCTCAAGATTCTGTACAATATTTGTCGAAATGTCCCAATATATTGTGTGTTTGGCTTTGCTTTGGTATGATTAGCGCCAGAAAGAAAAGCGGTAATGTGCAAAGTACATGATGTAGGGCGAGATACTATCTCGCTCTACGGTGAAAATCATGTAACTCGACCCACTACCAGAAAAACCAATTCGAACGATTTATAAGGTGGACTTATGAAAGCGTTAATGACTGTTGGAGAAAGACTCCGAATTTTACGGACCGAACGTAATCTATCGCAGCGAGCGCTGGCGCAGCTCGCGAGCATATCCACTAATTCTGTCAGTTTGATCGAACGCAATGAAATTTCCCCAAGTGTCGCCACGTTACAAAACCTGGCAACCGCTCTGCACGTACGAGTGAGCTATTTCTTCGAGGATGAATCAGAACAAAGCATTCTGCACGTCAAAGCCAGCCAGCGTGCCTCTGTGGAGAGCCAGGGAGTTCACATCGAAAGCACAGGCAGCCGGATCCGCTCTCAGGAAGTGGAGCCATTCTTCGTGCGCCTCGCGCCCCATACCAGCAGCGGCGAACGGCAAGTAATCCATGCCGGGCACGAGGTGGTTTACTGCCTCAAAGGGAGGATGGAATACCTGATTGACGGGACCAATTACCAGGTCGAAGAAGGCGATTTCCTGCTTTTTGAAGCCGGTCTGCCCCACCTGTGGCGTAACCCGTTTGATGCCCCTGCCGAATTCATCCTCATCCTGCAAACTCCTGGCGCCACGCTGGATCCGGTCAAACGGCATTTTGTGGAATACCCGTCTGTGACGCATATTGATTGATTGCGGGTTTTCAGCAAAAAAGCACAACCATACGAAAAATATGTAATTTCGTATGGTTTTATTTAGAGGAGACGGGGTGGAATCAAGCATTGGGAACCAGGCAATGGTTTTCAACTAATCTGCTTCAATAGCGGGTTGGATGACGGGCGGGAAATTTCGCAGCAACAGTCAGCATGCAGCAGTTCTAATCCTCCGGTCTTCTTGAAGTATGCAGCCGGTCTCCTGGAAATACTCGAATCGCCCGGATATCTGGCTATCAAGATTTTCTATACCCAACTATTCAACAATACAAACCCAATTGTGATGATATTCACTTACAACATAAAGTGGGGGTATCTATACTAAAGATAATCCTTAATTAAGCCGTATCTGGAACTTTTGTTTATAAACTCTATATGGATACCGTTGCGCTGGAACTCGCTGAAAAACAGGCCGCCCTGTGCCGGGCGTTTGGCAACGCCCGCCGGCTGCTCATCTTGTGGATCCTCTCGAAAGATGAACTGCCAGTGCACGAGATTGCGGCCCGCGCAGGGAGTTCGCTTCAAAATGTATCACAGCACCTCAACCTGCTCAAACGCTCCGGCATCGTCACCACCCGCCGGGATGGACAGACGATCTTCTACCAGATTGCCGACCATGAATATCTCAAGCATTGTCCGGCCCTGTTACGAGCGCCTGACAGGCTTGATTAACCAATCCAATCATTTTAATCAAACAAGGAGAAATTCACATGACTACTGATTTGACCACCCTCCAGGCCGCCAAAATTGTGGATGCGCGCGCCATGTCCTGCCCCGGCCCCCTGCTGGAGGCCAAGAAGAGCATTGCCGTCGTCAAGGTCGGCGAAGTACTGGAAATCTGGTCCGGCGATGCCAACACCAAGAACGATATGCCGCGCTGGTGCGAAAAGGTCGGCCACGAGTTCCTGGGTATGCTCCCCGGCGAAGGCTATGAGCGGCTCTTCATCCGTCGTGCAAAATAGGTGAGCGGTGGGCTGCCTGTCCATTTGGCAGCCCATTTTCCTCCCAGACAGGATATGTAAACATGACCTCGAACGAGAAGGGCAAACAACCCAAAATCCTGATCCTGGCCACGCTGGCGGGCGGGTACGCCGGGGCTGATGCGACGGGGCAAGCGCACACCGATTACCCGGCCAACACCTACATCCTGCCGGTCATGTGCCCGGTCATGTTCCCGCCCGAGTTCTTTGTGCGCGCCTTCGAGCGCGGCATTGACGGCATCATCATCATGTACAGCGGCACCGACAGCCCCTACAAAGTCGAAGCCGATGGCACCGCCGCGCTCATCAATCGCTCTTATGCGCTGATGAAGACACGCGGCATTGACATCCGCCGCCTGCGCCTGGCCGCCATCTGCACCGTCTGCGTCAAACCTTTCCTCAAGGAAGTCAACCAGATGGCCGACCTGCTGAAAGGCATCGGTTTCGTCAAAGACGAGATCGCGGCCCCCGCGGCTGCATAGGCGGAAGGAGAACGATCTTGGATAACCTACACGTAGACACCCTTGTGGTCGGCGGCGGGATCGCCGGGATGCAGGCCGCCCTCGACCTGGCTGACCAGGGCTTTCAAGTGGCGCTGGTCGAACGCGAGCCCAGCATCGGCGGCAAGATGATCACCCTCAGCAAGGTCTTCCCCACCCTGGACTGCTGCTCCTGCATCACCACCCCCAAGATGTCGGCGGTGGCCCACCACCCCAACATCCACCTGCTGACCTACTGCGAACTGCAATCCATTGAAGAGACCGGCTCAGGGTTCCATGCCGCCATCGTGCAAAAGCCCCGCTATGTGGATGCGCGCAAGTGCACCGGCTGCCGCGAATGCGAGTATGCCTGCCCCGTGACCGTCCCCAGCCCGTTCGACCGCGGCCTGGGGGCTTACCGCGCCATCCGCGTGCCCTTCTCCACCGCCGTCCCGCAGAAAGCCGTGCTGGACATGGAAAACTGCATCCTGTGCGGCAAGTGTGAAAAAGAATGTCCTGCCGGGGCAGTGGATTTCACCCAGCAGCCCGAACCGTTCGAAATCGAAACAACCACCATCATCGCCGCCTCCGGGTTCGAACTGACTCCGCTGAACGCCAAGAAAGAATACGGCGGCGGAAAACTTCGCAATGTCGTTGACCCGCTGATGATGGAACGCTTCCTGGCCCCCACCGGCCCCTACGGGCGCGTCCTGCGCCCCGGCGACGGCAAGGAGCCGACCTCCATCGCCTACGTCCAGTGCGCCGGGTCGCGCGACCAGACCCTGGGCGTGGAATACTGCTCGCGCGTCTGCTGCATGTACGCCGTCAAGCAGGCCATGCTCATCTCCGGCGCGCTGCCGATGGCGGATATCACAATTTACTACATGGACATCCGCACTTTCGGCAAGGGCTACGAACAGTTCTACCAGAACGCCAAGGCCATGGGCGTGGAATTCGTGCGCGGCAAAGTGGCCGCCATCCGGGAGGACGGCGAGCAGAATCCGGTCATCAAGGTGGAACTGACCGAGGAGGGGCGCATCGTCGAGCGGACCTTCGACCTGGTCATCCTGTCCCTCGGCATGACACCCGCCCCCGGTTCGAACGGGACCACTTCGACTTCGCTCAGTGCAAGCCTGGGCCTGCCGCTCGGAACCGATAAGTTCATCGCCATCCCCGCGCCGAACGCCAATCCATGCGCTTCTGCCCGCCCCGGCATTTTCGTCACCGGCACGGCCATGGGGCCAATGGACATCGTGGACAGTATCGTCACCGCCAGTTCCGCGGCCTCGGCGGCCTCGGCTTACATCCGCGAGCATCAGAAGGAGGCCGTCTATGCCTGAGGAAAAGAAATTCCCCGAAACCACCCCGGCTTCCGAAGAAGTGCGCGTCGGCGTGTACACCTGTCACTGCGGCGGCAACATCAGCCACGTGGTGCGGTGCGAACGGGTGACCAAGTCGCTAGGCAAACTATCAAACGTGGTCGTCGCCCGCACGGACCCATCCTTCTGTTCCGACACCGGGCAGGCGATCATCGAAAAGGATATCAAGGAACTGGGCGTCAACCGCGTCGTCATCGGCGCCTGCGCCCCGTCGCTTCACGAACAGACATTTCGCAACACGGTCACCCGCGCCGGTTTGAATCCATACCTGTACCACCACGTCGGCCTGCGCGAGCAGGATAGTTGGGTGCATGGCGACGACAAAGATGGCGCGACCGAAAAGGCCATCCGCCTGATGTCTGCCGGAGTGGCCAAGGCCCGCCTGCTCATCCCGCTCGACCCGATCCGGCTGGGGGCTGAGAAACAGGCCCTGGTCATCGGGGGCGGCGTGGCAGGTCTCAGGTCCGCGCTGGACATCGCCCGCCAGGGCATCCGCGTTACGCTGGTAGAGAAGTCGCCTTTTCTGGGCGGGCGCATGGCCCAGTTGGAGTCCATTTTCCCCACAGACGAGGAACCCCGCCAGTTATTGCACGAATTGATCGAACAGGCGGCTGCTTATCCAAACATCACTGTTCTCACCCAGGCCGAAGTGACGGCTGTTTCCGGTTACGTGGGCAATTTCAACGTCCGCGTGACCCAGCGCTCGCGCGGCGTGAGCGACGAGATGGCCGAAGCCCTGGCGGCGGCCTGCACACAGGAAACGCCCGACGAATTTAACTACGGCCTGACCCGGCGCAAGGTGATCTGCCGCCCGTACGAGGGCTGTTACCCGCCCCTCCCGGCGGTGGATTGGGAGCATTACGACGGCCAGCCGATCCAGTTGAACGGCAAATCTGTCGTGCTGAAAGACGAGCCGCAGGTCCACGAACTGACCGCCGGCGCGATCGTGCTGGCGACCGGGTTCGATCCCTACGAGCCGCGCCGGGGCGAGTATGGTTACGGCGAAATCCCCGAGGTGGCTACCCTGCCCCAGTTGATCCGCGCCCTGTCCCGGGTCCCGGAGGGCGAGCCGCTGACCTGGAACGGCCACCCGGTGCGGGATGTGGCCCTGATCCACTGCGTGGGCAGCCGCGAACTGGACGGCGTCCACGAACCGCAGGCGGATGGGCAAGTCAACAATTACTGCTCGCGGGTCTGCTGTACGGCTTCCCTGCATACGGCGGTCGAACTGCGCCAGCGCTTCCCGAAATTGAACCTGTACGAACTTTACCAGGATATCCGCACCTACGGGCGCGGCCATGAGGAAATTTACCGCCAGGCGCAGGCCAAGATGGTGCGGTTCCTTCGCTATCACGGCGACGAGCGGCCCGAAGTGGCGGCTGCCCCAGCCGGGGATACCCACCCTGTCCTGGTGCGGGTCAAGGATACCCTGACCTACGGCGAAGAGATCGAGATCCCGGTGGATCTGGTTGTGCTGGCGGTTGGGATGATGCCGCGCCAAATAGACAGCCTTGTGAATATGCTCAAGGTCTCGCGCGGCGCCGACCGTTTCCTGCTGGAAGCGCATCCCAAACTGCGCCCGGTCGAAATGGCAGTGCGCGGCATCGTGCTGGCCGGAACGGCGCAGGGGCCGATGAACATCCAGGAGAGCCTGTCGGCGGCTTCGGCCGCGGCGGCCAAGGTGGCCTCGCTGCTCGGCCAGGGACGGGTGGAACTTCCGCCCTTCGTGGCTCGTGTGGATGAGAGCAAGTGTAATGGCGCTGGCGCTTGCGTGGAAGCCTGCCTGGAAGAAGGCGCGATTGCTTTGCAGACTTTCCAGGAAAACGGCCGCGAGGTCAAGCGGGCGGTGGTCACGCCGGCCAACTGCACCGGCTGCGGCGCCTGTGTGGGCGTCTGCCCGAACCGGGCGATTGACGTGCAGGCCTGGACGCTGGCCCAATATGAAGCCATGGTGGATGCCATTGCAATGGAAACCCCGGCATTTTCGGAGGCTGAAAAATGAGCGACATAAAAACAGAAGCCCCCTCGCGCGGCGAGATGCTCAAACGATTACGCGAGACCCATGCCGTCAGCGTGGAACGGACACAGGTTCTTTTCCGCGCTCAAAAGCAAATGCAGCAAGCCATCTGCCAGTTCATCCGCGAGACACCCAAAACCGTGCCTGAAATTGCCGCTGAAATTGGCAAACCCAGCCACGAAGTTCTGTGGTTCGTTGCATCCTTGAAAAAATACGGCATTGTCGTCGAAGCGGGGATGTGCGGCGATTATCCGCTCTACCAGCGGGCAAAGGAGGCGCAGGCATGACCCACCGCGTGGATTCCAGCTTGCTATATGAACTGAAAGAATTCGGCGCAGTGGGCCTGGAAAAGTGCATCAACTGCGGCAACTGCACCGCCATCTGCTCCCTGTCGAAGGAGGATGACCGCTTCCCGCGTCACATGATCCGGATGGCGCAATTGGGCATGAAGGACGAATTGCTTGGCAGCCAGGAATTGTGGTTGTGCTACAACTGCGGCGACTGTTCCGAGACCTGCCCGCAGCAGGCCGAACCGGCCAATTTTATGGCCGCGGCGCGCTGTTACGCCGTCACCCATTATGCGCCGCTGAAGATCGGCAACCTGTTCTGCAAGCGGCCGCTGCTGGGTGGTTCCATTGCCGCCTTGATGGTGCTTTTCTTCAGCATCTTCATGTATGGCGAAAGCCAGACCATGGCAACCGAACAGTTGAAACTGTTCGGGTTCATCCCCTATGAGTTGATCCATACCGCAGGCCTGATCGGGATGGTCCTGATCGGACTGCTCAGCGTGGTTGCCATTTTGACGATGATGTCCCGCATTGCCCGTGTGAACCATCTCTCGTTCAAGGACTTCTTCAACGGCACACGGATGAACTGGATACGGGCATTCTGGGATGCGGTCATTGTCCAGTCGCTGGGGCAGAAACGCTACCGCGAGGAGTGCGAGACGCCGGAGAACACCAGGGTCTGGTATTTCAGCAAGTGGTTTGTCCATGCCGCCACGATGTGGGGCTTCCTGGGACTGTTATTTGCCACCGCGTTGAACTACCTGCTGGACATCATCGGCGTCAAAGCGACCGGCGCGTTTGTCCCCATCTGGTATCCAACCCGCCTGATCGGCACCCTTTCCGGCCTGCTGTTCATGTATGGGGTCTCGGCGCTGCTCTACAAACGCTGGAAGTCGGTTGATAAAGCCCACAGTTTCTCACGGCCCTCCGACTGGATTTTCCTGACCCTGCTCTGGCTCAGCGGCGTGACCGGGTTCATTATCGAGATTGCCCTGTACCTGCCGGGCGCGCCCCTGTGGGGCTACTGGATGTTCATCTTCCATGTGGCGGTCTCGATCACCCTGCTGCTCCTGCTGCCCTTCACCAAATTTGCCCACGCCATCTACCGCATCGTGGCGTTGTACATCCACGCCTTGAAGCCAAGCGCAGAAGCAAAACCCACACAACCGGAAGCCGCTGCTGCAGATTAGTAATTGACAGACAGGAAGGCGTCCGGCAAAACCAAGATTAGGAGGTTCACTGTGACTGAAGAAAGTATGGCAAAAATTGTAGTGGTCCTGAACCACGACGATCCCCAGAGCGTAATGGCGGCGCTCGTTATGGCTGCGGCCATTGCCGCCACTGGCGATCAGGTTCTATTTTTTGTCCAGCCTGGCGCCGCCAGGATTCTAGCCACGGGGGGGCTGGAGAAATATCAGAATTTGAAAGGCCAGCCGGACCCGTTGCAATTGTTCGACGCGATTCAGGTGCTGGAGGGGCGCATCATCCTGTGCGAATTGGGATTGCCCGTCTGGGACATGAAGGCGGAAGACCTCGTGGAAGGTGTAGAGACCATGATGGCCTCCACGTTCCTGTTCGAAGCCGAGGGCGCAAAAATGGTTTTCAGTTATTGATAGACCAACCTGCCCTTAAATACATTGCTTAAGGAGATTCTATGCAATGAGCAAAAAATGAGTCTCGCTTGACCTTCACATAATATGACTAAAGGAGAGTGTGTGCAATGAGCGAAAAAATTGTTCCAACCAAGACCTTGAATGTGTGCGGGAAGATTTGTCCCTACCCCGACATGGACACGATGACTACACTGAAGAAGATGAACAAGGGCGAGATCCTGGAAGTGCTGCTGGATTACCCGCTCTCAGTGGAACGCATTCCGCGCAACCTCAAGAAACAGGGACACAAACTGATCAGCGCGGAACAGATCAGCGGTCCCAACCATCGGCTGCTCATCGAAGCCCATGGGTTGAAGTAATCTCATCCATTCAAAAATATCCAAGGAGAAGAAAAAATGACTGCGATCTTAGGTGGTTTGTTCGTGGGGGTGTTGTTCGGTTTTGCCCTGCAACGCGGGCGTTTCTGCATGAATTCGGCCATCCGTGACGCGATCCTGCTCAAAGACAACACCCTGTTGAAGGGCGTGATCGTGGCGGTCCTGGTGGGGATGGTCGGCTTTGCCGCCATGGCGATGGGCGGGTTGGTCAAGATCAGCCCGACGGCGTTCTTCTGGGGCGCCAACCTGGTGGGCGGTTTCATCTTCGGCATCGGCATGGTGCTGGCTGGCGGATGCGCCAGCGGCGTGACCTACCGGACCGGTGAGGGAATGGTCGGCGCGCTGTCTGCCTTGATCGGCCTGACGACCGCCGCGACCCTGACGGCGATAGGCTTCCTGAAGCCGATCAAGGATTACCTGCAGACCAGCACGAAGATCATGGTTGGCGAGGCGAACCCGACCCTGGCGAATATTTTTGGCCTGCCCCATTATGTAGTGGCCTTTGGCCTGGCTGCGATCATCGCGATCATCTGGATCGTGGTGGCGCTCAAGAACCGGGAAAAAGGCGAAAAGGGTAGCAAAGTCTCCCTGGGCAAGGCCATTTTCAAGAATGGTTGGAGCTGGCTGGCGGCCGGGATCGTGGTCGGCCTGATCAACATGCTGGCCTTCTACTCGTCCACGCTGGCTGGCCGCAGTTATCCCCTGGCCATCACATCTGGCTGGATCGGCATTACCAAGGTTGTCCTTGCGGTGCCAGAAGCCAAGATGGGTTGGGATTCTTACATGGTGCTCGGCATTATCGCGGGCGCCTTCATTGCTGCCCTGATCGCCGGTGAGTTCAAGATCCGCTTCCCGGGCTGGGGCATGCTCGCGCAGACCTTCGCCGGCGGCCTGCTGATGGGCTTTGGCGCGGTCACCTCGGCTGGTTGTAACGTGACCCACATCCTGAGCGGGTTGCCGCAACTGGGCATCGGTTCGCTGGTGGGCGCCATTTCCATCGTCCTGGGCGCCTGGCTGGCCGCATATTTGATCTTTGTACGCCCGCAAAACGCAAAATAAAAAGAGAAACAAACGTATCTGATGGATGTCGAAGGCGCGGCACAGACTTACGTGTTCTAGACTCCTCCCGGCATTGCTTAGAAACCTGCCCCCGCTTGGATTTCATGCGGGGGCAGGTGATTCTTTATCTTTTTTGTTCTGGCAAGAGAATCAAATCCGTGTTTTCCGGGGTATGGATAAAACTCCAGAAGGCGTCGCGCGGCCGGTGCGGACTGCTTTGGGCTTTGCGCGCCATGTAGATTGTCCGCTTGAGATTCAACCCCTCCACTTGGATATCGACGATGTTGCCGCGTTCCAGCGGGCAGGCGCTTGCCAGGTTGGACACAAACGCGATCCCGTACCCGGCCGCAACGGTCCGCACGATGGCCTCGGCGTTGCCCAGTTCCATGAAAATATTCAGGTCATCCAGGCCGATATCGTGCTTCGCCAACTCAGATAACACCACCCGGCGCGTGCCTGAAGTCTCTTCACGCAGGATGAGCGGCTCTTCGAGCAGTTCACCAGGTTCGATCACCTTGCGGAAGGCCCAGCGGTGGTCGGCAGGGACGATCAAGGTGATCGTATCGCGGAAGAATTCCTGCGATTCCAGGCTTGCATCCAGGATTTCCCGGCTGAGGACACCGATATGCGCGTCGCCTTCCAGGAGACCCAGAGTGACATTCTCGGCTGTGCAGGCCAGGATGCGGACCTTGACGCCGGGAAAGCGTTGACAAAAACGGGCGGCCATCTGCGGCAGGACATATTTGCCGGCCGTTGTGCTGCAAGTGATGCGCAGATCGCCGACAATGTCATCCTGGATCGAAGACATCATCGCCTGCATGTTGTTGGTATCGTGCAGCAGGCGGCGCGCCCAGGGCAGGAGCAGGCGGCCGGCCTCGGTCAGATGCAAGCCTGTGCTGGCGCGGGTGAACAGCGCGGCGCCCAATTCCTGTTCCAGCGCTTTGATATGGTGGCTTACGCTTGGCTGGCTCATGTGAAGGCGCTTGGCGGTTTCCGAGAAGTTCAGCGTTTCGGCCGCGCGCAGGAAAGTTTCGATTTTGTTCATGTCAATCATACCGGCCTCCCGGTGTGGAGTAGGGCCATACTTTCGTTCGCGTCTGAAAGACTTTGCAGCGCGCTCAATACATTATGATTCTTCACAATTGTACCAAGTACTTGGTCTTTATCTGGTTTCCCGGCATGTGAGAACCAATCATGGCGTTTCAAGTCTTCCCTGCCTGCCCGGCGTTGTTGGCAGCCACGCACGGCTCCGCCGGCGGGACCAGGACAACGGTCCGGTGCGACCCGCGCAAGACCGAGCAGACGGCGGCATCGTCGGGAAAATCGTCAGGAAATTGTCGGGCGCGCGCATATCAGAATAGCAGTCCTACTCGATATACCAACATGCCGATGGTCAGCGATGCCGCCAGCATGAGCGCGACGCTGAAGAGGGTCCACTTCCACGAGCGTGTTTCCTGCTTGATGGCCGCCACCGTGGCCACACAAGGGATAAATGTCATTTGAATGACCAGGAATGCCAGTGCGGCGGCCGGCGTGATTGCGTGCGCCAGCGCGGCGGTCAGGCCGCCCTCTGCCGTTGCATTTGGGTACAGGATACTCAGCGTAGCCAGCGTATTCTCTTTGGCCACCACGCTGGTAAGCAGGGCTACGAACATGCGCCAATCCAGGCCCAGCAGGTTTCCCAGGGGGGTCAGCCAGCGTCCGGCATGAGCCAGGTAGCCGGTTTGAAAGTCGCCGGTGGGCAGATACGAGAGCAACCAGATCAGGGCCGACATAGCCACAATTATCGTTCCGGCTTTTTTGACGAACTCCAGTAAATGCTGCCATACCGAAAGGCCGATGGTGCGCCCGTTGGGCCGGTGGTAGAGTGGCAATTCCATGATGAAAGCCACGTGCTCGCCGCCCAGCACCAGTTCGTGCAAGCCGTAGCCCAGGCCGACCAGCAGCAGCAAGTTCAGGGTCAAAACGCCGAGGGCGGCCCAAATCGCCGAGGAGCCAAAAAAGATGGGCGCGAGGACTGCCAGCACGGCCAGCCGGGCGGCGCATGGCACCAGCGGCGCGAGCAGAATGGTGAGCAGGCGGGCGCGCGGCGACTCGATGGTGCGCGTGCACAGCACGCCCGGCACGTTGCAGCCCAGTCCCAGGCAGAGCGGCAGGAAGGACTTGCCGTGCAAACCCATGAGGTGCATGTAACGGTCGGTCACGTAGGCTGCCCGCGCCATGTAGCCGGTGTCTTCCAGTACGCCAAGTACGGCAAAGAAAATTGCCAATACCGGCACAAACGTTAGCACCATGCCGGCGCCGGCCCAGATGCCATCCACCAGCAGGCCGCTGAGCCACCACGGCGCTCCAGACAGGGCTGTGTGCGCCCACCCGGCGAAGGCCTGTACCACGTAGGCGTCCAGGCTGCGTTGTAATGGGACGCCCACGCTGAAGGTGAGACCGAATGCCGTCCCCAGAATTCCCAGCAAAATGAGCATCCCCCAGACCGGATGCGTAGCCGCGCGGTCCAGCCGCTCTGTCAATGTGATCTGGCCTATGCGGGGCCGCGTGACCGCAGCCCGCACAATCCGCTCGATCCAGGCATAGCGCCCTCCGGCAATTGCCAGAACGGCGTCTTCGTGGGCCTTAAGGATATTATGCACCGGCTCCCACGCCGCCGCGTCCACCCTGGCGTGGATCATTTTGGTGATCTCGGCATCGCCTTCGAGGAGTTTCAGCGCCACCCAGTCGGGCGGGTAGGGAGCAGGGACATGGCCGGCCAGCAAATAGCGGACCTGCTCCAGCACGGCTTTGTGATCCCGCCGGATTTCCGGCCGGTTCGGAGCAGGGCGGGGTTGCTGCGAGGCGACTTTCTCGATGACCTGGACCAGTTCGCGTACACCCTGGGCGCGGGAAGCCACCATTGGCACCACCGGCAAGCCCAGGGCAGTTTCCAATGCGCGGGCGTCAATCTGGATGCCCTGCTGCTCTGCCACATCCATCATGTTCAATCCCAAGACCACCGGCGCGGGCAAGGCCAGCAGTTCGCTCAATAGGTAGAGGTGGCGATCCAGGGAGGCCGCATTGGCAATCACAACGACCAGATCGGGCTGTTCACGCAGGATAAAGTCACGCGCGATGCGCTCTTCCAGTGAATTGGCGGTCAGGCTGTAGGTGCCAGGCAAATCCACCAGTTTGAGCGTTATCCGTTCGGCATGGTGAAAGCCGATTTTTTGTTCGACGGTTTTGCCCGGCCAATTGCCCACGTGCTGGGAGAGACCAGTGAGCAGGTTGAAAACCGTGGACTTGCCCGCGTTCGGCTGGCCGGCCAGGGCAACCACGAGCGGCTTGTCGCCAGGCATGGCAGCAGCGGACATCTCACGCGCCTGGTCTGGATCTACGCTTTTGGCTACCAACTCGACCAGAATCCTGGCTGCCTCGCCGCGCCCCAGGGCCACGCGCGTGCCGCGGGCAATCACCAGGATTGGGCCGCGCCCGTCATTCCGGGCAAGCGAAATCTCCACTCCGGGCGTGAATCCCATCGCGGCCAGCCGCCCGGTGAATTCATGCCCGCCGCGCAATTGGCGCACCACGCCGAGGTCGCCTGCCTCGAGATCGCTCAGTGATTTCAGGTGAGGGCTGACCATTTTTCTCTTGCCTCCATCGCTGTTACTCATTCCTCTTCTCTCCGGCAGAGAGCGCAATAGCCGCTGAGGAGCAGTTGTACACTGACCAACTGGATCTTTTCCCGAGTGCAAAAGGACTGTATGGCCTCCTGTACCTGCGGCGTGTCGAATTCAATCACCCGGCCGCATCTCAGACAGGTAAAGTGATAGTGGGGTGTGCTGCGCGTCGCTTCGAAGTGCGCGTGTTCCTCACCCAGCCGGTTCTCTTCCACCAGCCCGGCCTCTTTGAGTAAGGCCAGAGTGCGATAGATGGTGGCGATGCTGATTTTGGGGTCGCGCGCTTTCGCCCGCGCATAGACCGCTTCTGCGTCCAGGTGCTCTGCGCTTTCTTGCAGCACATCCAGCGCCAGTTGCCGCTGTTTGGTCAGCCGTTTCCCTCCACTATGCAGCATATCACCAAAGTTTCCTTTTTTAGTCATTTTGCCCTTATTGATAATAAGAATTATTATCAATAAGTATATCTGGCAATTTCATTAAGGAGAAGTGACAAATGTCACAGGATGGATTATTTTTTATCCCCCCTCGATGTGTGAAAACTCATTGCAGCGGCGCTCCAGAAGGCCAGCCCATCCCGGTCCACTGCCCGGACCTGATGCCTGCCAGCCAGATCCTGGAGCGCTTGCCGCACCTCGTCTGCTGACCAGCGATTGAGCAGGGTGAGCAGTTCTGCCTCCCGCATGGGATGACGCGTGACAATGCTCAACACGGTTTCGGCCAGGTCTCCCACGCGCGTTGCCCGCGCCTCAGATTCAGACGGGACGGAGACGGAGGCAATCTTTCCCAGTATTTGTTCAGCGCGCCGCACTCCGGCTTCATCCGAGAGACGCACCCACGCTTCCGCCGGCGGCCGGATTGGCAGGGTGATATGTACGTGATCCGGTTGGAGCCTCTCTAAAACGAGCGCAATCTCACCGAGGGCTTCTGCCGTATCGTTCATGCCTTTAACGAGCATGGTTTCGATCCAGAGCCTGCCGGTAAAAACCTTGCGGAACATTTCTATCCCCTCGATCAGGCGTTCGAAGGTAAAGCGCGGCGCAGCCCGGTTGATCTGGCGATAGAGCCAGGCATTGCCCGCGTCCAGTGTGGGCAGGACAGCGTCCGCTGCCAGGAGTTCGTCGCGCACTTCAGGGAGGAAAAGCAGCGACCCATTGGTGATGACCGCCACCGGCAAATCCGTGTGCGCCTTGACTTGGCGGATCATCCAGCCCAGGCCGCTGTGCAGCGTCGGTTCGCCGGAGCCGACGAAGGTTGCCCAATCAATTTCGCCCGGCTGGCAGGCTGCCAGCGCCTGTTCAACCTCTGCCAGGAGTTCATGGCGGGGCGCATATTCGCCGCGTTCAAGGGTCAGGGGCATGGTGCGCCCCAACTGGCAGTAGACACAATTCCAGTTGCAGGTCTTGAGCGGGATGGGGTCAATGCCCAGCGATTGCCCGAGACGGCGGGAGGGGACGGGGCCGAAGACGTACTTCATGGGCAGGTTCAATCGTACGCGGCGCGCGTGGCCTCATCGGCCATGGTCGGCGCGAGCAGGGGCTGCCAAGCAGGGCTGTTCCAGGTGCCCAGTTTGGTGTGCATGTCCAGGTATTTCCTGGGGATGGGATGCGTCCCTACAACGACCTTCACGCCATAACGTTCTTCCAGGAAAGCCTTGAAGGTCTGGATGCGCGGGCAGGGCGGGTAACCGACGAGCATGCCGGTCGCCAGGTGGATCACCTGGGCGCCGTTCTTGACCATCTCTTCGCCGGTGTATTCCACGTTGCCGCCCGGACAGCCGTCACAGGTGGTGTAGCCGACCAGTTCCACATCCATACCGGCGTAGAGGCTGAATGCACCTTCCCGGTTGCGCATCGCCCGCAGACACTTGCCGCCTGCGCAGGTGTGGTAGCGGTTGCAGATGATGATCCCGATCTTCGTTGTGTCCTTCATGTTTTTTTGTTACTCCTTTGCGGAGGGGGGTTCTTCGCCCGCTTTTCCCTTTACCTGCCTCAGTTTTTCTTCGATGGCCTGCTTGAGCGCGGCGGCCAGTTCTTCAGAGAGGGCGAAACCAATAATCTGCACCTCCTGCGAGGCGACGCCGGGGACTTCCGCCACCGCGCGCTGGATGGCATCTGCCAGCGGGACGGCGATTGGGCAGAATGCCGAGGAGGGCCGGAACGTGTAGGAGACGCGCCCGGCATCATCCACGGCTAGGTCTTCGATCAGGCGCATGCGCACCACGTCCACGCCGGACTCCGGGTCAATGACCGTTGCCATCTTTTCAAGAATCGCTGAACGGAGCTGCCCGGCATCAACCATGCTGCCTCTCTGCCTGAACAGGAGCTGCTTTGACAAAAGCTTCTATCAGTCCTTCTATCTCGGTCAGTTTGACATCTTCCACATGTCCGGCATCGCACAGGGCGGCCACATTCGGGTCAATGGGAAGTTGCGCCATTAAAGGCGCACTGGCGGCCAGGGTGATTTCTGTCGCGTGGCTGGGCCCGAAAATGAAATGCTGCTTGCCGGTGTCCGGGCAAATGAAGTAGGCCATGTTTTCCACCACGCCTAGGATGGGCACGCCCACTGCCTGGGTCATATGCACCGCCTTGCGGACGATCATGGCCGACAGGCCTTGCGGCGTGGTGACCATCACGACGCCTTTGACCGGCAGGGATTGCATGGTGCTCAAGGCCGCATCCGAGGTACCGGGCGGCAGGTCAACCAGCAGGTAGTCCAGGTCGCCCCACATCACGTCCCCCCACAATTGGGTGATGGCTTTGCCGATTAGCGGCCCGCGCCAGATGACTGGCTGGTCCTCGTTGGTCAGCAGGAAATTCATGGACATGACTTTTAACCCGCCGCGGCTTTGGAGAGGCCGCAGCCCGACCGGCCCCGGCTCGACTGGTCCATGCAGCCCGAGCAGCATGGGGATGCTCGGACCGGTGATGTCCGCGTCGAGAATGCCCACGCGATATCCTTTTTTGGAAAGCGCCGCAGCCAGCAAACCCGTAACCAGCGATTTCCCCACGCCGCCCTTGCCGCTCATCACCGCCACCACGTTCTGGATGTGGTTGTATGGGGCGGCCGCTCCCTCTTTAGGCTCGCCGAAGAGGGCCGCACGTTCCTGGTCGGTCATGGAAATTAGTTTAACAGAAACCTGTTTGACCTCCGGCAAAGCGGTGATGGCCGCGCGTACATCCTCCTCGATCTGGCTTTTAAGCGGGCAGTTGGACACCGTCAAGGCAATGGTAACTTCAACCTTGCCAGCGTGTATCACTACATCACGCACCATCTTCAAGTCTGTCAGGCTGCGATGCAGTTCGGGGTCGTTGACTTTTGAAAGCGCGTCCAGGATCTGCTTTTGTGAAACGGTAGTGGTCATGTCATTTCCTTTACTTTTGGGATGGGTTGGATTGCCAGAGCCGCCAGCATGTTTTGCCACACAGCGATTATTTCCCGGCTGGCAGGCGATTCGGGGTTGAATGCCGTCACAGGCTCGCCATTCATCATTGCCAGCGTGACGGTCTCGTCGAACGGGATACTGCCCACCAGTTCCAGCCCTCGCTCCCGGCAGAAGGCTTCGATCTGGCGGGCGGCTTCCGGATAGAGATCGGCCTTGTTGACGCAAACCAGGGCCGGGATGCGGAAGTGGGCGGCGGTCTCCAGGATGCGCTGCATGTCGTGGACGCCCGCCGCGGTCGGCTCGGCGACGATCAGCGCCAGGTCCGCGCCGGAGAGGGCGGAGATGACCGGGCAGCCGATGCCGGGCGGGCCGTCCACGATGAGAAGCGGGTAGTCTCCATCCAGCGCGGCCAGGCGCGCCTGCTGTTTGACCAGGGTGACGAGTTTGCCGGAGTTTTCCTGAGCCGGTTTCAGGTCCGCGTGAAAGAGCGGGCCGTAGCGGCTTTCGGACCGGCGCCACTGACCGGCCGTCTGCGGTTCCATGCGGATGGCTTCTTCCGGGCACTGGTAAACGCAGGCCGCACAGCCTTCGCAGGCAATCGCATCAACCTGATAGGGCAAGCCGGGCAGGATGGCGTCGAAGCGGCAGGCGCGCTCACAGTCACCGCAACCCTGGCACAGTTGTGGGTCAATGACTGCCAGGGAACCGCCGGTGAAATCGTGCGTTTCCATCAGTTCGGGATGCAGGACCAATTCGAGGTTGGCGGCGTCCACATCGGCGTCTGCCAGAACCGCCCGAACTGGTATGGAGCCTTCGTGCGCCAGATGGGCAAAGGCTGCTGCCAGGCTGGTCTTGCCGGTGCCGCCCTTGCCGCTCAGGATAACGAGTTGTTTCATGCCTTCTCCCCCCTCACAACCTGATGGAACATCTGGCGGAAACGTTCGCCGTATTCCGGCTGGATTTCGACCAGATTCTTCCCCTGCGCGATTCCCTCGGCGATGGCGCGTTCGAAGGGGATGCGCAGGAGGATGGGCAGGCCGCTGGAACGGCAGAAAGTTTCCAGGTCCGGGTAAGGACCGTTGTCACGGTTGACGATCACCCCGGTGGGAATACCCAGTTCACGGGCAACTTCCGCCGCCAGCCGCAGGTCGTGCAGTCCGAAGGGAGTCGGCTCGGTGACCAGCAGGAGATAGTCCGCGCCCTGCATGGCTGCCACGACCGGGCAGGATGTGCCGGGCGGGGCGTCGAGGATGACGGTCTGACCGGGCCGGGGCGTGACCTGTTTCTGGAGCGCCCGGATGATGGGGACAGACATCGGCTTGCCAACGTCGAGCAGGCCGCGCCGGAAGTCAATTCCCTCCAGGGCAGGCCCGCGCTCGATGACGCCAATCGGGTCCAACCTTTCCGAGATCGCTTTTTCCGGGCACAGGGCCGTGCAGGAGCCGCAGCCATGACACAACTGCGGGAAGACCAGCGTTTTTTGTCCGAGCACGGCGATGGCGTGATAGGCGCACACCTCGGCGCATTTGCCGCAGTGGGTGCAAAGCGCTTCGTCCACCACCGGGATCATGATCCCGATCGGCTGGCTTTGTTCGAAGAGCGGTTTCAGGAACAGGTGAGCGTTGGGGGCCTCCACGTCACAGTCAACGAAGATGGGCGGCGGGGCGGAACCGTCGCCAGCCAGGCCGAGGGCCAGGCTGGTGGCGATGGTCGTCTTGCCGGTCCCGCCCTTGCCGCTGGCGACTACGATGCGCATGGATCAGCCGTGATGCCCGCTCTGCGTCGGCGCGCCGACTTGCTGCAGTTGCCCGGCCTGGAATCGCTCGATGGCCTGGCGTGCCGTCTGGCAGTCGCCATACAGGTACATGGCGACGCCTGCGGCTTTGAGCGCATCGAAAGCATTCGGGCCGAAATCGCCGCTGATGACCGCTTCCGCCTTTTGGCCGGCTGCAAACTGGGCGGCCTGGACGCCCGCGCCGCCGGAGGCATTCACGCCGGGGTTGGGATGGGCATCTGCTTGCATGGTATCGGTATCCACCACCAGCAGGGTTGCGCCGCGCCCGAAGCGCGGGTCAATGGGAGCCTCGATGCCGGGAGCGGTAACAGACAGAACAATCTTCATCTCTACTCCTTCACCATGCGGGTGCCACAATCCGGACAAACCTGGTCTGCGCAGCGCTGACCGGCGACATGCGGGATCTTCTTGCCGCATTTCGGGCAGACGCAGTTGCCGCCGGGCCCGGAGCCTGGCCTGTTGCCGCCGCCTCTTCCCCGGCCCTGGCCTGTGCCTCCGCCGCTGCCCTGCCCCTGGCCGCGACCGCGTTCTTGGCCCCCGCCCTGACCAAAGCGATTGCGTAAAAATCGGGTAATCATTTTACCTCCTCGAAATTAGTGAGGGGCTTGTGCGGCCCCTCACGTGAACAGTCAATCTCTATTCCATGTCCGGTTTCCACACTTCCCAGATTTTGCCCACCAGGTCGGGCCCCGGCTTGAGGGTGATTTTTCCAGGTTCCCAGCCGGCCGGGGTGGCTTCTTTGCCGCCAGTAGCGCGCACATGCTGGAAAGCCTGGATCTGCCGCACCGACTCTGCAAATTTGCGGCCCACCGGCGGAGTCAGCACTTCCATGGCCTGGATGATTCCATCCGGGTCAATAATGAAACGCCCGCGCAGTTCGATGCCCTGAATTTCGTCCCAAACGCCGTACGCGCGTCCCACATTGCCGGCCTGGTCGGAGGCCATGTGGAAGGGAACGCCGCCCTTGACCATCTTGCTCAACTCGTGGTCGTTCCACATCTTGTGCACGAAGTGGCTGTCCACGCTGACTGAAATGACTTCGACGCCCAATTTCTGCAATACGGGATATTTATCGGCGACCGCCGATACTTCCGTCGCTCAGACAAAGGTGAAGTCGCCGGGATAGAAGCACAACAGCACCCATTTACCGGCAAAATCAGAAAGTTTTATGGGAGTGAAGCCGCCCTTGTAGTAGGCGGGGGCGGTGAAGTCGGGAGCTTTTTGTCCAACACGCGCAGTCATAACGGTCTCCTTTCGTTCGGGCAATTCAGGGGATTGGGAAGCGCCTGTCGAAGGCGCTTTTTCGCCTTGTACAGCGCCCGTCACGCGGGCGCATCCAGCGGTTTCTGCCATAGGATCTCCTTTCTTTCTGATCAAAATGTGAGTTCCTCAATGTGCTTTTGTATTTTTGAACGGCATCAAGCAGACTTAGGCTCTCTTTTCTGTGTAAACGCACCTCCTTTTTTCAAACAAGAGATTCGCTTAGTGCAGGCGATCCACTTGATCCACGATCTTCCCTTCAACGTAGGCCATCACGGCCTCGTCAATGGCGGCAATATCGGTCACCACCGGGCGGATATTGCGTACTTTCATGCTCTCGTAAGCGCCGCGCCCCATGCCGCGGCATAGCAGCGCTTCGCAATCAGCAATGGCTTCGGCCATTTGCAGATGTTTGTTGTGGGATGCCGGGTCCATGCCATGCGGCTGGTCGGGCTGTTCCTCCGCGTGCGGCTGGCTGGCAAATTGGGAATGGCCAATCTTGGGGCGCAGTTCACGACTCACAATCTGGCCGTTTTCCACGGTGGCAACCAGATAGTACTGGGCGCGTCCAAAGTGCTGGCTGATGGTGTTCCCATCATCGGTTATAGCAGCGATTTTCATGATTTATTTCTCCTTGTCAAATTGAGATTGAGTATGTGGATATTCAAAGTTTGTCTTTTTTACTGGCTTTCCTGCTCCGCTGCAAAGTGCTGTTCGGCGGAAGTGTCGTTCTCGTCTGCCGGGCACAGGATGAGCAGGGAGCGTGAAATAGTCTCTCCCAGGTTCCTCCAACAATGGGGCAGGTGAGCCTCAAACAGAAGACTGTCGCCGGTCTCCAGGAGATATTCCTCACCCCCTACGCGATAGCTCAGGCATCCATCCAGACAATAGACGAACTCATGGCCGGTATGCACAATTGGGTCGGGCCCGCTGTCCGCGCCGGGTTTCATTGTGACCAGCAGGGGTTGACCGCCTTGCAGGGTCATCCCATCGCCCAGGTCTTCCAACAGACCGTAGGCAAAGGAGGCCCGCGGGCGCTGCCCGGATTTCTGGAAGACAACCTGCTTTGGAGCCTGCACACGCTCAAAAAAAGCCGTGATGGAGACATTCAATGCCAGGGCAAGCTGTTGGAGGGTGCTGACACTGGGTGATGTTTTGCTGTTTTCGATCAGGCTCAGGGTATTGAAATTCAGACCGCTCATCTCGGCAAGAGAGCGGATGGATAACCCTTGCGCCGTACGGAGCTCTCGCAAGCGGCTCCCAACATCAATTTCTGCGGCGTCGGGCTGATCTGTTGCCGGTTCCATCATAGCCAGCAAACTATCCTGCCAGCGTCGGTGGCGGCGCGCCATGCGGCCATGCAGCCTGCCGGGGTGAGTATCGTTTGGCATTGGAAACTCCTAACTCGATGTAACAATATTATAGTACAAATACCTATTTTGTGTACTAATAATATATTACAATAATAGGATGTTGCTCAGAAATGTGACGATCCAAACGAGTGTCATCTGCATGGCGTTTGTAATCAGCCATGTAAAAAAACGCCCTGACAGGTTGAAGGGAAGATGATTAGTTCGTCAGGGCGATCCGTTCCAGAACCGGAGGCGCCGCTGCAACTTTGCAGAAGGTCTCACCCGATGTGTCCCACAAGACCACACCCAGGTAAAAGACCGCCGGCAGCCACATTCCCCCATCGTCCAGGATCAGCACAAAGTCAGCCAGAGCCTCCAGGTTACCCACCCCCCTATCTTTTCCCTTGTCACAGCGATTCCCCGAGAACCGTTTTTTTGTTACGCAGAGCGTCCCGCAGGCTGCTGTACCTGAAGCCTGTCTTTGGATTAAACCTGCGGGACGCTGCGTAACATCCGTTACTTGACTTTATCGAGCGGGATACCGAGCGCGGCTGCGACACCCTTGCCATAGGCCGGGTCGGCCTTCAGGCAGTTCCCGATGTGGCGGATCTTGATGAATTCGGGTGCATCGCCCATGGCGCGGGCGGTGTTCTCGAACAAAACCTGCTGTTGCGCCTTGTTCATCAAGCGGAAGAGCTTTCCAGGCTGGGTGTAATAATCGGAATCATCCTCGCGGAAATTCCAGGTATCCGCCGCACCAGACAGAGCCAGCGGGGGATCCTTGTATTCGGGTTGCTCCTGCCACTCGCCAAAGCTGTTTGGTTCGTAGCCGATGGTAGCGCCGGCATTGCCATCCACGCGCATCTGACCATCCCGATGGGACGGATGCGCCGGGGCTTGCCTGGGGCTGTTGACCGGGATCTGGTGGTGGTTGACGCCCAGGCGGTAGCGCTGGGCATCGCCATAGGAGAAGAGGCGGCCCTGCAGCATTTTATCCGGTGAAAAGCTGATGCCCGGCACCACGGCGGCGGGGTTGAAGGCCGCCTGTTCCACATCCTGGAAATAGTTCTCCGGGTTGCGGTTCAGTTCGAGCACACCCACCTCGATCAAGGGGAAATCCTTCTTTGACCAAACCTTGGTCAGGTCAAAAGGATTGTAGGACATCTTCCCGGCCTGTTCCTCGGTCATCACCTGGATGTATGTCGTCCAGCGGGGGAAATCCCCCTTGGCGATGCTCTCGAACAGGTCACGCTGATGGCTTTCGCGATCCTTGGCGACAATCGCTTCCGCTTCCTGGTCTGTCAGATTCTTGATGCCCTGCTGGGTATGGAGGTGGAATTTAACCCAGACGCGTTCGTTTTTGGCGTTGATCATGCTGAATGTGTGGCTGCCAAAACCGTGCATGTGGCGGTAGGAATACGGGATGCCGCGCTCGCTCATCGTGATGGTAATCTGGTGCAGCGCTTCGGGCAGAGAGGTCCAGAAATCCCAGTTATTGGTGGCAGAGCGCAGGTTGGTTTGCGGATCACGTTTGACCGCCCGATTGAGATCCGGGAACTTGTGCGGGTCGCGCAGGAAAAAGACCGGAGTATTGTTGCCAACCAGGTCCCAGTTTCCTTCTTCGGTGTAGAACTTCATGGCGAAGCCGCGGATATCGCGCTCTGCATCGGCTGCGCCGCGTTCCCCGGCGACGGTGGAGAAGCGCACGAACGCTTCGGTTTCCTTTCCGATCGCGGAAAAAATCCTGGCCTTGGTAAATTTGGTGATGTCATGGGTGACGGTAAACTTGCCGAAAGCCCCCGATCCCTTGGCGTGCATACGGCGCTCCGGGATCACCTCCCGGTCAAAGTGGGCCAGTTTTTCCAGATACCAAACGTCTTGTAGCAGCATAGGGCCGCGCGGGCCAGCGGTCATGGCATTTTGATTGTCGGGTACAGGGGCGCCCGCAGCGGTGGTCAATTTCTTTTTATTGGTCATCGAACTCTCCTTTTCTGAAATAGGGTGAATGAGTTAGATCCATCAACTTGCATCGGGTGAGGAAAGAGATCATCATTCTTGTTATGTCGCCTTCTTTTGAGAACAATTACTAATGGATAACAATTATCCATTATGAACAAAAAAAGAGAATGCCCATTAGCCACCCTGTCTGCAATCAGGGCACAGTCCGTAGAAAGTGATTTGAGGGCGAACGATCTGATATCCTGAAGTTTCCTCCAACTTCCTGATAGAAGAAAGATCGAGATCGAGATCTCCATCCATGATCTTGTTACATTGCGTACAGATCAAATGCGCATGAGGACCCGGCCGATTGCCATCATAGTGGCTATCATCCCGCAGATCAATCTCCAATACCTGGTTCATTTCCTTGAGCAGGGCCAGGGTTTTGTAAACAGTCGCCTGGCTCATGGTTGGGAACCGGTCCCTGATTTTTGCATAGAGCTGGGCCGCGCTGGGATGCCCTTCGCTGGTGGCAATCAAACGCACCAACTCGACCCGCTGGGGGGTCAGCCGGAAATTGCGTTCTTTCAGCGCAGCGATCAATTCATCGAATCGGACTTCAGGATCAAACATGGGGGCAATCTTCGATAGGTTTTATTTGTAGATAATTATTATCCATAAGTATACTCTATGAAATTGAATATGACAAGATTAGTGAGAAGTAATTCGCCGATGTTGGAATAAAAAAATGCGCCCTGGAATAAGGCGCATTACAAAGAACATATAGAAGATATGTTCCTGTGCCCCCAAGCGGACTCGAACCGCTGTTTGGGCCTTGAGAGGGCCCCGTCCTGGGCCACTAGACGATGGGGGCGTCATAGCGGGCGGTATTTTATCAGACGCCCGCTGAATCGTCAATCAAAAAGACGTGCAGTTCTCCCGGTCCGTGGACGCCGATGGTCAACGTCATTTCGATGTCGGCGGTGCGGCTGGGACCGGTGACAATCACCCCGGCCGCGGCTGCGCGGACCGCTCGGCTGAGCGCTCGCGGCGAAGCCTCGGGCCTGCGCAGCGCGTCGGCAACGGTGGGCAGGATGTCAGATGTTTTCAGCACGGCCACGTGGATCTCCGGCAGCAGCGACGCCGTCAGCGTCTGCCCCGCGCCGGAGACAAGCAGCAGCGACCCGGTCTCGGCGATGCCGCACAACGCGCCGGTCACGCCCGCGCGCACCGCCGGGTCGGGTTCGCGCACCAGCGGGATGCCGGTCACGTACGCCGCGCCGGCCTCGTCCACGAGAACGCGGTCAATGTTCTTGGATGCCAGGAATTCCGTCAACCTGGCGGGCAATTCTTTCTCTGAGACGAGATAAGCCTGCCCGCCGAGAGCAGCGAGTTCGTCCATAAAGCGGGTAATCAGAGATTGGGTAATCAGGTGAGCAGGCACAGCAGTCGCTCCTGATTCCCTGATTCCCTGATTACCTTCTTCCCGGATTACCTGTTTTATTTTTCCCCACCTCGCCCGGAAGGGACGGGAAGCCAGGCGCGGGAAATCCTTGCTGTAGCCCCAGCCTGTCCAGGCCGGGAGGCGAATCCAGCGGGGGAGCGGGAGCAGCCCCACGGTCCGCTGGGCGAGCGAAAAGAGATAGGGGGATAGGGTGATAAAGCGGAAGGCTTTCAATCCGAATTTGACTGAGGCAGGCAGTCCCATCCCCGAATTATTACGTTTTACGTCTTCACGTTTTACGCCCTCCCCCGCTCTCACCCTCAACAACAATTCTGGCAGGTCAATGTCCACCGGGCAGGCTTCACGGCACGCGCCGCACAGGGACGAGGCTTGCGACAGGCAGGCAAATTTCGGGTCCACCAGCGCGCTCGAGATGACCGAGCCGATCGGGCCGGGGTAGATGCTGCCGTAGGCGTGCCCGCCCAGTTCGCGGAAGACCGGACAGGCGTTCAGGCACGCCCCGCAGCGGATGCAGTAGAGGCTTTCGGCGAGGGGGGAATTTCGCAGGGCGGAGCGTCCGTTGTCGAGCAGGATCAGGTGGCGGGTTTGGCCGGGTAATGGAGAATTGATCAGGCTGGTGTAGACGCTGAGTTTTTGTCCGGTGGCGGAGCGCGGCAGGAGCGAGAGGAAGAGGGCCAGGTCGTCCAGCGTGGGGACGAGGCGCTCGATGCCCATCAGCGCCACGTGGACGGGCGGGAGGGTGGTGACCATGCGCCCGTTGCCCTCGTTGGTGACGAGGCACAGGGTGCCGGTCCCGGCCACGCCGAAGTTGACGCCGGAGAGGCCGATGTCGGCGGTGAGGAAGACTTCGCGCAGGACGCGCCGGGCGGTGTTGGTGAGCGTAGGGATGTCCTCGGTGTAAGGGATGCCGAGTTTTTCGGCGAAGAGTTTGCCCACGTCGCCGCGGCGCAGGTGGACGGCGGGTGTGATGATGTGGCTGGGACGCTCGCCGCGCAACTGGACGATGTATTCTCCCAGGTCGGTCTCGACGACGCGGATGTTGTGTTCGGCGAGGGCGTGGTTGAGATTGATTTCCTCGGAGACCATGCTCTTGGATTTGGCGAAAAGAAGTTGGGACGCGGATAAACGCGGACGGACGCGGATTTTGTTTTTGGTTTTTTGTTTTTCGGCGATTTCGAGAACGATGCGGATGGCTTCGTCAGCGTTCTCCGCTCGATGAACAATGATCCCGTTTTCCCGAACCTTCCCGATGAAATGATCCAGGTACTTGTCGAGGTGCGCCACCACGTCGGCTTTGATGGCGTGGGCGCGGGCGCGGCGCTCCTGATAATCGGGGACGGATGCGAAGGCAGCCAGCCGCCCGTCCCGGCGGCGCTGGGCGTTGTTATCTAGCGCGATCTGGAGATTTGCGTCAGCCAGTGATTGACGGATGCGATGACGGAAGATATCCATGTGGATCCCTGTGTGTGATTTTTGCCTGCGAATTCGTCGCCCCAGCACATGCGCTTTTCGCCCATGCCTTCGGCGGTGTCTTTGCGAATTTGGCCGATGACTTTCAAGGCCTGTCTTCTGTTCAATCCGCGCCAGCGTAACAGCCCGTAAGCCACTGTCCCGGTTCTGTGAATGCCAGCGGAACAGTGGATCATCAACGAGTTGCCCTTGTCCAACAAAGCCGAGAGTTCTGGCAAGGCTTTTGCCAGGCGCTCGTGAACTTCGCCCTCAGGATACTTTCCGTTCGGCACAGGAACCCAGACCCAGGCCAGTCCGGCCTCCTGGGCAAGGCTGCCAATCTGCCTTGCGCCTTCGTCATCTCTAAGCAGGGTAACGATGTGCGTACAACCCATCTCGCGCAGGGCGGAAAAATCCACACGGCGCGGGCGGTGGTTCAAGGCCAATCGTCCGCGGCCGACTTTTACAAAGCGGACCGTGGAAGCGAGGACGTGAATGCTGGACTCATCGCTCATATCCCGTTACTCGTTTCCCGCCAGCACTTCGGCGATATGCACCACGCGTTGACCTTTGCCCTGCCGCGCCAGTCCGCCCGCGAGGTGCATCCGGCAGCCGGTGTCGGCGACAACGAGCGTGGGTGCGCCGGTCTTCTCGAAATTGCTAATCTTGCGTTTCAGGAATTCCGCCGAGAGTTCGGGATGCTCGACCGAAAAGACCCCGCCGAAGCCGCAGCAATCTTCGCGCTCCGGCAGTTCCACGATCTCGGCATCTTTGACGTGGGACAGGAGCAGGCGCGGCTGCCGGTCCACGCCCAGGCCGCGCAGGAGATGACAGGAGGGGTGATAGGTCAGTTTTCCTTCCCAGCGCGCACCAACCTCGGTAACGCCGCGCACGTCCACCAGGTACTCGGTGAATTCGTAGGCACGTTCGGCAAGCGCCTCGGCGCGTGGCAACCAGTCCGGGTCATCCTTGAAAAGTTCGAGGTAGCCGTGGCGCACCATCGCCGCGCACGAGCCGGAGGGGATGATGACCAGGCCCGAAGTCCGCTCGAAGATGCGGATGGTGTGCTCGGCCAGCGGGCGGGCGTCGGAGCGGAGTCCGGCGTTGAAGGCGGGCTGTCCGCAGCAGGTCTGTTCGGCGGGGAATTCCACGCGCACGCCGAGGCGGTTCAGCACGCGCACGATTGCTTCGCCGGTTTCGGGGAAGAAGGTGTCCACCAGGCAGGTGACGAAGAGTTGAACGGTTTCGGCCATGCCGCTATTGTATCGCTGAATCATTCCCGCGTTGAATCGCTGAATCGCCGAATCGTTGACTCTTTTGACTCGCTGAATCGTTGACTCGCTGAATCTCTATGGTATGATTGCCGCCGTGAAGGAACCGAACATGACCACTTTTCGCGCCAAACCCCCCAACCACTTCGACCTGCCGCGCCGCATCAACCGGCTTGGCGAACTGGCTTACAACCTCTGGTGGACCTGGAACCCGAATGCCCAGCGTCTCTTCAATCGGATTGATAACGCTCTCTGGGAGCGCCTGAACCACAACCCGCTGCGATTCTTGAGGCAGGCGGGACGTTTCGAGATCAACGCCGCCGCGCAGGACAGCGTCTACCTGGAGCTCTACGACCGCGTCTTCCGCGACTTCGACGCCTACCTCAACGAGACGGATACCTGGTGCGCCCGCGAACATTCCGGGAACTGTAAAAAAAGCATCGCCTATTTCTCGATGGAATTCGGCCTGCACGAGACCATGCCCATCTACTCCGGCGGCCTCGGCGTGCTGGCGGGCGACCACCTGAAGGAAGCCTCCGACCTCGGCCTGCCGCTGGCCGGCATCGGGCTGATGTACGCGGAGGGGTATTTTTCCCAACGCATCTCCGAAGACGGCTGGCAGGAGGCCGTCAACCGGCCACTCAATTTCGACGACCTGCCCGTCATGCCGGTGCTCGGCAAGGACGGCGAGCCGCTGAAAATTTCCGTCACCTTCCCGGACCGGGAAGTGGTCGCCATTATCTGGGAACTGCGCGTCGGACGCGTCCCGCTCTACCTGCTCGACACCGACCTCGACGAGAACAGTCCCGCCGACCGCAAACTGACCGAGCGCCTGTACTGGTCCGACATTGACCTGCGCATCGCCCAGGAGATCCTGCTCGGCGTGGGCGGCGTGCGCGCCATCCGCGCCATGGGCTGCGATCCCGGCGTCTGGCACATGAACGAGGGCCACGCTGCCTTCCTGACCCTGGAGCGGGCGCGCGAACTTGTGGCCGGCGGCCTGACCTTCAAGAAAGCCATCGCCAAAACGCGCGCCGGGAACGTGTTCACCACCCACACCCCGGTCCCGGCGGGCAACGACGAGTTCCCGCTCTGGCTGATTGACAAGAACCTGTCCAATTTCTGGGCCGAACTCGGCCTGACCCGCGACGAGTTCGTGGACCTGGCGCGCCACGGACAATCCTGGGGCGAGACCTTCAGCATGCCCATCCTGGCCCTGCGCCACTCCGACGGGCGCAACGCCGTCTCCGAACTGCACGGGCACGTCTCCCGCCGCATGTGGCAGTTCCTCTGGCCCGACGTCCGGGACGTGGACGAGGTCCCCATCACCTCGGTCACCAACGGCGTCCACACCGCCACGTGGATGGCGCGCCGCCTGCGCGTCCTCTACGACAAGTATCTCGGCGAAGACTGGCTCGACCGGCTCGACGATCCTGAAACCTGGGACAGGATGGACGCCATCCCGGAGGCCGACCTCTGGGCGGTGCACATGCACCTCAAGCGCAAACTGGCTTTCTACGTGCTGAACCGTGTGCGGGCCCGTTGGATGGGGGGCGGCTTCCACCCGGTGCAGGCGATTGCCTCCGGCGCGATGCTCGACCCCTACGTGCTGACCATCGGCTTCTCGCGGCGCTTCGCCACCTACAAGCGCGCCAGCCTGATCTTCAGCGACCTCGACCGCCTGCATGAACTCGTCAACCGTCCCAACCGCCCGGTGCAGATTATCTTCGCCGGCAAGGCCCATCCCGCCGACGAGCCGGGCAAACAACTCATCCAGGAAGTCTACCGCGTCGTCAAGAAAGCCGAGAACGGCGGGCGGCTGGTCTTCCTCGAGGACTACGACATCAACCTGGCGCGCTACCTCGTCCAGGGCGTGGACGTGTGGATGAACAACCCGCGCCGCCCGAACGAAGCCTCCGGGACCTCGGGCATGAAAGCCGCGTTGAACGGCGTGCTCAACTTCTCGGTGCTGGATGGCTGGTGGCGCGAGGCCTACAACGGCGAGAACGGCTGGGCCATCGGCCCCGACGCGGACCTGGACGCTGTTGTCAGCGACGATGCGGATGCCGACAGTTTGTACGACACGCTCGAGAACGAGATCATCCCGCTCTACTACACCGAACGCGGCGCGAACGACCTCCCGGTCAAGTGGGTGGTGCGGATGAAGGAATCCCTGCGGACGATCACGCCGCTCTTCAGCACGCGGCGGATGTTGAAGGAATACGTGGGCCGCTTGTATCTCCCGGCGATGAAGTAAGAGAAAAAAAGCAAAAGGCAAAAAACAAAAGGCGCGGCTCCGAAGCCACGCCTTTTTGCTTTTCGTTTTTTGTTTTTTAGAAGGTGAACTTCCCGTTCTTGTACACCACGTCGCCGTCCACCACGATCTCCGACTCGTCCTTCATTCCGCAGATCATGTCCCAGTGGATCATGCTCTTGTTTTTGCTGCCCGTTTCGGGGTATCCCGCGCCGAGCGCCATGTGGAAGGAGCCGCCCAGTTTCTCGTCGAACAGGATGTTGTGCGAGAAGCGGTCAATCTCGAAGTTGGTGCCGATGGCGAACTCGCCCAGGTAACGCGCGCCCGGGTCCGATTCGATCATTTCCATCAGGAAGGACTGGTTCTTCTCGGCCTTGGCTTTGGTCACCTTGCCGTTGCTGAAGGTCAGTTCCACGCCCTCGACCATCACGCCGTTGTAGATGGCGGGATACGAGAAACGCACCCAGCCGTTGACCGAGTCTTCCACCGGGCCGGTGAAGATCTCGCCGTCGGGCATGTTGTTTTGGCCGGCGCCGTTCATGAATTTGCGCCCCTTGATGGACAGGGTCAGGTCCACGTTCGGGCCGTTCAGCACGACCTGGTTGTGCCCCTCGATGCGGTCAATGATCTTGCGCTGTTTTGTCTCGATCTTCTTCCAGTACGCCACCGGGTCGGCCTCGTCGGCGTGGCAGGCGCGGTAGACGAAGTCCTCGAAACTCTGCAGGCTCATCTCGGCTTCCACGGCGTAGCCTTCGGTGGGATAGAGCGCCGTCACCCACTTGAACGAGCGGTCGGCGCCGCGGCGCATCTGCGCCTCCAGGATGGGGGACAGCGCTTTCTGGCGGCGCTTCTGCCTGACCGGGTCCACGTGCGTCAGGGCGCGCGGATTGGTCGCCGAGTGGATGCGCAGGCGGCTCTCGAACTGGTCGTAGGCCAGTTTGCGGAAGGTCGGAATGAAATCCAGTTCGCTGTCTTTGGCGCGGGCGAACAGGATCTCGTCCTGGTCGGGGAGTTCCAGCATCAGGTGTGGATGCCCGCCGCGCTCCAGGATGAGTCCGTAGAGGGCGCGGACGAGCGGCTCGGCGGCGGTCGTCGCTTCGATGGCAACGCGGTCGCCGGGCTTGATCTGCGCCGAGTAATCCACGAGGATGTGGGCAAATTTTTCGATACGGGTGTCGGCCATTGAGTCTCCTGTTTGACAAGGTGTTATAAAGACAGACTTCTTAATATCGTGATAAGCGAAAACTCTGCTTATATTAATTTCTAGGATTTGTGTATAAATATGCCATCATATCGGCTACAGTGGCACTAGTCTTTTCGCCTGGAATGAAAACGATATCGTCCCGTCCGCAATAATAAAGTTTTTCCCAGCGAGATCTGGCCTGTTGCCATCTTTGATATGTATCGTTAATAACGCCCTGCTCTTGCCTTAATCTTTCTTGTTCCTTCTTATGTACAAAATACCAAAGTACAAACAAGCCCACAGAAATAAGGAATGGAGCAAATCCGCAAAACAGGGCTGAAATTATAGAAGATGAAAGAGCTCCTGTTTGATCATAGTAATAAGACGATGTAGAGCTGACATACCCCATAACCGTGAATATAAAACCACAAACTCCAACAACCGCTAAGATAATAGCAAATACCAATAAAATCACTATCGGTCGGCTTGTTGGTTTAGTGGGTGGGGGTGGAGGAGGAACCAATCTTCGGGCCAAGGTTGAAGCTTGTACTGTCTGAACAGGCACATTCACAGTACGAGAATAGGTATGCCCTTGACCATTGGTGTAAATTCGTTGTTGTGGGATGTATCCGTCTGATTGCGATGTTTGCTTATGCAATATTGCTGAAATTTTCTCAACTTGATCGTTCCGCTTGCACAATGGACATCTCGCAAAAGCTTCGAGAGTCACAGCGCCAGATACGTTGCGACGAATGAGGTGTTCAGTGCCACAGAATTGGCAAACCAGTGTGTCTGCGCCAGGGTCAACTTGAAGTTTGCCTCCGCAGTTTGGGCAAACAGCAGGAATCAAATCGGAATTCATAGCGTATCCTCCTCTTTTCGATAATTAGCGTATCGTATTGATGTGAAAAATTATACCACTGACGCAGACTGAACTCAAAATTCGCGAATAAAGAATCATATTTCTGCCTGTAGTACTTCGAGCATCCTGGCGTGCAGACCGGGAGCCGCGGCCAGCAGGGAGCACGGCGGGCTGATGTAGTCCGCTTCGCCGCCCAGACCGGTGACCTGCGCCCCGGCTTCGGAGGCGATCAGCCCCCCGGCAGCCACGTCCCACGGATTGAGGGTCAACTCCCAGTAGCCGTCGAAACGGCCGGCGCCAACGTAGCACAGGTCCAGCGCGGCCGAGCCGAGGCGGCGCACGCCCTGGGTGATGCGGGCGAAGCGGCCAAAATACTCCAGGTTGTTGCGCGGCGAGGACCAGGTGTCGTACGGGAAACCGGTCACGAGCAGGCTTCTTCGCAAGTCTTCCGCCGCCGAAGCGTGGAGGGGTTTGCCGTTCAGCCACGCGCCCCGGCCGCGTTCGGCGGTGAAGAGTTCGTCGCGCATCGGGTCGTAAACGGCGCCCAGGGTCACGGTCCCGGCCCGGGCGTAGGCGATGGACACGCAAAAGAAGGGGATGCCGTGGGCGTAGTTGACCGTCCCGTCGAGCGGGTCCACGTACCACTGGTCGCTGTCCGCGCCCGGCACCACGCCGATTTCCTCGGAGACGATCCGGTGTCCGGGAAAGAGGCGCTGGATCTCGCCGAGCAGGAACGCCTCGGACTGGCGGTCCACTTCGGTGACGAGGTCGATCACGCCTTTGTAGTCCACCTGGTGCTCGCGTTCGTAGCCGAGGCGCAGGAGTTGACCGGCTTCACGCGCCAGCCGTTCGAGGTCCGGGAGGGTCGGCTGCATGGTCACCGGGGACGCTTGAGTTCGTCGAGGATCTGGTAGATTTCGTTCAGTTCGGTCTGGATTTCTTCCCGGTCATTTTGGGCCTGCCGGAGCAGGGCTTCGAATGCCGGGCGCTGGCTTTCAGGGAGGGTGGTCAGCAGGCGCTCGGTGCGGGAGATCTGCGTGTTCTTGTGGCGCAGTTTGTGTTCGAGGCGGGCGCGGTAGCCGGTGTAGAAGTCACGTTCGCTGAGCGGGCGGGGGAGCGTATCCGGGCCTTCTGTCAGCAGTTCGGCGACGGTGAGCAGGAATTCCTCGGTGTCAATGGGTTTTTCGATGAAGCGCGCCGCGCCCAGGCTGAGGGCGAAGTCTTTGTCCTCCGGCATGAGGTAGGTGGCGGAGAGGAAAATGATGGGGATGTTGCGCGTCTTTGGATCGGTGCGCAGGCGGTGGGCCAGGGCGTAGCCGTCCATTTTGGGCATCAGGATGTCGGTGATGACCAGGGCGGGGCGCTCTTTGGCGATCGCGTCCAGCGCCTCCTGTCCGTTACGCGCCGAAATGACGGGGTAGCCCTTGAAGCGCAGGGTGACTTCCAGCAGTTCCAAAACGTTGGGGACGTCTTCGACCACGAGCAGGGGACCGTAGGGAATGTTCATAGCGGGTTTATTGTAGTCTCGTTTGAGGGCTGGGGCAAGAGATGCCTCCTTTCACTTTCGTTGTATTTCCAACTCTTACTTTTTCCCTTCCCACTCCTCAATCAGCCGCTCGAAATATTCGTCGAGATAGCGCAGCCGCTCCTCGGCAATCGCCCGCGCCGTCTCGGTGAACATCCGCTCGCGGACTTTGCGCAGTTTGAACAGGTGCTCATGGTAGGAACTGTGCGGCTCGCCGGGCTCCTCCTCGCCGCTCTGCCTGAACCGTGCGGACGGTTCGGCGTACCAGGGCTGGCCGGCCAGGGTGGCGTAGGCGACGACGCGCGCCACGCCGATGGCGCCCAGCACGTCCAGTTTGTCGGCGTCGAACAGCACTTTCGCTTCGACGGTGCGCGGCGGCTCGGACCGGTCGCGGTAGCGGTGGGCGCGGATGCAGTGCTGGACCGCGGCGATGCGTTCCGGGTCCCATCCCTCGCGGCGCAGGACCTCGGCGGCGAATTCAGCCGAGGCGTGGTGGTGGTTCGTCCGCGACTCCGCGCCGGGCATGGTCCCTTCGGCGTCGTGCAGGAGCGCCGCGGCGTGGACAATTTCCAGGTCCGCGCCCTCGGCCTCGGTCAGGCGTTCGGCCATCCGGTAGACGCGCAACACATGGTCGAAGTCGTGGACGGCGTCGGAGGAGGCGTACCAGTGGCGGGCTTGTTCGATGGTGGGCATTAAATCCTTCGCGGTCGCTTGCCCCCGCTCTTTGGGGGTCGTCGCTTCGCGGTTTAATCTTTACGCGGTCCGGTAATACCCCACATCCACCGAATAGACGCGGCCGCGCTTGACCACCTGGCGGACGAGGTTCGTGCCGAAGCGGTAGCCGAGGTGACGGTAGTCCGGCACGGACAGGACGAGCAGGTCGGCCTGCTTGCCCGGCTCAATGGAGCCGATGCTGTCGGCGCGGCGGATGGCGTGGGCGGCGTTGATGGTGGATGCGGCAATCGCCTGGGCGGGGGTCAGTTTCAGGTAGCGGCAGGCCAGGGCGATGGCGAACTGCATGGATTCGTTCCAGGCAGTGCCGGGGTTGCAGTCGGTGGCCAGGGCCAGGGTCCCGCCCGCTTCGATGATCTTTTGCGCGGGCGTGTATTCGGATTCGGCCAGCCCGAACGGGGTGCATGGAAGCGAGACCGCGACCGTGTCCGATTTCGCCAGCGCGGCGATGTCTGCGTCCGATGTCTTGACCAGGTGGTCGGCGGAGACCGCGCCCAGTTCCACGGCCAGCGATGCCCCGCCGATATTGTCGAACTCGTCGGCGTGGATCTTGAGCGGGAAGCCCAGGTCGCGGGCTTTTTCCAAAATCTGCCGCGACTGCTGGAGGTTGAAGGCCTTGTTCTCGCAGAACACGTCCGCGAACGGGAGCGGACGGGCGGGAGCGTGGTTCTGCCACCACTCCTGGACGATGGGCAGCATGGTGGAGGTCAGCAGGTCGGTGTAGCCCTGCGGGTCGTCGCGGTATTCCGGGGCGATGGCGTGCGCGCCGAGGAAGGTGGGAACGATGTCGAGCGGACCTTCCCCGTCGAGCGCCAGCAGGGTTTGCAGGAGGCGCAGTTCGCTGGCGGTCTGCAGGGCGTAGCCGGTCTTGACCTCGGCCGTGGTCGTGCCGTGGGCGAACATGCGCAGGAGACGGGTGCGCGTCTGCGCGATGAGCGCTTCGAGCGAGGCGGCGCGCGTGGCGTTGACCGTGGAGATGATCCCGCCGCCGGCGGCCAGGATGTCGAGGTAGTGCGCGCCGGCCATCTTCATGGCGAACTCGGCGGAGCGGTCGCCGGCCCAGATGGCGTGCGTGTGCGGGTCCACGAAGCCGGGCATGACTACGCAGCCGGTGGCGTCGAGGGCCGGTTCGTCGGCGTGGGCGGGACGCAGGTCGCGCGTGGCGCCAACCGCGGCGATCTTCTCGTCGCGCAGGAGCACCGCGCCGTCTTCGATGATGTTGAGCGTGCCGAGGTCGGTCCCGCGCTGGGGGCCGGGGGTGAGGGTCAGGAGTTGGGAGGCGGAGTGGATTAACATTGGTATCAGTTATCAGAGAGTAGAGAACAGAGAGCAGTGTGATGGGTTGATTTTACCGCAGGAAACGATTGTCCCGGCGGGAGTTGCCGGGACGGATTTATGGCTGACGGAATGGCTCAGCGGCAGCGGCGAGACTGGCGAGACTCATATCATTTTAGCGCCACTTCTGGAAACGCGCCGCTGATTCGAGCGGCAGAGCCGCTGTCCTGCTGGAGTCGGTGTTAGCCCGCTTTTTCGTTGCGGGTTTCCCATGTTTCGACTAGAAACAGCGCTACGGAACCAGCCAAGTTGACTGCCAATTCTGCGTGTCTTGGCGCTGGACGTACAGGATTTTTTCCCTGGCCATGCGCATCCCCAAGGCGATTTCGCAGTGTTCCCAATCCGTTGACGATTGAGGAACAACCACCTAATATTTGCTTAAAAACTTCCTCGGTGTATTGGCTTGGGGATAAATTAAGTTCAGTTGAGACCATGTGATAAAGTTGCGGAAGGTCAACTTTTTTATCGTCGTACTTGGTGCCTTTTTCATCCAGAATATGTTTACAGACTGTCTCAAGGAGAGTCCTTGCTGCTGTAATTGCCCCTTCTGGATCTGATGTGCGTCTTTCAAGTGCCTTTTCCCATACGTTATGAACACTCTCTAAATCAAAACGACTTAAGATTTCAGATACAGTATGGTCTGTTGGTACGCTTCCACCAGCCTCCAAGTATTCAAGAAGTGGGGCAAACTCTGACCAAATGAAAGTTCTGCGTTCTGCATAGCTCGGGAATTTGTACTTTATGAATTGCCAAAACTGTGCAAGATCGCGGTTAGTTCGCACCCAAGAAGGTATTAGCGGTTTCGTGTCAGGTTTTTCTAGAAAGTATTGGCGCAGTAGTTGATAGTCGCGATTATCGCCTGATGGTCCCGTAGCCGTGGCTATCAATAGCGTTTGAAGATACTGTGCGCGTTCAAAATCGGTTTCTAAGTTTTCCATGTTCAAAACTCTTTGAAGAGCGGGCTAACTGTTTTTTGAGCCGCCGTGTGGCGGGTGAAAAGGCTTATGGGCGGCGCAAGATTAAAACTGACGTTATTATTATAGCATCCCTGTCAATCTCCCGCCGCGGTTTTGACCTTCCTCAACGCCACCAGCGTCAGCGGGTAGATTATTGCCTGGCCGTCTGCAGCCGTTCCGCCAGCCACATCTTGATGACGGACTGGCGCGTCACGCCCAATCGCCGCGCCTCGCTGTCGAGGGCGGTGATCATCCAGACGGGAAAGTCCACGTTGACGCGCTTCTGTTCCTGTCCCGGCCTGCGGGCGCGGGAAAGGTCGAGAGCGTCAGCAATGCTTTCACCTTCGTCAAATTTCTTGTCAAATTTGCGGGCTTTCATGGAGCCTATTTTACTCCTAAAAAAAACGCAACCCGGCGCTTTTCTGCAAACATTCTCTTGCCGCCAACGCCGGGGGATGAATCCCCCGGCTGGGATTCAAAGCCGTCCAAGGACGGCTTTACGGGCAGGCGGCCAGTCCGCTTCGAGCGGACTTTTCTTTTCAGCCGGGGATTTCAATCCCCGGCCGATGCCTTGACCTTACTTAGCGCGGCCAGCGCCAGCAGGTTGAACCCCACCGCGCCGAGCACTACCATCCAGAACCCGGCCGCGTACAGGCGCGGGGCGAGCAGGTCGCCCAGAGCGCGGCCGAGCGAGAGGGCGGCCACGTTGAAGGCCATCAGCGTGGCGCGCGCCGAAGGGACCAGTTCGGTCATCAGCGGGATGGAACTGACCAGCGTGAACTCGAACGAGATGTAGAAAAAGAACAGCCCGGCCAGCGCGCCGGCCGCGCTGTGACCCACGATGGGCAGGGCCAGCGCGGCGAGACAGTTGACCGCCAGCCCGAGCGCCACGGCGCGCGGCTTGCCCAGTTTGTCCACGAAGGCGGCCACCAGTCCCTCGCCGCCCAGTTCGGAGAGTCCGATCACCGCCGAGGCTGCGGCCAGGGCCGTGATCTGCAAGCCGAAGGACTGCTCCAGCCAGACGCCGAAGATGAGATTGACCACCTCGTTGGCCGCGCTGGAACACAGTCCCATCGCCAGGCCGGCCAGCGCCGGGAGCGTGGTCAGCACGAGACGGAAGTTCGCCGCCGGTCCCTGCTCGTCGGGCGACGGCGTGTCTTTGGGGAGCAGGAACAGCAGTGTGACGAAGATGACCGCGCCCAGCAGTGCGAACAGCGGGAACGGGGCCATCCATCCACGCGTGCGGATGAGGAATCCCGCCAGCGGGACGCCGAGGATGAAGGCCAGCGACCACGAGAACTCGGTCACGGCCAGCGTCCGCCCGCGCGTCTCGTAGGGGATGCGGTCCCCGAGCCAGGCGATCATGGACGGGTCGAAGATGTACTTGCCGAGCGTGGCGAGCAGGATGGAGATCGCCAGCCCCGGGAACGTCGGCCAGAAGACGACCACCCCCGCGCCGAGCGTGAACAGGGCCGCGCCGAGCAGCATCCCGAACTTCCGGCCGCGGCGGTCGGCTGCCGAAGCCGCGAACGGGCCTACGGTCCCGACCACGTTGCGGACCGTCAGCAGGTAGGACATGGTCGTGATGTCCACGCCCACGCCGCGTCCCAGCACGGTCAGGAACGGGTACACCATCCGGTGCAGCGTGTTAAAGACGATGCGGATCAGTGTGAAAACTGAAATTTCGAGGGCGGGACGTTTCACTTTCCAAGCCACCAGCGCGCCAGCATGAAAGCCGCGAAGAGCGCCACGAGGTTTTCCACAACGAAGAAAATCTCGATGGAAGCAATGCCGGAACTGAAGATCGGCGAAGGCGGCGGAGGCAGGATGCTGCCCGTGTTCTGGAGCGTCCAGACGAGCGCTGTGGCGAAGAGAACATTGGCCAGCGAAGTCAGGAAGGGGCGGTGGATGATCGAAAGGCCAATCTGCAGGAGCACGCCCGCGCCGGCGAAAACGACCGCCACCCGGAAGCGCGGCTCGGAAGTGTAAAGTCCGTTCCAGTTGGCCTGCATGGCCCACAGCGACAGCGGCAGGTACGTCACCCAGAAGACGATGGCGGCGCGCCCCAGCGCCCGCGACCAGACGTGCGCGCCCGGATGGCGCGTCAGCAGGGCCGCCAGTCCCAGGAACCCGGCGGCAACGAACGCCACCAGCGCGGTCAGCGCCCACGCGCCGTGCAGGTAAACGATGCGCACGTTCTGGCCGAGCGAGGCTTCCTCCGGCCCGAGCACGGTCAGCACCGCCAGCCCGAGCAGGAGCAGGATGAACCACAGGAAGGGGGATTTGAATCGGGACATTCGCCGATTGTACCGGAAAACCCCGACCCGTTATGAAATCCAGGTCATCACTTGCTGGTCAATCGTCCAGACGCCGTCCACCTTTTTCATCAGCACGATATACCCCGCGCCCGCCAGCCAGTGGCTCTGCGTTCCGACGTAGACCAGCGCCTGGTCCAGCGTGTCGTTGAACCCGACCCGCGACACGGTCGTCATCCCCGGCGTGTTGGGATAACGGCTGTAAAATATCGTCCAGCCATCCTGGTTGATGTCGAAGATTTGACGCATATCATCTTCACTCAGCAGGACGAACTGGATGCCGAGCGCCATCTCCGGGTCCAGCGGGTGCGCCGCCTCGTTCCGGACCTGGAAACTGGCCGCCGTTTCCGGCGCGACCCCCGTCATCTGGCCCAGCGCGTACTCCAGCGTGGAGGCCGTGTCGCCGGTCCCGCCCGGACCGGTGGCGGTCTGGGCCATCAGCACGAGCGGCTGGTCGGGGTACATGGCCGCGAACAGCGCGGCATAGACGGCCACCTCCTCGGCCTCGATGCTCTTTGCAGAGGGTGTCGGGGCAGGGATGGGCGTGGGTGTGGAGCAGGCGGCGAGGAGAAAAGCGAGCAGGAGCAGGAAGGATTTTTTCATGGCAGCCTCCAGGCCGATTATAAAACAATCAGTAGAATGCGAAACGCTCAAGGCGGATTTGCAATCCGCCGACAAATCCGCTGGATTGCAAATCCAGCGGAAGCATTTCCTGAAGCACTGACAGGGCGCGGGAAAATTCTCAAAAATTGCGCTTGACATAGAACGAGTGTTCGGATTATAATTAGCACAAATGTTTCTGTCACCGAACCGAAAGGAAGGTTCCCATGGTGAGAACGAAAAAAGGCCTGACCGACCGGCACCAGAAAATCCTCGACTTCATTGAAGAATACGTGAACAAGCACGGCTACCCGCCCGCCATCCGCGATATTTGTGTGGCGACGGGCATCTCGTCCACTTCGGTGGTCACGTACTATCTCAAGCAGTTGACCGAAATGGGCAAGATCGAACGCGACGAGAAGAGTTCGCGCGCCCTGCGGCTGGCCAACGCCCCCCGCCGGGACCTGTTCAGGATCCCCATCCTCGGCCCGATCGCGGCCGGCGCGCCCATCCCCGTGCCGGATGCCGGGGCGACGTACATCGCCGACGAGATCAACGGTGTGGACGTGGCCCGCAGCCTGCTGCCGAAGGAGGAGAAGGGCGCCCAACTCTTTGCCCTCAAGGTGCAGGGAGAGTCCATGATTGACGCCATGATCAACGACGGCGACATCGTCATCCTCAAGTCCGCCATCGAAGCGAAGAACGGCGACATGGTCGCCATCTGGCTCCCGGCCCGCGACGAGACCACGCTCAAGTATTTCTACAAGGAAAAGGAGCGCTACCGCCTCCAGCCGGCCAACCCCACCATGCAGCCCATCTACGTCAACAAGGATGAGCCGCTGGAGATCAAGGGCAAGGTGATGATGGTCATCCGCAGGGTGGATACTGTCGCTGCCTGACCCCGGCTGGTTTTACCGTAAAAAAATACGGCCTCCGCAGTTTTGCGGAGGCCGTCGTGTTATTTCTCTTCCGGCCTGGCGGCCGGCTCCCCGGCAGGGGATTGTTTTTGTTCCAGCACCTGGATGCCGTTGCGGAGCTGGTTGAGCAGGCGTTCCAGTTCCACTTCCATCCCCAGCAGGCCGTCGAGCGCGTAGTGGTCCGCACCGATGCGGGTCTGTTCGGCTTCGATGCGCGCCTGTTCGAGGATCTGGGCGGCGCGGCGCTGGGCGTCGGCGGTCAGCGATTCCTTCTCGACCAGCAGGTCCGCTTTTTCGCGCGCCTGTTGGAGGGTCCGGGTAGCCTCGTTCTGCGCCTGGGCCAGCACCTGTTCCTTCTGGGCGCTGACCTGCTGCGCCTTCTTGACCTCCTCCGGGATGGAGATGCGCATCTGGTCAATGATGTCGAGGAAGCGGTCCTCATCCACGATGACACTGTGCGTCAGCGGGATGGGACGGCTTTGGTTGAAGAGTTCTTCCAGTCGGTCTACCAGGTGAAGGATATCCATAAAATTCCTCCGCTCCAGGGAAGGCGGGCGCAGGGGTATTATACTTTAATCCCGCAGGGACGTGACCGCCGGGTCTGCCCCCTGGAACTTTTCCCTGAGCGCCGTTTCCACGTGAGGGGGCACCATGCTGGAAACGTCCCCGTTGAGGGCGGCGATCTCGCGCACGGTGGTGGACGAGAGGAAGGTGTGCACCTCGTCGGTGATGAGCGCCACGCTCTCGAGGTCGGGAGCCAGGCGGTGATTGGCGAGCGCCATGCGGAACTCGAACTCGAAGTCCGAGAAGACGCGCAGGCCGCGCACGATGACCTGGGCATCCACCTGGCGGCAGAAGTCCACCGTCATGCCCCCGTAGCCGGCCACCTCGATCTTGGGATGGCCGCGGAAGGATGCGCGGGTGAGTTCGAGGCGTTCCTCGGGCGAGAAGATCAGGCTCTTCAGCGGGCGGTCGTAAACGGCGATGATGAGGCGGTCGAACAGGCGCGCGGCGCGCTCGGCAATGTCAATATGGCCGTAGTGGATGGGGTCGAACGTTCCGGGGTAGATGGCACGAACCATGGTTCATTTCCTCAACGCGAAGCAATTGTGTTTGTGGAGTCCGAAAACTCCAGATTTCGGCAGAACGCCGACGATTGGAAGCGTCGGACTCCGGGACAGGTGGGCTAGCTCACATCGCCCTTGCCGCCGCTCCAAAAGCGGGTGAGCGCTTCGGCGAGCAGGCTGTTTTCGGTCTCTTTCAGTTCCGGGTCGCGGGCGAACAGGGACTGCGCCCCAGCGCGGGCTTTCTCGATCATCTGCACGTCGCTGATGGAGGCCATCTTCAGGCTGGAGGCGAACCCCGCCTGGCGCGTGCCCAGGAATTCGCCGGGACCGCGCTGCTGGAGGTCGCGCTCGGCCAGCACGAACCCGTCGTTGGACTCGGACATGGCCTGCAGGCGCTCGTTCTCGGCCGCGTCCTCGTGGTCGGGGATGAGCAGGCAGTACGACTGGGCTTCGCCGCGCCCGACGCGCCCGCGCAGTTGGTGCAGTTGCGCCAGGCCGAAGTGGTCGGCGCCCTCCACCAGCATGAGCGTGGCGTTCGGCACGTCCACGCCCACCTCGATTACCGTGGTCGAGACCAGGATGTGGTACTTGCCGTCGCGGAAGGCCAGCATGACGGCGTCCTTCTCGTCGGGGCGCATCCGCCCGTGCAGAAGGCCCAGGCTCAGGTCCGGGAAGACTTCCTTCTGCAGGCGCTCGTGCCCGGCGGTGGCGGCGGGCAGTTCGCTCGTCTCACTTTCCTCGATCAGCGGGTAGACGATGAACGCCTGGTGTCCCGCCTCCACCTGGCTGCGGACGAGGGCGTAGGCGCGCTCGCGTTCCTGCGGCGTCAGGATGTGGGTCTCGATGACCTGGCGTCCGGGCGGGAGTTCGTCCATGATGGACAGGTCGAGGTCGCCGTACAGGGTCAGCGCCAGTGAGCGCGGGATGGGAGTGGCGGTCATCACCAGCAGGTGCGGATTGGCACCTTTCGAGCGCAGGGCGGCGCGCTGCTCCACGCCAAAGCGGTGCTGCTCGTCAATGGTGACGAACTGCAGGTCCGCGAACGCCACCGGGTCTTCGAGCAGGGCGTGCGTGCCGACGACGATCTTGATATTGCCCGCCGCGAGGCCGGCGCGGATCTCTTCCTTCTCTTTTTCGGGCGTGTCGCCCACCAGCAGGCGCACCTCGCCCGGCTGGAGCGGACCGGCGTCGCCCGCCAGCAAGGAGGTGAAACTGCGGTAGTGCTGGTCGGCCAGGATGGAGGTGGGCGCCATGATGGCCGCTTGGGCCCCGCCCTGGTTAACCAAAGACGCGGCCAGCGCCGCCACCACGGTCTTGCCGGAGCCGACATCGCCCTGAAGCAGGCGGTTCATCGGCGTGCCGGATTTCAGGTCGCCGCAGATGTCGGCGATGGCCTTCTTCTGGGCGTTCGTCAGCGCGAAGGGCAGGGCGGCGAAACGCTCTGCCAGCCAGTCGTCGCCGATCTCGAAGACGCGCCCCGGCAGCGACTGCCAGTCGCGCCGCTGGCGCTGGACGCCCATTTGCAGGAAGAAAATTTCGTCGAACGCCAGCCTCTGGCGGGCGGCGTGCAGTTTTTCGTTGGACTCGGGGAAGTGCACTTGCAGCAATGCCTGGCCGAGTTCCTCCACATCCGCCTCGGCGCGCACGGCCTCGGGCAGGTGGTCGGTCAGTTTCGGCGCCCAGTACATCACCACCTGGTGCATCAGTTTACGCAGCCATTTCTGCGTCACGTTCTGGGTCAGCGGGTAGATCGGCACAATGCGGTTGGTGTGCAGGTTCTCCACTTCCACCGGTTCCCAGTCGGGAGAGTTCATCACCAGCCGTCCCAGGTATTGCTCCACCTTGCCGGAGACCGAGATAGCCTGGCCCACCTTCAGCCGGTTGGTCAGCCAGGGCTGGTTGAACCAGGTCAGGCGCAGGCCGGCGGTGCCGTCGTTGATGGCCGCCTCGGTGATGATCATCTTGCGGCCGCGCACCTCGCGCGACTCCACCATCATCACCTCGCCGATGACCGTCACCTGCTGGCCGTAGAACACGTCGCGGATGGGCTTGAGGGCGCTGTAATCCTCGTAGCGGCGCGGGAAGTAGTAGAGCATGTCGCCCAGCGTGGTCATGCCGAGGCGGGAAAGCATGGCGGCGTGACGCGGTCCCACGCCCGCCAGGACGGTCAGCGCGGCGTTCAGGGCGATGGGACGTTTGCTGGTGACGCCGCCGGGACGCGCTTCGGCGCGTCCGGGGATGGGGCGCGGGGCCGGAGCGGCTTTCGGACCCTTCGACAGGCTCAGGGCGGCGCTGTCGGCCTGCGGCGCGCTCTTCGGCGGTTCCTGCGCCGGAGCCGCGGCGGGCGGGACCGGGCGCGGCTTGGGCGCAGCCGGTTGCCGGTCCGCGGCCGCTTCGGGAATTTTATCGGTAATCTGTTTCCAGAGCGACTTCAACGCTTCGGCGCGCGCTTCGGGAGCCTGCTCCGCGTAGCTGCGCAGCGTCCCCCCCACCGACCAGACGATCTCTTCGGGAAGCCCGTCGTAGCGGGCTTCGCTTTCCCAGAAGGACAGGATATTTGCCAGCCCGCCGATGACGGCGGTGTTGGCGTAGCCGTTCGAGTGTTCGAGGCGGAAGAATTTGCGGAGTTTTTCCAATGAGGGCTGCATGGGAGTATTTTACCGCATTAAAAGATTTAACCGCGAAGGAGCGACCCCCAATCCCCCAAAATGCGGGGGACAGGCGAACGGGGGCAGGCGCCCGCGAAGGAATCTCATGGCCGCGAAGAAGTCCTTCGCGGCCAAATAAAAACCCTTCGCGTACTTCGTTTCTTCGCGGTGAAATTACTGAACCGGCACTGCTGCAAACCCCAGTCCGTCCGGGCCGACGTGCGTGCCGATGGCGGTGGTGACGTTGACCATCAGCGGCGGGACGGCCACCTTCGATTTCACATCCTCCAGCAGTTGGCGGGCGGCGGCCTCGGCGTTGGTGTGCAGCACGGCCAGCCGCTCCAGCGGCCCCCACGAGTTGAGCGTCTCGGTCAGGCGCAGGATGCCCTGGGCGCGCGTGCGCGCCTGTCCCAGCCGCTGGACGATGCCGTAGCGCAGTTCGATCAGCGGCTGGAGGTGGAGCAGGCTGCCGATCATCGCCTTGGCCCACGAGACGCGTCCGCTGCGGCGGATGTATTCGAGCGTGGACAGCAGGGCGGTCACGCGCACCCGGGCGCGGACGCCGTCCACCAGCGCGGCAACCTCCTCGAGCAGGGCGCCGCGCGCCGCGGCCTCGGCCGCCATCAGCACCTGGAAGCCCAGCCCCAGGCTCAACTGTCCGCTGTCGAACACTTTCACGCGCTCCCCGAATTCCTGCGCCGCCAGGCGGGCGGCGTTGAAGATGCCGCTCAGTTCGTTCGGCGGATGGATGGACAGGATGTGCGCCGCCCCGCCCCGCAGCAGTTTCTCGTAGCGTTCCTGGAAACTGCCCACCGAGGGCGCCGAGGTGGTCGGCGGCGGGTTCAGGGAGGGCAGGAGCGTGTAGAACTCCTCCCGACTGATGTCCACTCCGTCGGCGTAACTCTTGCCGCGGATGTTGACCAGCGCCGGGACGACCTCGATCCCGTGCCGGGAGGCCAGTTCAACGGGGATGTCTGCCGTGCTGTCGGTCACGAATGAAATCTTCATTTTCTCCTAACCGGGTTCCATCACCACCAGCCCGATGGCCTGCGCCCCGAAGAGCGCCGAGAGCGGCGGGTTGAGCGGGTGCTCGCTGTACGAGGCGCCGGCGAAGCGCTGCTGGACAAACTCGCGCAGCGGGCGGGTCCGCAGGGTGGTCTGGCTGGTGCCGCGCAGCAGCGCCACGCGGTCGGGGGCGGTGAACTCGTCCATGAATTCCTCGAACGACTCGAACAAGGCTCGCGGCGTGCGCGCCTTGCCCATCGGCGTCAGGCCGCCCTCCTCCACGGTGAAGACGGGCATCAGGCCGATCACTTCGCCCGCCAGCGCCTGCGTGTGGTCGAGCAGGCCAAGTCTCTCCAGGCAGGCCAGTTCCGGGATGCACAGCAGCATGTAGATGCGGCGGATGGCGGTGCGCACCAGGCCTTCCACCTCCGCCAGCGAAGCGCCCGCGGACGCTGCGCCGGCCGCGGCCTCCACCAGCATTCCCAGCCCGGCGGAGGTGGTCTGCGAATCGATCACCTGGACGGCGGCGTGGTTGCTGTAGAGCGAGGCGGCTTTGCGGGCGCTGTCGGCGGCGGGATTCAGGTGGGAGGAAAGCGTCAGCGTAAGCACCGCATCGAATTCGCCGCTGAGCAGGCCGTAATAACGCAGGAAGGCCTGCGGGACGGGCGGGACCAGCCTGCGGGGCTGGCCGTTCCCTTGCGCGGCGGCAGGCTCGAGGTCCAGCGGGAGGACGAAGATCCGTTCGCGGCCGGGGAAATCGGTGCGGGTGAATTGCGCGGTGCTGTCGGTGAGGATGCAGACGCGGGGCATGGTATGGATGGTATGGATGGAAAGAGGCGGCTCCCCGCCGCCTCGTGTTCTATTCGATGGATATGATGAACTGGTAATGCGGCTGCCTGCCGTCCTGCAGTTCGATTTCCTGTGAGGGGTAGGCCGCCCGCACCAGGTCGGCGATGCGGTTGGCTTCGGCCGCCGGCAGGTCTTCGCCGTAGAAGAGGGTGATGAGTTCGAGATCGGCGGCGGCGGCTTTTTCGAGCGCGGCCAGGCAGGCTTCCTCCACCGAAGCGGCGGAGACGGCCAGTTTGCCGTTCACCAGCGCGATGACCTGTCCCTGCTCCACCGAGACGCCGTCAATCTCGACCGTGCGCGTGGCGGTGGTGATCTCCACCGTGGTGATCTCGTCGGCGGCTTTGGTCATCTTGGCGGCGATGGCTTCCGGGTCGCCGTCGGGGTTGAGGTGCATCATGGCTGCCAGCCCCTGCGGGACGGTGCGGCTGGGCACGATGAAGACGTTCTTGACGGTCACTTCCCTGGCGGCCTGGGCGGCCAGGATGATGTTCTTGTTGTTGGGCAGGATGATGACCTTGTCGGTGGGCAGGTTTTCGAAGGCGTCGAGGATGTCCTTGGTGGACGGGTTCATCGTCTGCCCGCCCTCGACGATGGCGGCTGCGCCCAGGCTGGCGAAGACGCGCGAGATGCCGCGTCCCGGCGAGACGGCCACCACGGCGATCTGCCCGGCCTCGATCTTCGCCGGTTCGATGCGCTCCGCGGCGGACTGCTTGCCCTGCTGTTCCATCTGGGCCAGCAGGTTCTCCATGGCGATCTTGGTGATGGTGCCGAGGCCCATCACGTAATCAATCGGCTCGTAACGTTTGCCGGTCTCCACGTGGATGTGCATCCGGTACATGCCCTCGCCCTCGCCGATCTGGATGGAGGTGCCGATCTTCTCCAGGTCGCCGTAGAATTTCTGCAGGTCGAGCGCCTCGCGGGGGATGAAATCCACCACCACTTCGTAATCCTGTCCAGGCTCGATATCTTCCATGGCGTTCTCCAATTTCATGGCCGAGAGCGGCTGGACGACGGCGGTCGGCGTGTCCAGCTGCTCGCCGTTCATGTAACGCAGCATTCCTTCGTAGATAAAAAACAGTCCCATGCCGCCCGAGTCCACCACGCCGGCCTGTTTGAGCACCGGCAGCAGGTCTGGCGTGCGCTGGACCGAGGCGTCGGCGGCGGGGACGATGCGCGCCAGGATCTCGAAGGGATCGCCGGTCTCTTTGGCGGCTTCCTCGGCGGCGGCGGCAATGTCTTTTGCCACCGTGAGGATGGTGCCTTCCACCGGGCGGACGACGCCCTTGTAGGCGGTGTCGCGCGCTTCGGCGAGCGCCTTCACGAACGACGCGCCGTCCAGCACTTCCTGTCCGTGCAGGGCGCGGGCGAAGCCGCGCCACAACTGGGACAAGATGACGCCCGAGTTGCCGCGCGCCCCCATCAGCGCGCCCTGCGAGACGGCCGCGGCCATCTGGCCGATGCCGCGGTGCGCCAGGCTGTCAATCTCGTTGTAGGCCGACTGCATGGTCAGCACCATGTTCGTGCCCGTGTCGCCGTCGGGGACGGGGAAGACGTTCAGGGCGTTGACCAACTGCTGGTTGGCGCGCAGCCAGGTCAGGCCGGCCTCGACCAGTTTCTTCAGCGCCTGCCCGTCGATCGGGGCGGCTTTCAGCCGCTCGAGCCGCGTTTGTGGTTCCGGATTCATGCTTTTGAAAATCTCCTCGCCGCTAAGTTAATCCACGCTGCTGACGCGCAGGCCCTGGATGTGGACGTTGACGGTATGGATGGGCATCCCCAGCGCCTTCTCCACGTGGAAGCGCACCGAGTTTGCCACGCTGTTGGCCACCGAAGTGATGCGCGTGCCGTATTCAACGACGATATGCACATCAATGTTGACTTCCTCGTCGTTGTAGTGCACCGAGATGCCGTGCGCCGGTTCGCGCGTGATGGTGGCGGTCAGCCCCTCGGCCAGGTTCTTCGGCGCCAATCCGACCACGCCGTAGGATTGCAGGGCCGCGTGGTAGGCAATGGATGCCACCGCGTTCGGCGAGATGTGGATGCTTCCCAAAGTGGTAGTTTCTTCGCCCATAATCGTTCCTCTTCTCTATATTAACAACTTGGCTTGTTCAAGGGTGCGTTTCGTGGTAGAATACGCCGCCTGCAAAAGCAGGCTTCGGTATTATACGGCAAGAAAGGAAGTCCTAAAATGGCAAAGTGCGCTCATTGTGGCAAGACCACAACCTTCGGAAACAAAGTTTCCTTCTCCAAGCGGAACACCAACCGCACCTACCGTCCCAACCTGCAGAAGGTGACGATCACCGAGGAGAATGGCCGCAAGATCCAGAAGACGCTGTGCGCCAAGTGCATCCGCACGCTGGCGAAGACGGCCTAATTCCCTGTTAACCTTCCGAACAAGAGTCACGGCGACGAGCCGTGATTTTTGTTTAATCGAACTTTCCGTGGAGGCGGCTCCCACGCCGCCGAATGTCGGGCAAGCCCCCTTCGGGGGTGCTTCGCGAGGAGCCCGACCAACGGATTGTTGAATATTTCTAATCTGCACTTCTCAATGCCCGGATGCCCGCCGCGATCCCGTCCGGATGTTTGAACACGGCATTCGCCGCCACAAAGGCATCAGCGCCCGCCGCCCGGACCGGGGACAGGGTCGCCGCGGAGATGCCTCCGTCCACCTCCAGCCAGGCCGCGCACCCGGCCTCATCCAGCATCCGGCGCACCTGCGCCACCTTCGGCAGCATGCCGGGCATGAACGCCTGGCCGGAGTAGCCGGGATGGACGGTCATCACCAGCACGAGGTCCACAAACGGGATGGCCTCGCGCAGCGCCTCGGCGGGGGTGGCCGGGTTCAGCGTCACCCCGGCCTGGCAGCCGAGCGAGCGGATGGTTTTTAATGTGCCGACAATATCCGGGCAGGTCTCCACGTGGACCGTGAGATGGCTGGCCCCGGCCTGCGCGAACGCTTCCAGCAGATTCTCCGGGCGCTCGATCATCAGGTGCACGTCGAGCGGCAGGCTGGTGGCCCTCCGGCAGGCCTCGACCACGAACGGCCCCATCGTCAGGTTCGGGACGAAATGGCCGTCCATCACGTCCACGTGGATCCAGTCCGCGCCGGCGGCCTCGCATTCGGCGATCTGTTCGCCGAGGCGGGTGAAATCTGCCGAAAGGATGGAGGGGGCAAGGATCAAGTCTCTGGTCATGGACGGAGGAATGGATGGAAAGCGTACTGCGTAATTCGTACTGCGTGGAAACCTGTCAACGTTCCAACTTGCAAACCTGCCAACCAGGGTTACCGAATGGGCGGATTATACACGAAATAGACCCACAGCCAGAAAGGGATGAGTCCCAGCACAGCGATCACGGCCAGCAGCCCCAGCCCGGCGGCGGCCAGGTCAATGCCGGGGGCGGGTTCTTCGGGCGGGGCGGGAGGTTCGACGATGATCGGTTTGTGCGAGGCAGTCTTGAAGATCCGCACCGTGCCGGTGGAGGCGGGGGCGGTTTCGGGCGTCAGGGCCAGCGCCGGGGCTTTATCCACCGAGATGAGGTGGATCAGGACGCGGCCCAACTGGTCGGCGGTCCGGTAGCGCTGCGTGGGTTCCTTCGCCAGCACTTTGAGCAGGGTCTGCTCCAGCGTGGGAGAAATGTCCGGCGCTTTGGCGCGGATGTCGGGCGGCTCGGCCTCCACGTGCAGGCGCGCCAGTTCTTCGGGGTTGGTGGCCTGGAACGGCAGTTCGCCGGCCAGCATTTCGTAGAGGATGATGCCGAGGGAATAAACGTCGGAGGCGGGGGAGGGGGCTGCGCCGGAGGCCTGTTCGGGGGCGAAGTATTGCGGCGACCCCCAGACCAGTTCTGCCTGCTCGTCCGGGCGGATGGAGGCCAGGGCGCGGGCGATGCCGAAGTCGGCCACCTTCAGGCGCATGTCGGGCGTGACCAGCATGTTCTGCGGCTTGACGTCGCAATGCACCAGCCCGGCGCGGTGGGCGTAGCCGATGCCCGCGCAGGCCTGGACGATGAGCGGCAGGGCGTCGTCGGCGGAGAAGCGGCCGCGCTGGCGGATGACCGCTTTCAGGTCCGGCCCCGGCACGTATTCCATGACCAGGAACAACTGCCCGCGGTCCAGGCCGAAGTCGTGCACGGTGACGATGTTGGGGTGGGAGAGGTTGGCAACTGCCTGCGCTTCGCGGCGGAAGCGTTCCTGGAAGACGGGGTCGCGCGAGAAATCCTCCCGCAGGAGTTTGACCGCCACGGTGCGCTCCAGCGTCAGGTCGCGCGCCCGGTAGATGACGGCCATGCCGCCCTTGCCGAGTCCTTCCAGCAGTTCGTAGCGTTTGTTGAGCAGCCGGATTTCGTTCATCGGTGAAAAGATTATAACATGGGCGAATTCATACGTTTTTGCTCGGAGGGGATTTGCAATCCCCGTTCTGCGGGATTACAAATCCCGCAAGAGCGGACGGTTCTCGTCTATAATTGGCGCATGGCTGACTCCCTGCTCGTCTACAATCCCGCCGCCGGGCGGATCTCCGTGCGGCCCTTCATCGGCAGCATCATCCGTGTGCTGAACGATCACGGCTGGCGCGTGGAGGTGGCCGAATCGGTCAACGGCCGCCACACCACGCAGTTGGCGCGTATGGCCGCCCACGACAATTTCCGCGCCGTCTTTGCCATTGGCGGCGATGGCACCGTCGGGCAGGCTGCCAGCGGCCTGGTCGGTTCGCAGACGGCGCTGGGCGTGCTCCCCGCCGGAACGGCCAACGTCTGGGCCATCGAACTGGGCACCCACGCCTTCGTCTGGTCGCACCTGCGCGCTCTGAAGCGGAACGCTGCCCTCCTGGCCGAGGCCGAACCCTGCGCCGTGGACGTGGGCCTGTGCAACGGCCTGCCGTTCCTGATGTGGGCCGGCGTCGGTCTGGACGCCATGACCGTCAGGAAACTGGAGCCGCGCAAACGCTTCGAGAAATATCTCGCCGTGCCGGAATATTTTGCCACCACGGTCTGGAACATGTCGCTGTGGCGCGGCATGAACCTGCAAATTGTTGCCGACGACAGGCAGGTGGAGGGGCATTACCTCCTGGCCGTGGCGAGCAACATCCGCCACTACCTCGGCGGGATGACCGAGATCTCTCCCTCCGCCGCGCTGGACGACGGCGAAATGGACCTCTGGCTGTTCTCCGGCGACAACCTGGCCACTGCCTTCCGCCATTTCTTCGACATGCGCGCCGGGCGTCACGTGACCTCGGACCAGGCGCGGCGCCTCCCGTTCCGCAAAGCCAGCATCGAGTCGGATACCCCCTTCCCGCTCCAGATGGACGGGGAACCGATGCTCGGGGCAACGCTTGCCACGCTCGAGGTCCTGCCGCGCAGCCTGCGCGTGCTGATGCCGGTCGAGGCGCGCCGGCGGCTGTGCCAATCCTGCCCGGAATCCGAATCCTGACCCCAGCCTGCCTTCCGGAGAATCGCATGAAAGCCGTCAAACAATTCATCGCCAAGAATCCCATCGTTTTCCTCCTCCCGTTCCTGCCGCTCACCCTGGCGGGCGAACTCCTGCACTGGCCGCCGCTGGCGATCTTCATCCTGGCCTGCGCGGCCATCATCCCGATGGCAGCCTACATCGGCAAAGCGACCGAATCCCTGGCGCACTTCACCGGCCCGCGCATCGGCGGACTGCTCAACGCCACGCTCGGCAACGCCGCCGAACTCATCATCACCATCGTCGCCATCCGCGCCGGACTGCTGGAACTGGTCAAGGCCTCCATCACCGGCTCCATCCTGGGCAACCTCCTGCTGGTGATGGGACTCTCCTTTATCGTCGGCGGCGTCCGCCACGGACGCCAGACCTTCGACAAGCGCGGCGCCAGCCGCAACGCCATCCTGCTCGTCCTGGCGGTGCTGGCCATGCTCATCCCCTCGCTGTTCAGCCATTCCATCGGGCCGGAGACCAGCCCCAAAGTGGAAGCCCTCAGCCTGGGCGTGGCCGCCGTGATGATCGTCCTCTACGCCCTCGGCCTGCTGGACGCCGCCCGCTCCGGCGACACGCCCCTCACCCACGAACCGGTCCCCCCGTCCGCGCTGCCGCAATGGTCGCTGAGAACGTCCATCATTGTTTTGGTGCTGGCCACCACGGGCATCGTCTGGCTTTCGGAAGCGCTGGTCGGAGCGGTGGAGCCGGTGGTCGCCAGCCTGGGCATCTCTGAGTTCTTCCTCGGCATCATACTCATCCCCATCATCGGCAACGTGGCCGAGCACCTGGTCGCCGTCCAGTTTGCCGGGCAGAACAAGATGACTCTGAGCGTGGAGATCGCCGTCTCGTCCAGCCTGCAAATTGCCCTGCTGGTGGCGCCCCTGCTGGTCTTCCTCAGCCTGGCGCTCGGCCATCCGCTCACGCTCATCTTCAACACCTTCGAACTCCTGGCGCTGATCGCCGGGGTGCTGATCGCCGCCCTGGTCTCGGCGGACGGCGAATCCTCCTGGCTGGAGGGCGCGGCCCTGATCGGGATTTACGTTATCCTGGGGCTGGCCTTCTTCGTCCTGCCGGTGTGATGAAAACTCTTCTGAACTGGAAAGTATGGATCGGGATGCTGGCGACCGCCCTGACATTGCTGGCCGTCAGCCTGGTCGTCATCCTGGCCGGGCGGCCCGCTTCTCCCGCGGACCGGGAGCCTGCCTCCGCCGCCATGACAGTCATCGCCGCCTCCACCTCCACCCCGCCCGCGCAGGCCCCCACCCCGACCCTCCCGCCGACCGCGCTCCCGTCCACGCCCACGCCGCTGCCCGGCGCGTTCGGCCTCGGCGTCTACGTCCAGATCACCGGCACAGGGGGCGACGGCCTGCGCCTGCGCGCCGAACCGAACCTGGGCGGCCAGCCGCTCTTCCTCGGCTACGACTCCGAAGTCTACCAGGTGGTGGACGGGCCAATCGCCGCCGACGGCCACACCTGGTGGAAACTCACCGCCCCCTACGACGCCACCCGCACCGGCTGGGCCGTGCAGGATTATTTGACGGTCATCCCGTCGCCGTGATTCAAGCGGGACGACACGCAGGTCGTCCCCTACCATACTTTTGTACGGGCGGACCTGCGTGTCCGCCCAATGGATAAACCATGAAACCCACCTCCATCACCGCCAATCGTGAACAAAAACAAATGACCGTCGTCTGGGACGACGGCCACACCAGCGTGTACACCTTCTCGATTTTGCGGGCCGGCTGTCCGTGCGCGGAATGCCGCGGCGGGCACGACAATATGAGCGACGCGCCCCCTCCCTACGCCTTCATCGCCGACCTGCCCGACTCTCCCGCCACCCGCTTGACGAACGTGGTCCCGGTCGGTTCGTACGCCGTCAGCCCGGTCTGGGAGGACGGTCACGATGCCGGCATCTTCCGCTGGGATTACCTGCGGGCGTTGTGTCCGTGCGCGGAGTGCAGGAAATAATTTCCTCCTGACAGAAGTCAAAACTGAACCGCGAAGCCCGCCAAGAGCGCCAAGAAAACCAGTTTTTCTTCGCGTACTTTGCGGGCTTCGCGGTTTAATCTTTAAAAATGACTATTGCTGCTTCACGGCGTTGGCGTCGGCGTTCTCGTTGTCAGTTGCATCACCGGCGTTGTGGTGAAGAACTTCGTCGGTGTGGCGGTGACGTTCAGGTGTTCCATTGCCATGACGCGCCACTCGTACGGCATGGCATCCTCCGGCAGGGCCAGCAGGTTCTGCCACTTGATGCGCGCGGAACCGGGGTCGTCAATCTTTTCGAGGAAGATGGCCTCGTAGTAATAGCAGATGGCTTTCTCCTCGTCGGTCTCAGCCAGGCCGAGAGCGGCTTCCATTTGATTGTAGGCATCGCCGGAGTGACCGTTAAGGTCATAGGCGCGCGCCAGCCCAACCGCCGCGCCGAAATGCTTGGGATCGTATCCGTACGCCACCCTGAAATCGTGAACGGCCTGGTCGCCGTTGCCCAGGTTGAGGTACGCGAAGCCGCGCTGGTAATTGGCTTCCACGTTGTTTTTATCAAGCGCGATGGCCCGGTTGAGGATGTTCAACGCCGCGTTGTAATCGCCGCGGGCGTTGTAGGCCGCGCCGAGGAAGGTCATCGCTTCCACGTTGTCGGGTTTGTACAGCGTATAGGTCTGGAGCGCGCCCAGCGCCTTCTCGGCCTGGCCGTTGGCCTCGTAAGCCTGCCCGAGGACGAGGTACGCATCCAGCAGGGTCGCGTCCAGTTCGTTGGCCCTCAGCGCGGACTCGAGCGCCTCGGCCTCCTGGCCGAGCGCCAGTTGCGCCTGCGCCAGGTACAGGTGCGCCAGCGCCGAATTGGGGTCAATGGAGCGCGCCGTCATCAGGTCGCCGAGGGCAGCCTCCGGGTCCGCGTGGGCGAGGCGGTAGGCGCCGCGGTACGTGTACGCCAGCGCAAACTGCGGGTCCAGTTCGATGGCGCGGTTCAGGTCATCCAGCACGCCGTCGTCCCGGTTGAGATCCTGCTTGGCCAGCGCGCGGCCCAGGTATCCGGGTCCGAACCCGATGTTTGCGTTGATCGCGCTCTGGTACGCCTCCAGCGCCTTGTCGTAATCGCCCATCAGCCGGTAACACTCGCCCATGTAGTAGTAGGCGTCAGCGGCGTTCGGCTCCATGCCCAGGACCTGCTGCATATTCACGAGGGCGGTCTGGTAATCGCCCTGCCGCATGTAACGCAGGCCGGCGTTGAAGGCGTCGCGGCTGGTGACCGGGTGCTGTGTGGAGACGTACGGCGGCGTGACCGTGTAGGTGGCGGGCAGCAGCATCCACAGCGGCGTGGGAGCCATGAAGGTCGGCGTGGATGTGCGGTACTCGGGCGTGCTGGTCACGGTCGGCGTGAGCGTGCGGGTGGCGCGGGGGGTGGGCGACTGGCGCAGCGCCGCCAGCGGGCTTTGCGGGATCATGAACCCGGCGTACACCATTCCGATGGCCACCAGGCCGATGCCGATGACCATCACCAGCCGGAGCAGGGGCCGGCCCACGCCGGGGCGGGTCTTCTTTTCCTCCACAACGACCAGTTTCTCCTCCCACAGGCGCGGGTGGTTGAGCGGGAACGGCGGGACGGAGTCGTCCGGCGGGAGCGCGCCGAGCAGCACCAAGCCGCGTTTGGCGGAGGCATTTTCCGGGTCCAGGCGCAGCGCCGTTTCCAGGCAGTAGATGCGTTCCTTGGGCGAGTCCACTGCCGCGCTCAGCCAGACCCAGCAGGCGGCGTTGTCCTGTTCGGTCTTCAGGAGGCGCGTCAGCAGGTCGCGCGCCCGCGCCCGGTCGCCGCGCCGCAGCGCCTCGATGGCTTCGCGCAGCATGGAATTTTCCCCGGACTCGGCGGGCATCAGTTCTTCGTCATCGGCCATGCTGTGAGTTTAGCACAGCCTGAGGTCGCGGGCAAGTCCCCGAACTGGAGTTTGGACATGAATTCGGACAACCATTCTTTGGCAGCGGATTTCGCGGATTCTCGCGGAAAAAGAAAGAGAAATCCGCGTAATCCGCGCTAATCCGTTGCTAAAAGTTCTTGAATAATCTATTGTCCGAACTTAAGCCCGAACATCAGCCCGAACTGCGGGGACAGATGGAACGGGTATAATTCTGCCATGCGAAAATTCCTGCCGGGGATGATTCTATTGATCGGATTGGTGGCATGTGGAGGCGGAACGGCATCGGACTCCACGCCTGCCGCGCCTCCCGTCCTCGATCCGTACCGGACCGTGACGCCGGCCGCGACCCTCACGCCGCTCCCGCCGCTGACGGAGGTCTTCCTGCCCACGCCCACGCCGGTCACGTACACGGTCAAGAACGGCGACACGTTGAGCGGCATTGCTTTGCGCTACAATGTTTCGCTCAACGACCTGCTGGCCGCCAACCCCGGCGTGGACGCCAACGCCATGCCGGTCGGCACGGTGCTAATCATCCCGGTGGGAGGCGTGGTGCGCGGCGAGCCGACCCCGACCCCCGCCGCGCTGACCGTCCGCCAGGCGCGCTGCTGGCCGGAGGCTTCGGGCGGGCTGTGGTGCTTCGGGCTGGTGCAGAACGAGTACGGGACGGCGCTCGAAAACCTGTCGGCGCAGTTCACCCTGCTGGACTCTTCGGGGAATGTCGTCGCCAGCCAGACGGCGTTCGGCCTGCTCAACATCCTCCCGGCGGGCGAGGCGATGCCATTCGCGGTCCACTTCCCGCCGTCCGTTTCCGCCAGTGTGACCCCCCGCCTCCAGGTGCTGACGGCTATCCTGCTCCTGCCGGGCGACGCGCGTTACCTGCCGGTTGCCCTGCAAAACGTGCTCGTCCAGGTGGACTCCACCGGGCGGACGGCGCAGGTGACCGGTTCGGCCATGCCGACCATGCTGGACGGGCAGGCCAACATGCTTTGGATTCTCGGCACGGCCTATGACGCCTCCGGGAACGTGGTCGGCGTGCGGCGCTGGGAAGCGGCGACGCCGGTGACGGGGGGAGTCAGCCTGCCGTTCAGTTTTTCGGTTTCGAGCGTCGGCCCGGCGATTGACCGGGTGGAGTTGCTGGTGGAGGCAAGGCCGTAACAGCGGTCAGCAGTTGGCGATCAGCGTTTAGCAAAACATTGGCGGAAGTCCACGACCTCCGCCAATGTTTTTTCCCAACAGCCAACCGCTAACCGCTAATTGCTGAACGCTTCTATCGCCTGATGGACAAATATCTTTCCAGCGGAATGTCAATCGGCGTCAGCACGTATCCGATCACGTAGGGCTTGACCAGCACGTAGGAAATGCTGTGCCTGGTAAAGAGCGCCGCTGCGTCCTGGATGAGCATCTGCTCGGCCTGCTGGTAGAGTGCGATGCGCTTCGCCACGTCCTGCTCGGTGCGCGCTTGTTCGAGGATGGCGTCCAGGGCGGGATTGCTGTAATTTCCCAGGTTCTGCTCCGAGCCGGTGTGGAAAAGAACGTCGGCAAAATTCTCCGGGTCGGGATAGTCCGCGCACCAGCCGTAGTCGAACATCTGTCCGTGTTTGCCGGCATAGAGCAGGTCGGAGTAGTTGTTCGGGTCGAGGTTCTCGATGGTGATGGTCACGTCCAGGTTCTGCTCCCACATCTGGGCCATGGCCGCCACACTTTCGCTGGCGTCGTTGCCGATCCCCGCGTCGGTGAAGACGATGGGCGGAAGCCCCGCCGGTCCGCCGTATTTGGATTCGGCCAGCAGTTGGCGCGCCCGCGCCGGGTCGTAGGGCAGGCCCTCGGCGTTCAGCGAGTAACCGGGCAGGGCGGGCGGATACAGTCCCTTGGCCGGGATACCAACGCCGTTATAGACCACGTCAATGTATTTCTGCCGGTCGAAGGCCATCGTGAATGCCTGGCGGACTTTCGGGTCGTCGAACGGCGGCTGGCTCGAGTCGAACGCCACGTAACTCGTGCACAGGTTCACGGCGGAATGAACGTCCGCGTTCAGCGGCTCGGCGGGGTCGAGCACGCGCGGCACGTTGTACGACGAGACGCTGGTGATGTCAATCTCGCCCGATTCGTACAGCCGGATGCCGACGCCCGAATAGATCTTCACAACGATGGTCTTGATGGACGGCTCGCCGAGGTAGAAATCGGGGTTGGCCTGGTAGGTGACGTGGTCGAAGCTGACCCATTCGGTCAGTTTGTACGGGCCGGTCCCGTTCGGCTGGCGGTACCACTCCGCCCCGGATTCGACGTTTGCCCGGTCCAGCACGAAGGCGGTCGGATAGGTCAGTTTGAGCAGGAAGTACGGCTTGGGCGCATCAATCGTGACCTGCAGCGTGCGGTTGTCCACCGCCGCCAGGCCGGAGATGTGGTCCGCCTCGCCGCTGTGCATTTCCTTCACGCCGACGATGTCGCCGAGATAGGTCAGCACGGTGTCTGATTCGGTGGCCGGATCGGCGGCGCGCTCCCACGAGTAGATGAAATCCTGTGCGGTCACGGCGCGCCCGTCGTGGAATTTCGCGTTCGCCCGCAGGTGGAAGGTGTACACCATCCCGTCCGCGGAGACGGTCCACGATTCGGCGATCTCCGGCACCAGGTTCAGGTTCGGGTCGAAGGAGACCAGTCCGCTGTAGGCCATCTTGTCGCCGGAGCCGTGTGTGGTGGCCGGGTCGTACGTGCGCGGGTTGGTGCTCTCGCCTCCCGAAAGGAACAGCGCGGTCGCGCGGCTCACGCCGTTGACCACCGGCGATTCGAAGCGCATGGCCGCGGACAGGGAGTCGATATCGTCGCTGTAATAATCGTAGGCAGCGGTCGCGCCGAAGGCTATCATCAGGTAGACGCGGGAGCCGTAAATGCCGACCACGATGCTGACCTTGAGTTCAGCCCCCTGAGTGTTCACGCCGGTGGCGATCACCCTCCAGCCGAGTGTGTTGTCTGTAAAGGCGAAGGCCTCGCTGCTCACGGTCTGGGTGTCTTCCAGGCCGGTCATGGCCTCGTCGGCGATCTGCTCCGCTGTCGATTGCGTCGAGTCGGTATCCGAGGCGCTGAAGACGTAGAGCATGGCGCGCACGCTCGAATCGGGACTGACGAACATGGTCAGCGCCGAGGAATCGGCCTCGGGATTCTGCGTTTTCCAGCCCGGCGGGTACGCGACGCTGATGCCGTTATCCGTGTTGATGTACGTATTGGGCGGCACGGCAGTCGGACCGGAAGCCGGCTGCGTCGAACCGGCAGGCGTGGCCGTCCCGCTGATCTGGCAAGACAGGAGCAGGAAGGCCGCGGCCAGCAGGAACTGGGCGATCTTGGCGGTGCGTTTCATGATTTCCTCCTGTGCTTGCGCCGGACGGTCAACAGGATCGGCCCGGCCACGGCGGCGATGGCGATCACTCCGCACACCACGGCGAATTCGATCACCAGCAGGACCTCGGAACTGATTCCCAGACGTTCCGTCAGCGGCGGCTGCGGCGTGGGCGTGGCATTCGCTGCGAGGGCGGCGGCAGTCTGGGTGGCGTAGGCGCGCAGTGTGCCGAACGGGTCGGGCGTGGCGGTCGTGCCGGGGGTGGTTGTTTTGGTCGGGAGCGGGGTGGGGGCGTAGGGCGTGACCGGCGCGCCGGAGTACGGGGCAATGGTCGGGACAACGGTCGGGGTCGGGACCGGGGTCGGGTTCGAGGTCCCGGACCGGGCCGCCGCGCCGATGGAGGCGCGCCAGGCGTCGTCGAGTCCGTCCACGTTGAACCCGTAAATGGCGAGCAGGGCCTCGTCGGCTGTGCTGCCGTCGCGCAGGCTGGTCAGCAGGGTATTCATTTTGGCCTGCCCATAAGTGGTGATGAGGTAGTTCGTCACGCTGTACGAGGCGGCGTACGACAGGCTGGCGCGGGTGGCTTCTTCCGAGAAGCCGCCGGTCAGCGCGCGCAGGGAGGGCAGGGTGTTGTCGGCAATGGCCTGGTCCAGGAGGCCCTGCTGGTAGGAATCCAGCCCGCCCTCGCCGACCATGGCCAGTCCTTCATTCAGCCAGGTGGGTATGAACCCCAGGCATGAAAAGGTCAACTGGCCCACCAGCACATGGGTCAGTTCGTGGGCTTCGGTGCTTTTGCCCCACTCGAGGTTCGATTGGGAGATGCCGATGATGATGATATTGTGCGCCGGGTAGGCCTGTCCGCCGACCCAGGAGGGTTCGTAGAGGATGGCCGCTTTGAGGTCGTCGGTGTTGGCGTAGATGTAGATGTCCACCGGTTTGGCGGGGCGCAGGCCCACCTCCCGGCTGAGGCGCGTCATGGCGGCGGTGGCGGCGTCGTGCAGTTCGCGGCCGAAGGACTCGCCGCCTTCATAGTAGTGAAGGTTGATATTCCCGCCAGAGATGGTCTGCCAGGCGTGAATGTCATCGAGCCAGGTGACGGTTTTCTTCGGGCTGGTGAATTGCGCCCCGCCGGCGTCGGTCACCTGCCACTGCCACCAGAGGGTCGCGCCCGGCGGCAGCGAACCGGACTGGAGCATTTCCCACGTCCACGTGACGGTCACGTCCGCGGCGGGGGTGAACTCCGGGAAGGCCTTGGCCACCACCGTCCCGCAGGTCAACTGGTCCACGCCGTATTCGAGCGCCACCTCGGTGATGTTCGCGCCGGACGAGAATTCCGCCGTGAACGTCGCCGAGTTGGGGAACTGGAGCGTGACCTTGTCCGACAGGACGCGGATGCCGCCCTGGGCGCGGGCGGGCAACGCCTGGCCGCCCAGGAAGAGCGCCAGCAGCAACAGAATGGGAATGCGGATCTTTTTCATGGAGCCCCTTTCTCTGGAGGATATCCAATAGTATAGCATTTTTCTTGACTTCTGCACGGAATCCTGATAGACTCCCGCGCCGCCCCGGACCGTTCGCCTGGCGCGCCTGGTGCGGGAAGTTGCGCACGCTAACACCTTGTCCGCAGGGAGTGCCTTTGGTATAATTTCCCCGCTTAATCCGGGAAAGGCACTGGCCGACGTAGCTCAATCGGCAGAGCAGCCGCCTTGTAAGTGGCAGGTTACGGGTTCGATTCCCGTCGTCGGCTCTGGATTATTGGCAGTCGCTGATGAGGCAGGTTCGGTCAGCAATCACAATTGAAAAGCCGGAAACATCCGGGCGGTTACCCAAGTGGCCAAAGGGGACTGACTGTAAATCAGTTGGCAAAAGCCTTCGGAGGTTCGAATCCTTCACCGCCCACCACGCCCTCATAGCTCAGTCGGTAGAGCACATTCTTGGTAAGAATGGGGTCATGGGTTCAAATCCCATTGAGGGCTTCGCATTCACTGACTCTAGTCAAGGAAGGAGAAATTCTATGGCGAAGCAGAAGTTTGAGCGGAACAAACCGCACATGAACGTTGGGACGATGGGACACATTGACCACGGGAAAACAACGTTGACGGCGGCGATCACGAAATACAGCCAGTTTTTGGGGAAGGCGGAA
>WOUS01000022.1 GCA_009772985.1 Anaerolineaceae bacterium
CGGCAGCTCCAAGGATTCGGTTTCGTGGTGGAAACCTAATTTACTCGGTTTTGCTCGCCGATCAACACCTTTTTACGAAACTGTCAGGTGGCTAGAAAATTATTACGGATTTTAATACACTATTTGGGACAAAAAATGTAGACACAACAATTCCAGTTGAACAACAAATTGAAAATCTAAAACTATCACACGTATTAAGTAATTTTTTACACTTATCAACGTGGAAAAATACTGAAGGGTTTAAACCTTATTTCGAAGCAGAAGACGAATCGGCTTTAAGACTTCAATCCATCCTCATCCCGGTTAAAACGATCACGGTAGAAGCAGGAAGATAACCGCTCTCTTGTACGACCCACTTCCCTATGCTACGCTTAAATCATGAAGCGGTTATCATGTGACGGTCACCTGGCAGGTGACTGTCACATAGCGCCGCAAAGTTTGGAGGAGAAAATGAAAAGGATTGCCTTGTTGGTCTTGCTCGGATTGCTTTTGTCTGCCTGCCAGGCCGCTGCGCCCGCTCCAACGCCCACGGACACCCCTGTGCCGACAGCCACCTTCACACCCCCGCCGCCCACAGCCACATTCACTCCCTCACCCACTCCCGCCCCGCCCTTCAATCTCGGCATGGAGAACGTCGACAGTATGGATGACTGCAACACCATCACCCTTGCAGACATTGCCCGCTTACACGCCGAGTCTCTCCAGCACTATCGCGACATCGGTCTTATTGACGCAAACGGCCTGGCAACAGAAAAAGTACATACATTTTATAACTCCTCTCAAGGTATCACGAGTAACTACGCAAGTGTTCCCTGGAGTTATGCAGAAATTTCGGTAAGAATTGACGACCCATCCGCAATCACCTGCAATATAATTAACGGCAATCTTGCATACACCATCCCCATGCGCGCGCCCGGAAGCGATCGGGTCATCCCGCTCACGTTCATGCTTGACCAAAAAGGGATGGAGAATTGGTACGGACCAGAAGGAATTAACAGACCAGAGGGACTTGCACGGAATGGTACTGAACAATCATTTGCCTTTTTGCTCCTCAATATTGATGTCGGCACTGATTGGGCCGGAATACCATGTTTTGTTGTTGTACTCCGTCCTTTTATCCTCTTTCCTTCCAGAGACCGACCGGAACTGATGGACCAGTGGCAAGCAAGCAAGGATTTGCTGGATATGTTTAACACACAAGCTCCATGGACTCAACCTAGGTATCCGACAGTTGAAGAATTATCATCAGTCCCAACGTCAGATTTATTTAACTTTTTTGTTGGTCCAGATGCAAATAAATTAGAACCTGAATATCTTCAGGCAATTATTGATGAACTGATTAAGCGAAATCCCGTCTTCCCGGTTGAAACACTCGGAAACTAACTTTAACAAACAAACGAACACGCCACTGGAAATAGTCCCTTGTTCTGTGCTACGCTGATAGTATGAAGCGGTTATCATGTGACGGTCACCTGCCAGGTGACCTTCACATAGCGCCGCAAAGTTTGGAGGAGAAAATGAAAAGGATTACCTTGTTGGTCTTGCTCGGATTGCTTTTGTCTGCCTGCCAGGCCGCTGCACCCGCTCCAATGCCCACGGACACGCCTGCGCCGACGGCCACCTTCACACCCCCGACGGCCACGCCCACATTCACTCCCTCTCCTACCCCCGCCCCGCCCTTTAATCTCGGCATGGAAAATGTCGCCACCATGGATGATTGCAACACCATCACCCTCGATGATATTCCCAGATTAACTGCCGATTCACTGGCGCACTACAAAGACATCGGCCTTATTGATCAAGACGGCCTGGCAACAGAAAAAGCGCATAAATTCTTTCTTACCGGCGGCGGAATTCTAAGAGGTGGAGGTGTTCCCTGGAGTTGGGCGGAACTTACGGTAAGAATTGACGATCCGTCAGCAATTACCTGCAATATCATTGGAGAAAATCTCGCAATTACCATTCCCATGCGCGCGCCCGGAAGCGATCAGGTCATACCGCTCACGTTTATGCTCGACCAAAAAGGGATGGAGAATTGGTACGGTCCAGACGGAGTCAATGTCCCCGAAGGGCTTGCACAAAATAATACTGATCAAACATTTGCCAATATGCTCATCAGTATTCATTCCGGATATCCATTTTTTGGTGTCAAATTCCGTCCTTTCATCCTCTCTCCCTCCACAGACCAACCGGAACTGATGGATCAGTGGAAAGCAAGCAAAGATTTGCTGGATATGTTTAATCAAACAGGTGCCGCTGGAATAGACCATGTTCCAAACGCTGATGAAGTAAAAGGCCTTCAAACATCCTTATTATTCAGATTATTTGTAAGTTCGGATTTTGATAAATTTCCTCAAGATATCCAGAAACAAATTGGTGACGAACTGCTTGAACGAAATCCTGTCTTCCCGGTTGAAGTCCTAGGAAATTAATCTTTAACAAACAAACGAACATGCCACTGGAAATAGTCCCTTGTTCTGTGCTACGCTTAGGTCATGAAGCGGTTATCATGTGACGGTCACCTGGCAGGTGACCGTCACATCATGGGCGAAAATGTATCCTGAATATTCCTACCCTCTCCGCCTCCTCCCCGGCCTGACCGCCAGCCTGCTATTCGGCGGACGGCGCTCCTTCCGCGCCGATGCGCAGGCCTGCATCGAACGGCTGAAGCCGCCGCTGCGCGTCCTCGGGGCGGAAAACATCCCGCAGGCCGGACCGGCGCTCATCACCTTCAACCATTACTACCGTCCCGGCTTCCCGGCGTGGTGGCTGGCGCTGGCGATTGCCGCCGCCGTGCCTGTCGAGATGCACTGGGTGATGACCGGAGAACTGACCTTCCCCGGCAAGTGGTACGCGTTCGCGGGCCGGCCCATCTCACGCTGGTTCCTGCAACGGCTGTCGAAAATCTACGGGTTCACCATCATGCCGCCCATGCCGCCGAGGCCGAAGGATGTGGAAGCGCGCGCAAGGTCAGTGCGGGAATACCTGGACTATGCGCGCAAGCATCCGCAGGCCATCCTCGGCCTGGCCCCGGAGGGACGCGACAACCCTCCGCACGGCGCGCTCGCCCATCCCGCCCCCGGCGCGGGACGGTTCCTGCTCCTGCTGGCCGGGCTGGGATTCCCGGTCACGCCGGCCGCGGCGTACGAAGAGGCCGGGGAGTTCTGCCTGCGCTTCGGCGCGGCGTACAGGTTACAGGTCCCGCCTCGAACCGGCCCGGACGAGAAAGACCGGGCCGCAGCCGAAATCGTCATGCGTCAAATCGCCGCGTTGCTGCCGGAGCGGCTGCGCGGAGAATTCCAGTAGTACGCAACTCCTACCAATTGCCTGCGTATATTCCAGCAGAACGACCCACGAGGAACCCTGTGACTGACGAGATGGCCTGGATCATCCAGGCCCAGAACGGCGACGACGAAGGCTTTACGCACCTGGTCGAAACATACCAGAAACCGGTCTACAACCTGTGCTACCGGATGCTCGGCGAACCGGAAGCCGCCGAAGACGCGGCCCAGGAGACCTTCCTCAAGGTGTACCAGAACCTCGCCCGTTACGACCGCGAGCGTCCCTTCGCCACCTGGCTGCTCTCCATCGCCGCCCACCACTGCATTGACAAACTCCGCCGGAGGAAATTCGTCTCGTTCTCGATTGACGAGGACGAGGAGGGCCAGGCCGAACTGCCCGACCGCTCCGCCCCCGACCCGGAGACGGAAGCCGTCCACAAGCAGGAACGCGAACGCCTGCACGGGCTGCTGCAATCGCTCGAACCGGTGGACCGCGCCGCAGTGGTGATGCGCTACTGGCACGATGCCTCGGAAGCGGAGATCGCGCAGACCCTCAAGTTGACCGTCCCGGCGGTGAAGAGCCGCCTGCACCGGGCGCGGCGCGCCCTGGCAGCCCTGTGGGAAAAGGAAACGCCCCGCCTCCGCGCTGAAAGGAAACCCTATGAATCACCGGCCTTTTGAAGACTGGCTTTTGACCCACGAACCGCTCAGCGCGCAGCAGAAACGCGAACTGACCGCCCACCTGCACTCCTGCCGTTCCTGCTCGGCGCTGGCAGAAGTGGACCTCGCCTTCCGCGCGGCGCGGCAGGCCGGACCGGCGGGCGGGTTCGCCGACCGGTTCCAGGTCCGGCTGGAGGCGAGAAAGCAGGCGCTGCGCCGAAGAAATATCTGGGGCTTCCTCCTGCTGACGCTGGCGGTCATCGGCGTCCTGCTGTGGATCGGCTGGCCGGCGCTCGCCTCGTTCTTCCAGTCGCCGGTAAATACGCTGGCTTCGTGGCTTTCTTATCTCATCGCGCTGTGGACTTCGCTCCAGGCGATGGGACAGGTGAGCAGGTTGTTTTTCGATGTGCTTCCCGGCTTCGTGCCGCCGCTCGCCTGGACCGTGATCCTGCTGGGCGCGGCCGGCTGGGGCCTGCTGTGGGTCGTCTCGCTGATGAAATTTTCCAGAATTCCGCAAGGAGTATAACCATGAAACCTATTGTCAAATTTGCTTCCCTGATCCTGCTGGCCGCGCTGGTCTTCGCGCCGACGCAAACGGCGGCGGCCAAAGGCCTGATGGACGGCCAGGTGATCTTCGGCCAGTCGTACACGCTCGAAAGCGGCGAGACGCTGGAGGGCGACCTGGTGGTGTTCGGCGGCTCGGCAATCGTCGAAGAGGGCGCGGTCGTCAACGGCAGCGTCGTCCTGTTCGGCGGCACGCTCGACATCCAGGGCGAGGTGACCGGCGACGCGGCCATCGTGGGCGGCTCGATCACGCTGGGAGCCAAATCGCACGTGCACGGCAACCTGTCCACGGTGGGCGCGACGATCGAACGCGCCGAAGGCTCGCAGGTGGACGGGCAGATCACCAACGCGGCCACCTCCTGGACGACAGACGGGGAGAACGGCGCTACCCCGGTCCCGCCGGAGAGCGAACTGCCAACCACCAGGCCGGATATCAACGTTAACTTCCATCCGTTGGTATCCATCCTGAACACCTTCTGGCAGGCGGTTGGATGGGGCGTGCTGGCCATGCTGGTAATGCTCTTCCTCTCGACCCAGGCCGGGCGCGTGGCCGGGGCGATCACGAGCCAGCCGGTAACGGCGGGCGGGCTTGGCCTGCTGACTATCATCGCTGCTCCCATCGCCATCGTCATCCTGAGCGTAACCGTCCTCCTGATCCCGGTGGCGCTCGTGGCAGCCGTTGCCCTGGGTGTGGCCGCCGCGTTCGGCTGGATTGCCATCGGCTATGAAATCGGCGTACGCTTCACGAAAGCCATCCATCAGGAATGGCACCCGGCGCTCTCGGGCGGATTGGGGACATTCACCCTTTCGCTCGTTGCGGCCGCGCTGACCGGCATCCCGGGGCTGAACTGCATCGGCTGGATCGTCCCGTTCCTGCTGGGGATGGCCGGGCTGGGCGCGGTCATTATGACTCGCTTCGGGACGCAGTCTGTGGCTCCGGCCGCGCCGCCTGACGCGGCGGGGTAGCGTCCGGCCTGATTTAACGGTGACAGGTAACAGGTCCAGACCCGCTCCGGCCCAGCCGGGGCGGGTTTACGTTTTCGACGGGGCAATGATACAATCCTGACAGCCAGAAAGCGAGGAAACCATGCCCCCAATCAAGCCGCCCGTGCACCCCAATCCGCCGCCGCTGGTGCGCGTCTCCGGCACGCACCGCGAGATGGGACGCCAGATCGGCGAGGCGTGCCGCAAGCAGGTCCAGCACGGCGTCGAAAATGGACGCAAACTTGTCGCCGATGCCTACCAGCAGTTGGAACTGACCTGGGAGGGCGCGCGGATCCAGGCGCGCAAGTACATTCCGTTCGCCCAGGAGCGGTATCCACAATATGTGGAGGAGATGATGGGGGTGGCGGAGGGGGCGAATGTGGCCTTCGAAGACCTGGCGGTCATCAATGCCATGGAAGCAGTGACGATGGACGCCCTGCACCTGACGCGCTGCACCAGCATGGCGGTCAACGACGACCGCACCGCTGATGGGCACGTGTTGATGGCACATAACGAGGACTGGGTGCCGGAGGATGAAGACGATGTGTTCATCGTCCATGCCACGCCGAAGAACGAGCCGCCCTACCTGGGGATGACCTACGGCGGCCTGCTCCCGAACATCGGTTTCAACGCTTACGGGATTGCCCAGATGTGCGACTCGGTCTACCCGAACGATTCGCGCATCGGCACGCCGCGCGTGGTGGTCTCGCGGGCAGTGCTGGCTTCCAGGACCCCGGACGAGGCCATCCGCCACATGCTGTCGGCCCAGCGGGCAGCGGGCTATAACCACGTGCTGGCGCACGAGAGCGGCGAATTGTATTCGGTCGAGGTCTCGGCGCGGCGTTTCGCCATCCTGTACGGTGAGGATGGTTATATCGTTCATACCAATCATTACCTCGCTCAGGTCATGCAGCAGGTGGAGCGCGAGCCGGAAGACCTGGTGGCTTCGCGCATCCGCTATTTCCGGGCCATGCGGATGGTAAAACGTGAGGATATCCACACCATCAAAACCTTGCAGGCCATCCAGCGCGACCACGTCAATTTCTCCAATTCCATCTGCAACCATTCCATTGATGCCAGCAACCCGCTCGACCGCGAGAAGACGGTCAACGCCATGGTGATTGACCTGACGGCGCGCGAGATGCACATCGCCTGGGGCAACCCGTGCGAGAATCCGTACCACACGTATCATTTGGATGCGTGAAAAAGCCCCCACTCCAACCAGACAACGAATGGTCAACGAATAAACGAATGAATACGTGCGAGGAATTCGTTTATTCGTGCCAAAGTCGTTGTCAGATTTGATTGACCCATCCCTGTTGCCGAAACTCGCCATCTTTTGTACAATCCTATCAGTAGCATTTTGGAGTCCGACGACTCCAGTCGTTGGACCCCTGCCGAAGTCGGAGACTTCGGACTCCAGTCTTGTGATTGAGGAGACTCCCATGCGTTTTGGAATCATGGCGATGCAACTGGAAGCGCTTGTCCCCTCCGGCGTGCCGGCCGAGCAGGTGATGGCGAACATCGCCGGCTTCGACCACGCCGGGCTGGCGAAGAGCCTGTTCGATAAAGGCTTCAATCCGATTGAACTGGGCGGCGACCTGGGGATGTTCCTGCCGCACGCGTACAACGCCGAAGCCATCGAGAAACTGAAAGCGCTCAAAGCGGAGGGCGTGACGTACACCCTCCACCTGCCGCTCTGGTCGGTGGAACCGTCCACCCCGCTGACGCCGGTGCGCAAAGGCTCGGTGGAAGCGGTAGTGGAAACAATCAAGGCGACGCTGCCGCTCGAGCCGGAAGTCTGCGTGCTGCACGCCACGGGTGCGCTGGCGGCGGAATTCTACAACATGAAGATCTCGGAACTCGCCCGCACCCTCATCCTGCGCCAGTTCCAGGGCGGAGCGCGCGAGAGCATCAAATCCATCCTCGAACAGACCGGCATCCCGTCTCGCAAACTGGCCGTCGAGACCATCGAGTTTCCGCTCGACCTGACCCTCGAACTGGCCGAGGAACTCGACCTTTCGATCTGCCTCGACACGGGCCACGTGCTGGCGGGATTCCCCGGCTGGTTCGACTTCTTCGAAGTGGTGGAACGGGTCCTGCCGCGCCTGGCGGAGGTCCACCTGCACGACTCGAAGAAAATGCCGGAGGGCGTGCGCGGCTACGGCGAGGACCACAAACCGCTCGGCACGCGCGACCTGGACCTCGGTCCCTTCCTCGACCGTCTCGCCGCGGCGAACTTTACCGGTCCGCTGGTGTTTGAACTGACAGTGGACGAGGCGCTGGAGTCTTTGAAAGTGGTGAAGTCGGTTCGCCCACAGTATCGCTAGCGTCGTTGCGAGCCCCGACGGGGCGAAGCAACCTCTTCGTTCGCGGGGATTGCTTCGTCACCGCTACGCGGCTCCTCGCAATGACACAAAAGGAGATGCCATGAAAAAGATTTCGTTCCTGCGTATGTTCGTCATCAGCCTGCTCGGCTTTGCGCTGACCTTTTCCTCCAACATCCAGGACCCGCCGCTGATGACCTTCAAGACCCGCCAGTTGGCCCCGGACATGCCCAACACGGCGCTCGGTTTCCTGAGTTTTGTCGGGTTGTTGGTGGCCATGCTCGTCCAGCCCATCGTCGGCGTATTATCCGACCGGGCGCGCACCAAACTCGGACGCCGCCTGCCGTTCATCATTGGCGGCGCGGTGTTGATCGCCGCGTCCCTGTTCCTGCTGGCCGCCGCCCCCACCCTCGGGTTGCTGCTGACGGGCGTCATCCTCATCCAGTTTTCATCCAACGTCCTGCAGGGACCGTGGCAGGCGCTCATCCCAGACCTGGTACCGGGAGGCCAACGCGGCACGGCCTCCAGCCTGAAGGCGGTCATGGACATCATCGCCCTGGTGGTGGGCGGATTGGTGGCCGGCAAGATCCTCAGCGCCGGGATCGAGCGCTGGGGCGACAACGGCGTCTACCTGGCTGCCGCCGCGCCGACAGCGGTCTTCTTTATCTTCGTGATCTTTACCGCCCTGTGGGCGCGCGAGAAACGGGACGCAGCTGGCGAGTCCGCGCCCGGGGCAACCCAGACCATAGGCGAAGCCCTCAAGGGCGCCTTCTCCATCAACTTCCGCGAGAACCCCATCTTCGGCTGGTGGTTCGCCAACCGCATCCTGTTCTGGGGCGCGTTCATCGCCATCAACTCGTTTCTCATCAACTATCTGGTGGACGTGATCAAGATGACGGAGACCGACGCCCAGTCATTCTACGGCAACCTGAAGATGATCCTGGGCGGGGCGCTCATCGTGCTGGCGCTCCTCTCCGGCTGGCTCTCCGACAAGTTTGGCCGCAAACCGGTCATGCTCGTCGCCGGGCTGGTCTCCTTTGCCGGGGCATTCCTCCTGCTCTTCGTGCGCGACCAGACCCTCATCACCGTGGCGGGCGGGATCGTGGGCATGGGCATCGGCGCGTTCCTCTCCGCCTCCTGGGCGCTGGCCACCGATATCGTGCCAAAAGGCGAAGCCGCCCGCTACCTGGGCATCGCCAACATCGCCACCTGCATCGGCTCGGGCGTGGCGCGCCTGCTGGGCGGCGTGCTGATTGACCCGATCAACAAGGCGCTCGGTTCCAGTTCGTCGGGCTACCTGCTCCTCTTCGCCCTGGCGACGGTCTGCTTCCTGGCGAGTGCGCTGGTCATCATCCCCCTGCCGAACAAGAAAAAGGCGTAATGCAAGCAGAACTCCTGCTTGACGCCCGCCTCGAACTCGGCGAAGGTCCTGCCTGGGATGCCGTGGCGGGCGTCCTGTATTTCGTGGACATCCACGCCGGGGACTTGCACTCCTTCCACCCGGCCAGCGGAGCGCACCGGACCGTGAACCTGGGCGGCCCGCTCGGCTGCGCCGCGCCCGCGCGCCGCGGCGGACTGATCCTCGCCCTGCGCTCCGGCTTCTGGACCCTCGACCCGTCCACCGACAAGCGAACGCTCCTCTGCCAGCCCGAGCCACATCTCCCCGCCAACCGCTTCAACGACGGCAAATGCGACCCGCGCGGCCGCTTCCTCGCCGGGACGATGGACGATGCCGAGCAGGAAGCCTCCGGCTCGCTGTATTCCTATTCCCCCGACGGCGCACTGAAAACCCTGCTGACCGGCCTGCGCATCCCCAACGGCCTGGCGTGGAGTCCCGACTACCGGACGTTCTACTTCATAGACACGCCCACCCGCCTGGTCATGGCCTACGATTACGACCTCGACACAGAAGACATCACCAATCCGCGCCCGGCTGTCCGCGTCCCGCCGGAGATGGGCTGGCCGGACGGCATGACCTCGGACACCGACGGGATGCTGTGGGTCGCGCTGTGGGGCGGCGCGCAGGTCACGCGCTGGGACCCGGCTGCCGGTCAACTGCTCGCCGCGTATCCGCTCCCCGCGCTCAACGTCACCTCCTGCTGCTTCGGCGGCGCGCACCTGAGCGAACTCTACATCACGTCTGCGCGCAAGGGCATGACCGCCGCGCAACTGGCCGAACGTCCGCTCTCCGGCGGGCTGTTCCGGCTCAGGCCCGGCGTGCGCGGGATGCCGACGTTTGTTTTTGGCGCGACTGTGCTAAAATAACTGCATGAGCGAAATGATGGAAGTCGTCATTGACAGCGTGCGCGTCAGCCTGATGTCGCCCCAGCGGGTGGTCATCCTGCGCCAGCGCGACGCCGAGCGCTACCTGCCCATCTGGGTCGGGCCGGCCGAGGCCGAGTCCATCACGGTGGCCCTGCAGGAAGTGGAACTCGCCCGCCCGATGACGCACGACCTGCTCAAGAACATCCTCGTCCTGTTCAACGCCATCCTGCTGCGCGTCGAGATCGTCGCCATCAAGGAAGACATTTTCTACGGCAACCTGGTCATCGAACGGGACGGGAGGACGCTCCACCTGGACTCCCGCCCGTCCGACGCCATCGCCCTGGCAGTCCGCTCCCACACGCCCATCCTCGTCAGCCGCGAGGTGCTGGACGAGGCGGGCATCGTCCCCGAACAGGACATGCAGTCCGAGCCGCCCGCCGGGACGAAGCCCCTGACCGCGCACCCGGCTGACGGTCCCGCGCCCGCCGCGCCCGCCGACGAGAAACGTCTCGACGTGTTCGAGGATTTCCTAAAAAAACTCGGCGACGATAAAAGCGGCGGCAAGACAGGCAAATCGTAAATCGGAAATCGTAAATTGCCATGACAGACCTGCCTCCCGAAGAAATCTCCACTCCTTCCACCACCGCCATCCCCCACAACCGTGAAGCCGAAGAAGCCGTTGTGGGGGCGGTGCTCATCAACCCCGAGGTCTATTACGACCTGGCGCAGTTCCTCCAGGCGGACGATTTTTACATCCATCGCCACCGCTGGATCTGGGAAGCCTTCACGCGCCTGCACGAGAAGCGCACGCCGGTGGACTTCCTGACCGTGACCGAGGCGCTCGAAAGCGCCGGGCAACTGGCCGAGATCGGCGGCCCGGCCTACCTGACCGCGCTCATCAACCAGGTGCCCACCTCGCTCCACGCCGAGGCCTACGGGCGGATGGTGGAGGCGGCCTCGATCCGCCGCCGGATGCTGACCGCCGCCAACCAGATCGCCACCCTGGCCTACAGCGAAGGCGAGACCATCGAGAACGTCATGGAGGAGGCCGAGAAGTCGGTCTTCAACGTCAGCGAACGGCGGCTCAAGAAGGACCTCCTGCCGATCTCCACCGTCTTGAGTGACTATTACGACCGGATTGACGAACTCGCCAAACGCCCGGAGGAGATCTTCGGCGTCCCGACCGGCTTCATTGACCTGGACCGGATGCTGACCGGGATGCAGCAATCCGACCTGCTCATCATCGCCGGACGCCCCGGGCAGGGCAAGTCGGGCTTCCTGCTCTCGGCGGCCAAGAACGCAGCATTGCTCCACAAAAAACACGTCGCCATCTTCTCGCTGGAAATGTCCAACGAGCAGGTCGTCCAGCGCCTGCTGGCGCAGGAGACCGGAATCGACAGCCAGCGCCTGCGCAACGGGAAATTGCAGGAGAACGAGTGGCCGCTCCTGACCCAGGCCATCGAAGTGCTGGGCGACACGCACATCTTCCTCGATGACACGCCCGCCCTTACCCCGCTGGCCCTGCGGACAAAATGCCGCCGCCTGCACATGGAGTTCGGCCTCGACCTGGTCATCCTGGACTACATCCAATTGATGGGCGGCGACACGCGCACCGATAACCGCGTGCAGGAAGTCTCGTACATTTCCCGCAACCTGAAGATCCTGGCGCGCGAACTCAACGTCCCGGTGCTGGCGGCGGCGCAACTTTCCCGCGCTGTCGAACAGCGTACCGACAAGCGACCGGTGCTCTCAGATTTGAGAGAATCGGGATCCCTCGAACAGGATAGCGACGTGGTCATGTTCATCTACCGCCCCGACCAGTACGAGAAGGACACCGTCAAGCAGAACGTGGCCGAGATCATCGTGTCCAAGCACCGCAACGGTCCGACCGGAAGCGTGGAACTGGTCTTCCTCAACCACCTCGCCAAGTTCGTGGACGCGGCGACGCGCAATATTGATTTGAGTCAGGCGTAAAAGCGCGGCATCGAATTTCGCGAACAAACCCGAATCTTTTTCCCCTTCGTGTACTTTGTGGTGAATCATGTTTTCCGGCTTTTCCGATAAAGAAACCTTCACCCCCGTCCCCGACTCGTTCTTCCGGCAACTGCTGAACGAGATTGACGACGCGGACGAGTTGAAGGTCACGCTTTACGCCATCTGGCGCATCGAGCACATGGAGGCACGCGTCCGCTTTTTGCGGGAAGAGGACTTCGCGCCGGTCGTCCCGAACCCGGCTCCGGCGCTGGAAAAAGCCGCGGCGCGCGGGACCCTGATCCGGGTCCAGAAAGACGAGGCGGCGCTCTACTTCCTCAACTCCCCGCGCGGACGCGCCGCCGCCGAGGCGTTTGCCAAAGGCCAGGCGGACGCGCCCGCCGCTCCGTCCGCGCCGCCGGTCGAACGCCCGAACATTTTCAAACTCTACGAAGAGAACATCGGGCCGCTCACCCCGCTCATCGCCGACGCCCTGAAGGACGCCGAGAAAACGTATCCGCCGGAGTGGGCGGCCGAGGCGCTGGAGATCGCCGTCCTGAAGAACAAACGCAACTGGAAATACGTGGAAGCGATTTTACGCCGCTGGAAGGAAGAAGGTCATGCCCAAAAGCAAGATAGACGAGACGCTCAAAAAGATGGCCGCCGGTACGCCGAAGGCGAGTTCGCCGACTTCATCGAGCATTGAGACCCTCGGCGCTCCCGATTGCCCGCATTGTCACGGACTGGGGTACATCCGCCGCGAGGCCGCGCCCGGTTCGCCCGACTTCGGCAAACTGGACATCTGCTCCTGCCGCCAGGGCGCGGTGACGCGCCAGGTGCGCGACCGTCTCTTCTCGCTCAGCCATCTCGACGAACTCAAAGACCTGACCTTCGAATCCTTCCGGCCGCGCGGCCAGGTCGGCCTGGGCGAACGCCATGCCCGCTCGCTGGAGATCGCCTGCAGCGCCGCCCGCCAGTACGCCGCCTCGCTCAAGGGCTGGCTCCTGCTGCAAGGCGGATACGGCTGCGGCAAGACCCACCTCGCCGCGGCCATCGCCAACTTCGCCGTCGGCATGGGCGTGCCAACCCTCTTCCTGACCGTCCCCGACCTGCTCGACCTGCTGCGCTTCGCCTTCGACGCCGAAGACATCACCTTCGAGGAACGTTTCGAGCAGATCCGCTCGGCGGCCCTGCTGGTGCTGGATGACTTCGGCACGCAGAGCGCCACCGCCTGGGCGCAGGAAAAACTCTTCCAGATCGTGAACTACCGCTACATCAACCACCTGCCGCTGGTGGTGACGACCAATGTCCCGCTGGACGAGCTCGAACCGCGCATCCGCTCGCGCCTCGCGGACCCGGAACTGGTCAGCGCGGTGCGCATCCTGGCCCCCGATTACCGCCGCCCAACCGACGACAAGGGCCACCACGAACTCTCCTCGCTCGACCTGCTTTCCAAAAACACGTTTGCCAGTTTCTCCCTGCGCGATGAGGAGGAACTGGAAGCCGACAAAATCAGGTCGCTGGAGAAGGCGCTCAAGGCCGCGATGACATTTGCCGAAAAGCCGCGCGGCTGGCTGGTGCTGGCCGGTCCCTACGGCTGCGGCAAGACGCACCTGGCCGCGGCCATCGCCAACTCCCGCACCGACCTGGGCGAGCCGCCGCTCTTCGTCATGGTGCCTGACCTGCTCGACCACCTGCGCGCCACGTTCAGCCCCAGCAGCAATACCAGTTATGACCGCCGCTTCGACGAGATCCGCTCCGCCCCGCTGTTGATCCTCGATGACCTGGGGACGCAAACCACCTCGCCGTGGGCGCGCGAAAAACTCTACCAGTTGTTCAACCACCGCTACATTGCCGAACTGCCGACCGTCATCACCACCGCGGATACGCTCGACGAAATGGATGCCCGCATCCGCTCGCGGATGCTGGATGGGCGGATTTGTACCATCCATGCCATTACCGCTCCGGCCTATCATGGCGGGAGGGGGAAGAGGGCGAAGAAATAAGAATTTTGCAGGGGCAGCTATCGCGCCGCCAGTTTCGTTATTCATTCAGGTTCTCCCGCAAGCGTTTCTTTCAAGATCACATTCAGTGCTTTCACAAGCGCGGATAGCGCCCAGCCCGCGCCCCGCCCCGTCACGAACGCGAGTTGAAGTATAATTCTCCTGATGAACGCAACAGTGACTCACGACAGAGCAGAAGAGACGATCGAAGCCAAGACGCTTTGGTTTCGCTCGCTAACGCTTGCCGAGCGCATGGACATGCTTTGCGCGTTCACAGAACTTTTACTGATGACCAATCCCGGGATCGTGGAGCAAAAGAATGCTGAACCTATTGAAGGACGTGTTCGCGTCCTTGCAACGGCATAAGGTTCGTTACATCGTGATCGGAGACATACCTTGTGATGTTTCATGAAACTGCGCTGTAGATAAAAAGGCGGCTCCTCGCGAAGCACCCTGTGGGCACGCCGCCGAAGGACTTTATTGAACCGGAGTTCACTCGAACCCCGGCTTTTGTTTGGCAGTCGCATGGGGTATAATGCGACACAATCTATCCAAATTACAGGTGATTTATGCTCTCCTCTTACATCCTCTCCCTCCGTGAGGGACTCGAAGCCGCGCTCATCCTCGGCATCGTGCTCGGCGCGCTGCGCCAGATGCGCCGCCGCGATTTAATCGCCTCCGTCTGGCTCGGCGCAGGCAGCGCCGCGCTGGTCAGCCTGGCCGCGGCGGTCCTGCTCACCCGTCTCGGCCTGGAGTTGAAGGACCCGGCGGAAGCCATCTTCGAGGGCCTGACCATGCTGCTAGCGGCGGGCATCCTGACCTGGATGATCTTCTGGATGGCGCGCCAGTCCCGCAATCTCAAGGCCGACCTGGAATTCGGCGTCCGGCGCGCCATGCAGGGCGGACGGTGGTCGCTGTTCGGGCTGGCCTTTATCGCCGTGCTGCGCGAAGGCGTGGAACTGGCGCTCTTCCTCACCGCCGCGGCTTTCTCCTCGGATGCCCGCCAGGCCATCGTCGGCGCGGCGCTCGGGCTGGGAACGGCGGCCTTGCTCGGCTGGTTGCTGTTCGCCGCCTCCGTCCGCCTGGACCTGCGGCGCTTCTTCCAGGTGACCGGCTTCCTGCTGATCCTGTTCGCCGCCGGGCTGGCCGCGCACGGCGTGGGGGAACTGGTCGAGGTGGGCTGGCTGCCATCCATCGTTGCGCATGTCTGGGACGTGAATCCCATTTTGGACGAAAATTCGGCCTTCGGGCAAATCCTGAAATCCCTGCTGGGCTACAACGGCAACCCGTCGCTGACGGAGGTGCTGGCGTATCTCGGTTACTTCGGGGCGGTGCTGCTCGGATTGCGGCGGGCAGGCAGAAGGCGCCGCCCAGAGCCTGTCGAAGGGTCCGCAGCCGCCGCGCAGGCGCAGGATTAAAACCAAACGCCAGGTCCCGCGAGGAACCTGGCGTTTTTCATCCGGGGAAAAAAACTACGGTTTGGTCACAACGAAATTGTCGAACAGGATATCCACACCGCCTGCATCGAACGTGCCGGCCATCAAGCCTACGTCGCCGCCGGATGTGAAGGTGCTGTCCGTTGCCTGGGCCACCAGCGTGCCGTTGGCGTACAGTTTGAACGAATTGCCGATGCACTCGGCGCGCACGTGGTTGATCGTGGTCCCCGCGTAGATGCCGTCCACTTTCTGCATGGCATCCGCCGAGAGATACTGCATCTTGTTGTTCTCGAACTTGCCGATGACTGCGTAGCCGTCGCTGCTGATCTGGAAGAAGTAGAAGTTGTCCAGGTCCTGCAGGCGGCAGACGACGCCGAAGTCGTTGTTCTCGGTGCCGCCGGCCTTGATGATGTCCGCGTCAATGACCACATCCGCCGGGAGCGATGTCCCGGCATTGGCGATCAGGTCGGTCATCGCGCCGGAGACGTAGATGCGGTAACTTCCGTTGGAATAATCCCTGATGTCGCCGCCGGAACTCTGGCTGGGCCAGCCGCTGCCGGCGCTCGAGAAATCGTCCTGGTACAGGACGTTGCTGGCCGACCCGCCTGTGGAAGGCTCGGGGGTGTTTACCGTCGAAAAATTGAAACTGCATGCCAACGAGACGAGGGCGATGACAGCGACGGCAAGATATACTTTCTTGTTCATAGGGTCTCCTTTAAGATGAAATTGGATAGGTTTTGTCAAGTATACACCAAACATTTGGATTGGCAAGGCTACTTAAGTGGCACGCCTCATGCACCTTGACAGGCCTTTGGCGCGGGGTAGAATAATTCCGATGAACATTTCTCCCGAAATCCTCGACTGCATCCGCCGCGCCCTGGCCGAAGATATCGGCGCGGGCGACGCCACCACCGACAGCATCGTCCCTGCCGAGGCGGCCATGCGCGGCCAGGTCATCGCCAAACAGGACGGCGTAGTCGCCGGGCTTCACGCGACGCAGGCCGTCTACCAGACCCTCGACCCGGACGTGGATTTCCGTCCGCAAGTGAACGAAGGGGCGCGCGTGACCCGCGGCCAAATCCTCGCCCTCGTCTCGGGGCGGACCCGCAGCCTGCTGACCGCCGAACGGACCGCGCTCAACTTTCTCGGGCGGATGTCGGGCATCGCCACCCTGACGCGCCAGTTCGTGGAGGCGGTTGCCGGGACGAAGGCGGTCATCCTCGACACGCGCAAGACCGCCCCCGGTCTGCGCGCGGCTGACAAACTGGCCGTCAAGCGCGGCGGCGGACAGAACCACCGCATCGGCCTGTACGATATGATCCTCATCAAGGACAACCACATTGACTACGCCGGGTCCATCACTGCCGCGGTGACGCGCGCCCGCTCCGCGCACACCGGGCTGGAGGTCGAGGTGGAGGCGCGCACGCTCGACGACCTGCGCGAGGCCCTGTCGCTGGGCGTGGAGCTCATCCTGCTCGACAATATGCCGCCGGAAATGATGGCCGAGGCGGTGCGTATCACGGCGGGACGCGCCAAACTGGAGGCATCCGGCAACGTCACACTGGAGACCGTCCGCGCCATCGCCGAAACGGGCGTGGACTTCATCTCTGTCGGCGCGTTGACCCACTCGGCGAAGGTGTTCGATGTGAGTTTTGATTTTATACAGTAAAGCGAGATACTATCTCGTTCTACGAGAGGTAAACAATGAATCCCCAAGTTCAAGCGATGTATGAAAAAATGCGGGCGAAACTCGAAAAAGTGGTGCCAGACGTGGAACTGCGCTACAAGGCTGAGATCGCGGTCGAGATCAACGAACTCAAGAAACAGCGCAACGCCGTCATCCTCGGCCACAATTACATGGAGCCTGCGCTGTTCTACTCCATCCCCGATTTCACAGGCGACTCGCTCGACCTTTCGCGCAAAGCCGCCCAGACGGACAAGGACGTGATCGTCTTCTGCGGCGTCAGGTTCATGGCCGAGACCGCCAAGATTTTGAATCCATCCAAGACGGTGCTTCTCCCGGCGGAGAAGGCTGGCTGCTCGCTGGCCGAATCCATCACCGCCGCGGACGTGCGCGCCCTCAAGGCGAAATTCCCCGGCGTGCCGGTCGTGACCTACGTCAACACCTACGCGGACGTGAAAGCCGAGTCCGATATTTGCTGCACCTCGTCCAACGCCGCGGCGGTGATCGAGTCGCTCCACGCGGACACGGTCATCTTCCTGCCGGACGAGTACCTGGCAAAGAACGTGGCGCGCGAGACGGGGAAGCATATCATTTTCCCAGCGCTCTCCCCTGCATCCGGGGAAGAGGGGAAGAGGGGAGAAGGGGAAGAGGAGAAGAGGAGAAAGGGAGACGGCGACAATCTTCTTGATGTACAACTCATCGGCTGGCGCGGCAGGTGCGAGGTCCACGAAAAGTTTACGCTGAAAGACATCCAGACCGTGCGCGCCCAGTTCCCGGACGTGGTCATCCTGGCGCATCCGGAGTGCAGTCCCGAGGTCACCGGCGCGGCGGACTTCTCCGGCTCGACCAACGCCATGATCCGCTACGTGAAGGAGTCGAAAGCGCCGCACTACCTCCTGCTGACCGAGTGCGCCATGGGCGACAACATCGCCGCCGCGAATCCAGACAAGGACATGCTGCGCCTGTGCATGGTGCGCTGTCCGCACATGAACATGATCACGATGGAAGATACGCGCGACGCGCTCAAGTTCAACCGCTACATCATCGAAGTGCCGGAGGAAATCCGGGTGAAGGCCTACCGCGCCGTGGAGCGCATGATCAAAATCGGATAAAGAGAGAACAGAGAGGAGAGAATAGAGAGCAGTACTGTTCTCTGCTCTCTGTTCTCTAATAACTGACTTATGAAAACTACCGACGTGCTCATCATCGGCTCCGGCATCGCCGGGGCAACCGCCGCCCTGCAATTGGCGCAGGACCCGGCGCGGCGTGTCATCCTCATCACGCGCGAGTCCGACCCGCTGGAATCCAACACGCGCTACGCCCAGGGCGGCATCATCAGCCGCGGGCAGGACGACAGCGCCGGCCTGCTGGTCGAAGACATCCTGGCGGCGGGCGCGGGCGCGTCATGGCCGCAGGCGGCGCGCATTTTGGCCGAAGAAGGTCCCGACCTGCTGGAAGAAGTGCTGGTCAGGATGGCCGGCATCCGCTTCGACCAGGGTTCGCACGGCGACCCGGAATACGGCCGGGAGGCGGCCCACTCGCGGCGGCGCATCCTGCACGTCGGCGACGGGACCGGCAAGGCCATCATCGAAGGCCTGCTGGACGCCGTCCGGCGCATGCCCAACGTGGAACTGCTGACCGGGGCCACCGCCGTGGACCTGATCACCTACCCCCATCACTCGCGCGACCCGCTGGCGGCCTACGGACCGGTTGCCTGCCACGGCGCGTACGTCTTCGACCGCGGGGGGCGCGCCGTCCACCGCACGCTGGCGGCGGTCACTGTCCTGGCCACCGGCGGCATCGGGCGCATCTACCGCAGCACCACCAACCCGCCCGGCGCACGCGGCGACGGGCTGGCGATGGCCTCGCGCGCCGGGGCGCGCATCCTGAACGCCGAGTACGTCCAGTTCCACCCCACCGCGCTGTCGGTCCCGGGGGCGGAGGGATTCCTCATCAGCGAAGCCGTGCGCGGCGAGGGCGGCATCCTGCTCACCCCCGACGGCCAGCCGTTCATGGAAAAATATTCGCCGGAGTGGAAGGACCTGGCCCCGCGCGACGTGGTGGCGCGCGCCATCCACACCGAGATGGAACTGCGCAACTGCTCGCACGTGCTGCTCGACATCGCCTCGCGCCTGCCCGCCGGCAGGATCCGCTCCCGCTTCCCGAACATTTACGCCGCCTGCCTGCGCGCCGGCGTGGACATCACCCGCGACCCCATCCCGGTCGTCCCGGCGGCGCACTACTTCTGCGGCGGCGTGGCGGCTGACGAGTGGGGCCACACCAGCATCCGCAGCCTGTACGCGGTGGGCGAAGTGGCCTGTACCGGCCTGCACGGTGCCAACCGTCTCGCCTCCACCTCCCTGCTGGAGGGATTGGTCTGGGGGACGCGCGCGGCGCGCGACATCGCGGGACAAATCGGAGATTTGTCCAACATTCCGACGCGGGACGACATCCCTGCCTGGGATGAGTCCAACCTGACGCAAGACTCCGACCCGGCGCTCATCCAGGGCGACATGCAGACCATCCAGAATATCATGTGGCACTACGTGGGACTCGTCCGCTCCGGCGACCGGCTGTCGCGCGCCATCCGTGAACTGCGCCACCTGCAGAACGAGATCGAGACCTTCTACCGCCAGACCAAACTGAGCGACGGACTCATCGGCCTGCGCAACGCGGTTGATGTGGCGCTCATCGTGGCCCAGGCGGCGCGTCACAACCGGCAGAGCCGCGGCTGCCACTTCCGCGTGGACAGCGTGGACGGGGGAGACAGGTTGTTGTAATTAAGCCGCGCCTGCTACCTTTACGAGGATGCTCCTTGAGCAGCAAATGCCCGGCTGTTCGACTAGCCGGGCATTTTTGATAGAGCGAATCATCTCGCCCGCATCTTCCGCATTTAAGAATGCCGTAACGTTAGACTGGTGGTGTGCACGAGTTATGAAGGGTGACACGTATGTTATAATTTTTGAACCAGTTTCATGGAGAGACAGCCGTGTTGAAAATATCCATCACCTACTGCGCAGCCTGACACTACACAGACCGGGCCGTGGGCCTGGCCAATGACCTGCTCAAGAAGTTCGAGCCGGAGATCGAAAACGTGACTCTCGTCCCGTCGGACGGGGGCAGGTTCGAGGTCCAGGTGAACGATACGCTGGTGTATTCCAAACTCCAGACCGGCCGCCACGCCGAACCGGGCGAGATCGCCGGGCTGGTTGAAAAATCCATGAAGAAGTAGAACGAGGTAATTATGGCTAAAAAAGGCCGCGTCTTTTCTGGCATCCGCCCCACCGGGCGCGCCCACCTGGGCAACTACCTGGGCGCGTTCAAAAATTACGTTGCCCTGCAGGACGACTACGAGTGCGTCTACTGCATCGTGGATCTGCACGCGTTGACCACCGTGGAAGACACGCTCAACCTGAAGCAGAACACCTACGACCTGGCGCTCGACATGCTGGCCGCCGGCATCCGCCCGGAGGAGACCATCCTGTTCGTGCAGAGCCACGTTCCGCAGGTGACCGAACTGCACACCATCCTTTCGATGGTATCGCCGCTCGGCAAGCTGACCGACCTGCCGACCTTCAAAGACATGGTGCGCCAGCACCCGAACAACGTCAACTACGGACTGGTCGGCTACCCCGTCCTGATGACCGCCGACATCGTACTCTACAAATCGGACCTCGTGCCGGTCGGCATTGACCAGGCCCCGCACCTGGAGTTTGCGCGCGAGACCGTCCGCTCGTTCAATTACCGTTACAACACCAAGGCGCTCATCGAGCCGCAGATGAAGAGCGCCGAAGTGCCGAAAGTGCTCGGCATTGACGGCAAAGAAAAAATGGGCAAGAGCCTGAACAACCACATCGAACTGGCGCTTACGCCCGAAGAGACCCGCCAGCGCGTGATGATGATGGTGACCGACCCCCAGCGCATGAAACGCACCGACCCCGGCAATCCCGACGTGTGCAACGTCTTCACCATGCACAAGACCTTCACGCCGAAAGAAGACGTGGAAATGATCAACGTGGAGTGCCGCCGGGCGGGCATCGGCTGTGTGGACTGCAAGAAACGCTTCGCCGAAAACCTGAACAAGGCGCTCGAACCGTTCCGCGCCAGGCGCGCCGAACTCGCCGCCAAACCGGACCGGGTACATGCCATCCTCGAAGACGGCGCCCGCCGCGCCCGGGCCATCGCCGAAGTGACGATGCGCGAGGTGAGGGCGGCGGTGCAGCTGCCGTAGTAGTAAACAGGTATACAGGTAAACAGGTAAACACATAGACACGTTCCCTGTTTACTTGCCTACTTGCCTACTTGCCTACTTTCCTACTTTCCCCCATGCGCGCCCTTCTGCAAAGAGTCACCTCCGGCAAAGTCACCGTGGACGGCAAGACCGTCGCCGCCATTGGCCGCGGACTGGTCGTCCTGCTCGGCATCGGGGAGGGGGATACCGGGGAGCAGGCGCGCTTCCTGGCCGAGAAAACCGCCGGACTGCGCATCTTCGAGGATTCCGAAAGCAAGTTCAACCTGTCCCTGCTGGACGTGAAAGGCGAGGCGCTGGTTGTCTCGCAGTTCACGCTATACGGCGACGCGCGCAAGGGACGGCGTCCGTCCTTTTCGGAGGCGGCGCGGCCCGAAGTCGCCGCTCCGCTCGTGGAGAAATTCTGCGAGTTCCTGCGTGAACAAGGCGTGCCGACCCAGACCGGTGTCTTCGCCGCGCACATGCTGGTGGAAATTGCGAACGATGGGCCGGTCACGATTTGGCTGGAAAAATAAACTTCCTCGTCACCCGAAAATTTGAATAGCAGTTTCTTTCCCCGCCGGGACGGAGGAGACCCCTTTGCATTGTCGCGTCACTTATAAAAACGGCTGCCATCTCGCAGCCGTTTCTACAAGATCGGGCTATTTTGGCTCAGTTTTCTTCTCGGCTCTTCACACTGAGGTTAATCGGTAGGCGCACCTTTTTTGGATTCTTAAGTAGGCGTACTCATACACACTTCGCCGGCCATGGCACGTAAGCACTCTCTTTTGGTCAACAACATCGGACTGGTGGATGATCACACCTGAGTAGATCCATTCCGTCGGAGTCGGTGAATCTGTGTCGATGCCCTCAATTCGGATCTGCCAGAGTCCACCGCCACTATATCCCCTAAAGTTCCTTGGCGTTTCGTCGCCCTCCCCATAATTGACCTGGATATCTACGTAGTCGTGTTCAGAGTCTTGTGTTTCCTTCACGGCTAAACCTGGGCCGCACAGGCCATGTAACCCAATTATTGGCTTTAGGCCGCGTTCCGGCGGCTCGATAGTGTTGCGGTAGGCTGCAGCACCCCAGATGAACCAAGCGCCTTGATTAAGCCCCAAGGGGCTAGGTAACACCGTTTTGCGCTCAACCGAGAGGTTGACGAACTGTTTGTTCGCTTTGACAGTGCTCACGTCAGGCCCGTAGATCTCTATAAAGGCTAGATCGTGCCCCACTTCTTCCTCATCCGAAACTGCGAGTTCGCAAATGGTAAGGTGGTCGCTGTCTATCATGAATGACTGTGCCTGCTCGAGCCTGAGGATCAGGCCGAGACGGAATGGCGGAATGAGCTCTTTCACAACATGGTGTGCCGTGAGTATGCCATAGCGATCATCGATCCGGACGAAGGTCCCGCAACCCATGAATACGTCGGTCAGAGGATTAACCACATTGGAGTTAACGCGCATCAGCGCGGTCGAATACCAGTCAATGCGTTGTCCGATCTCTTCGATCAATCGTTGTTCATCTGGGATGGCCATAGTACTCCGGGTCAGTGCGCCTAACGGATTGGTTCAGGGGCAGCGGCGGGGTGGGCGAGACACCACAACTATTATTGCATATTTTGGCAAATCACGCCTGCGCGGAGCGGCAGAGCCGCTGTCCGCTGGAGCCGGTGTTAGCCCGCAACGAATTCACAATGATGTGCTCGCTTTAAGTGCCGATTTGCTGTGGACGAATTATTGTTTCGTTGTCATTTCGCAAAACATGGACAATGGCAACAGGCCAGTTTGAGGGTTCATCCTCGATTCCTCCCTCAATAAGCTGGATTTCACGTCCGCCAAAAACAAAGAAACCTTTTTCTTCGAGTTCACGGATTGATTCGGTGAGATTGTACGCAATACTTACACGACCACCAGGTTCAATTTCGTCAATCATCTCAGCCCAGTCGTTCACATTTTGAATGAAATTACCTACCAGATCGACTTCATCTTGAGAATTTAACTCATCGTGATCCATTGAGAACGCATATGTACCTGAAATTATATCTATGATCGGCGTTGGTGCATGAAAGGCTAGACAAAAGAGGCGTGACCGTGTAAGTTTGGGTTTATGCCTAAACAAAAACACACACAGCCACGCCCGAAAACATTAT
>WOUS01000005.1 GCA_009772985.1 Anaerolineaceae bacterium
CGGCAGGCCAAGCGACTTGATGACCCCGTTTGCCCATTTCCGGCTTTTCAAATCGAAGAGCAGGCTCTCGGCGGCCTGGGCCGGTTCGGAGGCCAGTTCGCCGGTCAGCATGTAGCCGACCCAGTCGCTGATGGACAGCGCGGCGTGGAGCGACTTGAAATCGTCGGGGCGGTTTTCTTTCAGCCACATCAGCCGCGCGGCCATGAAAATGGGATTGGGCGCGTGGCCGGTAATTTTATAGAGTTCCTCGCCGCGCTCCGCAGCCAACCCCATGGCCTGTTCGGCGGCGCGCGCGTCCCGGTTGGGGGTTGCCAGCAGCGCCTTCCCTTTTTTGTCAATCGCCACCAGTCCGTGACGCATACTGGCGGCGGCCACCCCGGCCACCTCCTGCGGGGCCGCGCCGGCTTTTTGGAGCGCCTCCCGCGCCGCCTCGCCCAGCACGCGCCAGACCGCCTCCGTGTCGAGTTTGAAGGCGAAGCCTCCCGCGGCGGGGTCCGGGGGGAGCGTCCAGGCGCGGAAAACGCTGAACGTTTCGCCGGTGTCCGCGTTGACCAGCAGGCAGCGCCCGCCCCCGCCGCCGACGTCCAGACCGATGAGATAATTTCCAGTCATGCAGCCTCCTTGTGTGCGTTTTTTACGGAGCGTAGCCGTTCGCTCGGTACCATTCGACCGCTTTCCGCAGCGCCCCGCGCGCCGGGATGAAAGTGTACCCCAGTTCGCGCATCGCTTTGGCGGAACTGAAATATTCTTTCTTGCTGGAGACGCGCACGGCATCCGGTGTGGCCGCCGGGATGTGTTTCGGATTCAGCCGCGCCAGACCGGTATCCACATACGCCCAGCCGAGCGCGACCGCGCGAGGGATGCGCGCCCGGACCTCTGGCCTGCCCGAGACTTCGGACAGCAGGTCCAGCACCTGTTTTAGGCTCAAATTCTCTCCACCTAAAATGTAACGCTCGCCGACCTTGCCTTTTTCCATTGCCAGCAAATGCCCGTTGGCAACATCGTCCACATCCACGATGGTCAGGCCGGTGTCCACGTAGGCGGGCATTTTGCCGTTCAGGAAGTCCACGATCATCTTGCCGGTCTGGGTGGGTTTGTGGTCGCCCACGCCCACCGGCGCAGCCGGGTTGACTGTTACCACCGGCAGGCCCTGGGCAACGAACTCTCGCACCACTTCTTCCGCCAGAAATTTCGAGCGTTTGTAGTCGCTGAGCATGTCCTCCAGCGTGACCGGCGTTTCCTCGGTTCCCGGCGTCCCGTCAGAGGGGATGCCGAGACTGGCAATCGAACTGGTATGGACGATGCGCTGCACACCGGACCTCGCCGCGGCTTCCAGTACCCGGCGCGTGCCGTCCACATTGCTCTGGTAGAACTCGTCCCAGGAATAGCCCCAGTAGGCGTACAACGCCGCGACGTGGAAGACCCATTCGCAGCCGGTCATCGCTTCTTGCAGGGTTGGCACATCGCTCAAGTCGCCGCTGACGCGCTCGACGGGCAGACCGTCCAACATGCGCGTGTTCGCGCCCGTCCGCGCCAGGGCGCGGACCGTGTGCCCGTCCGCCAGTAATTTGCGGATGACCGCGCTGCCGACAAAGCCTGTCCCACCGGTGATAAAGACTTTCATAGTTTCAATTCCCTTCTCGAACAACCCGACTTGGGTTGTCTAATTCCCGTAACATTGCTATCACGAAACCTGCCGCCTGCTCCAAAGTCTGAGCGGAGACTGTATCCGGCGTGTCGTCGGCGCGGTGCCAGTGGGGCAGGCTCCCCGTCTGCGGGTCGCGCCCGGCGATGCAGATGGCGCGATAGCCGCCCTCGCGCAACGCGCGGACTTCGTCCTCCACGGTCATCTGCGCGGCATGTACGTCCAGGTCTGGTTGGCGGTCGGCGATTTTTTCGGCCAGCGCCAGGAGGTCCGGGCTGGGCCGGTAGGGCAAACAGAGTCCCTGGCGGGTGAGATAGACGATCTCGCCGCTGCCCACCCCCTCCATGTCAATGAACGCAGCCTCGCGCAAAGCCGGGTCATGTTCGCGCAGCAGGGTTTTCAGTCCGGCATGGTCGGTCTCCTCGGCCCCGGTGAAGGCCAGCCAGACCTGCGTATTCTGCAAGGGCTGCGCCGCAAGGCGTTCCGCGAGTCCGAGGGCGACTGCCACACTGGCCGCGTTGTCGTGTGCGCCGGGAGAAAACGGCGTGCGTTCATCCCGCCAGAGGGTGACGAGGCTGCCGAGCTGGTAGCCGGCCGGGAGCAGCGACAGCCACCAGATCCAGGCCGGGCCGCCGAGCAGTGCGCCGGTGAGATAGAGCAGGCCCAGCAAGATCAATATCGCCGCAGTCAGCCAGGTGAGCGGCTCGAGGCGGCGCACGGTGGAGGACTGCCAGATCAGGCGGCAGCGATTCGTGTCCATGTGAGCCAGGACGACCGCGAGCCGCCTGGGATCACCCTGCGGCTCGAGGCGCGTCACAACGTTGCGGCTGGTGACGTGCGGCAGGAGCGGTCCCAGCAGGCTGTCGGAATGGATAATCGCCTGCCACAGGAGGAACGGGGTGAGCAAGGCCAGGGCAGCGGCGGTCCAGCGGGTGATGGCTCCGTCCAGCGGATAGATGACGACCGCCAGCAAGGCCACGAGCGAAATTGAAAACGGAAAGGCATTCTGACTGGCAACCGCGCGGAATGTCCGTCTCTCGACCGGCAGCCCCAGGTCCGCGAGACGCTGCGCCACGTAATCGGCCGCGGCGGCCTCGGCGGGCGTCCCGGTGCCGCGCGGACCGATGGTCCCGGCGAGATGCTGAACGTCGTCCAGAAGTTTGCTCATCCGGTCATCGCCTGTTTGATGAGTTCGCCGCTCGTCGCCCAGACGCGGCCTTTCAGATTTTTGGTCTCGTCCATGATCGTGTCGAAAGCCTGGACGATGGCATCCACTTCTTCGTCACCGATGATGAGCGGCGGCAACAGCTTGATAATGTTGACACCCGGGCCGCCGACCTGGGTCATCATGTGGTGGTCGCGCATCAGCGACATGACCACGAGTTGCGTGAAGAGACCTTTCTCGGCGGCTTCGATGGCCGTCCAGGCGGCGCGCATGGCGAGGTTCGTCGGCGGGCGGAACTCGATGCCGATGACCAGTCCCTTGCCGCGCACGTCGGCGATCATCTCGTGCTTGTCTTTCAGGGCGACCAGCCCGGCAAGCAGTTTCGCTCCCAGCGTGGCGGAGCGTTCAACGATCTTCTCTTCATCCATCACATGCAGGGTTGCAAGTCCGGCGGCCATGCCCATATCGTTCTGGCCGAAAGTGGTCGAATGCACCTGGGCGCGCTTGAGATGACCAAAGACCTTGTTGTTGATCTCGCGCCGCATGATGACCGCGCTGACCGGCGCGTACCCGCCGCCCAGCGACTTGGCAATCGTGACCATATCCGGCTCCAGGTTCCAGTGTTCGCAGCACAGGAATTTCCCGGCGCGTCCCAGCCCCATCTGGACCTCGTCGCAGATGAACTGCGCGCCGTACTTGCGGCACAGGCGCTGGGCTTCGGGCAGGTAATTATCTTCCGGGATGTAGACGCCCTTGCCCTGGATCGGCTCGACGATGAAGGCGGCCACGTCACCTTTGCGCAGTTCTTTCTCCAGCGCTTCCAGGTCGTTCATCGCCACCATGACCGCGCCGGGGATGAGCGGGTCAAAGCCTTTCTTGAAGGCCTCCCCGCCGTTGATGGAGAGCGTGCCGAGCGTCAGCCCGTGGAAGGAATGGTCGAGATAAATGACGCGCGGCCGTTTGGCGGCGTAGCGGGCGAACTTGATGGCGGTATCCACCGCGTCCGCGCCGGAGTTGGCGAAAAAGATGGCATCCAGTCCCGGCGGCATGCGCTTGACCAGTTCCTCCGCCAATAGTCCGGCCAGCAGCGGACAGTCCATCTTGACCAGCGTGGGCCGGTTCAGGCTGAGATATTCCATCATCGCCTGTTTGATGGCCGGGTGGCCGCGCCCCAGGTTGAAGACGCTGTACCCGGCCAGCAGGTCCAGGTAACGGACGCCGTCCGCGTCCCACAGGTAGGCGCCTTCGCCGCGCGTGTAGATCTTGTCGAAGCCAATGATGTGCTGTACGCGCGCCATGTGCGGGCTGATGTATTTCATGTGCAGGTCGTACTGGTCGGCCTGCCGATCCTGGATCAGTTGGGAAAGTGAGAATGACATGGTTGATCTCCTTTCTTGGTCTTTGAACGGGTAAGTCAAGACCTCCCGGGCTTCCGGTCTTCAGCGGACACTCTCGCCCAGGGTCTTTTGGGATACTTTCAAACCGAACACCACCCCGCCAAGCAGGTAAAAACCGGCTGCTACCAGCAGCAGGGTGACAAAACTGGCAGGGGTGGATGCGCCCCTCAGGTTCAAGATGAAGCCAAATAACAGCGGAGCGACTGCGCTTGGCAGGGCGGTGGTCATGTTGTTATAGGCCATGTACTGTCCTGCCTCCTCCTGCGGAGCCAGTCCGCTGGCCAGGGCGGGGATGACAGCCATGATTGGACCGGTGGCGATCGCCCGGATGACGGTCAGGGCCAGGAAGATCGTAAAGTCCCGCGTCAGGGCCATCAGGATGGTCATCACAGCGGAGACGAGCGCCCCCGCCACGATCAATTTTCGGCGGCCTATTTTATCGGAGAGCAAACCTGTCCCTACCGCTGCCAGCATGATGACAACCAGGTTGACCAGCCCCACCAATCGCAGACCGGCGTCGGGGTTGGACAAGCCATAATAGATGCCAAGAAAATCCCGCGCAAAATATTGCAGGCTGTTCAGTCCCATGTTGACCAGGAAGGCGCTGAACACCAGCCAGAAAAAAACAGCCACCCGGGTGCGAACGCGGAACATGCCTGTAATTACCTGGCGCAGTCCCAGGATGCGGGGCGAGGCGGAAGGACTGTCGTAGCGCCGGATCGTCCTTGTGCAGACCAGCCCTGTCAACGTAAAAACGCCTGCCATCAGCGCCAATGCCAGGTCCGGGCGGTTGATCTCGTTTAGATATGTGACGGCTATGAAACTGACAGCCGAGGCGAGCAGCATAAAAAATCCCTGCAAACCGGAAGCCAGGCCTCGTTGCTCCTCCGGCACGGTATCAACCAAAAGCGGCCACCATGCGCCATTCGCTATGTTCGTGAAAATGTGCATGCCCAGGTAGCTGGCGATGATGACCGGCAATGACAGGTGGAAGAAGGCTGCACAGGCGATGACCGGGAAACCGGCCAGCGCGCCGATCAGGATGCTGGGCGTGCGCCGTCCCAGGCGGCTGGCGCTGTGGTCGCTGATGACACCGAAAAGGATGCTGACCACAATCCCGACCAGGTTGGCGACAAAGGCGATAATCCCCGTGGCAATGCTCGAACGTTCCGACGAAACTACTTTCTGCACCAGCGGCAGCAGCAGGATGGAGTTATAGGATACCCAGGCAAAGTTCGCGCCGAACATCAGGATGGTCATGCCGAGCAGGTAGCTGGTGGAACGCCGGGTGGTGATGTTGGTCAGGATTGCCATCGTTCCAAGTCTACTCCAGGATGGGTGTGGTGGCTTCAAGGCCGAGTTCGCAGGCTGTGGCAGGCAGCGGGAGGCCGGTGTGCGGGTCAAGGCCCAGGAACTCGAAGTAAGTCTTTGCCATGCTTTCCATGTCCAGCGTGCGGTTCGCCACCGGACCGGCAGCCTGCGGCGGATCGCCGCGCTCGCGGGCAGGCAAAGCAAACTGAGCGGGTAATCCGTGTTTGGCATTAAAAGTGTGACGCAACACCTGGATGCGCTTGCCAACCTGGAAAAACTCAGCCTCATCCATGCCCCAGCCGGTGGCGGCGTTGAGCCATTCGAGGAAGGGTGGCTGTCCCATCAGCAGGGCGAACTGGCACAGCCCGAGGGAATCAAAGGCGCGGTAGAGCGGCATGGCGATGGCCTGCGTGACACCCTTCCCGGCGTAATCGTAGCGCGCCGCCGGTTTGCGTCCGTGTAAAGAAAAGTAAGGTGCGAAAGCAGCTACCGAGGCGTTCCCGGAATTTGTGGCGGTGTGCCGGCCGGGTGCCGGGTCGAGGGCGTAACCGGCAGCCACACCGGGTTCGTAAATCCCGCGGTGCATGGCGAGTTCCTGTCCGCCGGAATGGATGGCGGCTGCCTGGGCTTCCGGTTGGAGCCGCTGTGCGGCCTTCCGCACGCCGTCTGCCAGCCAGTCGCCCAGGCCGGGCGTGCGGGCGGCGATTCGTTTGGTCAGTTCGAGCACCACGGCGGCGTCCCCCCATTTCAGCGGCAGTTCACCCGCTAGTTCGGGCGGGAGCCAGCCTTTCTCGGCACATTCCAGCGCGAAGGCAATGGTCACGCCGGTCGAGATGGAATCCAGCCCGGCCATGTTGCAGATGTGGTTGCAGCGCATGACCGTTTCCAGGTCGCTGTTCATCAACAACGGCCCGAAGGCGGCCAGCGTCTCATATTCCGGTTTGTGGCTCGCGCCGCCGTCCGGCTGGGTCACGATGCCGCCGCAGGCCACCGGGCAGGAGTGGCAGGCATAGGGTCGCACGAGCGGGCGGACGACGGCCTGGTCGCTCAGGCCCTCGGAGAGTTCGAGCGGGAAATCGCGGTAGCCGATGCCGGTCCAGTTGCGCACCGGTGTGTCACCCAGTTCCACCGAGATGGCTGTCCCGGCTGAGGTGCCATAACGCTTGTACGAGTCGATCACCATATCCAAAGGGCCGCTGCTAACGCGGATATGGAAACGGCGCATGAACGGCAGAAAACGGGATATTAATGCAGGGACGCGCGCCGACATGCCGGAAGGCTTGCGGCGGAAAAGCGAGAGATATGCGGATGTAGCGGACTTGAAGGCTTTCGGGTCGGCCAGCGGCGGGCGGGACCTGCCGCGTGCCACCACCGCTTTGAGCCTTTTCGACCCCATCACCGCGCCCACCCCACAGCGCGCCGCCAGGCGGCCATCATCGTTGACAATGCCGGAGATGAGCGAAAGCTTTTCTCCTGCCGGACCGATGCAGGCGACCTTGGCATCAGCGCCAATTGCCGTGTGCAATGATGCTTCTGTCTGGCGCACATCCTGTCCCCAGAGATGGGATGCGTCGCGGATTTCGATTTTCCCGCCGTCAATAACCAGATAGACCGGCTTCTCCGCTTGTCCGGAGATGAACAACCCGTCCCAGCCTGCGCCGCGCAGGGCCGGGCCAAAGTTCCCGCCGCAGTTGGCTTCGCCCCAGGCACCGGTCAGGGGCGAACGGGCGGCAACCATGAAACGCCCGCCAAACTGGGCGCCGGAACCGGTCAACAGGCCGGGCAGGAAGGCCAGGATATTGTCCGGGCCGAGCGGATCTGCGCCCGGCGGGATGCGTTGAACCAGGTAATGGACGCCCAATCCGTAACCGCCCAGGTAACGGCGATAGATTTCCTCCGGCGGTTGCTCTACTTCGATTTGACCGGTGGAAAGGTCCACGAAGATGATTTTGCCCCAGATACCGTTTGGCATATTCACCTCCTGTTGTCAAGCAGGTGACAGTCACTTCCAAAGTGACTGTCACCTGCTTGCACATCATTTAAGTTGCTGGTGGGAGCGGCGCACAACAGATTTGAAACGGTCGCCGCGGTGGATGGTCTGTGTGAATTCGATCGGCGTGTTATCTTCCAAAAAACTCAGGCGGGTGACCAGTACCACCGGTACACCCTCGCTGATTTTCAATTCTTTCGCTTCATAAGCGCCCGCGACGGAGAGTTCGATGGTATCGGTAGCGTAGGCCATGGCAATGCCATAGTGTTCCTCGAGCAGACGGTAAACGCTTTGATCCGTCAGGTTGAGACTGGCGAGGTCAGGGCAGCGGCTGTGAGGATAAAAGGAAGTTTCCAGCGACATGGCTTCTCCTCTCATCAGCCGCTGGCGGGCGATGCGCACCACCGGGTCGCCAGGACTCAACTTCAACTGGGCCGCCACGGACTCCGACGCCGGTTCGACGACCTGCGCCAGAACCACTGCTCCCGCCTGCATGCCGATCTGGCCGAGTAATTCTGTGTAACTCTGTAAGGGGAATTGGGAACTATCGAGGGTGGCCTTGGGGGCGGCGACAAACGTCCCCCTCCCCCGCTGGCGGGTAACCAATCCCTCATTGGCAAGTTGGGTCAAAGCCTGCCGGGCAGTCATGCGCGATACGCCGCATTCGGCGCAGATTTCCATTTCGGTGGGGAGCATGTCTCCCGGGTTTAATTGTCCGCCCACGATTTGCTGGCGGAGTTGCTCCCGAATCTGGTAGTAAATGGGGATGGGATTTTTCGTGTCTATGTGAAGGGTCATGGGGAAACTCCGAACTTTGTATATACATTATAACAATGCGCGGCAAAAAGTCAACCCCTTCTGATGAAGAACTCCCGCACCCTGTTCTCTACTTTGCCACTCAGCCGCAGTCCACCAGCCAGTCCGCGCCGCCGCCCTCGGGCCGCTTCTCGCCATCGCTCCGGCCCTCACCAGCGACCTGGCCCCGAAAGACGAAGCCGGTCAGTACATGGCCTACAACAACCTGTCCGCCGGCCTCTCCGGCGCGTTCGCCTCGCTCATCTTCGGCGTGCTCCTAATCACGATGACCAAAACCACTTTCATGTACCTGTTCATCATCTCGGCCATTTTCTTCCTGATGGGCGGCATTGTATTCGCCGTCAAGGTCCCGCAGAAGGAACTGGACGCCCGCATCAATGGCGCGGGATAGACTGCAAATACGCGACGCACTTTGAAAGTTCGTGCATATTCAAGTTGACGATTGGCGGGGAGAGAGATAAAATACGGGGCGAAACGAATGAGCATATACTCATGTGTTAGGATGATCCCATGACCCCAACCGCTCCCCCGCTCGACGAACACACCGCCGCCCACGTGGCGGAACTCTTCCGCGCCTTCAGCGACACCAGCCGGGTGCGCATCCTGTCTGCCCTGGTGGACGGCGAAAAGAATGTCGGCGCGCTGGCACAACTGGTTGGCATCAGCGAATCGGCGGTATCCCACCACATGCGCGGCCTGCGCCAGATGGGACTGGTGCGCGCCAGGCGCGATGGCAAGGAAGTCTATTACTGCGTTGACGATGAACACATCATCGCCCTCTTCCAGCAGGGAGTGAAGCATATCCAGAACGGATAACCCCCTGTTGACCAGCCTGACCTGCGCCGACGCGCTGACCTTCGGCGAATGACTGGAGGCGGCCGGATCGCCCTCGGGCTGCCGGCAGTGGTCGAGGCCGGCAAGTGGATCAGCAACAAGATCCACGCGCACGACTGAAAATCTTACAAGATATTCAAGAACCAAGGAAAATAATCATGCGTCAAAAACTATTTAAACGCACTCTGGAACATAATCACGCAGACGATATCAAATATCACCTGTTCCACGATCCCCACCGGCGGGCCTCCGGCCTGTCGGATATCATCCTGGGCGGGCAGGACGGGCTGGTCAACGTGCTGGGCGTCATTCTGGGCGTGGCAGCCGCCACCAGCGACCCGCGCCTCGTCCTGGTGGCCGGACTGGCGGCCACGTTTGCCGAGTCGGTCTCGATGGGCGCGGTGGCCTACACGTCCACCCTGGCCGACGCCGATTATTACGAGGCCGAGCGCGCCCGCGAGCTCCGCCACATCACCGAGGTCCCGCACCTGGAAAAAAACGAGGTGCGCGAGATCTATGCCCGCAAAGGGTTCGAGGGCGAACTCCTGGACCGCATCGTCGAAACCATCACTGCCAACGAGGATGTCTGGGTGGCGGTGATGATGAGCGAGGAGCACCAGCTCAGCCCCACCGACCGGAAACAGGCGATCCGGTCCGCACTGGTGGTCGGGTTTTCCGCCATCGTCGGGTCGTTGATCCCGCTGGCTCCGTTCGCCCTGCTGCCGGTGGCCCACAGCATGTGGGTGGCAGTTGTCATCACCGCGCTGGTTTTATTTGGCGTTGGCGCTTATAAGGCCCGCACTACAGTTGGTCATCCCGGAAAGAGCGGCCTGGAAATGGCCGCGATTGGCACGTTGAGCGCGCTGGTCGGGTATGCGGTCGGGGCGATATTTAAGATCGCGCCCACTCCCTGACGCAACGCGTCTGAGTGGAAAAGAATGCAAGCATGAGCCGCGCTCGTTCTTTGAGTGCGGCTTACTGTTTTTGAAACTGTCAGGTTGTCAGGGTCATGTATAATACTTGGAAAATCATCTCTTTCAGGAGGACCCCATGCCCGCAACTGCGCAAGCCCCAGCCGCCAAGTACGTCCATTTTTCCGACAAGATGACCGAATCGTTGATGAACATCAACAAGGTCGTCCAGGAAAACAAGAAGACGCTCGACTCCATCCAGGACATGGCCGTGGAGCTGACGCGCGCCATCCGCTCGCTGGAAGCCGTGGCCATCAAATACGTCAAAATGGCCGACAAGGCGCTTTCGGCCATCCTCCCCATCCTGAAAAACCTGCCCATCGTCGGCAAGGATGTGTTGGAATTTGCCAGCGATGCCCAGGCGCTGGCGAAGAAAATCGTCACCGCCTGCGAACTGGCCGAAAAAGTCCTGCCAGGCGTGGAAGCCGGCCTCACCACCGCCGACATGAACAAACTCCAGGCCTCCACCGGGCAGGTGCAGCAGTTGACCAAGTCCCTGCAGGGGCTGATTCCCGCCACAGCCGGCGCGAAGAAATGACGCCCGCTTTCACCGTCCGCCCGCTGACGCCCGCCGACCGGGACTGGGTTCGGCGGAAAATGGTCGAGGAATGGGACTCGGAGATCATCTTCGTCCACGGGCAAACCTTCCGCCCGGCGGACCTTCCCGGTTTCGCCGCCGTCGCCGGGGACGGGATGATCGGCCTGCTCACCTATCGCCTGGACGCGGACGCCTGCGAGATCATGACCATCAACTCGTGGCGCGAGAACCGGGGCGTGGGCAGCGCGCTGATCGAAGCGGCACGGCAGGCTGCCGGCGCTGCCCTGCCTGCGCCAGTGCCGCAGGCACAGGTGAGCCTGTCGAAGGGTCCGGCAGGATGCCGCAGGCTGTTCCTCGTCACCACCAACGACAACACGCGCGCCCTGCGCTTCTACCAGAAGCGCGGCTTCACCATCTGCGCCGTCCGCCTGAACGTGATGGAGCAGGCGCGCAAGGTCAAGCCGGAGATCCCGCCCGCCGGCGCGGACGGCATCCCCATCCGCGACGAGATCGAACTGGAGATATTCTTGTGAACAATTCGACGCTCGACCTGATCCACAAGCACGCCTCTGTCCGCCGCTACAAACCGGACCCGCTGCCTGCCTCCGTTATCGAGACCGTCGTGGCCGCCGGGCAGCGCGCCGCCAGTTCGTCGAACGTGCAGGCCTACAGCGTGGTCGCCGTGACCGATGCGGCGAAACGCCAGCGCCTGGCTGAACTGTGCGGCAATCAAAAACACGTTGCCGGGGCCCCGATCTTCCTGGCCTGGTGCGCGGACCTGGCGCGGCTGGAGCGCGTTTGCTTCCTTCGTGGCTACGCGCAGGTGACGCGCTATACCGAGAACTTCCTCATCGCCGCAATAGACGCTGCCCTCGCCGCGCAGAACGCCACGCTGGCCGCCGAGTCGCTCGGGCTGGGCGCGTGCTACATCGGCAGCATCCGCAATGACACGCAGGCCGTGATCGAACTGCTCGCCCTGCCCCGGCTGGTCTTCCCCATCGCCGGCATGACGCTCGGCTGGCCGGAGAAGGAGGCCGCTGTCAAACCGCGCCTGCCGCTCCCGGCGGTCCTGAATTGGGAAACCTACAATCCCGACCAGGACGCCGCCCTGCTGGACTACGACCGGACGATGGCCGCCACCGGCATCTACGAAGACCGTCAGGTGGCCGCCTCCCGTGCTGGAACCGGGACTAACTCGCCGGCCAAGCCGGACACGATGGAAGACTACGGCTGGCTGGAACACACTGCCCGGCGCGTCTCGCAGGTCGCGCGGGCAGAGTTGAAGCAGGTTCTGCAAAAGCAGGGGTTCGCGCTGGAATGACCCACGACGCCGCCCGCCGCAACTACGACCGCCTCAGCCGCTGGTACGACTGGTTCGCCGGGAGCGAGAAACGCTTCACCGAGGCCGGCCTGCGGCTGCTGGACCCTCAACCCGGGGAACGCGTGCTCGAGATCGGACCGGGGATCGGTCACGCCCTCGTGCGGCTGGCGCAGGCCGGGACGCGCGTGGTCGGGCTGGACCTGTCCGCCGGGATGCTGGCGCGGGCGCGGCGGGCAGGCAAACGGTCCGGCAGCGAAGCGGACCTCTGCCAGGGCGACGCGTTCGCCCTCCCCTTCCCATCCCGGACATTCCACGCCGTCTTCCTGAGTTTTACGCTCGAACTTTTCGAAGATGCTGAAATCCCCGGCGTGCTGGCCGAATGTGCCCGCGTCCTGAAACCGGTCGGGCGGCTGGGCGTGGTGTCGCTGGCGAAGGAGAACACCCGCCCGGTGCGGCTGTACGAATGGTGCCACCGCCGCTGGCCGCAGGTCGTGGACTGCCGCCCGATCCACGTCCACGCCGCGCTGATCGCGGCCGGGTTCGAGGTCCGGGAGGCGCAGCGGATGGTGATGTGGGGGCTGCCGGTGGAGATCGTCGTCGGGCAGCCGGAATGAAAACTCCCGGAGAAAAATCTCCGGGAGTTTATTCTATTCTTCCAACAACTCTTTCGCCTTCTTCGTCTGCTTGCCGCGCTCGTCCGTGCTCAGGAGGCGCTTGCGGATGCGGTAATTGAGCGGGGTGATTTCGAGCAGTTCGTCTTCGGCCAGGTACTCGACCGCCTCGTCCAGGCTCATCCTGCGCGGCGGCGTCAGGCGGATCTCCATCTCGCCGCGCGAGGAACGCACGTTGGTCAGGTGCTTCTTGCGGCAGACGTTGAACAGCACGTCGGCGCCCTTGTTCGTTTCGCCGACCACCATGCCCTCGTACACTTCCTCGCCCGGCCCGACGAACAGCAGGCCGCGCCCTTCGGCGGACTTCAACGCGTAGGCGGTAACCGTGCCATGCTCCCATGCCACGATGGACTGGGTCAGGCGACCTGCCATCGGCCCGGCCATTTCGTCGTAGCCGTGGAAGATGGAGTGCATCACGCCCGCGCCGCGCGTGGCGGTCAGGAACTGGTAACGGAAGCCGAGCAGGCCGCGGGTCGGGGCGATGTAGACCAGCCGCGTCGTGCCCTGACCGGTATCCTGCATGTCCATCATCCGGCCGCGCCGCGCCCCGAGCATTTCCACCACCACGCCGACGGTTTCGGCGCTGGTCTCGATGTGGACTTCCTCGAACGGTTCGAGCAGGGACCCGTCTTCGGCTTTGTGGAAGATGACTTCCGGCTTGGAGACCTGGAACTCGTAGCCTTCGCGCCGCATGGTCTCGATGAGGATGCCGAGGTGCAGTTCGCCGCGCCCGGAGACCATGAACGTGTCGGCGGTCTCGGTCTCCTCCACGCGCAGGGCCACGTTGGTGCGCAGTTCGTCGAAGAGACGCTCGCGCAGTTTGCGCGAGGTACCCCAGCGGCCTTCCTTGCCGGAGAACGGCGAGGTGTTGACGCCGAACGTCATGCGGACGGTCGGCTCCTCGACCTGGATGGTCGGCAGGGCCACCGGGTTCAGCGGGTCGGCCAGGGTCTCGCCGATGGCGATGCCCTCCAGCCCGGCCAGGGCCACGATCTCCCCGGCTTCGGCGGATTCAACTTCCACTTTTTCCAATCCCCGATGAACGTAGAGGTAGCGCGCCCGCTCGGGCAGGTTCGCGCCCTTGAGCGTCAGGCGTGCCAGCGCCTGCCCGGCCCTGACAGTCCCGGCGAAAATGCGCCCGAGGGCGGTCACGCCGCGGTAGTCGTCGTAGCCGAGGGTGGTGACCAAAATCTGGAGCGGCGCATCCGGGTCCACTTTGGGGGGCGGGATGTGGCGCAGGATGACCTGGAACAGCGGCTGGAGGTCAGGCCCGAGATCCGGGGTGAGGCTGGCCTGGGCAGTCGTCGCCTGGGCGTAGATGACGGGGAAGTCCGCCTGTTCGTCGGTCGCACCCAGTTCGATGAACAGGTCGAAGGTCTGGTTGAGAACGCGCTCCGGTTCGGCATCCTTGCGGTCCACCTTGTTGATGACCACGATGGCCTTGTGTCCCATTTGCAGGGCTTTCTTCAGGACGAAGCGGGTCTGCGGCATGGGGCCTTCGGCGGCGTCCACGAGCAGCAGGACGCCATCCACCATGTTCATGACGCGCTCGACCTCGCCGCCGAAGTCGGCGTGGCCGGGGGTGTCCACGATGTTGATCTTGACGACCTGGCCCGTTTCCGGGTCCGGTATGACAATGGCGGTGTTCTTGGCGAGGATGGTGATGCCGCGCTCGCGTTCGAGGTCGTTGGAATCCATGACGCGCTCGGCGACCTGCTGGTTATCCCGGAAGGTGTGCGCCTGGCGCAGGAGGCCGTCCACGAGGGTGGTCTTGCCGTGGTCCACGTGGGCGATGATGGCGATGTTGCGGAGGTCGGTTCGTTCGGTGAGCATAGGAAATGGTGAATGGTTGGGGCATGAGAAAACCCCGGCGTAGAGACCGGGGCCTGGTTGGTCAGACGATGTTTTCCGGCGCTTGCACGAAGCCTGTGGAGGGGTGCGGGCGGTATCTTATCAGATTGTGAGGGTTTTGGGTAGAGGCGGCGACAAAAACAAAAAAAACTCGCGGGCTTTCCTCTACGAGACCTTCTGCTAATCGCTAATAGCCAACTGCTACTCTTATGGTGAGCGGGAGCAACGAAAACCGAGGTTGTTGTAGGTGTTCGTCGGGTCGTCCCCGCTGCGGAGGGCAGAGTAGACGAGGTCATCGTCGTCGAACCACGAGCCGCCACGCCGCACTCGAAAGTCTCCCGAAGCCGGGCCGGTCGGATTCCTGTCGGGCGAACTGGCATAATAGGTATCACTGTACCAGTCTGCCACCCACTCCCAGACATTCCCGGCCATATCGTAAGCGCCATACGGGCTGGCTCCGGATGGATAGCTCCCCACGGCTGTAGTATCGCCAACGTTATAATTGTAATTCAGCAGGCTGCTATTCGGGTCACCATTGCCCCACGGGTAAGTGCGCCCGTCCGTGCCGCGGGCGGCTTTTTCCCATTCGGCTTCGGTGGGCAGGCGCGCGCCGATCCATTCGCAGTAAGTTTGGGCCTGATACCAACTCACGCTCACCACCGGGTGATCGGCAAACGCCGCGTCGTTCAGGCGGTTTAAGATATTCCCTGCCGCATCCTGGTATTCATAACCTCCACCTTCACACGCTCCATTGCGTACGCATCGGGCATATTGTTTGTTGGTCACTTCATAGCGCGCAATCTGGTAGGCGTCGAGGGTAACAGAATGAATTGGTTCTTCATCCTGGAACCAGGCTAAATCACAGTTTGCTTCTCCGTACTCTTTCACGCACATCTGATACCCTTGTTGCGCGTCCACGCCCATTGTAAACTCGCCCGCAGGCACGTCCACCCAGGCGGTTTCCAATGACGGGTAAATAATCCGGTTTAATGTGCCTGTCACGCCCAACACAGCCAGCAACAATCCCACCGCAGTCGTGGCTCCCAAAGCCATCACCAGGGTACGGCGTTCCAGGCGAGGCAAATGTTCCTTGACCCATTTCAGGTCAAAGACTTGCCGGTAAATCGGGTTACTGACGCGCAAGGCTGTTTGCCTGCGCCGCACAACGCCGGAAAGTTTCAAGTGGGATTTATTGAGCGATTGCTCGTCATCTTCGACAGGCTGCCTGTCTGTTATCACCTTCTGGTAGATTCGCAACACCCCCGCTTTATCGGCAGCGCGTTCCAACAGCATGTCGCGCACGAATAGCAGGTTGTTGTCCTCCATGCCTTTCTCGCCGAGGAACAAATCTTTCACAGCGGCTTCCACCGCTTCTTTTGTGAGACCCTCCCTGCTTTTGGTCAGGAATTGGCACAGGCGCTGGGTCAGGTAGGGATGTCCGTTCGTCCAATCAAATACCCATCCCAAAACCTGCTCTGCATTGTTCCCCAATCCTTTGTCCAGCGGCTGGAGTTCTTCGAGTGTGAAATCCAACAGTTCCACACGGCGGCCAATATTGAAGGGCGTACGTTTGCTGTCGGCAATCAAGTCGCTTGGCGTGGCGACTCCGATCATCACAAACGAAAGCCGCTTGAAATCCGCGACGGTGGAGCGCGCGTTATAGATGGCGCGCAAGGCGGCGAAGAAATCGTCCGCAAAGGGAATGCTGAGCGTGCTGTCAATTTCGTCGAAGAACAGGACGACAGGCTCGCTGACTTCCTTGAGCAGGACGTCGCGGCAGAAATTGGTCAGGCGCTGTGCGGGACCAAGCCCGGCGCGTTCCGACCACCATGCAAAAATATCCGTTTTCAGTTTCAGGGTGTTTGCGATTTCATCCAGAATGCCAAGATACCACTCGTCGGCGGATATTTTGACGCCGATACTGCTCAGGTCAATGATGACGGAGCGGATGCCCACCTGCTCAAGTTGTTGTGCTGTCCGTACCATCAGGCTGGATTTGCCGACCTGCCGCGAGGAAAGGATAAAGGCAAACTCGCCCGCGCGGCAATGCTGGAGCAGTTCATCGTCGGCTTTGCGTTGGATATAAATCCCGCCTCCCGCCTGAACCGTGCCGCCGACCGTGTAGATGGTTTGGTTGGTCATATCATTTCCTTGTCATTGCGAGGAGGGCGCTCTTGCTCTTCGCCCGAAACAATCCCGTCCCGAGGAGACTGCTTCGCCACACCGTCCCGGTGTCCTTCCGGGAAAGAACGGCTCGCAGTGACATCCTAATCATTGAGCCGCTTCCCGAAATACTCTGCATATAAAGCATTGCGCGGCAAAACATCGTTTCCAACGCGCCTCACCAACCCCGCGCCGCGCAAGCGGAAGAAGACGTGTTCATCTGGACAGCGCCGGTATTTGATAACTTGCATCAAACCAGATTTCAATTCCTGGTAATTGCTCATGCGGAAAAGATGATTGCGTAAATGGTCACCGAAGGGGCCGTCGTCTTCACAGGCATTCTTCACAACGTCGTCAAAGGCCGCGCGTTTACTGGCAACCAGATACAGCGCCTTGCGCGTCAGATACGGATGCCCGCCAAGCAGATCTGCTATTTTGGCAACCTGCTCCGATGTAAGCGGGTTTCCATGACGTTGATTCAAGTCGCTCACTTGTTGAGACGTGAAGTCTTTTAGTTCAACCACCGCGCCGACGTTGAAAGGCGATTGGTTGAGGTCGGCGATCAATTGATACGGTTCTGTGGAAGTAACCAAGGCCATGTTGAAGCGCGTCCAATCGCCGCCGCGGGCGCGGCCATTATGCCAACTGCGCAACATGCTGAAAAAGTCCGAGCGAAACGGCGAAGTGAACATGCGCTCCACTTCATCCATTGCCAGCAACAACTGCGTATCCTGCAGTTCCTTCAACAAATGATTTGTCACGTAATTGGTGGTTTTCTGCACTTGCCCAAGCGGATTCTTCCAAAATTCTTCGGTGAGGTCTTCCACTCCAAATTCCCACGACAAGAGACTGCAAAACTGGCGATAGAAAATATCCGCGTTCTCAATGGCAGAGTTTTCGATCATCTGAAAATCAATGAAGGCCGTCTTCATGCCGCGGCCACACCCCTCCACCATGAGACGGTTAAGCAGGGAACTCTTGCCCATCTGGCGCGGTCCCTTGATGGTGATGGTGACGCCCGTTATTTCGCACAGTGCCTGCGTCGCTTCGCGGTCTGTCTCGCGCTCGATATAAAACGGCGATTGATGAGGCATCGTACCTTCGGGCGATCCCAAATCGCGCGGCATGTTGGCAAAGGCAGTGGGGATTTCTTCTTTGGTTGGCGCAACGGTTTTTGTTTCTGTCGTTTTGTTCGGCAGGCTTCCGCCAGAAACCGCGCGTTGTAATTCCGCGATCAAGCGCGGCGTGTCTGATTCCCTGTCCCACAATGCCCATTGCAAAGGATTAAGATACGCGCTAAGCGGATACGCCAACGGTTCAGCATAAGCCAATCGCACGGGCAGGATCTCGGGATGGCCGTGCGATTTTCCGTAATGGTGCGCGGTTTCAATCTCCGCGATCACCATTTCGCTATGCACGGAATGCTCAGAGAGGAAGATGATCAGGTAATCCGATTCTTGGATGGCGTTCTGGATGCGCTCCGCCCACTTCTCGCCAACTTGCAGGGTAGTGTCTATGAAGACCTCATGACCATTCTGCAAGGCTTCATACACCGCCGTGGCAACGGGCGCATCAGGTTCAATATTCCGTTTGTAGCTGATGAAAATTTTTGACATGGCAGCCTTTTCCTATCAGCGCAACACTCACACAACGAATGTTAATCCTTCAGCGGTCAACTGGCGGTACAGGCCGCGCACCGTCGGCGTGTCGTCCGAGGCGTGGCAGAGGAAGACTTTCAGTGGGCGGTTTTTGGTTTCGGGCATGGGGTGTCCCCGTGAGACAGCTTTAAGCGTAAGCAGCCAGGAAATCGTCCCGCGAAATCCCGGCCTGGGAGAGAATAGTTCGCAAAGTAGAGGCCTTGATCGTCCGGTGGTTCGGCATGGTCAGCGGTGTGCGCGTTCCATCGAGATTTTCACGCAGCATGGCAATGTGATTTCCTTCGCGCACCAGGCGAAAGCCAAGCCGCTCGAACGCCTTGATCACCTTCGCCTTTGGTGCGTCAATAGGAAATTTGGGCATTAAACCGCCACTCCCGCCTCGGCAATGAACGCCTCCAGAACAGGCTGCTCTGGATTCAAAACGTCACGGCCAAATGTCTCCAAATGAAACTGGATCGCAGATTTGACATCGGACAGGGCTTCTTCGTAAGTATCGCCCTCTCCTACAACAATACCTTTCATTCCCAATGGATAAGCAATATAGCCATCGGGATGTTTTTCGACAATGATCTTGAATTGTTGAAGCATATCAGCCTCCATCGCCCATTATACAACACCGCAAAACAAAAAGCCTCGCGGACTTTCATCCACGAGGCCTTTTGACCAAACGATCACTGACAAACTCAAACTGGCGCGGCCAGCAGCGCCATCACCGCCACAAAATGCGCCGAGGCGCCGAGCAGGACGAAGATGTGCCAGACTTCGTGGAAACCGAATTTGCCGGGGGCGAAGTTGAAAATCTTCGTGGCATACACCACCGCGCCGAGCGTGTACACCACTCCGCCCACGATCAGCCAGACCAGGGCGGAAGCCGGCAGCACGGACGGCATCTGCGGGGCGGCCATGACGCACAGCCAGCCCATCAGCACGTACATGCCCGCGTTCAGCCAGCGCGGCGCGCGGACGTAGAACACCTTGACCAGAATCCCGGCGAGGGCAATCGTCCAGATGATGGCGAGTAACCCCCAGCGGAAGAAGCCGGTGAAGGCGATGAGACAGAACGGCGTGTAGGTCCCGGCGATGAGCAGGAAGATGGCGGAATGGTCGAGTTTGCGCAGGATTTGCAGGGTGGCCGGTTTGACCTGCGCCAGGTGGTAGGCGGCGCTGGCCGAGAACAGGGCCATCAGGCTGAGGCCATAAATGACCACCGAAACGACTTTCGCCGTCCCGTTCCAACCGGCGATGAGCAGGGCGATCTGGCCGAAAAAAGCGGCGATCGCGCCGCCGAGGTGGGAGAGTCCGTTGAATGGTTCGCGCAGTTTCGAGAGCATGGGAGTCCTTTTGATGTGACAGTCACATCATATCCTGCCCGCGCGAATCCTGCCTGTCTGCTGGCTAACAGGCGGCTATCAAAAAACAAAAAGCCTCGCGGACTTTTCTCCGCGAGGCTCCACTGTTCACTGAACACTGATTACTGAATACTGACCTACGTACCTTCTTCCCACGAATTCAAATACTTCACCTGCTCTGCGGTCAGCGTGTCAATCTTCACGCCCATCGCCTGCAACTTGATGCGGGCGATCTCGGCGTCCACTTCCGCCGGGACGGAGTAGACGCGCTTCTCGAGCGTAGCAGCGTTCTTGACCATGAACTCGGCGGCCAGCGCCTGGTTGGCGAAGGACATGTCCATGACGGAGGCCGGGTGGCCTTCGGCGGAAGCCAGGTTGATGAGGCGGCCTTCGCCCAGGATGTTGATCTTGCGTCCGTCTTTCGTCTCGTACTGGTCCACGAACGGGCGCACCAGTTTCGGGTCACCTTTGGAGAGTTTCGCCAGGCCGGGGATGTTGATCTCGACGTTGAAGTGGCCGGAGTTGGCGACAATGGCGCCGTCTTTCATCGCTTCGAAATGATGGGTGTCAATCACGTTGATGTCGCCGGTCACGGTGCAGAAGATGTCGCCGATTTTCGCAGCATCCATCATCGGCATGACCTCGAACCCGTCCATGACCGCTTCGAGCGCCTTGAGCGGGTCCACTTCGGTGACGATGACCAGCGAACCCATGCCGCGCGCCCGCGAGGCGAGGCCGCGTCCGCACCAGCCGTAGCCGGCCACGACGAAGCGCTTGCCCGCCAGCAGGACGTTGGTGGCGCGGATGATGCCATCCAGGGTGGACTGGCCCGTGCCGTAGCGGTTGTCGAAGAAGTGCTTGGTCATGGCGTCGTTGACGGCGATGACCGGGAACTGGAGCATCCCGTCGGCGGCCATGGCGCGCAGGCGGATGACGCCGGTGGTGGTCTCTTCGGTGCCGCCGATGATGCCGGGCAGCAGTTCGCGCCGCTCCTTATGGATGGTTGCAACCAGGTCCGCGCCGTCATCCATGGTCATATGCGGCTTGTGGTCGAGCGCCGCACCGATGTGCTTATGGTAAGTCACGTTGTCCTCGCCCTTGATGGCGTAGGTCGGCACCTCGTAGATATTGACCAGCGCGGCGGCCACGTCATCCTGCGTGGAGAGCGGGTTGGAGGCGGTCAGCACCAGGTCCGCGCCGCCGGCAACCAGCGTGCGCGCCAGGTTACCGGTCTCGGCGGTGACGTGCAGGCAGGCAGAAAGGCGCACACCCTTGAGCGGCTTCTCTTTCGCAAAGCGCTCGCGGATCTGGCGCAGGACGGGCATCTCGCGCTCCGCCCACTCGATGCGGCGGCGGCCGCCTTCGGCCAGGTTGATGTCTTTGATATCGGAATTGGTCATGTGTAACTCCTATTTTGGTTTTCAAAGAGAGCAGAGAGAAGAGAACAGAGAACAGTTTACCATTCACTATTCTCTACTCTCTGTTCTCTAATCTCTCAACAACTCATTCAGTTTACCACCATCATCGAAATGCTCGCGGAAGCGCGCCACAAACTCGGCGCGGGTGTACGCGTGGCTCTGCGGCCCTTTCTGCTCCAGGCAGTAGACTGCCGCCAGCGAACCGATCTCGCCGCACAGTTTCCAGTCGAAGCCGTGGGCGTACCCAGACAGGAACCCGCCGCGGAAGGCGTCGCCCACGCCGGTCGGGTCCACGATCTGCCGCTCCGGCACGGTCGGGATGAAGACCTGTTCGCCGTTCGTGTACAGGTCCGCGCCATCCTTGCCGCGCGTCACCACCAGCACCTGCACGTGGCGCAGCATCTGCTCCAGTTCCCAGCCGGTTTTTTTGGAGATCAGCCCGAACTCGTAATCGTTGGCGAACAGGAACTGCGCCCCTTCCATGTCGCGCGCCAGTTCCGCCCCCTCCAGCCGCAGGACCTGCTGGCTGGGGTCGTACAGGTACGGAATTTCCAACTGACGGCACTCGGCCGGGAACTTCATCATCGCGTCCGGCGCGTTCGGCGAGACGATGACCAGGTCGGGCCGCGGCCGGACCCCGGTCAGGCTCTGCTGCGAGGCGACGCCCATCGCCCCCGGATAGAACGAGGCGATCTGCGCGTTCGACCGGTCGGTGGTGGCGAAGAACGAGGCGGTGAACAGGCCCGGCACGACCTCCATCAGGGACGTGTCCACGCCGGCCTTGTCCAGCCAGGCGCGGTATTCGGCGAAATCCTCGCCGACGGTTGCCAGCACGCGCGGACGCTGGCCGAGCAGGGCCATCGTGTAGGCGATGTTGGGGGCCACGCCGCCGCGCTGGCGCGACATCGAGTCGACCAGGAACGACAGGCTGATCTGCTCCAGCCGTTCGGGCAGGATCTGTTCCTTGAACAGGCCGGGGAAGGTCATCAGGTAGTCGTAGGCGACAGAGCCGGTTAAGAGAATATCCATTTCACATTCCTTGTAGGGGCAGGCCTGTGTGCCTGCCCGGGCGGACACGGGCGGACACGGGCGGACACGGGCGGACACATAGGTCCGCCCCTACACAACTTTCGGAAGATTTTTATCAAACGGCGGACGCACAATCCCGTTCTCGGTGACGATGGCGGTGATGAGCCGGTTCGGGGTCACGTCGAAGGCCGGGTTACGCGCCTGCGCGCCAGCCGGGGCCACGCGCTCGCCCATGAATTGTAATCCTAAAACCTCTTCGGGGTCGCGCTCTTCGATGGGGATTTGGCTCCCATCCTTGAGCGACAAATCTATCGAGGAAGTCGGGGCGACCGAGTAGACCGGCACGCCGTTATCGTGCGCCGCCAGCGCCAGCATGTACGTGCCGATCTTGTTGGCCACGTCGCCGTTGGCGGCGATGCGGTCCGCACCGAACAACACTTTCTGCGCCGCGCCCGTGCGCAGGAAATGCCCGGCCATGTTGTCGCTGATGATCTCATACGGGATGCCGTACTGCTGGAGTTCCCAGGCCGTCAGCCGCGACCCCTGCAAGCGTGGACGGGTCTCGTCCACCAAAACATGCACACGCTTGCCCTGCCCGTGCGCCGTGCGGACGACGCCCAGCGCCGTGCCCCAGTCCACCACGGCCAGCGCGCCGGTGTTGCAGTGATGGATGACCGTGTCGCCGTCGTCAATCAGCGCCGCGCCGTGTTCGCCCATGCGCTTGTTGACGGCCACATCTTCGTCCGCGATGCGCTGGGCTTCATCCAAAACGAAGGAGCGCAACTCGTCAACACTTCTTCCTTCTGCCTTCTTGCTTATCACTTTCATCACCCGATCAACCGCCCACGCCAAATTAACCGCCGTCGGGCGGGAGACTTTCAGGATTTGCGCGGCAGTTTCGAGGTCCGCAAGGAGCGCCGCGGCGGAGCGGGCGCGGGATCCGTTCGCGGCCAGCGCGAGGCCGAAGGCAGCCGTCACGCCGATGGCGGGCGCGCCGCGCACGGTCATGCTGCGGATGGCTTCCGCCGTCTCAACGTGCGTCCGGCAAACAGCAATCTCCAGCGAACCGGGCAGGCGGCGCTGGTCTATCATCTTGAGAGCGTTATCTTCCCAGAAAACGGTGCGCATGGTCAGGCAGGCAACGACGCCCTCGTTCGAGAGCGTCGGTGAAAGCGGGCGAAGTTTATCACGGCAGGGATGGATTGGCAAGCATTGACACCCCCCTTTTTCTCAATTATAAGCATCGTTATGAATAGACTCCGCATCCTGACCGGACTCTTACTGGCGCTCGCGCTGACCGCCTGCAACCTCCCCGCGCCGACCGCCATCCCCACCGGGACCGTAAGCCTGCCGCCGCCCACGAGCACAGACGCCGCCTCCAGCCCGGTCCCGCCCACCGCCTCCCCCGCCTCCACCTCCACCCCGTTCGTCAGCATCGCTTCCGGCGACCAGGCCCTGATGGACGGCGACTACATGCGGGCGCGTAACGAATACCGCGCCGCCTACAACGCCTCAGGCGCGCCCGAAACGCGCGCCGCCGCCCTGTGGGGCCTGGGACGCGTCGAATACGAAAGCGGCAACTACGCCCAGACACTCCTGGCGCTGCGCGAACTGATCTATTACTACGGCGATACCCAGAAAGCCCCCTATGCCTACTTCCTGATGGCCGAGACGCTGATGGAATTGGACCGCACCCAGGAAGCCGCCACCTATTATTCGCTCTACCTGTCCATCAGGCCGGGGGTGATTGATGCGTACGTCCAGGAACGGCTCGGCGACACCCTGTCGGCGGACGGGAATCCCTCCGCCGCCATTTCGGCCTACCAGGCCGCGCTGGCCGCCCCGCACCTGGGCGAGGCATTTCCCCTGCAAGTCAAACTGGCGCGCGCCTTCGCCGCCTCCGGGGATGCGGTCACCGCCCAGGCCATGTTCGACGACATCGCCTCCCGCAGCGGGGACTACAGCCTCAGAGCGCAGATGGACCTGCTGGCCGGGCAACTGCATCTCACGCTGGGCGAGAACGACCTGGCATACGAACACTTCCTCCACACCGTCGAAAACTACCCCCAGGCCTACGACTCCTACACCGCCCTCGTCATCCTGGTGGAGGCCGGCGTTCCGGTGGACGACTTCCAGCGCGGGCTGGTGGATTATTACGTTGGACAGTATGGATTTGCCCTCGAGGCCTTCGACCGCTACCTGGACTCCAACCCGCAGAACGACGGCTCCGTGCATTATTACAGAGCGCTGGTCCTGCGCGCCCAGGGGGAATCCGCACAGGCCGTGGCAGAATGGACCGTGTTCATCGAGGGCTATTCCGACAACGCCCTGTGGCTCGACGCATGGGAAGACAAATCCTACACCCAGTGGGCCTACCTGGACCAGTACGACGCCGCCGCGCAGACCCTGCTTGATTTCGTGCGCGCCGTGCCGGGAAGTTCCAGCGCGCCCTACGAACTGCTGGTGGCCGGCCGCGTCCAGGAACGCGGCGGGAAACTGGCCGAGGCCGCCGCCACCTGGGAGCGCATCGGCAACGAATACCCCAACAGTTCCTTCGCCCCGCAGGCGGTGTTCTGGGCGGGCATCGCCCGTTACCGCCTCGGCCGGCTGGATGACGCCCACGCGGCGCAGACGGCCTTCCAGCAGGCCGCGGCCCTCGATCCGACCGGCTATTACAGCGAGCGCGCCCGCGACATCCTGCTCGGACGTCCGGTTTTCGACCCGCCGCCCGCCTACGACCTGGACTTCGACCTGATCGCCGAACAGGAAGCCGCCGAAGCCTGGATCCGCCTGACCTTCAACCTGCCCGCCGATACCGACCTGAGTCACATCGGCGCCATCGGCGCGGACCCGCGCCTGGTGCGCGGCACAGAATTCTGGCGGCTCGGCCTGTACGACGAGGCGCGCCGGGAGTTCGAGGACCTGCGCCAGGCCGTCAACCAGGACCCGGCCGACAGTTACCGGCTGGCGAACTACCTGCTCGACCTGGGCATGTACCGGGTGGCGATCAACGCCGCCCGCCAGGTGCTCACCCTGGCCGGCATGGACACCAACGCCAAGGCCCTGGCCGCGCCGGCCTACTTCAGTCACGTTCGGTACGGGCCGTACTACCAGGAACTGGTCATCCCTGCCGCCGGGGAAAACAATCTCGATCCCCTGTTCATTTTTTCGGTCATGCGGCAGGAGAGCCTGTTCGAGGGCTTCGTGCGCTCGGAGGCCGGAGCGCGCGGCCTGATGCAGATCATGCCCGATACGGGGCAGTCCATCGTCGAGAATTACGGCTGGCCGCCCGAATACTCCGCCGACGACCTGTACCGGCCGCAGGTCAGCGTGAGGCTCGGCGCGCACCACCTGATGACCGGACGCGTCTACTTCGGCGGCGATCTGTATGCCTCCCTGGCATCCTACAACGCCGGCATCGGCAGCGCCATCATCTGGGACGGGCTGGCCGGGAACGACCCCGACCTGTTCGTGGAGATCGTCCGCTACGAGGAGACGCGCGCCTACATCCGCGGCATCTACGAGATTTTTGTCATCTACCGGTCGCTGTACGGGACGATCCCGTAAAGGGGAAGCGGTACACGGACTGCACGGATTTGCAGATTTTCACGGAAAGCCCAAAGAACAATCCGTTTCCCTCCGTGTAGTCCGCGAAATCCGTGTCCAAAAAGGTTTTCCCCCACCGGACCCAAAAAACTTCCGCGAGCGCCTGCCCGCGGAAGTTTGCTTTAACCCAGATGTTCCACAATCTTTTTATGGACCGTGACCGCGTCCATATCCATGACCGAGATCAGTTTATCCCTTCCGGTTGCGCCGGCCACCACCTCGAGCCGGGAGGGTGCCACCCCCAGCACCTGCCCGAGGAATTTGAGCAGCGCCTCGTTGGCCTGACCGTTCGCCGGCGGCGCGGTGACGTGCACCTTCACCGTCCCGTCGCTCAGCACCTCCACGATCTCGTTCTTGCTGGCGCGCGGCGTAACCCGCACCGCCAGGGCCGCGCCTTTCCTGCCATCATGCAACCGGAATTTTCTGGGCGTCATGTCATCACCTCTCACAGAAGATAAAGAAGACTGCGCAAAGCGTATGATACCACTTCCACCAGAATAATTAATACCAGCGGGCTGAGGTCGAACATACCCACCGGAGGTACTATCCGCCGGATGGGCGCCAGCATCGGGTTGACGATCCGGTCGAGAGTCCGGCGCAGCGGATGGTACGGGCTGAGGAAATAGGTCAGCAGCGAAGCGACAATGACCAGCAGGATGATCAGGTCGGCAATGATGCCGACGATGCGCGCCAGCCAGTAAGCAACGATACTCATGACACCTCTCTATCCGGGCCGCGGCCCCAGGATGGCCTGCCCCACCCGCACGAATGTTGCGCCTTCCTCGACTGCGGCGATGAAATCGGCGCTCGTGCCCATCGAGAGTTCGCTCCAGTCCGCGTGCGGGAGGCGGGCGGCGAGGAATTCCCGCAGGCGGCGCAAGCGTTGGAAATACGGGCGCGTCTGCTCGGGGTCGTCAAAATAAGGCGGCATGGTCATCAGCCCGCGCACGCGCAGGTGTGGGAATTCCGTCAGCGGAGCGAGGGCCGGCGCGAGGTCCGGCCAGCCGCGCTCGTCCCAGGCCACGAAGCCGAACTTGCTCCCCTCCCCGCTGACGTTCACCTCCAGCAGGACGGGCAGCGTCCGGTTCGCTTCGGCGCAGAACCGCTCCAGCCGGGCAGCCAGTTTCAGGCTGTCGAGCGAGTGCAGCATGGAAAAGTTCGCCGCCACCAGCCCGGCCTTGCGCCCCTGGACGTGGCCGATCATGTGCCATTCTACCGCGGAATTTTGCAGGGCAGAAATTTTTCCCGCGGCTTCCTCGGCATAGTTTTCCCCAAGAATGGACGCCCCGGCCTCGATTGCTGCCCGGACGACCACCAGCGGCTGGGACTTGGTCACCACCACCAGGCGCACCGCATCCGGGCCGCGGCCGGACCGGGAGGCGGCCCCGGCAATCTGGCCGAGCGCCCATTGATAGCGTTCGCGGATCGAGGAGAGGAGGGGTTCGTTCATAAGTTGTAGGACAAATCTGTAGATTTGTCCTACTTCAACCCAATCATAGCACCAAACCGGCCGGTGCGGCCTTTTTCGGCGCGGTGGGAATACCAGTCGTCGAGAGCGCAGGCCGTGCAAAGGCCGGAGGTTTCGACCTGCCGAACGCCCGCCCGTTCGAGCAGCAGACGGTTGGCCGTCCACAGGTCGAAGTACGCCTGCCCATCGCGGGATGTCAGCAGACCGGCGGCATCCTGCCCGAAGGCCTGCCGCACCTGCGTGACCACGTCCGCGCCCACTGCGTAATGGTCCGGCCCGATGGAGGGGCCGATGGCGGCGAGCACGTCCGCCGGGTCCGAACCGAAGCGGGCGTGCATGGACTCCACCGCGGCGCGCGCCGTGCCGCGCACCGTGCCAAGCCAGCCGGCGTGGGCGATGCCGGCCACTTTGCGGACCGGGTCGTGGAGCAGGATCGGGACGCAGTCGGCGAAGCGCATGAGCAGGGTGAGGCCCGGCCGGTCGGTCAGGATGATGTCGGCCTGCTGGTGCGGGGAGTCGGGCGGGTGCGGGGCTTCGGCAATGGCGACATCCACGCCGTGCACCTGCCAGACGTCGAACAGGCTGGCGGGATCGCGATCCACGGCGGCGAAGGCGCGCATCCGGTTTTCGCGCACCCGGTCGAGGTTGTCGCCGACGGTGCTGCCCAGGTTGAGCGAGTCCCACGGGTCCGGGCTGGTTCCGCCCTGACGGGTGAAAACGGCCTGGAGCAGGTCCGGGCCGAAAGAGTCGAACTGGTAGAGGCGGAGTCCGCCGCGCGGGAGGAAAGGCATGGGCTATTTGTTGACGGCGAACTTCTTCGCCAGCGCCCGGCGCGTGTCGGCCATCGTTTCTTCGATGAGCGGGAACATGAACCAGGCCGTGGAAAAGCCGAACAGGAACCCGGTCAGGGAGCGCAGGAACGGCGTGCTTTCGCGATAGGGCAGGATGGCGTGGAGGAAGTCGTAGGGCGGCGGCAACTGACTGAACAACTGCGAGAAGCCGTCCAGCCCGGCGGGGACCAGTCCGATGATGAGCCAGGCCAGCCAGTGGAGTTTGGGAAGGCGGCGGCCGGAAACGGCGAAGAGGAGGCCGAACAACAGCATCGAACCCCAGATGGCCACGTCGCGCTCGCACAGGGCGACCTTGAAACCCAGTTCGGGATTGCCCTCGAAGGCGCGCGCCTGCAGCCGCGCCGGGTCGGTCTGGTCGGAGATGCCGGTGGCGGCCTCGAAGGTGGTCACTCCGGGAATGTTCGCTTCCGCGCGCGGATAGTAGGCCTGCTCGCCGAAGAGGAACCACGAACGGAAAGCCCACTGGTGGCAGAGCGGGCTGTAGACTTTGTAGATCACCGCCGCCGGTCCGTTCCAGCCGATGTGCTTGAAGACCGGGGCGAGGAACGGCACGCCCACGTATAGCAGCAGGAACAGGTTGAACACCAGCATGTAGTGGCGGGCCATCCAGTAGGAAAAGCGGTCGCCTCCGGTGACCTTCTGCCCCCGGGCCGCCGCGGCCTGGTAAGGCTTGTCGTCCAGTTTTTCGAGGTGGGACTTGCGGTCGGCGGCGGCGCGCAGCGTGACCTGCAACTCCTGCCGCGTGAACGGAGCCTTGAGCCGGTACGGGCCAATCTCAGCCACGGGGATCTCGAGGGCGTACGATGCAACCAGGTCAGCCTCCGACTCGATATCCACTTCCGCCAGTTTGTGGGGAATGACGGCTTGCAGGGCTTCCAGGTCCGCTTTTGCCTGCTCACAGAGGTGGCAGTCCTTGCGGGTGTAAAGAGTCACTGTGAGCATTGTTTATCCTGCTGGCAAGTCAATCTAAAAACCCAAGTTCACGGTTGGAAAGAAACTGGCGATCAGGTTGAGCCATCCCATCACCAGCAGGAGGCCGACGATCACCAGCAGCGCGCCCATGACGATCTCGGTGACGCGCATGACCTTGTTGTAGCGGCGCAGGATGACCGTCACCCAGCCGATGCCGAGCGCCGCCAGCAGGAACGGGATGGCCATGCCGGCCGAGTAGACCACTCCCAGCAGCGCGCCCTGCACGACCGATCCGCCGCGCAGTGAGAGCGCGACGATGGCGCTCAACACCGGGCCTACGCACGGCGACCAGCCGGCCGAGAAGAAGATGCCCATCAGGAACGACGAGAAGTAGCCCCAGCGCCGATCCACCGGGTTGTGGACGCGGATGTCGTATTCCAGGAACGGGATGCGGAAGACGCCGATCATGTGCAGGCCGAAGATGATGACGACCAGGCCGCCGATCTTCTCCAGGATGAAACGGATGTCCGAGAGCAGGCTGCCCAGCGCGGAGGCGATCACGTTGAACAGGATGAACACCGCGCTGAAACCGAGTACGAACGCCAGCCCGTGCGTGAACGTGACCCAGCGGTTCGCGGACGCGCTCTCGCCGCCCGCCGCCCGTCCGCCCAGGTAGCCGACGTAGGCCGGGACCAGCGAAAGGACGCACGGCGAGAGGAAGGAGGCCAGCCCAGCGATCAACGCCAACCCGACGAGCGAACCCGAAGTTTCGGACGGGTCCGCCCCGGCGGGCGCGGAGGTTGGCAGCGCCGCGGCCGGTTCCGGGTCCGGGGAGGCGACGGCCGGCGAGGCGCAGGAGGCGAGCGCCAGCGCCAATCCAAGCAGGAGTACCGATAAAAGGGCAAATTTTCTCATGGATAGTTCAGTGGGCTAGTATAGCCGCTCTTTGACGATGACGTGCGTCCCGCCGTTCGGGTATTGGGCTTCCACGTCGCTCACATCCAGCGTGACGGAGGGAGTCGTCCAGCGGAAGATCCATTTGGCGTCTTCGGGCTTGCAGTTGACGCAGCCGTGCGAGCGTTTTTCGCCGAACTGGTTGTGCCAAAATGCGGCATGAATCGCCAGGCCCGCCCCGGAGAAGAGCGTCGTCCAGCTGACGCCGGGGGTATCGAACCCTTCATCCACCGTCCCGCCGGCCATGTGGATGGAGACGGCTTTGCGCCCGGTGATGTACTCACCGACCGGCGTGTACTCGTCTTTGACGCCGGTGGAGACGCGGCAGAAATAAACTTCCTTGTCGCCCTCGAAGCAGGACAGGGTCTGGTAGGTTCGGTTGACGACCACCTTCTTCGTGTTCGGGTCCACATCCGGATGGATGGGGGCGATCTCGTCCTCGGTCAGCGGGCGGAAGGCCGCGCCCTCGGCCCAGTACATGTCGCCGTAGCCGTAGCCGTGTCCCTCGTTCTCGTTGACGCGGTAGATCACCGCGCCCGAACTGTTGGTGGAAACCTGGTCAATCCACATGACCTGGCTGTAGTACAGGCGGGTGGGCAGGCCTTCCCGGATCAGGTAACTGAGGCCGGGCGAACGCGCCGGCGGGTTGTCCATCGTAAAATCCACGTACGGCATGGTGACTTCGGCCCAGAAGCCGGGCTTGCCGTCGGGGAGGGCGGCCAGCGGCGTGTTGGGCAGGCTGCGGCAGGGTTGGAGGTACGAAGCGTAGACGTATCCCTCCGGCGTTTCCACCCAGCGCTGGTTGATGCGGTTGTAGTCGAAGTTTTCGGCGGCCACCTCACGCAGCCAGGGGAAGACGGTGTCCTCGTACACATCCTTGACCGTCGTGCTGTACGCGTCGGGGCGGGACTTGACGGCAATCATCCCGCCCGTGCAGTTGCGCCCCAGTCGCTCGGCGGCGGGGAAGTCGGGGAGGAACAGGCCGCGCGTAAACGGACGCAGGGCCAGGGTCCCGGCGCCGAGGCCGGCCAGTTTCAGGAAATCGCGGCGGGAGATGGCGGGTTTGGGCATTGCGCAAGGATACCCGTAAACAGGTCAACCGTCAACCAGGGCATGAGAGTCCCGTTAAAAACAGGGCGGGATGGCATCCCGCCCTGCATTGGCATGGATCACGTTTCCCGAATGGGCTATTTCACGTCGCCCTGCACGATGGTCTGGGTGGTGTAGCCGGCGGTATCGGCGGCCGGGTCGAGATAGACGCTCACTTCGTAGGCGCTCGTCTGGCCGTTGGCAATCGCGTCGCCGTCCGGGGTGACGTAGGAGTACGAACTGGCGACCAGGTTGCCCTGCGCGTCGTGGACCGCCACGATGACCGTCTCGCCGGAGAGGGCCTGGCCGGAATTGTTCGTGACGCTGCCGATGAAGGTCCAGTCGGCGCCGTTCTTGACGACCTGCTCATTGGAGGCGGCCAGCGCGACCACTTCCCAGGAGGAGGGATAAGTGGACCACGGGTCAACCTGGACCGTGGCGCGGTCGACGCGGGAGGCCTGCTTGGTGCTCCAGTTCACGCTGCCGAACGAGGACATGTCGAACGGGATGGTCGCGCCCGGCTCGATGAAGACGGGGATGAACGACCAGGTGGCATCCAGCGTGGTACCGTCCCCGGCGTACAGCCCGCCCACGAGCAGGGTGTGCAGCCGCTCGGGGCTGTTGTTCGTCACCGTGCCGACCACGTGGTAACTGTTCCAGCCGTCGAAGTAGCGGTTCGTGATGTTGACAGCGAGCGCGTAGTCGGTCGGCGCGTCCACAACGTCCGCATCCGTATAGACGGCCCACCCGGTCACTTCCGCGCCGACCGGCACCGGGAAACCGACGCTGAACGGTGTACGGTCGCGGCCGGAGGCGTCGCCGGCGGGGGCCAGTTCGGTGGTGTAGGTGGCGGTCCAGTCGGCGGTCAGCACCTGGCTGTTGGAATCCAACCCGGCGCCCGCCAGGGAATTGATGTGCGCCCACCCGCTGCCCTGGTTGACCAGCACGCCGCTCAAGTAGAACATGCCGCCGCCATCGTCTACCATTTCGGCGTTCTCGACGATGATGTCGGCGCGGTCCGCCTGCCCGGTGGTGTGACCGGTGACAGTCACGTTATAGGAGGCCGGGATGCCAACAGACGTATCGAACGAATACGAGAACGGCGCGTACTGGCCCGGCGCGAGGGTGTAGAGCAGCGGGCTGAACTTCAGGCTCTCGACCGCGCCGCCGTTGTCGTCCTTGAGCAGGGAATTGCCGGAAGCGTCGCGGATCTCGATGGTCAGTTCGATGGAGGTCAGCGCCGCGCCGGTGTTGTTCTGGATCTCGCCTGCCACGTTGTACCAGCCCCACTGGTCGGTGAAGGCAAAGGCGCTGACGATGTCCAGTTCATTGCTGCTGACGGGCGGGAGCGGCGTGAGAGTCTGGTCGCCGCCCAGGCTGCATCCCGCCATGCTCGCGGCGAGAACAAACACGAGTACCAGGTGGAACACTTTTGTTTTCATCTTCTTCTCCTTTTCTCCAAGATGTGTCGCTGCGAGCGAAGCGAAGCAGTCTCCCAGCCTGCGAGGGGATTGCTTCGTCGCACACCGTCCCGGTGTCCTTCGGGAAAAACCGCTCCTCGCAACGACACTATCAAACTGTCCCGGATTATAACACCCGGCCAAAAAACGCTTCCATCCCCTTTAGGCGCTCTTTCCCGACCCGGTGACCGCCGTCCGATTCGCAGTACGCGACCTGCGCGCCGGATGCTTCCAGCGAGACAACGGTCTGCCGCGCCCACTCGACCGGGACGATGTCGTCCTGCCGCCCGTGCGCCACAAAGACGCACTTCCCATCCAGCGCGTGCGCGGCGAGCGGGACCTCGGACCCGGCCGGCAAAAACCCCGACAGCGCCGCGAACATCCGCACACGCCCCGGGTGGAGCAGGGCCAGCGCGTACGCCAGCGCCGCGCCCTGGCTGAAACCGGCCGCGTCGAACTGCGCCGCGTCTACGCCTGCCGGGGCCGACCACTCGTCAACGAACCGGACCAGCGCGTCGGCGGAGGGACGCAGGTCGTCGAGGGATGGCAATCTCCAGGAAGAGCCGGGGATGATCCTGCGCCAGGTGTAGCCGCCGGTCGGCTCGACATGCAGGCCGCGCGGCGCGAGGACGGCATAGGCATCCGGCAGGCTGCGGGCAAAAATCCGCATCGAGGTCTCGTCGCCTTTCCAGCCGTGCAGGAGCAGGAACAGGCGCGCGGTCCCGGAGGAAGCGGGACGCAGGCGGAAGGTCCAGCCGTTGAACGTCACGGGATGCGGGTCAGTCCGGGTTGGCACGTTTGGTGATCCAATCCAGCAGGACGAGGACGAGCAGGACCAACACCACCGGGACCATCCCGCCGAGCAGGCAGACAAGTCCCATCAGCGCGGGGCCGGCCCCATAGATCAGGTAAATCAGCCCGTCGCCAAGGATGAACAGCAGGAGCAGCGCCCCGGCGGCGAGGCGGATGCCCGTCTGGCGGGAATATTTGCGCAGGTCACGGATCATAATTCACCACAAAGGAAGTCGATTCCGGCGGAACACGATTCTGAAGTTCAGAGGACTGCATTTACACTCACTCGTTGGCCGGACTGCTGGTCACCGGAACGGAAGAAACCTTTTGTTGCTCCTGTATCTTGCCAAGTAACTCATCTCGGTGTTCCCACCCCATTGTTAAAAGCACAACGGGCTTCCCAATGCCCATCAACTGACCATGCAGTGACGGAAGCCATAACCTTCTGAGAATCGCGAACGGGCGAGCAATAACAAGTGCTAAACACTCAGTAGGCCATTTAATCTTTGCAACAGTTTCAATCTCCTGCCACCGAACAAGCCCTTGCATGAACAAATACCGATACCCTATACCCTCATCGCCAATGCGAATCGAGGGGAACAAACCTGCCAGAATCAAGCCAGGCAAGGAAATGGTCAGGATGACCGCACCGATCTCCAAAACCATGGGAAGCGCCCGTATGAATATCTGAGGAATGATATATCGCTGGCTCCCCCATTCCCATACCCGATAGAGACTGACAAGACCGGCCAGCATTGAGAACCAAACCCATATCGTACCAACCCAACGACACAAATTAGGGACGAGTCCCTTTGGGGTGATTACTGGCTTCTTGGTCATAATGTCGACGTTATCCGCATTTTCTGTTCATTCGTATGCGCAATATTTATTTCCGCGGGAACATCCGGCGCCGAACGCGGCGCGGCCAGGCAACGGCGCGCCGGAGGTCCGACAGGGCCGACTCGGCGGCTTCCTCTCCCAGGCGGACGACTTCATGCACATCCACCTTGTCGAGCATGCCGATGCCGCCCACGTCCGGGCGGATGACCACCTCCGGGTTGTCCACCTCCAGGCGCAGTTCGGTCAGCATCCGGCTGGAGGCCTCGGTGGATTGCAGGAAAATATTGAAGGCCTGCGCCAGCCGCGTGCGGGTGAGACGGCTCACGATGGGCGCGGGGAGTTTGACCGGCAGGTGGGCGTGGAGCAGGTTCCCGGTCGGCTTGACGAGCGGACTCAGCACCACCGCCACCACCGGCAGGGTCGGCGCGAGCGCCCGGGCGGCGCGCACCGGCACAGGGTCCAGCACGCCGCCGTCCACCAATAGGGCATCGCCGCGCGGCTGGGGCGGGAAGATGGCCGGGATGGCAATCGTTGCCAGCACGGCATCCACCAGGCGGCCGGCGTGGATCACCACTTCGCAGCCGGCGTTCACGTCCACCGCCATCATGGCGCAGGGGATCTTCAGGTCGGCGAAGGTGCGGTGGCCGAGGAATTCCTCCAGCGCTTTGGCCGCGCCGGAAAGGCCGAGCAGGGCGGGGCCTTCGTGCGAGCCGCGCCCGAACAGTTTGGACTGGTCCACTTTGGCGAAGATGGCTTCCATCTCGTCGGGCGTGTACCCGGCGGCGTAGGCGGCCGCCACGATGCCGCCCGCGCTCGTCCCGGCCACGGCGCGCACGCGGTATCCTTCCCGTTCGAGGCGGCGGATGACGCCGATGTGGGCGTTGCCGCGCGAGCCGCCGCCTCCAAGCGCAAGAGAAATGTCCATGGGTCTCCTACAGTTTTTCTTCAGGCGGTTTCAGCCTGCGAAAGGAATTGAACAACAGCAAATCATACACGATCTTCAAGCCGCCCGAAAGAAAGAATGGCGCGCTGAACAGGGCCGGCACAGCCATCAGCAGGCCGCTCAACGAAGGCGAGAACGCCGCGCCGACCGAGCGAGCGATGGTCGTCACGCCGGAGGCCGCCGAGCGCTCATCCGGAGCGACCACCGCCATGGTGTACGACTGGCGCGTCGGCACGTCCATTTGTGAGATGCTGAAACGCGCCAGCAGCACGCCGATCGCCAGCGGCAGGTTCGGCATCAGCGGCACCAGGATCAGCAAAATGTTCGACGGGATGTGCGTGAAGACCATCGTGTTGATGAGTCCAAATCGCCTGGCGATCCGCGCCGCCAGCAGCGCCGAGACGCCCGCCAGGATGTTCGCGCCGAAGAAGATGCTCCCCAGCACGCCGCTATCCACGCCGTATTTGACGTGGAACCAGTACGCCATCATGGACTGGACGAGCAGCGCCCCGGCGAAGGCATCCATGGCAAACAACGCGCTCAACCGCATCACCACGGACCGGGAACGGTGCAGCCCCAAAAAGAGTTTCGTCTCCACCCTGTCCGCGGGAGCCACCTCCACCGCCCCCGTCAACGAGAGGAACATCCCGGCCAGGGCCAGCCCGCCGAGGGCATATCCCGCCAGCACGACCCGGTAGGAATCCAAAACCGAGAAGCCGTTGGTCTGCAAACCCACGGCCAGCCAGCCGCCCGCCAGGGCGCCGGTCGCTGTAGCGAGGGAACCGGCCAGGGCATACCAGGCAAAGGTCTGGGTGCGCTTTTCGCCGGGCAGCAACTGCGTCAGCGCGGCCTGCTCCACCGACAGGAACGGCCCGATCTCGTTCCCGCTCGGACTGATGACGCCGATGATGGCGGCGATGGCCAGCGCGATGGGATTGCGCGTGAAAATGAACACCACGCCCGCCCCGATCATCAACAGCGCGCCGGCGATGAGCGTCCGCTTGCGGCCAAACCGGTCGGCGGAGGTTGTCAGCCAGAGCGAGATAACCGCGTCGCCGGCCAGCGTCAGCGTGAGCAGCAGGCCGATCTGCCCCCCGGTCAACCCGGCCGCCAACAGGTATAGCGCCAGCACCACCGAAAGGAATCCATAGCAGAACAGTCGGATGATGCGCGTGGCAAAGAGCAGGGTAATATCACGGTGGGGGCGAGACATGTCCCGCCCTTACTTTTTCGCCACTTCGAGGCGGCACCAGGCATACAGCGCGTCGTAAACCTCGAATTGAGCCGCCAGGTTCTCCTCGTCTTCCGGGAAGCGCAGGCTGTAACCGGAGGCGATGGCCTCCAGGCCGCGGGCGATGGGATCTTTATCAATATCCTCGGAAACGTCCGCGGCGTGGACAATCTTCGCCAGCCGCAGCAAGCCGGGTTCTTTCAAGCCATATTTGGCAATGATGGACTCGAACGAGCAGCGGCCATCCTTGTGGCCGAGTTCCACGCCCGGCGCGTCGAACGGGATGGCGCCGGTCTCTTTGACGACCTTCTCGATCTCCCCGGCCGGGACGAACAGGAACTCGGCCTGGTTGTCAATGAAGCGGGTGATAAGCCAGGGACAGGCAACGCGGTCCACGTGAACATGAGAGCGGGTGATCCAAAGCATATTCTTCTCCTTTTGGAAAATGGATGCAAGATGTAAAATGTCTAATGATTATACGTCCAATTTCTCCGGCACGAGGTTCAAAATGACCGCCATCGAATCCCAGGAATCTTCCTCCCCCATCGTGACGCGCGCCGTGGCCGCCGGTTTGCGCGGCGAATACACCGAAAACTACCAACTCCCCGGCTGGCAGAAAACCCTACTGACCGGCGTCGGCGCGCTGCCGCAGGGCGCTGGGGTTCGCCATCGAACAGGCGCTCCGGCTGGAAGAAACCAAGAAAGCAAAGAAGCAAAAATAATTCCAGACAGAACAGACTTCCGAAGCATCGAAGACTTCGGAAGTCTGATTTTCACCGTCCCCACGAGCGCACTTCGCCTCCGTAATCCGGCAGCGGGACAACCTGGCAGGTGAACGGATTGACCAAAACCGGGCGGGTCGGTTTATACGGCTCTACGACGTTAACGATCAACCATTGCCCATCTGGGCTCCAGATTGGATGAAATGCAAGCGTCTCATACAGCATGGCAACCAGTTTGCGCTCCGAGCCGTCCAGCCGCGAGATGAAGACCGCGCCATCCAGATTGGCTCCGAACAGCCTGGCGTTGAAAGCAATCCATTGCCCATCCGGCGAGATAGCGCCGCTTGGCGTCTTGATGGTGATGGGAAAGAGCGCTTGCGTTTCGCCCGTTTGCAGGTTGTAGGTTTTGAAAACGTGTTCGTACAGGTTGTAGATGTCGCCGACTTGCGCGCCATAGACGATGGTCTGATTATCCGGCAGCCAGCCAATCGGGTTGACGCGCGGTGAACCCGTTTCGATTTTTTGCAAGCCCGTGCCATCGGCGTTCGCCAAATACAATCCATCCGGTGGGCTGTAGAACAACAGACGCAAACCATCGGGCGACCAAACAGGGTTCGCGCCGTTTTCGAGCAAAATAGTTTGTCCGCTGTTCAAGTCGAGTATGTTCAGGCCGCCATCCTGCGACATAAAAGCGACATGCGTTCCGTCCGGAGAAAGCGACGAGTAGTAACCGCTGACCAGCCCACGTGGGTCGCTGCCATCCAAATTGGCGATGAAGACATTGATATCCGGCGGCATGGCGTCCGTGGTGAACAGGATTTTTCCGCCCAAACCGGCGGGAAGCGCTTCATTCTGACCCTTGACCTGCTCCCATTTTTCGGACGTGAGACACGCCTCGGGCGCGGACGTTGGAATGGGTTCCGTTGTGGACGGCGGATTCCACACGACCTGCCAGGGTCCGTTGATACGATACGGCACACTTGCGCGGATGGTGAAGCGGCGCAGGCCACTGGGAATCTCCCCATAATTCATCCAGGCAAACTTTATTCCAGTAAGAGGTCCACCCCCGCCACCGCCACCGCTCATAACTTCTATCAAAGGCGTCTGTGGAACATCATCCATCACGTTGATAAAAATGCCGCCTGCTTTGTCCTCGTATGTAAACTTGAGGGAAGAAGCCCATTGAGGGTCGTCGCTCTCCACCAGTTGAGCCGATAACAAGCGGACGGTATGTCCCTCGAAAGTCAAATCGCGGTTGATCTCCCAGGTCTGGCCGATTTGCGGGTTGGGGCCCAGGTCGAGTTCGAACGGGATTTGCGGCAAGATTTGCATCTCGACCCACGCAAGGGTAAGCGTGAGCGGTGCGGCGAAGGCTTTCTGGTTCGTGCGATAGATCCACGAAACTTTGTTGGGATCGTAGACGGTGTTATCCTGCGACTCGAAGCGCGTTTCCTCGAATGGGATTCGATTCCCGTTGGCGTCGGTCATCTTGATCACAGCCATCGTGTCGAAATAACTGAAAATACTTTGCGCCGGAAAGGTCGCCCCGCTCAAATCCAGACTGCCATACAGTTGATAGCCGCCTTCCACCTCGACAAATTTTTCGAGGGTCAAAGTAATGCCGTTGAGCGTCATCGTATTGGACAGAACAGGCGTACTCGTCACATCTGCGGCGGGGGGATTCGTCGCGGCGGGAGTGGAGAGTTCGATGACAGGCGCAACCGTCATATCGGGCGGCGCGGGCGCAAAGCGCAATGGGATTTCCCAATTTTCGGGGAGCGCGCCCGGCAGGGTGAAGCCAATGCAATCGAATGTCAGTACGGCCTCGTTTACGTTTGCGGGGATTGGCCCATATTCGAGGGAGTTTTCGAAATGCGTCCAGCCGCCTGCTCCAATATAACCGCCTTCCAAAATCGTTCCATCTGCAAGGCGCAGGTTTGCGTTGCCAATACAACCAATCGATTCGTCGGAGGGATAAGCCTCACTCGGCACGCCCTCGACGCTCACGAGGATTACGGTTCTATCCGCGCTGAGCACCGCCGCTTTGACGGTGACAGTTACGCCCTCGCGTGTCACGCTGACCGGCTCGGCCAGTATCCGCAGCGGCGCTTCCTGGCTGACAATGCCCACGCCGGGGATGTAGCCGAACAGCCTTTGCATGGCCGCTACCACGCGCTGCGGACCAATGGCCAGGAACGCGATCAGCAAAACAGCCAGCACCGTCAGCGCCCACTGCCAGGCCGGGCGCGGGAAGAACCGCTCTGGCTGGGATTTTTTCTCCATTGCTTTTGCAGCCAGTTTCGAGCGTAGTCCGTTCACAAAGGCCGCATCCGGAGCGGGAGCGGAAGCCGCGGCGCGGACTTTTTCTTCGAATTCCGGGGAGAGCATCGGGTTACGCATGGCTTTCCTCCAACTGGCTTTGCAGCCGGGCCAACAGCCGGTACAGGGACTTTTTCACCGTGTCTTCTTTCTTTTTCAGCAGGGCCGCCATTTCCGCAAAGGACAGGCCGGCCGCGAAGCGCAGGCGGATGAGTTCGCGGTCGCTTTCGCCGAGGCCGCGCACGAGGTCCAGCAGGCGTTTGATCTCATCCCCGCGCGCCACGCGGGTGACCGGGTCGGGTTCGTCCGACCGGTCCGCCTCCGAGAGCGGGACCTGGGGCCTGCGCCGGCGGAAATGATCCATGGCCTTGTTGCGAGCGATGGCAAACAGCCAGGCCGACAGGTGGCCGCGGTGATGGTAGCGCGGCAGCGATTCGAGCGCGGCGAGGAACGTTTGCGCGGTCAGGTCTTCCGCGTCGGCGGGACTGGCCAGGCGGCTGTAGAAGTAGCGGTACACCGGCTGGACATAGCGGTCGTAGAGCGCGGCAAACTCCGCCGGGTCGCGCTGGGCGGCCGCGATCAAAATCGAATCATCATTTTTCATTTTTCTCCATTGCGCGGTTGCAACGATGGGCATTGCCATGCAATTTCCTTTCTGCCCGGGCTGTACCAGATTGAATACATCCGGTTGTTAAACGCAGTGCGCGGCAGAAAGGGACAAGAGATTTCCTCGTTCCGACACTCCAGCGTCCGCCAAGCACCGGGGACGAATCCCACGGCTGATATTCTGGAAGCCGCCCGAGGGCGGCTAAAAGGCCAGTCCGCTTTAGCGGACTTCGAGTCTCAGCCGTGGATTTCAATCCGTGCAGCAGCAAGGGTCACGACGCGGAACATCGTGACCAGAAATTAAAGCAACTGTTTGAGCGCCTCCTCCACCAGCGCATCCACATCCCGCCGCGTGTTGTAGCCCTGCACGCTGACGCGGATGAGTTTGCGCCCGTTCCAGGCGATCAGCGGGACCTCGATGCGGTGTTCATCGTAGAGGCGCGTTTTCAGCGCGGCCAGGTCAACCGAGTCCGGCAGGGGCGCGGCGGCCATCTGCAGCCCCGGCCCCCCTGTAGTCCCCCCATTTCCAAAACCAGAAATGGGGGGACGGCGCGTCAGCGCACAAATCCGTTCCTGCGCTTCAACGACCAAATCATGGCAGGCCGCCCGCACCTTCGGCCAGTCGTGCTCCTCCTGGAAGCGGATCGCATCCGGCACGGCCAGGAAGGCGGCGATGTCGCGCGTCCCGGTCCACTCGTGATGGTCCACAAACTGCGATGGGCCGGGCATTTCAGATTCGTATCCCCACGAGACGACCAGCGGCTTGAGCAGGCGCTGGACTTCGGGCCGGGCGTACAAAAATCCCGCGCCCTTCGGCGCGCACAGCCACTTGTGCAGGTTGCCGCCGTAAAAATCCGCGCCGAGTTCGTCCAGCCGCAGCGGGACCTGGCCGGGCGCGTGCGCGCCGTCTATCACGGTGATGATCCCCTCGGCGCGGGCGCGGCGGACAACGGCCTCCACCGGGAACAGAAGCGCGGTCGGGCTGGTGATGTGGCTGAGGAAAATGACGCGGGTGCGCGGCGTAACGCCTTTCCACAATTCGTCCACAAAAGCCCTCACCCCTGTCCCCTCTCCCAAAGACGGGAGAGGGGTGGGAATCGGCTGATTGATGTAACGAAACCCGCGCTCCTTCGCCAGGAAGCGCCAGGTGCGGTCGAGCGCGCCGTACTCGTGGTCGGTGCTGAGGACTTCGTCAGCAGGCCCGAGGTCCAGCGAGCGGGCGACGATGTTCAGCGAGACGGTCACGTTCGAGGTGAAGACCAGGTTGTCGGCGGCCGTCCCGAGGTAATTCCCCAGCGCGGCGCGCGCGGCAGACATCAGGTCCGTGAAGCGGCGGCCGAGGAACTCCACCGGCTGGCGTTCCAGTTCACACTGCCAGCGTTGGTAGGCTTGAAAGACCGGGCGCGGACAGGCTCCAAACGAGCCGTGGTTCAGGAAGGTGACCGAAGGGTCGAGCAGGAAATAGCGGCGCAGGTTGAACATGGAGCGATTATAATCCCCGCCATGTTTCGCAGAATTTTTGCCATCTCCGGCGTGCCAGAACAATACCGCTCGAACTTCCTGCATTTCTACTTCGACATCGCCTGGTTCGGGGTGTTGAGCGGCAGCGCGGCCAGTTTCCTCGGCGTCTATCTCACGCGCCTGGGCGCGGCCGGGATGCAGCTCGGCCTGCTCAGCGCCACCGGCGCGGCGGTGGGACTGCTGATGGCCATCCCGGCCGGCCGCTGGCTGGAAGGCCGCCCGATCAGCAAGGCGGTCTTCTGGACCTCCATCGGCCAGCGTTTTTTCTACCTGCTCTGGATTCCCCTGCCCTGGCTGTTCGGCGCGCAGGGACAGATCTGGGCGATGATCTCGTTTGCCCTGCTGATGGCCGTCCCGGCCACCGCGCTGGGGGTGGGCTTCAACACCCTGTTCGCCGCGGCCGTGCCGCCGGAGTGGCGCGCCCCGGTGGCGGGCATCCGCAACGTGATGCTCTCGGTCACGTTCATCGCCTCCTCGCTCGGCTCCGGCTACATCCTGGACCGGGTGGCCTTCCCGGCTGGATACCAGATCGTGTTCGCCATCGGCGCGTTCGGCGCGTTGATGAGCAGCCTGCACCTGTACTTCGTCCGCCCCCTGCCCGCGGCGGACGCGCCCGCCCCGGACCGCAAGCCTGCCCCCGCCCGCCAGCCTTCCCGCCGCCGCGGCTGGCGCGCCGCCATCCGCGCCGACATCTGGAAGACGCCGTTCGGCGCCATCCTGCTGGTCATGCTCTTCTTCACGCTGGCGCAGTACCTGGCCCTGCCGCTCTTCCCCATCTACTTCGTCCGCAACCTGGGACTGACCGATGCCCAGATCGGAATCGGGACGGCCATCTTCTACCTGGCGCACTTGATCGGCTCGACGCAACTGGCGCGCCTGACGCGCAAACTGGGGCATCACAAGATCACCGCCTACGGCTCGATGGCAATGTGCCTCTACCCGATCATCCTCGGCCTGTCCAACGGGCCGGCAGCCTACTACTTCCTGCAAACCATCGGCGGGCTGGTCTTTTCCATGGTGGGCGGCGCGCAGGCCAACTACCTGCTGGAAAACATCCCGGCGAACGACCGCCCGGCCTACCTGGCCTGGTACACCGTCATCGCCAACGCCAGCATCCTGGCCGGGTCGCTGGCGGGACCGCTACTCTCGGATTGGATGGGCATCAGCCTGGCCTTGATCGTCTTCGGCGCGCTGCGCCTGCTGGGAGGCTGGGCCATCCTGAAATGGGGGCGCGGGAAGGAAGTTACGATTTACGATTGACGATTTTCGATTGGCGATTTCGCGCAGTTTCCCCCGAAGCGCTTCCCGTGTTACAATCTTCCCGGATAACTTATGCCTGAACACGTCAAGGTCGTAGCGACCAACCGCAAAGCCAAGTTCGAATACTTCCTGCTGGAGCATTTCGAAGCCGGGCTGGCCCTGCAAGGCAGCGAGATCAAATCCATCCGCGCCGGGCAGATCAGCCTGGCGGAAGCATTTGTCAGCGTGGAAAACGGGCGGGACGCCTTTCTTGTCGAAGCGCACATCGCCCCCTACGCGCAGGCCAGCCGGTTCGGGCACGACCCGACGCGGCCGCGCCGCCTGCTGCTCCACCGCAAGCAGATCCGCGAACTCTGGGACGCCGTCCGCCAGAAGGGCGTGACGATTGTCCCGACGCGCGTCTACCTGAAAGACGGGCGCGCCAAACTGGAGATCGCCATCGCCAAAGGCAAGAAACTGCACGACAAACGCGAAGCCATCGCCCGGCGCGACGCCGAGCGCGAATTGCAGCGCGAAACGCGCAAAGGTGAATGACATGCCCGCATCCACCATCGGCGGCATCAACCTGCTCCCCGAACCCGAAAAACGGGAAATCTACGCGCGCCTCATCCCGCGCGAACTGACCGAACGACTGCGCATCCCGCCCTCCTTCGTGGACGAGGCGGGCCGCCCCCTGCTGGACCTGCGGGCGGTCTCCGGTAAAACCGACGTGGAACTGCGCCTGTACCACCGCGCCGGTTTCGCGGACCCGGTCCTTTACGGCCACATGACCGACACCCTCAGCGGGCAGATCCACATCCTGCTCTACATCGTGAACGACCCCGACTCGCCGCGCTTCGACGTGGACATCATGCCCGACGGTTCGCCAACCAAATTTGGCATGGCGCAGCGCAATCTGTCCGCCGAACAGGCGGCCCTGGAAGCAGGACTGGCTCCCGGTCAGACCCGCCGCGGGCTGCGCATTCTGCCGCCTGCCATCATCGCGTTCGAACAATTTGTCGCCAGCCTCGGCAACGACGTTTATTTTGTCGAGCCGTTGTATTATCACGTGGCAGCCATTTTCGAAAAATACGGATTCGCCTACCAGGTGGGGAAAAAATTAATGGAACGCATCCAGGCCGGGTTCAGCCAGGGCGGAGACCTGCGCGCCCGGCTGGACGGGGCCACGCCCTTCCGCCGGGCGGAGGCCGCGCAGACCATCCGCCTGCGCTCGTGGGCCATCCACGACGGGCTGCTGGGCGAGCCGTTCACCAACGTGACGATGTATAAACGTGTGGGGAAATTAGCCGGCGTTTCCACCTGCCAGGGCTGTCCCTGGTAAATCATCCGGCCTTGTAAAGCCCGCTCTGGAATGAACCGCGAAGGAACGAAGTCCGCGAAGATTCTTCATGGACGCGAAGGACTTCTTCGCGAGCAGGATGTGTCCTTCGCGTGCGCCTGCCCCCGCTCGCCTGTCCCCCGCATTTTGGGGGATTGGGGGTCGCGCCTTCGCGGTAAAACACTGCCTCGCCGGGGAGACAATCACCGCCGGTAGGTGCGGACGAAAACGTCCACCATTTCCGGGTCGAAATAAATGCTGCGGTTGCGCTTGAGTTCGTCCATGCCCGCATCCGCCGACATGCTGGAATGGTAGGGGCGGTTGGTCGTCATGGCGTCGAAGGCGTCCACAATGGCCAGCAGGCGGCCTTCGCGCGGGATATCCTCCCCTTTCAGGCCGCGCGGGTAGCCGCTGCCGTTCCACCACTCGTGATGATACAAAACGTACGGGATGGCGGCGCGCAGGTGGTCCACACCTTCCAGCATCCTGGCCCCCGCCTCCGGGTGCTGGCGCATCAGTTTCCATTCCTCTTCATCCAATGGTCCGGTCTTTTTCAAGACCAGGCTCGGCACGATGATCTTGCCGATGTCGTGCAGGATGGCGCCAAACTCCAGTACAGTGATATCCTCGTTGCCCCAGTTGAGCGCAAAAGCCAGGTTGAGCGCCAGGCGGCGGACGCGTTCCAGGTGGCCGGCGGTGTACGGGTCGCGGGTCTCGATGACGTTCGCCAGCATGATGACGGTCTGGAGATGGGCAGCGCGCGTGTCGAACAGTTCCACCTGCCGGCGGCGGTCGAGGCGGGCGCGCACGGCGTTGACCAGTTCCGGGGCGTCGAACGGCTTGAAGAGGTAATCGTCCACCCCCAGCGACCGCGCCCGGCTGACGTCGTTCCGCTCGGTGCGGGCGCTCAGGAACAGGAAAGGCACGGTCACGCCCTGCGGCGTGGAGCGCACCGACTCCAGCAGTTCGTAGCCGTCCATCTCCGGCATCATGATATCCGAGACCACCAGGTCGGGCTTGATGGCAACGAACAGGTCCAGGGCCTGTTTACCATTCGGCGCGGGGAACAACTCGTATCCTTCCACTTCCAGGATACTGCGCATGACTTCCAGCAGGAGCGTGTCGTCTTCTACAAGTAAGATTTTGGTCATACGCCACCTTTTTCTTACGGGCCCCAGCGGGGCTGCCAGTCACAGGAATAATTATACGTCAAACGCGTATTCTGGCTGCCATCAATGCGCATGATATAAATCTCGCAGGCATTCGGGTCGTCATTGCTGCCGCCATAGGAAGTATACACCACCCACTGGCTGTCGGGGGAAAAAGCCGGGGCCAGGTCCCGCCCGCTGAAGGTCATCTGGCGCAGGTTCGAGCCGCCGGGATCCATGAAGAAAATCTCGAAATTCGGGGAGAGCCAGGAATACGCGGCGATGAGGAATCCGTCAGCGGACCAGTCGGACCGGCCGCGGGTCCGGAACGTTTCGCTGACCGGGCGCGGGTCGCCGCCCTCGGGCGTGATGGTGAACAACTGCTTGTCATTCCCCACCCCCGCCGCGAACAGGATGCGGGTCCCGTCCGGCGACCAGGTCGGGTCCACGCAATCCCGTCCGCTCATCCCAAAAATCTGACGCGGGTGGCTGCCGTCGCGGTCCATCAGCCAGATGGTGCTGAAGGCTGAATAGTTGGTGGCGAAGACGATGGACTTGCCGTCGGGGGAAATCTCGGGGGCGTACGGTTCGCCGATGCCGTCGGTCAACTGCACCGGGATGCCGACGGATAATTGCATCTCATAGATTTCGTAAACGCCCGTCATGTTGGATGCGTACACCACACTGGCCCCGTCCGGCGAGAACGACGGATAATAGTTCTCGGCGGCGTCGGCAAACGTGATGCGGCGATAGCCGGAGCCGTCGGCGTTCATAAGGCAAATCTGGTCGTGGGTATCGTCGAGCAGGCGGCAGGTGAAAACGATCTTGCCGGAAGGAAGCGAGGGCGTTGTCGGCGAGGGCGGGAGCGGCGTTTCGGTTGGCGTGGGCGAGGGGGAAGGCTGGGCGAACGCGATGGCCGTCAGCGTGGCGGAAAGCCAGGCGGTGGAAGTCGGCGCGGGCGGCGTCGCGCTCGCGGGCAGAGAGGAACACCCCAATAGAATTACAGCCGCCAGCACAACCCCGAAAATCCTGCCAGCCTTCATCCCCCGTCCTTCAGTTTTGCCGCGCCCACCAAAGCCTGCCCCAGCGACAGGCCGCCATCGTTGGCCGGGACCTGCCGGTGGACGTGGACCGTGAACCCGTCGGCACGCAGGCCGCGCACGGTGCGCGCCAACAGCGCCATGTTCTGCCAGACGCCGCCGCTCAACGCGGCTTCGGCCACGCCCGTCTCGCGGCGAATCTCGTCGCAGACTGTGCGCGCCAGTTCCGCCAGTCCGTTGTGGAAACGCGCCGAAATGACCGGGATGGACGCGCCGGCGCGGACGTCTGCCAGCAATGCGGTGATGGCCGGCTGCGGGTCTATCGTCTCTTTCTGGACGCCGAACCTGTACGCGCCCGCTTCGGCCTCATCCAACGCCGACTCGAATTCCATCGCCGCCTGCGCCTCGTAGTTGACCCGCTGCCGGACGCCCGCCAGCGCGGCGGCCGCGTCGAACAGGCGGCCCAGGCTCGAGGTCCGGGGGGAATTCAGGCCGCGCTCCAGTTGGACGCGCAGGGCCAGGCGTTCCTCGTAGCACAAGTCCAGCACCGGGGCGAGGGACTCGTCCCATTCGAGGCCGAGCGACCAGAGCAACGCCAGCGCGGTGCGCGCCGGGCGCTTGATGGCCGCGTCGCCGCCGGGGAGCGGGAAGTAAGCCAGATGGAATTTGCGCTCGAACGAGGCGTAATCGGCCAGCAGGAATTCGCCGCCCCAAATGGCCCCGTCCGTGCCGTAGCCGGTCCCGTCGAAGGAGAGACCGATGACCGAGGCGCTGCCGTCCAATCCGTTGTCGGCCATGCAGGCGGCGATGTGGGCGTGATGATGTTGAACGGAAACCGTTTGCAAGTTTTCACGTTGAGCACGTTCGAGAGCGTAACGGGTGGAAAGGTAATCCGGGTGCAGGTCGTGGATGATGGCTTCGGGCCGGATGCGGAACAGCCGCTCGAAGTGGGTCACGCCGTCCTCGAAGGAACGCAGGGTTTCGTAATTCTCCATGTCGCCGATGTGATGGCTGACGAAGGCGTAGCGCTCGCGGGTGAGGCAGAAGGTGTTCTTGAGTTCAGGGCCAACTGCCAGGATAGATGGTATTTCAAGGGGTAACTGAATCGAATCGGGAGCATAGCCTCTTGAACGACGAAGAAGGTAAATAGGGATTAGGTGATTAGGGATCAGGTGCTTGGGCGATTCGGAATCCTGATTACCTAATACCCTCACTACCGAATCATCACACCGCGTGCGGATGTCGCGGTTGTGCATCAGGAACGCGTCGGCGAGGGAGGCGAGGCGTTGGCGGGCTTCGTCGTTGTCCGTGGCGATGGGTTCCTCGGAGAGGTTGCCGCTGGTGAAAACCAAAGGATGAAGGATGAAAGATGAAAGATGAAGGTTGGATTCGGAAGCAAAGAGGAGGTAGTGGAGGGGAGTATACGGAAGCATGACGCCGAGGGTGTCCTGCCGGGGAGCGACTTCCTCGACGATGGGCGAATCAGGGCGGCGCTTGAGCAGGACGACCGGCCGCTGGCGGGATTCGAGCAAGGCTCGTTCCTCTGCGCTGACAAAGCAATGCTGCTCCACGGTGGCAAGGTCCGGCATCATCAGCGCGAAGGGTTTGTCCACGCGCAGTTTGCGGCGGCGGAGTTCGGACACAGCCTCCGTATTCGTCGCGTCGCAGGCGAGATGGAATCCGCCCAGGCCTTTGACGGCAAGGATTTTGCCGTCATGGAGGAGTTGCTGCGCTTGGAGAATTGCATCATTACCATCCGTCGTCCGTCGTCCGTCGTCCGTCGGCTCCTCCATCCAGACCTTCGGCCCACACACGGGACAAGCCACCGGCTGCGCGTGGAATCGTCTATCCAGCGGATCCTGGTACTCGGCGGCGCAATCCGGGCAGAGGGGGAAGCCCGCCATGGTAGTGTTGGGACGGTCGTAGGGGATGTCGGTGATGATGGTGAAGCGCGGTCCGCAGTTGGTGCAGTTGATGAACGGGTAACGGTAGCGCCGGTCGGCGGGATCGAAGAGTTCGCGCAGGCAGTCGGGACAGATACACACGTCCGGGGAGATGGGCTGGAAGGCGCCCTCCACCGCTTCGGAGTGGATGATGTTGAACGAGGTGAACCGGCCGGGGGGGGAAAACGAGACGGTGAAGGTGTCCATCCGCGCCAGCGGAGGCAGTTCGGATTTCAACGCGGCGATGAAATCATCCAGAACGGATTGCGTCCCATCCACTTCGATGTCCACCCCGGCGGACGTGTTGCGCACCCAGCCTTTCAGGTCGAAGCGCGTTGCCAACCCGTAAACGAACGGGCGGAAGCCCACGCCTTGAACGATGCCGGTAATGTGAATGCTGGCTTTGCGCAACTCGGACATGCGGCCAATTATACCGTTTCGCATGTGACAGTCACATCCGATGTGACTGTCACATGCCGTTCCGGAGCGCCGTCTCAACCACCAGCCCGCGCTGCTCCGGCGTGAGGGCGGCAAACTGCGTATTGTGCGGACCGGTGTCGCGATTCTCCACAATCAGCACCGACGCGTCGCGGCTGAACAGGATCGTGTGCCAGACCTTTTGCTTCACGTTGTACAGTTTGAGCGGCTCCATCGCCTGCGGGACGAGTCGCTCGGGGCGCGTTTCGCCGTCACCGACGAAGAGCGTGACCTGTCCCGCCAGCAGGACGAACACTTCGTCCGTCTCGACGTGGCGTTCGACCCGCTCGATCTTCTCCGGGGCATACGGATCGGAATAACGCATGACCGCCACGCGCCAGGAGGCGTAATCAATCAGCGGTTGGTAGCCCGCGCCGGTGTAGTCGCGGATTTCGATCAGGGATTCGTCCATAAAAATCTGCTCCGCTCACAAAGAGGCTGGTTGCAGTTTATAGCGAATGCCGGGATGTGTCAAATGGCTGGCGTTATAATCCAGCCATGACCTCTCTCCGCATCGGTATTGACATCGGCGGGACGTTCACCGACTTCGTTGTCTACGATCCGTCCACGCAGCGCATCCGGACCTTCAAACTGCTCTCCACCCCCCGCGACCCGGCGGAGGCGGTGCTGCAAGGCCTGAAACGCATCCAGGACGAATCATCGTCCATCGTCCACGGTCCACAGTCAATCACTGTCATTCACGGCTCGACCGTCGCCACCAATGCCCTGCTGGAACGCAAAGGCGCGCCGACCGCGCTGGTTACCACGCGCGGCTTCCGCGACGTGCTCCAGATCGGACGCCAGAACCGTCCCGCCCTCTACGACTTTTTCGCCGACCCGCTCCCGCCGCTTGTCCCGTCAGAGTTGCGGTTTGAAGTGAACGAGCGCGTTGACCACGAGGGGAATATCCTGCAAGCGCTCGATGACGCAGAAGTGGATGGAATTGCCGAAAAACTAAAAACAAAAAACATAAAGAGCGTGGCGGTTTGCCTGCTATTTTCCTTCCTGCGCCCGGAACACGAGCAGCGCATCGGCGGGAAATTGCGCCAGGCCGGGTATCTTGTTTCGCTATCCTCCGAGATCATCCCCGAATACCGCGAGTACGAACGCACCAGCACGACGGTGGTCAACGCGTACGTCTCGCCGGTGATGGATCAATATCTCACCAATCTCGAATCCGGCCTGCCGGAAGGGGCCCGCCTTCGAGTCATGCAATCCAACGGCGGGAGCGTCTCCCCGGCGGAGGCGCGGCGTGAAGCCGTGCGCTGCATCCTGTCCGGCCCGGCTGGCGGCGTGGTGGGTTGCCAGTATGTGGCTGCCCTCATCCCCCGGCCCCCTCTCCCAAAAACGGGAGAGGGGGAGCTAAAGGTAATAACCTTCGACATGGGCGGCACGTCCACCGACGTGTCCCTGATTGACGGCAAGCCGCAGATCACCACCGAAGCCGTGGTCAGCGGCTGCCCGATCCGCGTCCCGCTGCTGGACATCCACACCATCGGCGCGGGAGGCGGCTCCATCGCCCGTGTGGACGCGGGCGGGGCGCTGCGTGTCGGACCGGAATCCGCCGGCGCGGACCCGGGGCCGGCCTGCTACGGGCGCGGCAGTTTTCCCACCGTCACCGATGCGAACGTCGTCCTGGGCCGCATCCCGCCCGAGCATTTCCTCGGCGGACAAATGCCGCTCGACTTCGACCGCGCGTACGCCGCGCTGGAACGCCTGGGGCGCGAACTCAACCTGTCCGCAAAACAGGCCGCGCTGGGGGTTGCGGCCGTCGCCAACGCCCACATGGAGCGCGCCCTGCGCGTCATCTCAGTGGAACGCGGACATGACCCGCGCGCCTTCACCCTGCTCTCTTTTGGCGGCGCGGGCGGACTGCACGCCGCCGGCCTGGCGCGCGGACTGGGCATCCCGCGCGTGTTTATCCCGCCGCTGGCCTCCACCTTGTCCGCGTTCGGCATGTTGGCCGCGGACGTGGTCAAGGATTACACGTTGACCGTCATGCTGCCCGGCACGACCTCCGTCGCCGACCTGGCCGCGCGGCTCGAGCCGTTGGCCGAACGCGGCCGCCGCGCAATCCTGGCGGAAGGCGTCCCGGCGGGGAAAATCCGCATCGAGCGCTTCCTCGACATGCGCTACCGCGGCCAGTCCTACGAACTCATCGTGCCGTTCACCGATTCCGTCTACGCGGATTTCCACGAGCAGCATCAAGCCAGTTATGGTTACGCGCAGACCGGCGCGCCAGTGGAGGCGGTCAACCTGCGCGTAAAGGCAATTGGAGCCGTTGACCCGCCGCCCCTGCCCCGCGAGCAGGTTGAGGGCGCCGACCCGAGCGCGGCGTTGATCGAGAAACGCGAGGTGCTGTTCGCGCAAGGCAAACGGTCCACGCCGATGTACCGGGGCGAGTCGCTCCACGCCGGCAACCGGTTAACCGGTCCGGCAGTGATCGTCCGGTCGGATACGACCATCCTGCTCGGTCCGACCGACCGCGCCGAAGTGGACCCGTTTGGAAACCTGCTCATCGAGGTGGGCGCATGACCTACGACCCGATCCAACTCGAAATCTTCAAGCATCTCTTCGCCGCCGTGGCCGAGGAGATGGGCACCGTGCTGCGCAAATCGTCCTACTCGCCCAACATCAAGGAGCGGCGGGATTTTTCGTGCGCCCTGTTCGACGCCCGCGGGCGCATGGCAGCGCAGGCCGCGCACATCCCGGTCCATCTCGGCTCCATGCCGCTTTCGGTGGAAGCCGCCGTCCGGCGCTTTTCCGGCGACTTGCATCCCGGCGACGTGGTCATCCTGAACGACCCGTTCCGCGGCGGCACGCACCTGCCGGATATTACGATGGTCTCGCCTGTCTTTCTCCCCTCTCCCGTTTTTGGGAGAGGGGCCGGGGGTGAGGGCGTCGGTTTCGTCGCCTCGCGCGCCCACCACGCCGACGTGGGCGGGATGACGCCCGGCTCCATGCCGGTGGCGCGTGAAATCTTCCAGGAGGGACTCATCATCCCGCCGGTCAAACTGGTGCGCGGCGGCGAGACGGACCCGGCCATCCTCGACCTGATCCTCGCCAACGTCCGCACGCCGCAGGAGCGCCGCGGCGACCTGCAGGCGCAGATGGCCGCCAACCGGCGCGGGGCGGAGCGGTTCGTGGAGCTCGTCACCCGCTACGGGCTGGACGAGGTGGACGAGGCGATGGATCAACTGATGGCCTACACCGAACGGATGACGCGCCGCCTGCTGGCCTCCCTGCCGGACGGCGATTACGCTTTCTCCGACGCGCTCGACAACGACGGCATCACCCCGGACCCGGTGCCTGTCACTGTAAAAGTCAGCATCCGCGGCGAACAGGCCACGGTGGACTTCACCGGCTCCGCGCCGCAGCAACAGGGCAGCATCAACGCGGTGGAGGCCATCACGCTTTCGGCGGTGTACTACGTTTTCCGCTGCCTGCTCGGGCTGGACGTGCCGAACAACGCCGGGTGCCTCGCTCCGATCAAAGTCATCGCCCCGGCCGGGACGGTGGTCAACGCCCTGTCACCCGCGCCGGTGGCCGGGGGCAACGTGGAAACGTCCCAGCGCATCGTGGACGTGCTGCTCGGCGCGCTGGCGCAGGCCTGCCCGGAGAAAGTCCCGGCGGCCAGCCAGGGAACGATGAACAATGTGACCATCGGAGGTTCCGCCCTCACCCCCGGCCCCTCTACCCTTACGGGTACACGTCCCAAAAACGGGAGAGGGGGGCAACAGTTTGCATATTACGAAACCATCGGCGGCGGGACCGGGGCGCGGCCGAATGCTGACGGCGTCTCCGCCATCCACTCGCACATGACGAACACGCTCAACACGCCGGTCGAGGCGCTGGAGTATGCGTACCCGCTGCGCGTCCGCAGGTACGCGGTGCGCGAGGGGTCGGGCGGGGAGGGAAAATTCCGCGGCGGGGACGGCATCATCCGCGAGATCGAAGCGCTGACCGATTGCCAGGTCACGCTGTTGACCGAGCGGCGCGAACGCGGTCCCTACGGGCTGGCAGGCGGCGGGTCCGGGAAGTGCGGGGAAAACGCGCTCATCCGCGACGGGAAGGAAAGTCCGTTGCCAGGCAAAGGGTCGGTGGAGTTGAAAGCCGGGGATGTGCTGTCCATCCGCACGCCGGGCGGCGGCGGGTATGGAGTAAAATGAGCGGATGGAAATCTGGACAGATTTTTCGTTTACCTTGAGCCTCGACGATATTTTGCGCGGCGAGGGCGCGGACCCGGAACTGGCCCGCAAAAAACGACCGGCGCTGGTCAAGGCCGCTTCTGCCGCCGGGCATCTGGGGTTTACGACGCTTCGCCCCGCCGCGGCCATCCGGGAAGTCAAAGTCATCGAACACCGTCACGACCAGATTCTGCTGGCAGGCGGGAAAAAGTTGACCGGCCCGCTGGCGGCGCGTCATCTGGCAGGAGCGGAACGGGTAGCAGCAGTCGTCTGCACCATCGGCGCGGAATTGGAGACACTCGCATCGGCACAGGAGGACCTCGTGCTGGCCCTGGCGCTCGACGGGCTGGGCAACGCGGCGGTCGAGGCGGTCAGTCAGCAGGTCTGCGGACGCATCGCGGAACGGGCGCGGGCGAAAGGCCTGGAAACGTCCGCGCCGCTCAGTCCCGGCGAACCGGACTGGCCCGTGGACGCGGGTCAGCCGCAGATCTTTTCGCTGCTGGGTCAAAGTCCGGCAGGCGTGCGGCTCACCGAAGGCTGGATGATGATCCCCATGAAGTCCATTTCATTCGTGGTCGGCATCGGGCCGCACATGGAGCAGGCCGACCTGTGCGAACTGTGCAGCATGAAAGAACGGTGCCGCTACCGCAAAGCATGAGGAATCAAAAACCGCCAGCGTTAATCTGGCGGTTTTTCAGGTAGCGGGGGCTGGACTCGCCGCGAAGCGCCCTTCAGGGAACCGGCGACCTCCGTGTTATGAGCACTACCCCGGATTCTGCATTTCACGAATCGAATACCGAAAATCTCAAATCGTGTCATAATTATAGTAGAAGGCGAAAAGAAAGGTTCGAACGAAAGAGTGCTTGGACGGTCCCCCGTTCTCTCTTTCGAAAGGATGACGGTCTCTGGTGCAAGGAAACCGATATGACCACTCATACGCATCCAACACTTCCTGAGTTTGACTATATCCAACCAAAAACGCTGGCCGAAGCCAGCCAATTCCTGGCCCAGCATCCCGATGAGGCCCGTCCCTTCCTGGGGGGCACGGACGTTTTCGTCCGCATGCGGGACGGGTTCCTGACACCCAAATTCCTCGTGGATGTGAAAAACCTGGACGGGACGAACGACCTGCGCTTCGACCCGCAAGCCGGCCTGACCCTGGGGGCGGCGGTCAACATGAACCGGGTCATCGCTTCCCCCGATGTGCAAGAGCATTATCCCTTATTGGCGGAAGCCTGCCGGTTGGTCGCCAGCTACCAGTTGCGCACGCGGGCCACTGTCGTTGGCAACATCTGCAACGCCTCGCCTGCCGGGGACACCATCGGAGCCTGCCTGGCCCTGGATGGGGTGCTGCACGTCCACGGGACCGGCGGCCTGCGCCGGGAACCGCTCGCCACGTTCTTCCTCGGTCCCGGCAAAACCACGCTGAAACCCGGCGACATCGTAACGGCGGTCAGTTTTCCCGTGCCTCCGAAGGGCTGTGCGGGCGCCTATCTCAAGTTGGGACGAAATAAGCTGAGCGACCTGTCGCTTGTGGGCGTGACCGTGCTGGGCAGCCCGGATCCCGGCCTGCCGTCGAGGTTTCGCTTCCGCATCGTGCTGGCATCCGTCGCCCCTGTACCCCTCGTTGCCGCGCAGGCGGAAGCAGTCCTGGCAGAGCGGGCGGTCGCACCAGAATCCATCCGCCAGGCTGCCCAACTGGCCAGCGAGGCGAGCACGCCGATTGATGATGTGCGCGCCAGCGCCCGCTATCGCAAGTTGATGGTCAGGAACCTGACCGAAATGGCGCTCACCGAAGTGTGGAAGAAATTGCAGAAGTAGATTCCCGGAGGAAACGATGGCCTTCCACGAAATCAAACTCACGGTCAATGGCGGACTCGAACAAGTCCGGATCCCGTCCAACATGACCCTCTTGCGCATGCTGCGCGAAAGCCTGGCATTGACCGGCACGAAAAACGGCTGCTCGGCCGGCGAGTGCGGCGCTTGTACCGTCCTGTTGAACGGGGAACCGGTGAACTCCTGCATGGTGCTGGCGGTCGAATGCGACGGGGCGGAGGTCGTCACGGTCGAAGGTCTGGCCGGCGATCAACAACTCGATCCCGTCCAGGAAGCCATCATCCATTCAGGTGGCGTCCAATGTGGATTTTGCACACCGGGCGTCTTGATCTCCTCCCGGGCGCTCCTCGACCGGAATCCGGATCCGAGCGAAGAAGAAATCAGCGAGGCCCTGGTCGGCAATCTCTGCCGCTGCACCGGCTATATCCGCATCATCGAAGGCGTCAAGGAAGCCGCCAGGATACAAACGGCGAGGTCGTGATGGAAAAGACCAATACCCCAAAAAGCCACAGTCCCGTCGGCGAGAGCAAGCCGCGCATCGACGCCCGCGAGAAAGTCACCGGCGCGGCGCTCTATGCGGACGATATCCAGTTCGGCAACAAATTGCTTCATGCGCGCATCAAGCGCAGCCCGTACCCGCACGCGCGCATCAAGAAGGTGGACCTCACCAGGGCGCGCGCCCTGCCCGGGGTGAAAGCCGTCGTCAGCGGCGAGGATTTCTCCGGTTATATCGGGTTGTACCTGAAAGACCGACAGATCTTCTGCCGGGAACGCACCCGCTATGTCGGCGATCCAGTTGCGGGCGTGGCGGCAATCAATCCAGAGATCGCCGAAAAAGCCCTAGGACTGATCGAGGTGGAATATGAGGTCCTGGAGCCGGTGCTCAACCCCGAGTTTGGGGCCAGCCCCCAGGCCCCCCTGCTCCACCCGGACCTCGGCCAGTACGTGGTGGCCAGTTTCATCCTGCCACGACCGGGGTCGAACATTTCGAATCACTTCAAGATCCGCAAAGGGGACGTGGCCTCGGCCTGGAAAAAGTGTGCGGCGGTCATCGAACGCAAGTACCGCATCCCGCACATCCAGCACGCGCCGCTCGAACCGCACGTGGCGATTGCCAAAGTGGACGAGTCGGGCGAGGTCACGTTGTGGGACAGTTCCCAATCCCCCTTCGCACAGCGCGACCTTATCGCCGAAACGCTGGGCATCTCCCAAAGCGAAATGCGGGTGATCGCGCCGCTGGTGGGGGGTGGATTCGGCGGCAAGGCCGGGGTGAGCATGGAATCCCTGGCGGTTGCGATTGCCACCAAAGTCAAGGGGTATCCGGTGAAACTGCTCCTGACGCGCGAAGAGGAATTCTACACGGCCTTCGTGCGCCAGGGACTGGTGGCAACCTTCAAGATGGGCTGCGACAAGAACGGCCGGCTCCTGGCAATGGAGAACACTTTTTATTGGGATGGTGGGGCTTACACAGAATACGGTGTGAACATCACGCGTGCGGCTGGCTACAGTTGCACCGGTCCCTACGAAGTGCCCAACATCAAGGCTGACAGTTATTGTGTCTACACAAACCACCCGGTCGGCGGTCCGATGCGCGGCTTCGGTATGCCCGAGATGCACGCCGGACTGGAACAGTGCATTGACGAGCTGGCCCTTCAAATCGGGATGGACGCGGTCGAGTTCCGCCGGCGTAACTGCCTGAAAGGAGGCAGCATCCTGCCGACGGGCGGCAAGATGCACCCGACGGGCCTCTCCGAATGTCTCGAAAAGGCCGCTGAAGCAATTGACTGGGGCAAGAAGGCTCCTCCCACTGCACCCAACAAACGCCGCGGCAAAGGGCTGGCCCTGATGTGGAAGGCCCCGGCCATGCCCGGCAATGCCGGTTCGAGCGCCTGGATCGAGCTGGCCGAGGACGGGATGCTGACCCTGGGCGTCGGCTGCCAGGACATCGGTCAGGGGGCGTTCACCGTCGCGGCGCAGATGGCCGCGGCGGCGTTCGGTGTGCCTTATGAAAGCGTGCGCGTGGCAACGCCGGTGGACACGCGCTACAGCCCCTACGAATGGCAGACGGTGGCCAGCCGCATCACCTGGAGCACCGGGAATGCCATTATCAACGCGGCGCACGACGCCCGCCAGCAGGTCCTGGACCTGGTGGCAAAGGCCTGGGACGAGACACCCGCGGACCTGGACATTGTCAACGGCATGGTGGTTTCATTCAAAAGCGAGCGGGAGATCCCGGTCAAGGACCTGGCGATCAAAGGCTTGCCTAAAGCGGATGGCAAAGGCTGGATGGGGGGCCCCATCATCGGGCGCGGCAATTTCATGCCCGCTGACGTGACCGGCCTGGACCCGGAAACCGGACAAGGGGAGAAGGCAGTTGTCCACTATACCACCGGCGCGCAGGCCATTGAACTGGAAGTGGACCTGGATACCGGCAGGATCGACATCCTCAAGGGCGTGGCCGCCTTCGATGTCGGCAAGGCTATCAATCCGGATATGGTGAAAGCCCAGATGGAAGGCGGCCTGATCCAGGGGATCAGCTCGGCGTTGTTCGAATGTCTCCAGTTGAAAGACGGCGTGGTGCAGAATCCCAGTTTCGTTGACTACCGCATCGCCACTTCCGCCGATCTTCCCAAATCGGTCCAATCCATCATTGTCGAAGTCCCGCAGGATGACGGTCCCTGGGGGGCACGCGGGATCGGCGAGCACTCGATGGTGCCGACCATCCCGGCGATTGCGAATGCCATCTACGATGCCATCGGGATCCGCTTCGAAGGCCCGCCCTTCACGGCGGAAAAAATATACCTGGCCATGCTGGAGGCAGGGATCGTGAAAGGATGACGATGATAGTCCGAGCATTGGTCAAGCCAAGCGAGTACCATGATTCGGTCAGCCTGATGCTGGTGGCGCGCGAGCTCGCCGGCCTGGAAGGCATCCGCGACGCCGCCGTGATGATGGCAACAGAAGCCAACAAGTCCATCATGGCCGAAGCGGGACTGCTCACCGACGAGGCCAAATCCGCCGCGCCGAACGACCTGCTGATTGCGGTCAGCGCCGAAAACGAATCTCTGGCCGACGCGGCTTTGCAAATGGCCGAAGCCCTTTTGAAGAAGAAAGCCTCCTCCGCCCAGGCTGGCGAATTCAAACCGAAAACGATACGCGGCGCGCTCGCCTCGAACTCCGCGGCAAACGTGGCAGTCATTTCGGTGGCGGGCCGTTACGCCGCGGACGAGGCCTGGGATGCTCTGACGCGCGGCCTCCACGTTCTGCTCTTCAGCGACAACGTCTCGCTCGAAGACGAGATCGCCCTGAAAAAATTTGCCCGCGACCACGGCCTGCTCTTAATGGGACCAGGCGCTGGCACAACCATTCTCAACAACGTCGCCCTCGGTTTTGCAAATGTTCTGCCTCGCGGCCCGGTGGGGATCGTCTCGGCGGCCGGCACCGGCCTGCAGGAGGTCAGCACCCTGCTCGCCCGAGGCGGCGTGGGAATCAGCCAGGGCATCGGAACGGGAGGCCGCGACCTGAAGAAGGAAGTCGGCGGGATCATGCTGCTAGAGGCGCTCAAGGCCCTGCAAGAGGATCCGGCCACGGAAATTCTCGTGTTGATCAGCAAGCCGCCTGCCGAGGAGGTGGTACAAGTCATTCTCAAGCAGGTCTCCGCCAGCCGCAAGCCGACCGTGGTTTGCTTTTTGGGCGGTGAGATGGAATCGCTGGCGCAGGTCCCGAACGCGATCCCGGCCCGCACGTTACAGGAATGCAGCTTGCTAGCTGCCAGGGCACTCCGGCCCGAAACGGGCGACATCCAGGCATTTCTCAAGGCGGAAAAGGCCCGGCTGGCGAAAAAAGCCAAAGCGCTCAAAGGAAAACTGGACGTTCGGCAGCGTTCCCTGCGCGGCCTGTTCTCGGGCGGGACGTTGTGCTACGAAGCCCAAGTGATCTGGAAGGGCATGCTGGATGACGCCGTCCATTCCAATGCCCCCCTGCCGGGCGGGCTGGCTTTACCCGATTCGACCAAAAGCATCGGGCACACTGCCGTGGACCTCGGCGAGGAGGAGTTCACCGTTGGGCGACCTCACCCGATGATCGACAACGACCTGCGCATTCGCCGCCTGCTGCAGGAGGCGCGCGACCCCGAAACCGCCGTCATCATACTGGATGTCGTACTCGGCTACGGCGCGCACCCTGACCCGGCCGGCGAACTCTCTCCGGCGATCCGCCAAGCGCGCGGGCTCGCCGAGTCAGCCGGGCGCGAACTGATCGTGGTGGCCTCCGTCACCGGCACGGAGGGCGATCCGCAGGGTCTCGGCCAGACTGTCTCTACCCTGGAGGAGGCCGGCGCGATTGTGTGCGACAGCAACGCGGCCGCGGCTCGTCTGACCGGGCTAATCGTTTCGGGAGGCGCGTCATGACGAAGATCAACGATATTTTCGGAAAAGACTTGAACGTGCTCAACGTCGGTTTGGCGAGCATGGCAAAATCGGTCAGCGACCAGGGCGTCAAAGTGGTTGACCTCGACTGGTCGCCTCCCAAGGATGGAGTCCCTCACCTGCGGACGACGCGGTCTGGCGTCAGCATGGATGAGGCCAATCGGGAGGTCGTCCACCGCCTCCAGCGTGGACAGCCCGTCCTCGTCGGGATGGGAGTCGCGAAGGATGTTGTCCCCGGCATGCACGATCACATGCTGCTCCACGCGGGTCCACCCATCGAATGGAGTCGCATGTGCGGGCCGACGCGCGGCGCGGTCATGGGTGCGTTGATTTACGAGGGGCTGGCAAAAGACGAGGAAGAAGCGGCGAAGTTGGCCGCCTCGGGCGCGATCGAGTTTTCGCCCTGCCATCATCACCACGCGGTTGGACCGATGGCAGGTGTGGTCTCGCCCAGTATGCCGGTTTGGATTCTCGAAAACAAAACCTTCGGCAACCGCGCCTATTGCACCCTGAACGAGGGGCTTGGCAAAGTCCTGCGCTACGGAGGCATGGGACCTGAGGTCTACGCCCGCCTGAAATGGATGGAGAGCGACCTTTACCCCGCGCTCGACCGCGCCCTGCAAACCCTGCCAAATGGCATTGACATCAAGAGCCTGATCGCGCAAGCCCTGCACATGGGCGACGAGTGCCACAACCGCAACCGCGCTGCCACTTCATTGTTCCTGCGCGCGATTGGACCGGCGCTGGCGCGTACGAACAAAGATAATGAAGTGTTGGCGAAGGTCATCGAGTTCATTGACCGCAACGATCATTTCTTCCTGAACCTGAGCATGCCCGCCGGAAAGGCTCTGCTCGAACCGGCGGAAGGGGTGGCGGGCAGCACCATCGTCACCGTGATGGCGCGCAACGGAACTGATTTTGGCATCAGATTGGCCTCGATGCCGGAGCGCTGGTTTATCGCACCCGCAGGAAAAGTGCAGGGCCTGTACTTCCCGCAGTACACGGACGCGGACGCCAATCCCGATATCGGCGACAGCACCATCACCGAAACCGCGGGGTATGGCGGCATGGCTATGGCCGCCGCTCCCGCCATCACCCAGTTCGTCGGCGGGACGCCGCAACTGGCGACCCAGACTACGCTCGAAATGTACGAGATCACCTTCGGCGAGCATGAACATTTCACCATCCCGGCTCTTAATTTCCGTGGAACGCCGCTCGGCATTGACGTGCGCAGGGTGATGGAGACCGGCATCCTGCCGCAAATCAACACCGGCATCGCCCACAGGAATCCCGGTGTCGGCATGGTCGGCGCGGGAATCCTGCGCGCGCCGGAGAAATGCTTCAAGGATGCTTTTAAGGCTTTGCAGGAAATTTAGAAATCTCCCTCATCCCCAGCTCTTCCCCCGCGGGGGGAAGGGAGTCCCCTCTCCCTTCGGGAGAGGGTTAGGGTGAGGGTGCGGGCAGTAATGCCACAATCGCATTTTCCAAATCCAAACAACATGAAAGGAGTCCACATGAAATTCATAGACCTGACCATCCCCTTGGGAATCGCCACACCCCCCTGGCCAACCTATGAGCCGCTACAGATCAAGTATTTCAAGCGTTTGGCGCCCAACGGGGCCAACGGGCAGGTGGTCACTCATTCCAACCATCTCGGCACCCACCTGGATGGCGAAATCCACTTCCACACCCCCGGCAAGGACATCGCCTCGCTCGACATGGATTTTCTCGTCCATGAAGCGGCCATCGTTGACCTGAGCGATGTCTGCGGCGACTATGACGTGTACACCAGCAAAATGGTGGAGGAGCGCGTCGAAGTCCGCGCGGGCGATATTCTCATCATCCACACCGGCTACCACCACTTCGGCTGGGACATGCCCACCGCGGACGAAGTCCGCTACATGGTCAAACATCCCGGCCCGGACCGCGAGTTCGCCGAGTGGGCCAAGGCGAAGAAGCTGCGCTGGATCGGTGTGGACTGCGGAAGCGCCGACCATCCGATGAACACCATCATCCGCGACTGGATGCCGCGCCAGGCGCGCCAGGCGGATAAGGTTTTCAAGAAGAAGTATGGGATGCCGCTGGCAGATTTCTTCGACGACACCAAGTACCAGCTCATGCACCTGGAGATGTTCCCGTATGGCATTATCCACGCTGAGTGCCTCGGCGGCGAGCTGGACCTTTTACTTAACCGCCGCGTAACGATCGGTTTCTTCCCCTGGCGCTTCGTGGACGGTGAATCCTGCATTGGGCGCTGCGTGGCGATCCTGGATGATAAAGAGTACGCCGACCTGATGACGGAAAAGGCCGGCATGGCTAAAACAAAGTTCGGCGACGCCTATCAGCCCGAACATGCCGAAAGCATCAATAAACTAAGCCTGGAGAATATGAAATGATGGCCAGGAAACCCGCGCAGCGTTTTACGCAAGGCGGGTAACTTATTTTCACAGGAGAAAAAATTATGCCAGTAGACATGGAACTTGAAGCCGTCCTGCGACCAACACAATATCCGATGCCGCCATACCCGCCCAAGACCATCACCCTGGCCAACGGCAAGAAAATGGTCGTGCGCCAGGCTGTCCGCGAGGACGTGCCGGCCATCCTGAAATCCGTCCATCCCTGCCTGTTCATCGAACGGGATTATTACGATATCGTCAGCGCCCGGCTGTACGGAGAACTGCTGGCCTGGTACCGCTACCGGGTGAAAAGCGAGTACTGCCTGCTGGGGCAGGTGGACGGTTACCTGGTGGGCATCGTCAACGGGCGATTGGAGAACGAGAAAGTCGGCATGAGCTACCACACCCTGGCGATTGACCGCGGCCTGCGCATCGGCTCGCACCTTTTCGCCGCCAAGATGGAATACCACATGGAATATCTGAACCAGGAATCCGTTCTAATCGTGGCCGAGAGCCCGATCGGCTTCCGGCGCTGGATGATCGAATATCCGCTGGAAAAGACGGACATCCCCCACGAGTTGGGCGGCGGCGACTCGTACCGCCTGACGCGTGCCATCTACAAGGCTGCCAAACCCCGCCTGGTGGTGGGCGACCGCCCGGTGCCGCAGGAACTGATGGACGAGGCCGAGGCGGAGATCAAATTCGCCGACGATGACACCATCCGCGAACGGATCGCCGGGTTGAAAGGGAGATGACACCATGAGAGACGTTGCAATAATCGGCGCCGGTATGATCCCCTTCGGGCGGCGCGACGAAGACAGCTTGATGGACATGCTCGCCTACGCATCCCTGAAAGCCCTCGACGATGCCGGCCTGGGGGACAAATCCGTCAATGCCGTGTACGTTGGGAACATGGGCGCCGGCATCATCCAGCACCAGACATCCATTGCCAGTTCACTGGTGGACCGTCTCAGCCTGCTGCCCGCCGCCGCGGACGTGGTGGAGAACGGCCCCGCTTCCGGCGGGTCCGCCGTGAAAAACGGACTGCTGGCCGTGGCCTCGGGCTATTACGACTACGTTCTGGTGGTCGGCGGAGAGAAGATGCGCGAGATCACCGGCTGGCGGGCCACCGATTTTGTTGCCACCATGACCCATCCGCAAGCCGAGTATCCGTACGGCATCACCCTGCCCGGCATGGGGGGCATGTTCACCCGGTTGTACATGGAAAAGTACGGCGTGACCCGCGAGCACCTGCTGGCCGTCTCCCTGAAGAACCAGGAGATGGGCGCATTGAACCCGTACGCCCACGTCGAGATGACGCTCGACCGGGAGGGCATCTTCGACAGCCCTCATGCCGTTGTCAACAATCCCGTCGCGGCCGATCCGCTGCATCTATACGACCTCTGTCCAGTCAGCGACGGGGCCGCGGCGATCATCTTGTGCCCGCTGGAGATGGCCAAGAAGATGGCCAAAACACCCGTCCTGATTGCCGGTTTCGGCCAAGCCACAGACACCCACACCCTCCAGGAGCGCGAAGACCCGACCGATCTGAAGGCCGTCACGCTGGCTGCCCGGCAGGCCTTCGAGATGGCCAAGCTCAAGCCAGGGGATATCAACGTGGCCGAGCTGCACGATGCCTTCACCATCCTGGAGATCGCCGAGAGCGAGCACGTCGGCTTCTTCAAGAAGGGCGAAGGCGGGAAGGCGGCCGCGGCGGGGAAAACCCGCTTCGGAGGCCAGATCCCGATCAACGTCTCCGGCGGCCTGAAGGCGCGCGGCCACCCGGTGGGGGCAACCGGCGTAGCCCAGGTCGTGGATATCGTCTTCCAGTTACGGCATGAACTGCCCAAGAACCGCCAGGTGAAGAATGCCCGCCACGGACTGACGGTCAACTTCGGCGGATTCGGCAACAACGTTGTCTCCTTCGTGCTGAAAAGGATAGAGCCATGAAAAAAGAAATTGCCATCACAGCCTTCCAGTGCAAGAAGTGCGGCCGGATCCACTATCCCTACCACGACCGCTGCCTGGATTGCAAAAACCGCGAGTTCGAGCCGATCAAGCCCAAGGGGAACGCCCGGCTGCTCACCTACACGGTGATCTTCAACCTGCCGTGGGGTTTCGACCAGCGCTTCCTGATCCTCGGCGTGGCCGAGTTCGAGAACAAGATCAAAGCCATGGGACAGATCAAAGCCGATTCGATCGACCGTTTGAAATTGGGCATGGAGGTGCGCCCCAGTTGGGAGCCGGTGCGGGTGCAGGCTGGCGAAGACGTCTATGGGCTGAAATTCGAGCCGGTGCAATAGAACCCTGTGTCATTGCGAGCCGCGTTCTTGGCGGCGAAGCAATCTCCTCGTTGGCCCGGGGATTGCTTCGCCGGGCTTCGCCCTCCTCGCAATGACACAAATAAGCCTTATCCGTGACTCACATCAAACATGAAATGATGCAATTGGAAGCAGTCTGCGTGGGTTACGCGGTGCCGCGGCGTAGTTTCGACGCCGAGGTCCACAGCGCCTTCGCCTCGGCCGCCAATCTCCGGCTGGTGAGAGGCGGCCGGCTGCTCACCCTGGTCACGGTCGAGGAAGCCGACCTGCCCCAGGGGATCCGCCTGAATACGCCGCAGGGTTTCTCGTTCGAAGGATTGCGCACCGGGGAGAGCGTCACCTGCCGGGATGGCCTCCTGCGCTGCGAGCAGGCCTCCCTGACGATCGACCTGCGCCCGGCGCGGCGCTGGAAATGCGACCTGCCGGCTCTCGCCGCGAATATGAACGATCCATCCACTTCGGCAGCCTGGCAATCGGTTGAGCAGGCGCTCGACGAGCGGCGGGCCTATACCGGGACCGGTTTGCCTGCGGGGCAGATTGCAACGGCCCGCAGGATGGGCGAAAGCGTACCCGGCCTGGTGGCCGCCACCCGCCGATACGATGCCCTCGCCGCGGCCGGGGTGGTCGCCGCGCTGATCGGTCTCGGCCCCGGCCTGACCCCTGCCGGGGACGATTTCCTGGTCGGCTACCTGGCGGGGTTGTGGTGCGCTGCCGGCAAAAGGACCGAGCGCATCCGGTTCCTCTCCGGCCTGGGGAAGGCGGTCTCCCGTCTCTCCCGGCGGACGAATGACATCAGCCGCACCTATCTGGTCCATGCCGCCCACGGGCAGGTTTCGAGCCGGCTGGCGGACCTGGCCGGGGCCATCTGCCGGGGGGAGCGCTTAGACCGCCTGCTCGAGGCTGCCGAAGCGGCCATACAAGTAGGACATTCCTCCGGAATGGAAGCAGTGACAGGTTTGCTGGTGGGGCTTTCCGTTTGGGATGGGGGGTTTGCAAGAATTTTTGCCAATCACAGCTCTTCGGGTTAAGCAAAAACCATGGCTTTGCGAGCCATGGTTGGTGAAAGGTAGCGGGGGCAGGACTCGAACCTGCGACCTCCGGGTTATGAGCCCGACGAGCTGCCACTGCTCTACCCCGCGTCGGTTGCACTGCTCCGCAGTACTTTGGAGCGGACGGGAATTCTATCACCGGCATCACCCGGCGTCAAGGACGGGTTTCGAATTTTCGCTACGGGTTCAAAATCACCGGCTGGCTGAACAGGTAGATATTCCCATTGATGCGGTCGTCACGCTGGCGCACCACCAGCCGGGCCGCGACGGGTGCGTCCACAGAATACGCCAGGTCGGCGCTGAAAGGCATGAGACCGCCTTCCGCCCCGGCAGGGACGGCGAACCACCGGTTGGCAACGATGGCCCCGTCCGCGGTCACCAGTTCCACGATGAGCGGCTGAGTGTTGTATGGACGATACTCCCCGGCCACGGCCAATGTCCCGCCGCTGGCGGTCGCTCCGGCCAGGGGGATCAGCAGGGTGCAGCGCTCGTCCAAACTGCCGGGCGGATTGAGTTCTTCGTAACCTTCGGAGAGCAGAAGCAGATGAACGGACAGCAGGGCCACAGCGCTGCCATTTTCATCATCCGTGCTGACCTGCAGGCGAGCCAGTTCGGCGGCGGCGCGCGTCTCGAAGGGGATGTCCATCGTGAAGTAGGCCCACTTGAATTCGGTGAAAACGGGCGTCAATTTGCGGAAGATGAGGCGGCCGTCCTCGCCGTACAGTTCCACGCGGATCATGTTTCGCGCGCCGGGGAGGACGTAGCCGCGCATGCGGATCGGCGTGCGGACCTTCGACAGCGGCCCCGGCGACAGGATCTGGATGGCCGCCGAGGACAGCGCCGGGGAAAGTTGCGGCGTGGCCGACGGTTCGAGCGTGACCGGGAGCAGGGTCGGGAAAACGAGCGTCGGTTCCGGCGTGGCCGACGGCGCGGATGTGGGCGCGGCGGATGAGGGTCCGGGCAGGACCGGCTCGGACGGGGCGGCAGTGACCGCGGTCCCGGTCCCGCCCGGGGCAGGCGCGAGGTCCGGGGCCGGTTCCGGCGTTGCCTGCGGCGCGCAAGCGGCCAGCAGGAGCAGGGTCAGGAAAAGGAACGTCAGTCGGCGAGGCATGTCGTCATTATATCGCAGGAAAAGAGAGACGCCCTTGCGGGCGTCTCATCTGGTTTACAGTCCGTAAATTTCGCTGTATTTTTTGGTGAGGTAGCGCATGTACGGGGCCGGGTCAATCCTGGAGCCGGTGACTTTCTGGATCAGTTCCTGCGGCTCGAACTTGCGCCCGTGGGCATGGATGTTGGCGCGCAGCCAGCCGAGCAGTTCCTCGAATTTGCCGGCGCGGACCTGGTCGGGCAGGTTGGGGATCTGCTGGTTGATCTTTTCCCACAACTGGGCCGACATCAAGTTGCCGAGGGCGTAAGTAGAGAAGTAGCCGACCATGCCGCCCGACCAGTGGATGTCCTGGAGGACGCCTTTGGCGTCGTTGGGCGGAGTGACGCCAAGATATTCCTGCATTTTGGCATTCCAGAGCGCCGGGAGGTCTTTGACGGCCACCTTGCCTTCCATCAGGGCGATCTCGATCTCGAGGCGCAGCATGATGTGCATGTTGTAAGTGGCTTCGTCAGCTTCGACGCGGATGAACGACGGCTGGACTTTGTTGATGCCTTTGTAGAATTTGTCGAGCGGGATGTTCTTCAACTGCGGGAAGACTTCCTGGAGGCGCGGGTAGAAGCACTCCCACATCGGCAGGGAACGGCCGACCAGGTTCTCCCACATGCGCGACTGCGACTCGTGGACGGCCAGCGAGGCGCCGCCGTCGAGTCCGGTGCGGTCGAGCGCCGGGGCGGACCCCAGCCCGTAGAGGGCATGACCACACTCGTGCATGGTGCCGAAGAGCATCGGGTTGAGGAAGTTCGGGTCGACGCGGGTGGTGATGCGCACGTCAGTGCGGCCGGCGCCCTGCGTGAACGGATGGGGAGCCTTGTCCTGACGGCCACTTTTCCAGTCGTAGCCAAATTTGGTGATGATCTCCACACCAAAGTCCCACTGTTTCTTCTCGTCGAAAGGCTGGTGCAGGAAGCCGTCGTCCACCTGCGGTTTCTGGCTGATGGCCTTGATGAGTTCCACCTGTTTGGGGCGCAGGCCGTCGAAGATGGCTTTCACGTCGGCGGTCTTCATGCCAGGTTCGAAATCGTCCAGGATGGCGTCATAGGGATGGTCCACTTCGGGGAAGAAGGAGACGTATTCCCGGCGCAGTTCCACCACTTTTTCGAGGTGCGGAAGGAAGATGGAGAAATCGGATTTCTGGCGGGCTTCCACCCAGGCCCCCTGGGCAACCGCGGTCACTTCGGCGAATTTCACGATGTGGTCGGCGGGAACGCGCAGGGCTTTTTCGTAATCCTTAGCGGTGACCTTGACCAGGCGGGCGTCGTCCGAATCGGGGTCGAGGCCGGCGGCGTAGGGCTTGAGTTCCTCAAGCAGTTTGCCCACTTCGGGGGAAGTCCCTTTGTCATGGACAATGCGGCCCAGCGTGCCCAACTGGTTGCCGCGCAATTCTGCCGCGCCGGGCGGCATGTAGGTCTGCTGGTCCCAGCCCAGGATGGCGGCCGCGCCGTTCAGATCGGCAAGTTCAGCCAGGATTTCTTTCAGTTGCTGCAATTTTTCCTTCATGGATCTTCTCCTCGTTGCAGGATCGGTCTTGCGCCCGTTGCCGGGGCAAGCCGGTTGATTATACACCGGCGCATCCGGCATGGATTTGCCCGGTCCCCTTATTTTATACCAACAATCGAATCACTGCATCTCCAAAATGCGGGGGGGTGCGCGCAAATCCTGTCGGTGGGACAAGTCTGAGACTTGTCCTACTTTCACAAATCCAGATACCAGTTGAGCATCACTTCATGCGCCGCCGCCGGGACCGCCGCGTACCCGAAGCGGCGGATCTCGCCCAGCCGCGCCCCCATGCGCTGGTAGAAGCGGCAGGCCGGGAGGTTGACGTTCTGCGTCTCGATCTTCATCTGCTTGCAGCCGCGCGCGCGGGACCATTCGGCGGCGCGCCGGAACAGCGGGATGCCCGCGCCGCGCGCCTCGGGCCGGACGCGGATGTCCCACAGCACGGCCAGGTCGCGCCGGCCTTCGAGCATGAAGACGCCAGCCGTGTCGAAGGCCACCGCCGCCGCGCCGACGGGACGCCCGCCATCCATCGCAAGGAAAAAGCCCCAGTTGCGGACGTCGAATTTCCGCGGCCAGTCGGACGGGAGTTCGCCGTGCGCGTCGTAATCCTTGACGTACGGCTGCGCCGCCGGGACCGCGTGCAGGGTGATGCCGCCCAGTCCGCCGTCCACCAGTTCGAGGTCCAGCACGGAGCGGACGAGGAAGCGGCTGGGGATGCGGTCGTAGTCCGCCAGCCGCGCCGGGTCAATTTCAAGAATACGGATGCTCATGGTATTTTTGTTTCCTGCCCAATCTTACCAAACAATCAGTGTCCGGCGATCCGATAAAACCCATCGCCGGACACTAATTGCTAACCGCTAATTGCTAACCGCTAACTACTCGTACCGCAACGCCTCCACCGGCTCGAGGTTGGCGGCGCGCGAGGCCGGGTAGATGCCGAAGAACAAGCCGATGGCGGTGGAGAAGATGGTTGCCAGCAGGACGGAATCCAGGCCGATGACCGGCGTGAAGGGCGTGCCGGAACTGGCGGCGATGCGCCCGACAATGAAGGCGATCAGCCAGCCGAGGAAGATGCCGACCAGCCCGCCGAGCAGGCTGAGGAGCGCGGACTCGGTCAGGAATTGGATGAGGATGTCGCGCTTGCGCGCGCCGAGCGCCTTGCGCAGGCCGATCTCGCGCGTCCGCTCGGTGACCGAGACCAGCATGATGTTCATGATGCCGATCCCGCCCACGAGCAGGGAGATGCCGGCGATGCCGCCCAGGAAGATGGTCAGCACGCCGGTAATGGTGGCGGCGGCGCTGATAAAGTCCTGCTGGGAAAAGATGGAGAAATCGTCGGCGCCGACGGGCGTGTTGTGGCGCTGTCGCAGGATCTGGGTCACTTCGTCGGTGGCCGAGGCAACCGCCTCGGGGCTTGCCACCTGCACCAGGATCATGCCGACGTTTTCGCGGCTGCCGCGGTTCAGCACCCGGGTGCGGGCGGTTTCGATAGGCACGATGATGGTGGCGTCTTCGCTGCCGAACATCCCGCCGCCCTTGGAGGCCAGCACGCCGATGATGCGGAACGGCTGCCCATTGATGCGCACCGTCTCGCCAACCAGGCCTTCGCGGCGGCCAAACAGGTTGTCGGCCACGTCCACGCCGATCAGCACGACCGAGGCGCGTCCCAGGCGGTCCTCTTCGGTAAAGAAATCCCCTTCCAGCAGGGTGTAGTTGCGCATGGTCATATAATCGGGCGTCGTGCCGATTACGCTGGCATTGAATTTCTTGCCGTTGGCGGTCAGGGCGGCGCTGCCCTGGATGACCGGGGCAACCGCCACCACGGAGGGAGAGCGGAACGGGTCCGCGATGGCGGCGGCGTCGCTCATGGTCAACGGCTTCGGGTTGCGGATCTCGTCACTCCCGCCGGAGGTGACGAACAGCAGGTTGGTGCCGATCCCGCTGATGGAGCCGGTGATGGTGGCCTCGGCGCCGTGCCCGACCGCCAGCATGGCGATGACCGCCCCCACCCCGATGACGATGCCGAGGATGGTCAGACCGGAGCGCAATTTGTTGGCGTTCAGGCTTTCGAGCGCCTCGATGATGGATTGTGTCAGTTTCATTTCCTGCTCTTGCCCTTCCGCTTGCCTTCCCCCTGGCTTTCTTCCAGCAAGCCGTCTCGCAGGCGGATGATGCGCTGCGCCTGCGCGCCGATGTTCGGGTCATGGGTCACAATGATGAGCGTGGTGCCGCGTTCGCGGTTCAGGTTCAGGAGCAGGTTGATGATCTCCTGCCCCACCTTGGAATCCAGGTTGCCGGTCGGTTCGTCGGCCATGATGATGGCCGGGTTGTTGACCAGGGCGCGGGCGATGGCCACGCGCTGCTGCTCCCCGCCAGAGAGTTCGGTCGGGCGGTGCTTCATCCGGTCGCCGAGACCGACCGCTTCCAGCGCCCCCACGGCGCGCGGCCGGCGTTCCTCGCGCAGTCCCGCGTAGCGCAGGGGCAGTTCCACGTTCGCCAGCGCGGTAATGCGGGAAAGCAGGTTGAACGACTGGAAGACGAAGCCGACCTTGCGGTTGCGGATGTTCGCCAACTGGTCGTCGTTGAGCGTGCCGACCTCCTCGCCGTCCAGCATGTACTTGCCGGAGGTGGGCAGGTCGAGACAGCCGAGGATATTCATCAGCGTGGATTTGCCGGAGCCGGATGGCCCCATAATGGCAACCACCTCCCCGCGCTCGATGCGGAACGAGACCCCGCGCAGGGCGTGGACTTCCACCTCGCCCATCCGGTAGGCCTTGGCCAGGCCTTCGGCGTCAATTACGTAATCCATTCCGCCTCCGCCTACCGGTCCATGAACGAGGGACGGCCCGACGAAAAGAAATCCGCCGGCGGGTTCAGGATCACGAGGTCGCCTTCCTTCAAGTCTCCGGCAACCACCTCGCTCATGGAATCGGACGAGGCGCCGAGCGTGATGGCGATTTGCTCCACAATTCCGTTGCGCAGCACGTAGATCACCCGCTGTCCTTCCACCAGACGCACGGCCCGGTTCGGGACCAGGAGCACGTCTGCCAGGTCCTTGACCGTGATCGTGACCGCGGCGGTCATGCCGGGCTTGACCTGGGCATCCGCGTCGGTCAACTCGACCGTGACCGTGAAACTGACCGAGCCGCTGGCAATTTCCCCGGCCTGGGCCACATCCACCACCTGGCCGTGGTATTCCGCTCCCAGGATGGCGTCGAACATGACCGTCACCGGCTGGCCGGCCTGGACGCTGTTGATGTCCACCTCGGTCACCTGCACGTCAACCAGCAGGCGCGACAGGTCGTCCACGCGGAAGCCGCGCATGCCGGGCGAAACCTGGTCGCCAGGCATGGAATAAGTCTCGGCGACTGTTCCGGCAAAGGGCGCCGTGATCTGGGCCTGATTGACGATTGCCTGCGCCGAATCCACCCTGACCTGGACGGTTGCCGCCTCGATGGGGTCGGGCGCGATGGTCAGCGTGTAGTTTTTCTTCTGCGCAGCAACCAAAGATGCCACAGAATTCAAATACGCGGCATACGACTGGTTGATATTGAGGGCGATGTTGGTGTTATTGATGGAGGCAGCAAAATCTGCTGCGGCGGTATCGTACTCCCCCTGGGCAGTCACCAGGGCATCCATGTCCCTGGCGAGTACCGGATCGATTTGGGAATGCAATTCATCCATAATGGCGGCGTAGTCCATATCGGTTTGGCCCAGTTGGGCTGCGCGTGAGGCCCAATAATACGATTGAACATTCGTGTCCATTACAGGGAGCAAGGCCGTGGAAAGGGCGCTGTTGGCTGCGCTGAACTTCTCGGCCTGGTCGTTGTAGAGTTCGATGTCGCCATAGGATTGGTAATTATTGATAACATTGTTAAGGTTGGAGAACGCCGTGTAGAAACCGGTATAGGCCTTATGCAAGGATGTCATCGCCGCGGCACGGGTTGCCACATCCGGCTGCGTCAGGTTATTGAGACTTTGCCGGGCATTCAACAAGTCCACCTGGGCTGCAAGGACGTTCTGCGGCAGGGAATCCTGGGCAAGCAGCGCCAGCACATCCCCGGCATTGACTTTATCGCCGGTAGCCACGTTCATGGAATCAACCCTCCCGCTGGTCTGCCAGGCCAGGATGGCGCTCTGGTTGGCGCGCACGTTCCCGGTCGCGCCGATGGTGGCCGTCAGGGTGCCGCGCTCGGCGGCAGCCGTCTCATAGACGGATTGCTGCGAATTGGCGCTCATCTGGCCGATGACCAGCGCGGCCGCCACGATGACCAGCACAACCACGCCGACGATGATCAGGGTTCGATATTTTTTCATGTTCTACCTCCATGGTATTAGAATTATTTGTAATAACACTCTTTGCATCGAATTGCCCGAATTTCACGAATCTTCTTCGGGTAATTCGTGAAAATTCGATGCAAAAGACAGGCAAGTGCAATTACCGATAAAATCTATTGAGTGATTGTACCCTACGTGACCCGAACAACCCGGCATTACTTAAGTAAAGTTAACGATTTTTTTACAACGCTCCGCGCCCTTTATTAACGCAGAATGGCACAACTTTATTCGATATTCCGCCTGTTTGGGCGGGTTGTTTATCTCCATACATCTTGTGATAATCGTCGCAACCATTGGTGACATTAAAACCTGTAACCCGGATGCAACTTTGAGTATTATGATACGATAGGATGAGTTATTCGTATTGGCAGGAGAAACGGCTATGCAGAACATCCCGAGCGAATCCCTCGAAATAGACCGCAAGGCACGCGTCTACATGCCTTACCACGACCTGTCGCTGCGCCCGCCCACCGAGCGCGTCTGCGACTTCGGCGACGTGACCATCGCGCTGGACTCCGACCGGGCCATGCTGGAAGCCGCGCGCTGCATCCACTGCCCCGACCCGGCCCCCTGTATGGTGGCCTGCCCCTGCCACAACGACATCCCCTCGGCCATGTGGCTCATCGAACAGGGCCGCTACGTCGAAGCCGCACAACTCTACCGCCAGACCAGTTCCCTGCCCGAAATCTGCTCACGCGTCTGCCCGCACGAACAACTCTGCCAGGGTTCCTGCGTTTTGAACAAGACCCACGAGCCGGTGCTGTGCGGCCCCCTGGAAACCTTCGTGACCTGCTACGAGCGCAAGACCGCCGGGGTGGTCCTCCCGGCCAGCAAGCCGACCGGCAGGAAAGTGGCCCTGGTCGGCGCGGGACCGGCCAGCCTGGGCTGCGCCGAGCAACTGCTCCAGCAGGGACACGATGTCACGTTCTTCGACTCCAAGCCCGCCCCCGGCGGCCTGCTCGTCTACGGCATTCCGAACTTCAAACTGGCCAAGGAAGTCTTCTTCTGCCGCTGGGGCGATTTCGAAAAGGCCGGCGCCAAATTCGTCGGCAATACGAAGATCGGCAAGGACAAGACGATTGACCAGTTGTTCGCCGAAGGCTTCGAGGCGGTCTTCATCGGCGTGGGCGTCGGCATAGACGCCAAGATGGAAATCCCCGGCGAAGACCTGCCCGGCGTCTACGAGGCCACTGACTTCCTGATGCGCGCCAACACCGAACTGAACCTGCTGCCCGAGCACATGCGCGCACGCCCGGCCATCGGCAAGCGCATCGTGGTCATCGGCGGCGGCGACACCGCCTCTGATTGCCTGCGCTCGGCCCTGCGCATGGGCGCCGAGGAAGTGACCTGCGCCTACCGACGCACCGAGAAGGAAATGCCCGGCGGGCGCAAGGACCGCAAGATGGCAAAAGAAGAAGGCGCAAAGTACCGCTTCCTGACCCAGCCGGTGAAATTCATCGCCGGGGAGGACGGCAAACTGGCCGCCATCGAGTGCATCGAAATGATACTCGGCGAACCGGACGCCAAGGGCCGCCGCAAGCCGGTCCCGGTGGAAGGCTCGAACTTCTCCATCGCCGTGGATACTGCCATCAAGGCCCTCGGCTACTGGCCGGACCCGGCGCTGGGCGAGACCACGCCCGGGCTGGAAGTCCACGACTGGGGCATGATCACGGTCACGGATCGGGAAACGGGCGCCACCACCCGCGCGGGCGTCTACTCCGGCGGCGACGTAGTCACCGGCCCCGACCTGGTGGTGACGGCCATGGTCGGCGGGCGCAAGGCGGCCATGGCGATGGATGAGTATTTGAAGAGCAAGTGAAAAAAAACGAAAAACAAAAGCGCGGCTGATGAATCGGCCGCGCTTCGTTTATGTTTGCCGCATGACCACTCCCGTCATCGTCCAACTCTCGAGCCGGGGCGGGCTGGGCGAGTTCATGCGCCTGGGCTTTTCGTTTTACGAAGCAGAGGGGATTGAGGAGGGACTCCACAGGCTGGGACAGTGCCTGTAGGCGGTTGACGCTTGCGGCATTTCGCTTTACACTATTCCAAATGCACATTGCCTTTCGAGAGCAAATTCTGATGCCAAAATCCGGAAATTACCACTTGACTTTTGTTCTAATCCGGCTAAACTAAGTTCAGTATACCCGCCAAGCCTCTATCCCTTTGGGATATGCTCAAATGTGGCGGGTTTTTGTGGCAATTTTGGCTGAAAGTGGTACATAACCTGTGGCGAATTCTCCCATGCGATATGCCTTCGTGGACGAATCGGGAACGGTTGCCTGCAACGCGGATAACCATTTCCTTGCCATTGCCCTGGTCAGCACTGCACAGCCGCGTACAATCGAAGTGCTGGTTCGTAAAGCGCATAAAAAATACGGCACCAGTCTGGCCTCCGGGGAGATGAAAGCCGATGCTTCCAGCGAAGCGACCATCCGGAAGTTCTTGCAGAAACTGGCCGCTCAACCGGTGGCAATCGTGGCAGTGATCATCAACAAACAAAGCATCGTCCGTCCGCCAGCGAACTTGGAAGACATTTATCGTGAGGCAGTTGGACAGGCCGTGCGTCATGCCGTCAGCCGCTGGCCGCGCATGGAAATTGTGCTGGATAAGCGCTATACCGCCAGAAAATTGCGCTATGCTCTGGAACAATCCATTCGCGAGCAAATCGCCGACCTGCATCAGGAAGTCATCCTCATTCACCAGGAAGATTCGCTGGCGCGCAAAGAACTCCAGGCCACCGATTACGTGGCCTGGGCGTTCTTCCAAAAATATGTGCACGGCGACAGCCGTTTTTATGATTTGATTGCCGGGAGGGTTATTGTTGAGGAAGTGGTGGAACGCAGGGTATGGCAAAAGAAAAAAGCGGCTCACCCTGGGTCCTGATTTCAGTCTTTCCCTGCACATTCCAGCGCAGGCTAGGCACACTCTCCGAGTGTCCGGGATCACCAGGCTTTACGATACCGCTTCGCAAGTATTCTAGCATATCCGAATACCGAAGTCAATCATTTTTTTAACCTTGCAGATTGAGCAATTTCGCACCCCGCAGGGTGGATTCTTCTTCTGGGTGCGCCTGCCGGGCGTGGACACATTCGAACTCCAGAAGAGGGCCGCGGCTTTCAAAGTGGGACTCCGCCCAGGGGCGCGCTTCTCCAGCGCGGGCGGGCTGGGCGAGTACATGCGCCTGGGCTTTTCGTTTTACGAAGCGGAGGGGATTGAGGAGGGACTGCGGCGGCTGGCGCAGTGCCTGTAAAAGCCATTGCTGCTCATCTCTTGACTTCCACCACCCTAATCTCTTCCTCCGTCAACCCATACAGACGGTAGACGCGCGCATCAATCTCTTTATCCAGCGCCTCGATGCGCTTCTGATGTTTCGTCTGGCGGCTCAGTGATTGTCGTTGTTGTGGTATCGGCTGGCGGCTGGGTAATCGTCGTCGTGGTAGTATCGCTGCTCTTCTTACGCCAGTTTTTAATGATCTCCTCGGTCGAGCGCGTGCCGAAGTAGAATGATATGACGACTGCCACCATTGTGATGAAATTGTCGAGCACATCCTTGACCGTCTCGTTATCCAATTGGGAATCGGGAGCCGTGAAGATAAGGACAGCCAGTACATAGTAGAAAACCGAGAGTATCGAGGCGGCAATGGCATGCCTGACCTCGCCGTTGCGCATGTTGCTTTCACCCGAGAAAAGGTTGGAAATGAGCAACACCCCGAAAAACGTGATGATCCCCACCACCGGCGTCAGTTGCGCCGGGGACCAGTCCCAGGCCCAGAAACCTTCCTCTTTGTAGGCAAGGACAATTACCAGGACCAGCAGCAGGGGAACCAATAAGGTTGCTATCACCCCCAAAATTTTACGTATCGTAGTCCAGTTAGATTTTGATGTCATGAAATAGTACCTCCTTTGAGAATGGATTTGAGATTGCATGTGATCCCATGGTTTCAGGCTGACTCAATCGTTTGTAGAATATTCTGAAGATATTATAGCGATTCCGTCTCTCAATTTCAATCTAAAACGTTCCGCAGACTGCGCACCGATCATTACCTCGACCAGGTTCCAGTCTGCGGGACGCTTCTCCACATATCATTTGCCTTCCACAATCTTGATCTCTTCCTCCGTCAACCCATACAGACGGTAGACGCGCACATCTATCTCTTTATCCAGCGCCTGGATGCGCTTCTGCAAACTGAAGCGGACATCTTCCTTGCCCGTCTTGGCCTGCTGGTGTTGCTTCTGCAAGGCCAGCATCTCCTCCACCATCTTGACGATCTCATCATGTGTGGACTTTTCGCCGCGGTCGGCGAAGTCAATCCGGCGGATGGGGAGTTGCCTGACTGTTTCAGGATATATGTTTAGACCGCCCTCTAACTTTCTGCGGAAATAAAAATCTACTAATCGAGAGTTTATATGAGCCAGAAGAAATTTTGGATCATACGGCTTGGCGAGTTCTGCTTCATCGCTTGTGATCTTAATTTGAGACCTCTTTACACCAAATAAATAACTCTTCATCACACATAGGTGTAATGAATGGTCAGTGTATAACTTTTGGCCGTCATACGTTGCTATTAACCCTTTATCGCCTGCTACCATCTGCACCATAATTTTATCGTTCTCGAATAGTTCTGGGAATTTAGGGCGGTGCATTTCCTTTGCTCGATATTCTAGGAATCGTCTACTTATTGGTGGCAGGTAACGCGAAATATCTTTTGCCTCAATATATGATTTATAACCGGGCTGAGACTGTTCATGAATCAATCTCTCTTTTGATTCACCTGTTTTTGGGTCATGCAATACTGCCCCAGTAATGACATAGCACAAATCTCCTACTTTGAGACTTTGGCTATCAATCTTTTCCAAGATAGAGATTGTTGAATTATCAAAATCGAGACGGAATGAGTTGAGAGGTGTTTCTTGAAAAACACTTTGGGTTATCATCAAACTTCCAGCTTCTTCTTGATTAATCCCATCTCGATATGATTCTTGCCTAATGATCTTAACGCGACTTGATTGACGGATAGATGAGTTGGATTCTTTCCGAAGAATGAAAATACAAGTCGCTACACTGGCTTGTTGAAAGACCTTATATTCGGAAAGATCAACTATCGTTTCAATAGCACACGATTTCAGGATAAAAGCACGCAACAACTTGGCATAGTTCTCGTTCAACACTGGGTACGGGAGGATGAACCCCAAGCGTCCGCCTTCTTTCAGCATCTTTATCGCGCGTTCCAAAAAAAGAATAAAGATGTCAAATCGCCCATATGCGACCTCAAAATTATTACCATCCATATAGTAGTCGCGTTGATCCCGCGGCATATTCTCAGCGCGAATATAGGGCGGGTTGCCGATGATGATATCGAAACCGCCCTCTTTCTTTACTTCGGGAAAAGCCTGTTGCCAGGTTTCGGGGCGCAGGCTGTCGGCGTTGTAAATATTTGCGAGCAGGGGCAACTTCTGGCGTCCATGCAGGGCGCGCAGCAGCAGGTTCAGGCGCGCCACATCCACGGCCTGCTTGTCCTTGTCCACGCCGAAGATGCAGGATTGCAGGAGTTCGAGGCGGCGGAGGTTGTCATGTAAGGTGTCTTCCTCGCCATAAGCCTGATGACGCTGTGCCGCCACAAACCGGTCAAGGGCATCGAAGGCTTCGATCAGGAACGAGCCGGAGCCGCAGGCCATGTCGAGGATGCGCGGCGGCGCCGACGGGTTGTAGCCGTGTTCGTCCAGCCAGCGGCTTACCGTCTGCCCGACGATGTATTTCGTTACGAAAGCGGGAGTGTAGTAGATGCCCTGGCTCTTGCGCTTGGTGCGCTTTTCCTCCACATGCGAGGCGGCGGCGATCAGGCCGGTCTCGCCTTGCGTCTCGGTGACGATGTGGCCGAGGTACTGCTCGTAGGCCGTGCCGAGCACGTCCGCCTCGAGGGCGTTGAAGTTGTAACGCACGAAGTTCTTCTCGTACAGCCCGCGGATGAGCGCCTCCAGCGGCGGGCGGTCGCAGTAGAGTTCTTCGGAGAAGTGCGGGGCGAAGAGTTCCGAGTTATACGTGGCGTCGAACTGGCGGAAGAGTTCGTTCAATTTGGCCGAGAGTTTGTCCAACTGGCGCCGGTCTTCCAGTTCGCGCAGCAACGGCATCAGGCGCATCGGCTCCACGTCCCGGTCTTCGGCGGTGCGGATGAAGATGAGCCGGTTAAGCAGGCGCAGCACGGCCTCGTCAATCTGCGCCGGGGAGTATTCCTTGTTGTAACCGCGCAGGCTCTTATAGAGTTCGCTGCGCCACGATCTCAGGTCATCGAACAGGTTCAGGCTGACCGGCAATCGCTTGACGCGTTTGCCCACCTTGTCGGCTTCGCGCTCCAGCCGCCCGGCAGCGGTCTCTTCGCGCGAGAACCACCACAGGCGCTCGAAATCGGTCAGATACGTATCCAGATTGAAGTCCACAAACTGCGCCCGGAAGGGATCGGTCTCCTTCCATTCGGCGTTGAAGACGCGCAGTCCCTCGAAATCGGAAAGCAGCGCCCAGGTCACCGACTTGGTCCAGGCGTAGTCAATCGCCTGCTGCACCCAGCGCGGGTCGTTTAAGTCTTCGGAGGCTTTCTTGGTTTCGAGAAAATAGCGCGGGATGCCCCCGATGCGGAAGGAAAAGTCCACGAAGCCGCGCGAGACTTTTTCTTCGGGGCTGACCTCGTTGACGTTGTCCACGTTCCAGCCGAGGGCGCGGAACATGGGCAGGATGTATCCCTGCCGCGTGGCGTTCTCGTTCATCCCTTTGCGCTCGGCGGCAGAAAGGGATTTGAACCTTTTTACGAGAGTTTCAATCTGGGCGCAGGCAAATTCAGAAGCGGGCATGGGCGCTCCCCGTAGGGAAATTGGTTGGATGCTGTTATTGTATACCAAAAACGGGCAACCCTGACAAGTTTTTGACAACCTGTCAGGTCGTGTTTATTATTGGTTATAATCCCCCCATGCCCCAACGCGTCGTACTCGCCCTCGAAAACCTGCTCTTCGCCTTCATCGTCGCCGCCCTGGTCTCCACCAGCGGCGCCGTCCCCTCCACCGACCCCGGCGACCGGGCGCGCCGCTTCACGCTGGCCATCGAGTTCGATTTCGTCTCCTGGACCGTGAACGCCGCGTACGTCAAACTCGGCCAGTCGGCGCTCGACACCCCCTTCCACTTCGACGAGGCCGCCCGCCACCGCCTCGTGGTGGATTACCTGCGCCTGATGGAAAACATCCTGTGGGACGAGTACAACCTCCGGCTGGCCTACACCGACCCGTCCATCCTGGACCCGGAATCCGCCTCGGCAGGATGGCGCGCCGACCTCGCCAGCCTCTACGCCCGCCAGCGCCAACTCGCCCCGCTGGCCGAGTCCGTTTTGCAGGAACAGGTCTCCGCCGTCCTGGCCGACCTCGGGCTGACGACCGGCGGCCAGCCGGTCCCGCCCGTGGCCTTTCACATCAGCCCCCTGCCCTACAACCTCATCATCTCGCCGCGTGACAAAATCCGGCAGGACGCCTCCATCTCGCTGCTGCCCGACCTGACGGTGGACCGCGCCACCGCCCTCGAAGCCGAAGTGGCCGCCGCGCTGGACGTCTCAACGCTGGTCGTGCCGGTCGGCGGCATCGGCTCGTACCCCACCATGGTCATGCGCACCACCTCCCTCGACTGGCTGGCCGAAGTGGTGGCCCACGAGTGGATCCACAACTGGCTGACCCTGCGTCCGCTCGGCTTCAACTACTCCACCACGCCCGAACTGCGCACGATGAACGAGACCGCCGCCTCCATCGCCGGGACCGAGATCTCGCTCCTGGTGCTGGAACGCTACTACCCCGAACTTTATGCTGAGCGCAGTCGAAGCATGGCCGCCGCCGGCGCAATCCGGACCGTCAGCCTGCCGCTCGGCCCGGTCGGAGTCGGCGGCCTGCCGCGCCTGCCCTTCGACTTCCGCGCCGAGATGCACACCACCCGCGTCCGCGTGGACGAACTGCTGGCAGCCGGGAAGATCGTCGAAGCCGAAGCCTACATGGAACAGCGGCGGCAACTCTTCTGGGACAACGGCTACCCCATCCGCAAACTCAACCAGGCCTACTTTGCTTTCTACGGAGCCTACGCCGACGCGCCCGGCGGCGCGGCGGGCGAGGACCCGGTGGGCCCGGCGGTGCGCGCCCTGCGCGAGCAGAGCGGTTCGCTGGCCGAGTTCCTCAAGACCATCGCGGCGATGAATTCCTTCCAGCAGTTGCAGGACGCGCTGGCGAAATAAGATGGCTCATTGGGAGTTGCCGTGATATACCCCCACATGTAGGGGCGAACCTGCGTGTTCGCCCGGGCAGACACTCAGGTCTGCCCCTACATCACGGCGATTCCCAGAGAACCTAAAAAGTGAGATGAAAGAAGGTCAAAGACCAATGATCAGACATTCCCGATCCGTCATCTATTCCTTATTACTTCTAACTTTTTCCTTCTTACTCCCCGCCTGTTCAACCAACCCCGCCACTCCCGCGACGCCCAGCCCGTCCGCCGCGCCGTCAGCCTCCCCCACCCCCTCCACCATGCCCTGCACGGTCGTCAGCGGCGGGAGCGGGGCGGCCGCGGCGCTGAAAGACACGCTCACCGGCAATGACCACAGCCGCGGACCGGAAAACGCGGCCGTTACCGTGCTGGTCTACAGCGACTACCAGTGCGCCACCTGCGCGCTGGTGGCCTCCAATCTCGAGCACGTCCGGCAGGCGCGGCCAGGCGAGGTGCGGCTGGTCTTCCGCCACCTCCCGCTGACGGGCGAACACGACAAGGCTGCCCTCGCCATCCAGGCCGTCGAAGCCGCCGGGATGCAGGGAAAATTCTGGGAGATGCACGATCTGCTCTTCGCGAAACAGGCCGAATGGTCCGGGCTGGCCGCGCAGGCGTTCCCCGCCTGGGCGGAGGGACAGGCCGCCGGTCTCGGCATGGACGCGGCGCAGTACCAGGCCGACTTCCAGAGCGAGGCGGTGCAGGCCGTCGCCACGCAGTCGGTCCAGTTCGCGGCGGGCGCCTCCCAGCCGACGGTCCCGCTCGTGTTCGTCAACAGCGCTTCCCCCTACACCGGCCCGGTGGACTTTCCCAACCTGTACCAGGTGGTGCGGCTGACCGCGCTGGCGCAGCGGCAGTTCCCCTTCTGCCCGCCCATGCAGGTGAACCCGCTCAAGCAGTACATCGCCACCCTGCGCACCGGGCGGGGCGACGTGGTGGTGCAGTTGTACGCCGCGAAGACCCCGCTGGCAGTGAACAGTTTCGTTTTCCTGGCAAACTCCGGCTGGTACGACGGCGCGACCTTCTACCGCGTCACCTCCGGCGTGGCGCAGACCGGCGACCCGTCGGACACTGGGCTGGGCAACCCCGGCTACCTGTTCATGGTCGAGGCGGCTGCCGGCCTGAAGTTCGACCGCCCCGGCGTGGTGGCGCTGATGAACGACGGCCCCAATACCAACGGCGGGCGGTTCTTCATCACGCTCGCCGCCGCGCCGCAACTGGACGGGCAGTACACCATCATCGGGCAGGTGCTCAGCGGGCTGGACGCGCTGGCCGCGCTGGCCGCCCGCGACCCGGTCCCCGGTCAGGCGCTGCCGCCCGGCGACCTCCTGCTGCAAATCACCGTCGAGGAAAAATGATCCTCCCAGACTCCATTCCGGCTCCCGTCCCAACTCCCAGCCCGGCCCCCATCCCGGACCCCGTGCCGCCGGCTGCCGCGCGCAAGGAAACCCGCAGCATCCTGCTCGTGGTCTACAACCTGGTCGCCATGGCCGCCCTGCTTGGCATGGCGGCGCTCATGGCTTTCTCGACCCTGGTGATGATGACCCGCAGCCTCCCGGGCGTCGAAGACCTCGGCTCGCCTCTCCCGAACATCCTGCTGGCCTTCGCGCTGGGCTTTTGCGGACTGCTGTTCATCCCGGTCACGATCCACTCCTTCCGGCGGATGAACGGCAAAGCGGACCTGCCGGCTGCCCTGCCGCCCCTGCGCGTCTGGACGATCCTGTCCATCCTGGCGGTGTGGATCGTGGCGGCGCTGGCGGCGCAACTGGTGGGCTGGATCTCCTCCTCGTGGATCCTGCTCCCGCCGCTGGCAGCGCTGGGCGTCGGGCTGCCCATCTACCTGCTGTTCCGCGCCGGGACCGGCGGCCTGGGCCTGGGTTCCCGCCAGCGGGCATGGAGCGTCTTCGGGCTGGGGCTGACGGCGGGGCCAGCGCTGGCCTCGGCGGTGGAACTGGCCGCGTACCTGGTTGCCCTCCTGGTCGGGAGCCTCCTCCTGGCGCTCAACCCGGAGTGGCTGGCAGCCTTCACACAATTCGCCGCGCAACTGGAAAACGCCGCCAGCATGGAACAGATACTGACCGCGGCCGCTCCGTACCTGACCAAGCCGGCGGTGATCGCCCTCGTTCTGCTGGCCGTTTCGGTCTTCATCCCGCTGGCCGAGGAACTGGTCAAGCCGGTGGGGATATGGCTGCTGCGCAAACGTCCGCCCACGCCGCAGGAGGGGTTCGCGCTGGGCGTGATCAGCGGCGCGGGGTTCGCCCTGCTCGAAAGCCTGATCGCCATGGCCAGCAGCGACAGCGACTGGGGCGTGGCCTTCCTGGCGCGCGTCGGCGGAGGGGTGATCCACATCTTGAACACCGGGCTGATGGGCTGGGCCATCGCCTCGTTCTGGAAGGAGCGCCGCTTCGGACGGCTGGCGCGCACCTATGGCCTGGTGGTGTTCCTGCACGGACTGTGGAACGCCCTGACCGTGCTGACCGTGGTGGGCGGCCTGCGGGTGCTCACCTCCCCGAACCAGATGGACCTGCTGGGCAGCGGGATGATGATGGCCAGCATCCTGGGCCTGGGCGCGCTGGCTGTCGGCGGACTGATTGCCCTGGTTGTGTTCAACCTGCGGATGCGTTCCAAAATTCTGACAACGAATGGTCAACGAATAAATGAATGAGTATGCGTGAGGAATTCGTTTTACGTTTTTTTCTTTTCGTTTTTCTGTTGTATAATCGCCCCCTCAAACCCAAAACAAGGATTGGAAAATGGATTTCCTTCTCAAGATCTTCGACTTCCTCCTGCACATTGACGTTTATCTCGAACAGATCATCGCCCAATACGGCGCGTGGACGCTGGCGATACTCTTCGTCATCGTCTTCATGGAGACCGGCTTCGTCGTCACGCCGTTCCTGCCGGGCGATTCGCTCATCTTTGCCGCGGCCACTTTCGCGGCGCGCGGCTCTCTCAACCCCTGGCTGATCTTCATCCTGCTGGCGGTCGCGGCCGTGGCCGGGGATACGGTCAACTACTGGATCGGCCACCGCGTCGGGAAGCGCGCCTACACCGGCGAGGTCAAGTGGATCAAGAAAGAATACATGGAGCGCACGCACGTCTTCTTCGAGAAGCACGGCGGCAAGACCATCTTCCTGGCGCGCTTCGTCCCCATCATCCGCACCTTCGCGCCGTTCGTGGCGGGGGTCAGCCAGATGTCGTACGGATTCTTCTTCCGCTGGAACGTCATCGGCGGGATCACCTGGGTGGCCACCTTCACCCTGCTCGGCTATTTCTTCGGCAATATTGATTTCGTCCAGAAGAACTTCGAACTGGTCATCATCGCCATCATCCTCATCTCGTTCATCCCGGCGGTGGTGGAGGGGGTCAAGGCGAGGAAGGCAATAAAATCGGGAATCAGTTGATGGCGAATAGCAATTGAACTCAGCAAGAGGTAAACTTTATGAGTCAAGATACTGATAGTCTATTAACTTCTGAAGAAGAGTACCGGAACATCTTTGAAGCCGCAAGCGAAGCGTTGGTTATCTATGATACAGAGATAGGTTTGGTAGTTGAAGCCAACCCCGCCGCATGTGAGATGTACGGCTACACTCGCCAGGAATTCGTAGGACTGAATCCAAAGGTCTTCATGCATCCTGAAAGCTATGCCTTGTTTAGGGAACATATCCGCACGGCTGAACCGGGTGGCATGTTGGAATTGCTCGTCGTCCATATACACAAGGATGGCTCACCATTTCACGTTGAAGTACGCAGATCAATGATCAACTATCGGGGCCGGCCGTGTTTGTTGAGTACCATCCGAGATGTCAGTCAGCGCATCCAAACAGAAAAAACTCTAAGCGAGCAGATCGAAGCCCGAAGGCGCGAACAGGCGACTCTGCTCGCCATCTCCCATACCCTGGCATCCACACTGGAACTCCAGCCGGGTTTGATCCTCGAACAATTGCACGAGATCATCGAGTACACACATGGCGGAGTATTCGCGTTGGAAGACTCTACGCTGGTCACCCTGGCGATGCGCGGGACGCCGCAATTGGAGCAATCCGCGCCTATCCGTATTCACTTGAATACCCCTGAAACTCTGGTATCGTTATTCAATGGACATCGGCCCATCCTCATCGCCGACGTGTGGAGTGACGACCCGCAGGCGAAATTTATGCGTTCGCTTCTGGACGATGGGGCTGCTATGTTGCTCGAAGGAATGCAGTCGTGGATGTGGGTACCGCTGGCGGTGAGAGGCCGCATCATCGGTGGCGTGGGCGTCGCTGAAACCACGAAGGATTATTTCACGGCTCACCATGCCGGCCTGGCCTTGAGCGTAGCCGACCAGTCCGCGATCACCATGGTCAACGCGGAACTGTATGGACAGGCACAGGCGCTGGCGGTATTGGAAGAACGACAGCGTCTGGCGCGCAACCTGCATGATGCCGTCAACCAAGCACTCTTCTCCGCTGGCTTGATTGCCGAAGTCTTGCCGCGCTTATGGGAACGAGATCAGGAGGATGCACGGCGATCACTCGAAGACTTGCGCCGCTTGATGCGTGGCGCGCAAGCTGAGATGCGCGTGCTTCTGGCTGAACTGCGGCCCTCGACGTTGACCGATTCAGACCTGGGCGACTTGTTGCGCCTGTTGGGAAATGCGCTCTCAGGCCGCACCAACCTCCCGGTTACTGTTACCGTAACGGAGGAGTTCATCCTCCCCGCCGAAGTACAAGTAGCCTACTACCGCGTGTGTCAGGAAGCGCTTTATAACATTGCCAAACATGCCAAAGCCAGCCAGGTTGAGATAGATCTAAAGCAGGAAGGATCTGTAATCGAATTGCGCATTCGTGACGACGGCCAGGGCTTTGACCCTAAACAAACATTCTCGGGTCACTATGGCCTGGGCATGATGCGCGAACACGCAGAAGCCGCGGGGGCGCTGTTGACCGTCACAAGCCAGCCTGGTCACGGCACTGAGCTCACGATCCGCTGGGCTAAAACCCCACTTAAGGAGTCCCTATGACAATCTCTCCCTCCCAACCCATTCGCGTCATGCTCGTTGACGATCACATGATGGTGCGCAAAGGCTTGGCAACCTTCTTGAAAGTTTTCGATGATCTGCAACTGGCGGGCGAAGCCGAAAGCGGCGCAGCCGCCATCCAACTCTGCGGTGAAATCCTGCCGGATGTGGTGCTGATGGATATGGTCATGCCAGATATGGACGGGGCAACCGCAACACGCGCCATCTGCCAGAAGTATCCACAGGTGCAGGTGATTGCGCTGACCAGTTTCAAAGAGGGGGACCTGGTCAAGAACGCGCTTGAAGCCGGGGCGATTGCCTATTTACTCAAGGATGTCTCTGCGGACGACCTGGTTCGGGCCATCCGCGCTGCGCACGCTGGTCGCGCCACACTCTCTCCCGAGGCCGCTCAAGCCTTGGTCGAGACAGCCAATCAACCGCCGGCGCCCGGCCTCGACCTTACGGAGCGCGAGCGTGAAGTTCTAACCCTGATGATCGAGGGGCTGAACAATACGCAGATCGCCGGAAGACTGACCATAAGTCCATCCACAATCAAATCCCATGTCAGTAACATCCTGTCCAAATTAGGTGTTGCCAGCCGCACGGAAGCTGTAACACTTGCGCTGCGTAACCGCATCGTCCCCTGACCCTCCGAATCTCCCCCAACTGGCGGAGATCCACCCTCCCCGGCCGATGGATGTGGCCGGGGAGGGTTTGTTGTATTATGAATTCATGATCCGTGTAAACCATGTATACATGGCAGACTCGCGTATCCCTACCATTCACCCAGAAGAAGAAAATGATTAACTTCATTATATGGATTATCGCAGGGGCTTTGATCGGTTGGGTAGCCAGCATCATTATGCAGACGAATAGTCGGCAGGGCCTGATAGCCGATATTATTGTAGGCATCGTGGGCGCGTTCGTGGGAGGCTACTTCCTGAGCCCTCTGTTCAACGTCAGCACGATCAACGAGGGCAACTTTAGCATCCCTGCCCTGTTGGTGTCGCTGGGAGGTGCCGTCATCCTGCTGGCAATCTCCAAGTTATTTCGCAATATAGGCGGGTTCCTGGTGATCCTCATCATCGCGCTAATCATCTACATATATTTCAACTGCTGGTCAATGGCATCAACATCAGCGTTTTGCACCACCATCAGAGCATTGCCATTCCTGCAATAGCGCACCCCCTCCTGCCTCCCCCAAGTGGCGGAGATACAAACCCCCCAGTCGATGGATGTGGCCGGGGAGTGTTTGTTGTAAGATGAGTCTATGAAATGAAGCCGCGGGTTTCATAGACTCATGTGCCGATTATGGCGCACTATTGAATAAGGAGAATGCAACATGAACAACTCAATTTTTCATCCACTCAGCAAAACAGTCCGCCTGTTGTTAGTGGCTACGTTAGCTATTGCGCTCATATTGGGCACAGGGCAAATGGCACGGGCTGAACCCTTGGCCGCGACCGCGCCAGAACTGGGAACGGCCGCCAATTTCGTGGTCCTTGGCGGCGCGGGGGTAACTTGCACCGACTCGACTATCACGGGAGACGTGGGCTCGCTCCTGACGGTCATTCCAACTCCGACGTGCAACATCGTCGGGCCGATTCACCAGGGGGACGCTACAGCCATTCAGGCTTTCAACGACTTCTCCGTGGCGTACTTGGAGTTGGCGGCCGTTCCGTGCCCGGCCGACGCTGACCACAATCTTACCGGGGACCTCGGCGGGATGGTTCTGTCGCCGGGTGTCTACTGTATCAGCGGGGTGGGGCTGTTGACGAGCCAGTTGACGCTCGACGGACCCTCGAACGGGATCTGGATTTTCAAAGCCGCGACCTCCCTCACACCCATCGGTGGCTCGGTAGTCATGGCGGGCGGCGGGCAGGCGGGCAACGTGTACTGGCAGACCGGCACCGCAGTGTCACTCGACAATACGAAGTTCGTTGGAACCATTCTCGCGGGATCGGCCATCACCTTTACCGGTGTCGGCTCAAGCCTGGACGGTCGAGCGTTGGCGAAGACCGCAGTTACGGCGACTGGAGCCAGCATCAGACGATGACAAGGGTCATGGGCATACCCCGAAGCCATACGGCTCCGACGACAAGAAACGCAAATGAACTGAGCTGAGAACTCGACCGGGAAAGAGCTTCTTCCCGGCAGAAATGAAGAAGGACCCTCGCGGGTCCTTTTTCTTTTGTGGGCCAGCGCACAGAGTGCGTCGCCAGCCAAGACATTTCACTGCGCTACGTACGGCAACGCACAGTGCGCGTCGAGCCGAAGGCGCATAACTGTCTTACCGACAGGTGACATGAGCCATCGGTTCGAACTAAAGGAAAGACTCAAATGGACAAGTACGAAGGCAATTCCAAAGCACTGATGTGGTTCGTGGCGTTGGTTCTGACCGGCGTTGTGGCCGATTGGCCTACCACATTAGCTCAGGCGCCAGTCAGCCGCGCAGACCTGTTGTTGGTGGATTGGGATTTACTTCCCAGCGCGCCTACTGCGGCTCTGGGCGAACTCCGAAAGGTCTGCCCGGCCGCGCTGGTCATTGTTCTCATCAGCCATCTGGACGCCCGTCATCAAGCCGCACTCTCCGCCGGCGCCGATGCGTTTATCAGTAAAGGTGAAACACCCGAGCGTGTGGCCGAACGCTTGCGTGCCGTTGCCGCGAGTGTTCCTGTTATAATGATGCCACCTGGCTGAATGAGAGACTTGAAATCCGGCGCACCAACGCTGTCCAAAGCGCCGGCGCAAACTGGGACAGCTTTATCAAATGATCTGGAGGATCAAACCATGAACAAAGATATATTCGAAGGCAAGTGGAAACAAATCCGAGGCGAGGCCAAAGCGTGGTGGGGGAAACTCACCGACGATGATCTGGATCGGGCCGCCGGTAAGCTCGAAGTACTCGCCGGCCTGCTTCAGGAGAAATATGGCTACACCCGCGAGCGCGCAACCGATGAGATCGACAAGCGCGTGACGGAGTTTGAAGCCAACCTGAAAAAGAAAACCGTACCCGCCCCCGGAAAATGATCGGGGATGCCACAGCCCCTTCTATACCAGAGAAGGGGTATGAATCAAAAAAGCGCATGGCATTTCGTGCAACTCAAACATTCACAAGGAGACAAAAATGAACATACTGAACATCATCATTTACCTGATCGTTGCTGCAGTAATCGGTTGGGTGGCGACCTTAATCACGCGTAACCGCTCGGGCCTGCTGATCAACATCATCGTGGCCGTTATAGGCGCATTCCTGGCCGGCTGGTTCCTTACCCCCCTGTTCCATATCGGGACGATCAACGATGCGATTACTCTTCCAACCATGCTGGTGACACTGCTGGGCACTGTCATCCTGCTGGTGATCTTCAACATGATCCGCGGCAGACGATAACCCGGTCAATTTTCCTCTCGTATGCGCTCTGACGAGCAGGGGTGCATCACAGCACCCCTGCCGACCACAGAGTATGGATCTTCACCAATCATGTTCAAGGAAGTCAAAATGACAAACAACAGAATATCAGAAGTTCAAACAACACAAAAAGAACCGGAACGGGAACGGCAGATTTTCACTTTCAAGGCCACCCAGTTGGTCTGGCTGTTTCTCGGAATACTCGAAGGATTGCTGGCGTTGCGCTTTGTTTTGAAATTGATTGCAGCCAACCCGGACAGCCCGATTTCCGTTTTTATCTATGGTTTCACCAATCTTTTCCTGCTGCCCTTTTCGGGATTGACAGCAACGCCATCAGCAGGCGCCATGGTACTGGAACTCTCAACCATGATCGCCATGGTGGTGTATGGTTTGATCGCATGGGCAATTGAAAGAATCATCTGGGTGATCTTCTATCGCCCGCGTGGACCCGTCACACAAACAACCACCACCGATCAGCACACTCAGTGATAAAAAGATATCAGAATGGATATTTCGGCTGATAAATACAACTCGAATGGTAACCGACCAAGTCCCTTTCTAGTTGTATTGCATAACCTGCAAGACATTGTCGGGTGGCTGATTGGGTTCTTGACACTCACTGAGGAAGATCGATTGAAGGCTGGCATTAATTTTGGCGATGAAGGACGTGACGATTAGACTGGTCAGCGGACATTCTATCCCCTCGTGAACTGGATCTATACTTCACGTAAGTTGCGATGAGCATTCACTCTGTTCATCTTCTTGGACCGTTAGGTCAGCTGCCACTCGGTCAAGTTGCCCAGGTGGCTTCCAAAACAGATCATTCAAAAGGAGAAATCTCATGTGGACTATCATCCTAATTCTGTTCATCCTGTGGCTGCTCGGCTTTTTTGGCGGAAGGATAAGCCCGAGATTTCCGCGCACCGGCAGCTGGATTCACGTTCTGATCGTGATCGTCGTCATACTCGTCATATTGAAACTCCTTGGGATAGGGTAAACATCCCGCGCCGCAACAATTGGATCAAGTCAGTCAAAACTGATGACGGCTCCCTGTTGCTAAACCGCAAAGCAATATGCCACCCGGAACCAAGTCTGGGTGGCATATATTAAGGGATGCTATTCTCCAGCGATGCAAGGAGATCAAGGGGAAGCCAGCGTACCGCTTAAACTGCCCAATCACGCATCACGCTGACTCGCTTGCAGATTGGTTGGTGGCAGCAACCGACGCGCAGACGTTATCAAATCTACCCAATCGCCTCAAGAACAGGAAAAGCATGGAATCCCATCCACCTTCGCAAACGAATCAATGGACATTCCAACGAGTTGTGTGGGCGACACTCGTCCTGGTTTTTATCATCTTTGGCTTCTGGCTTCTTTACCGCTTTTACCAGGTGGTATTCATCTTGTTCATCGCCATCGTGATGGGCACACTGATCAGGCCGGTCGTCACCCGGCTGAACCAGCGAGGACTCCCCCGGATAGCGGGGATCCTTCTTGTCTACCTCCTGCTGCTCGCCCTGCTCATCGGCTTCGTGCTCTTGTTATTCCCGTTGATTTTCGAACAAGGTACAACGATTGTTGCCGCAATGCCGGGTTACTACCAGGGCATGCGCGAGTGGATGGTTAATTCTGCCAATCAATTGATTGTGCGATTGAGCGAGTTCCTCCCGGCAACACTACCAGGCTTGGAACCGGCACAGCAAACAGGGGAGCAGGTTCTGGATTCTGCAGAGCAAGCGCTGGGGTACGTAGCATTGGCTGCCAAGGTTATCTTTATAGCCATAGGCCTTCTGGTTCTGGCTTTTTACTGGACACTCGATGGGCCGCGAATCATCCAGTCATTTTTGCAGTTGATACCAGATGGCAAGCGCGAGAGCATTAGTGAACTCATTTCGGACATGGAAACCAAGATTGGTTTCTTCCTTGCCGGACAAGGTGTTCTCTGCCTGGTCATCGGCATCATGGCGCTGGTTGCCTATCTGCTCATTGGTTTGCCCAATGCCCTGGTGCTGGCGCTTGTAGCGGGCATGCTGGAGGCCGTACCGATGGTCGGACCGCTGCTGGGCGCCATTCCTGTAGCGTTTATTGCCTTATCCATAGCGCCTTCCAAGTTGATCTGGGTGATCGTCGCCACGGTTGTTATTCAGCTGTTGGAAAATAATTTCCTGGTGCCGCGCATCATGCGCAAGGCAGTGGGGGTCAATCCGTTCGTCTCCCTGCTGGCAATCTTTGCTTTTAGTTCCTTGTTTGGCATTGCCGGCGCTCTCATGGCAATTCCCATGGCGGCCATTATTCAACTCTTACTCGATCGCTTCGTCTTTCACCCAGCAGCGATGGAGCCGGAGGTCTCAGCCGGGCGCGATCATGCCAGCCGGCTGCGCTATGAAGCGCAAGACCTGGCTCAGGATCTGCGCAAGCAGGCACGGTTAAAGAAATGGGGCTCGGTCCTAAAGGTCAAACAAGTTGATAAGGTGATGGATGAGATTGAGGCCATTACCACCGACCTTGATGCTCTGCTGGCTCAGGCCAGTACATCAAAGGCACCATGACAAAAAAACTGCTGGTGTTCAGTACGGCGGTCATGACCACGCTGCTGGTGCTGGTGGTACTGTGGCAGTTCCGGATGGCCGTCGTTTACGTGTTGATCTCGCTGGCGCTTGCGGCCGCGCTGCGCCCATTAATCAGCCGCCTGGTCGGGCGAGGCTTTGTAGTGCGCACCGCCTGGATCCTGCTCTACCTTGTGGCCCTCGGCAGTTTTGGCTTCCTCCTCTTCCTGACCGGGAAGATCGCGATCGATGAGATTCAACAATTGGGCCATGCTCTGTCGGTGCGGGATGCGTGGATACTGCCGGGTTGGTTGGAGGGCAGTTCGTTCCAACAGGCGCTGGTTGAGCGGCTGCCGCCGCCGAGCAAACTCTTTGAAGCAGTTACTGGCGACCAGGGGCAACTTGTGCTGCCAGCCATACTCGGCTTCACGCAGGGTATTGGCGTCGTTGTGGCCGGGTTACTCATCATACTGTTTCTAAGCATCTATTGGAGCATCAATCAGATCCATTTTGAACGCCTCTGGCTCTCGCTGCTTCCATCCGGCCAGCGCAAACAGGCACGTGGTATTTGGCGGGTGATCGAGCCGGACCTTGGCGCTTACATACGCAGCCAGGTGATCCATAGTCTCCTGGCCGGGCTGCTGTTGGGCCTGGGATACTGGCTGCTCGGATCCCCATACCCGGTGCTCCTGGCGCTGGCCGGGGCTCTGGCATGCCTGATACCCGTGGTTGGGATCATATTGGTGGTCATTCCGGTGCTCCTGGTGGGGCTGCTGACCAGCGTGCAGATTGGACTATTTACAGCTGTCTTTGCGCTTGTTGTCTTGATCGCCCTAAGCCTATGGGTCAAGCCGCGCCTTTTCAACCGCAGGTGGGATAATCCCGTTCTGACCGTGATCTTGCTGATTGCCCTGGCAGATGCTTTTGGCCTTGTCGGCCTCATCATAGCGCCACCTATATCCGTTGTATGCCAGATCCTGTGGAGCCGGCTGGTCAGCCATCGCGCTGTCCCGGGGGCTGCGGCCCAGGTTTCAGACCTCAAAGAGCGCCAGGCACGCCTGTGGGACACCATAAAAACAATGGATGGACCACCTCTACCCCTGGTGACCAGCAGCATGGAGCGACTCGCCCTGTTGATCGGGGAAGCCGAACCCATTCTGCAAGCGGCTCTGCCTGCTGAACCTTCCAAGCCAAATCCCTTCCCCCAGTCAGCCACCACTAAAAGTGGGCTGCCTGGTTCCACAAAACCCTGAAGAAACAGACAATGGCTGCACCCCAAAAGGCTGGAACCGTGGCACGTCTTTGGCAGCAGGGTCGCCGCAACGCACACAGACTGAATGAGCGGACGCACGGCTGGTTGGGAATATTATCGGACGCGACATGGCAAACTTTAAAACCCGGATCGGTAATCACAGCCGCCGCGATTGCCTACTTTTCCGTTTTTTCCCTCTTTCCCCTCACACTGCTGAGCATTGCCATTGCCAGTTTCAGCCTCGGCTCGTTGATGGACCAGCACATCATCGTACAAAGGCTGGAGTTTATTGCGCCGGCCCTGGGCCAATTGTTGGGCCAAAATATTGACGAGATCATCCTGGCGCGCGGACCTGTTACCATTATTGCCTTGGTTGGTTTGATCTGGTCCGCCTCCACCATTTTTAACACGCTTACCCAAACCCTGCATGATATTTGGGAGCATAAACGCAGGCGCCCTGTTTGGAAACAGCGTGGTCTGGCGATAATATTTGTCCTGGCTTTCGTTGGCCCGGCTCTCTTTCTGGGTTCGTTTGCAGGCAGTATGATTGCCAACCTCCGCACCTGGTTGCCCAACGAGATCATCCCAATCGGGGACGGTATCAGTTTTGTAATGGCTGTCTTGCTCGACATCGCCTTATTCATGGTGCTCTACATCATTCTTCCTCGTGGATCTTCTACCTGGCGCGAGATTTTACCTGGAGCGATCGGGGCTGGCCTGCTCTGGGAGTTGGCCAAAAAGGCTTTTTTGTTGTTTGTTTCCACCTACATCTCCATTTCAAACCTGGTCTATGGTTCAGTGGCAGCCATAATTGCCTTCCTGGTTTGGGCATACCTAAGCGGCCTGATCTTTCTCTTTGGTGCTTTCTTGAGCCTCTCTTATTACCGGCTAAGGCAGCAGCGACAAGAATTGGTGGGCGAAATACGCCAGTAAAATTCCATCGGATGGGAGTGGCAGCGGTGTCGGGTCCTCTCCCAGGTGGCGGAGAATAACACTCCCCGACTGATGGATATGGCTGGAAATGCTTTTGTAGATAAGTAATGGTGAATGACAAAAGCGCCGCCTCGCGAGAAGCGGCGCTTTGATTCGTGAACCGGGAGGCTGTTACGGTTTCAGGATGAGATGCGATTCGGCGCTGCTGATGATGGCCTGCTCGTTCCACAGCATCGGATAGTACTGGAGGTTGCGCCACAGGTCGGCCATATCAATATAGTGCGGATGGTAGGCGTGGCCGGACTCGCCCGTGGTGTGGACGGTGAGCGAGTTGCGCAAATCGCCCAGGTCCACGATCATGCGCATGGATGGCAGCCAGTCCACGAAGTAGCCGTCCGTCGCGGTCCAGCCGGTGGCGTTGACGATACTCTCGCCGCCCGCGGTGCGGAACGGTCCGCGGTTGAAGAGCGCCTCGATGGGCGCAATGCCGGATTCTCCCAGAGTCCCGTTGCGGAAGGTGGCGGTGTGCAGGCCGCCCCAGTTCCACTTGGATGAATTCTTGCCCTGCAACTGCGTGATCTCGGCCACGGCTTTGGCGAAGGCCGCGGCGAGAATATCGTCGCGCGTCTCGACCGTATCTGCCGTGGTCTTGTCGTCCCACCAGGCGCTGTTTGGCTGGCTGGACAGGTTGCGCATCACTTCGTTCCAGCGGGAGCCGCCGCCGGGCCAGTAGTCCTCCGGCAGGTCGTCGTGGAAGGTGTCGGCCAGCAGGTTCTTCCAGAAGACCTCGAACAGGGCCGCGGGCGCAGAATCCATGCGCGCCTGGTAGTCCCAGCCGGTGAGCAGGCCGCGGGTGCGGGCCAGGTCCGGGTCGTTCAGTTCGACCGCCATCAGGAGCGGCACGTACGTCGCGGCGTTGGCATCGTAACTGTCGCCCTGCATCTGCCGGATGTAGGCGATGTCTATCGGGCCGGGCGCGCTCGTGATCATGTCCACGATGCGGTTGGCGCGGAAGCCGTAATCCCAGTCGGTCGTGATGAGGTAGGGATAGCCCGGCGGGTTGACCTGGTTGTTGGCGGTGACGATGTAGCCCTCGGCGGGGTTGAGCGTGTACGGGAGTTCCTCGAACGGGACGTAGCCGGTCCACTCGTAGTCGTCGGTCCAGCCGGGAACGGGCAGTGTCCCGTCGCCGCTCGCCCGGATGGGGATGTTGCCGGGCATCTGGTAGCCGATGTTGCCGTCCACGTCGGCATAGAGCAGGTTCTGGGCCGGGGCGGTGAAACCGCGCGCCGCCTGGCGGAACTCCTGCCAGTTCTGGGCTTTGTTGAAGCCCCAGATGGCGCTGAAGGTGTGACCCGGCTCGAGCGCCGTCCAGCGCAGGGCGATGGCGTAATGCTCGGGCAGGTCAATCCCGGCCTGGTCACGGAAGGGCGCGGCGGTCGGGTCTTCAACCTGGTCTTTGAGCGCGCCGAAGGTTTCCGAAATGATCGGGCCGTGGCGCGTCGAGCGGATGGTGAGTTCCACCGGGTCGCCGCCGCCCACCAGGATGGTCTCGGTGCGCACGTCCATATCCACCCACTGGCCGTTGACCTCGTACTGGTTCGGATTGTCGGGGTTGATCTTCTCGATGTACAGGTCCATCACGTCGGGGCCGACGTTGGTAAAGCCCCAGGCGATCTTGTCGTTATGACCGATGACCACGCCCGGCACCCCGGCGAAGGAGAAGCCGGCGATCTCGTACGGGCAGGCCTCCGTTTTTGGGCGGCAGTGCAGGCCGACCTGGAACCAGATGGACGGCATCTGGATGCCGAGGTGCGGATCGTTCGCCAACAGCGGCGTACCGGTGGCGGTGAGGCCGCCGGAGACTGCCCACGAGTTGGACCCGATGCCGGTCCCCGAAGGGCCGAGCAGGGCATCCAACGCGGCGGCTTTTTGCGCGGCAAGTTCCAGGTCCGGCGCGGCCGCGGAAAGTTCTTCCGTCGCGAGCAGCGCATAGAGCGGATTGGCCGCGGCGCTCCCGCCGATGTCCGGCACGATGACCGGGTGGTCGGCCGGGTAGGACGGGTAGAGTTCGGCCACCTGTTCGGGCTTGAGCGATTTGAGCAGAATGGCGCGCTCGATCTCGGCGTCCATGTTGCCGCGCAGGTCCCAGGCCATGGCTTTGGCCCAGGTCATCGTGTGGAGCGGGGTCCAGGGTTCGGGCTGGTAATCAGGATTGAGCAGTTTCAGCACGCCGTATTCGAGGCTGAGTTCCGTGCCGCTGTGTTCGGCCAGGTAGGCGTTGACGCCCTCCGCATAGGCGGCCAGGATGGCGAGGTCCTCCGGGCTGGAGGCGGCGAGTTCCTGCTCGGCCACTTGCGCCCAGCCGAGGGTGCGCAGGAAGGCGTCGGTGTCCACCTGCGAGTCGCCGAACATCTCGGAGAGGCGGCCGGAGCCGACATGCCGCCAGAAGTCCATCTGCCAGAAGCGTTCCTGGGCATGGACGTAGCCCTGCGCCATGAACAGGTCGTGCAGGGTGGTGGCGTAGATGTGCGGGATGCCCATGCTGTCGCGGTAGACGTCCACCGGGCCGTCGAGGCCGGCGAGGGTGAGTTCTCCGTCCACTTGCGGGAAGGATCGGCGCGCCGTGACAACGCCGAAAGCCGAAAGTACGATGGTGATGATGAGCAGGGCGCTCACGAACCGTACGAGAAAACGCTTCCCCCGACCGGGCTTCTTGATCTTGGACATGTCTCCTCCATTGGCGAATGGGATTTCTGAGATTATATACCCAAATAACCCTGAAAAGCATCCGGGGAGGCGGACGGGGTGTCACCGCACTTAAGCGTGGTCAGTGCTTTTTCTGCCACGAATTCCACCCTGACCCGGCCTGCCAGGGCAGGCGAATTGGCCCGAAAAATTCGTGAAATTCGTGCAATTCGTGGCTAAATTTGTTCGGCGGAGAAGACTCCACGTTTTACTGTGGCGCTTCTATTACTTTGCGGGAGCACAACGCATCGCCATGACCGCAGGCCGCCCCTGCTTGTGGTGAAATCGAACCGCCCTCGCGTCTGCGAGAGCGGTTTGTCATTTCGCCTTTTGCTTTTTGTTTTTCTCTTTTTACGGATTCGCCCTCATCCTCGGATACCAGTACCACAGCACGTCGGCGGCGGGCTTGCCGTGGACGGAGGCCGATTTGTCCATCAGCCCGACGGGCGGGTAGTAGCCGCGGCTGACGAATCCGCCGGCCCCACCAACACCCCCATGGCCGTCATCCCGGCAGGCGAGACCTGGCGCTTCTACTATTTCGCGGGTTCACAACGCATCGCCATGCGCACCGCGGACTCGGCCACTTCCTCCCTCGTCTACTTCCTCGGCGACCATCTCGGCTCCACCAGCCTGACCGTCAACCCCGACGGCAGCAGGATTGCCGAAATGCACTACACCGCCTGGGGCGAAACGCGCTATACTTCAGGCGTGACCCCCACCGATTACCAGTACACCGGCCAACGCAACGAGAGCGCCATCGGGCTGTACTACTACAACGCAAGATGGTACGATCCCGCTTTGGGAAGATTCACGCAGGCCGATACCATCGTGCCGGGAGGAAGTCAGGGGCTGGATCGGTACGCGTATGTCAGCAATTCGCCGGTGCGGTATCGCGATCCGAGCGGGCACTGTGCAGGAACGAGAAATCAAGATCCTGAATGTTGGGATCTGATTGATGATCTAAAGAACGAAATGGGAATTATCATTGACGATCCAGAGAGCGACTATTGGAATCTTATAACGTTAGGATGGTTAGCCGGATCAGCAGAAAGAGTCTCTCATCGCCTGCCACTCAACAAATCACTTACGGGTGAAATAGCCGATCTGGTCCATATCAAAATAAAAAACTTGGGAGGAAATACGGTAGGCGATTCGACCTCATACCCAGGTGACGGCACAGTGTATATTGATCCACGAATCTTCCTTCCAGATTCCAGCGTTGGTTGGTCTGCACATACCAACTTCGTCTTTAATATGGTTCATGAACTGATTCATGTGGCGCTGTACCAAAATCGAGGGTTAAAGGATCAAGTAGCAAACCCCGATAAAGTTATCGGCTATGCAGGAGCTGCTGGCTGGAGCCGGGAAACAGAATCGGGATCGCAATGTACTACCTCCACCTATTGCAATGTCTATACAAACCCGGGCACTGGCCCTACTTCTTATTCTCTTACAGCAGAACATCCTGAAGAGGATTTCGCTGAAACCCTAACGGTCATGCTGGTTCCTGAAAGCGGTATGAGCGGTTACATCGATGACGCCCGATTAACTTGGATTAATAATTTTGTCCCGCCGATTCCTGGGATATGGGTGGGAAGGAAATGAAACTTCGCAAAATTCATTACGTATTGACCATTGGCATAGCGTTATTGCTCTGCAGTGTTTCGTTATTCTGGTCTCCATATCGAGATTCGGGCGCGCCGACCTGGAATGGGATAACGCCGGGAGAAACAACACTCGCTCAATTAATACTCAGAATGGGGTTCCCTGATAAAGTTCAAAGGCAGGATAGTTGCATCAGCTTCTTCTATTCTGGGGTCTTCTATTCTGGAGATGACATTTCTATAGAATACATTGAGGGATGGGGAACTATTGAAGTTTTCCTCACTGCACGAAATGGCAATATTGTGGTTGTCTCGCTCTTGCGTAGTAACCCACAGCTGGGTCCCAATTTCAGATCAATGGCAGATGTAACAAATCTGCAGCAATTGGTCCTTGAGTACGGAAAACCTGACAAAGTAACATGGAGTAGTTCCAGTACTTTTCGCTATCTCATATGGGCAAGGAAGGGCGTTGCGGCTACTGCAGCGTACATGGGTAGATTAGGAGACTGGGACGACAGTGTGGTGGTGAAAATTCTTCTATTCGAGCCGACAGACATTCAGCAGTTATTAGTTAATGACGCAGAAATACATCTTGGATTTATGCAAAATTATCCCTGCGTATCATTAATGGACGCGACGATGTTGCCGTGGAATCAACCGCCCCCGGCTCCTCCTGATGCTGGGGATATGTTTCCCGAAGATCCCTACGATTGGGAGCACATGCCCACCCCCGCGCCGTGACCGCGCATGTTCGGCGGCGGTTTACCCTTTCGGGGCACACGGCGAGAGAAGAAACATAAGAGCGAGCCTCCCACCAAAGGCTCGCTCTGCTTTTTCTTCGCGTCATCTCACGGATTCGCCCTCATCCTCGGATACCAGTACCACAGCACGTCGGCGGCGGGCTTGCCATGCACCGAAGCGGACTTGTCCATCAGCCCCACCGGCGGGTAGTAGCCGCGGCTGACGAATCCGCCGGCCCAGGCGCGGGCGTTGACTGCGCCCAGCAAGGCCACCAGGATGTCCGATTGGGCGGACAGGTTGAGGGTCAGGGAGACGTTGTCGGCGGCAGGCTGGTTGAGCGCCGTCCAGGACAGGCATCCGCCCGCGCCATCGGTCGGGCCCCCAGAGAGCGGGGGCAGGCAGGCCGAGGCCGCGCCGGTCACGGACGGGTACGCGGCGGCAATGATGACCGGTTTCTGCAAACTGGCGCTGAGCGGCTGGATGTGGGCGTCCAGCAATCTCCCGGCTTCCGCCTGCATGTCTGCCACAGACGGGGCGGAGGAACTGGAAAGCGGCGCGTTCCAAAGCACATAGACGCCGTCCAGCGAGGAGACGAAAGCGGGGACGTTCGGCTGTGTTCCGCTATACGGCAGCGCCCAGAAGACCGGACCGGCGTAATGCTGGCGCACCGCGGCGATGACCGCCGCCCAGCGCGCCTCCGCGTCCGCCGGAACGCCGGAACTGCCGCCCGCGGGCAGGGAACCGCCGGGCAGGGCCGGGGAGGTCCACTCGCCGCCCAAAATGAGCGCCTGCGCGTTGGTCTTCGCGGCCAGGTCGGCGTGGTAGACGGCGAAGGCCTGGTAACGCTCGAAGAAGGTGGTCCACCAGTCGGCGTCGCGCGAGGCGGAATTCCACCACTGGTCGCAGGCCACCGGGAACCTGGCCGAGGGGAAGAGCGCCACGTTCAGGCCGCCGGCGCGCGCCCGGCTGACGGTATCCGCCGTGTCGGTCCAGAGCGGGTCGCGGCCGGGGACGGGAGAAAAGACCGGCGGGACGATCCGGCTGTAGGTCCAGGTGGGGGTCAGCACCACCCAGTTGGCATTGATCCCGCCCTGCACATTCTGCAAAGCGACGGGCATCCACGCCTGCCAGGTGGGGTCGTATCCGGTCTGGAATTCGACGCCGGCCCAGAAGTTGGTGCGCGGCGTCACCGTCACCCCGACCACGGGCGAGGCGGCGGGGGCCTGCATCCAGGTCCAGGCGGTGACGGTGTCCAGCAGGTCCTGCGGCGTCAGGCTGGTGGAGACCGGCCGCCCGTGCCGGTTGGCGGCGGTTTCCACGTCGTCGGCCGCGCCGCACTGGTCGTTGCGGCAGTAGCGGTACTCGAACGTGCCGAGCATGTTGAGCGGGCTGTAGAGCGTGTAGACCCACTGGTTGTTGCCGAGCGGCCACATGGGAATGGGTTCGGTCCAGCCGTAAGGATTGAACTGGATGGAGACGATGTCTGTGACCGGCGTGGCGGCGGGGACGCTGACCTCGAACGTGATCGGGGAGGACGGCCCGGCCTGCCAAGTGCTGACCATCTCCGAGACCGCCGCGGGACCCTGGGCCGGCACCACCAGTTGGCGGGTGACGAAGCCTCCGCCGGGGATGTGTTCGGCGTTCCAGAAGCCGTCGCCGAGGGTGTACTTGTAGCGCACGTCCGCGCCGGCGGGGAGCATCAGCGTGATGGTGTAGCGGCCGTCCGGCAGCGGAGAGAGCGTGGGCATACGTGAGGCCACGCTGCTCAATCCGCCGTTCAGGTCGGCGAAGGTGTTGCCCAGTTGCAGCAGGCTGCCGGCCATGCGGACGGGCGCCGAGCGGACAGTGTTGGATGGAACGCCGACCACGAACGTGACGCTGACCAGCGGCGCGGCGTTCATCCTGACCGCCACCGGGGTGTTCGTGTTGGCGGCCACCATCACGCCCTGCTGGAAGGTGGCGTAGGCGCCGTCGAGGGCGTAGGCCACCAGGGTCTGCGATTCGCCGGTCAGGACGGAATCCAGGATGAAGGTCCCGGTGGAATCGGTGAGAGTCTGTTCGCCGCCGACGACGACCATGATGTTGACGAGCGGCGCGCCGGCGGCGTCGGTCACCGTGCCGCTCACGCGCCCGGTCTGGCCGGAGAACGGGCTGTCCACCCAGGAGGCGACCGCGTCGGTCACGGTCCCGCCGCCGCTGACGTAGGCCATGCGGTAGCGGACGGGACGGTCGAGCGGGTCATCCTCCAGCATCGGCATGGTGGTCTGTCGCACATAGCGGTACTTGACCACGCTGTACATGGCGAACGGGATGGTGACGGTGTAGTGCAGCGCGTCCACGCCCTGCATGGTGTAATTGAGCGGGTTCATCGCCAGGCCGGTCACCTCGTCCACCACGCTCAAGAGGAGCGTCTCGCCCGGCAGGAGCGGGGCGGGCAGCGCCACGTTGAAGGCCACCTCGGCCATCGGCGAAGGCGTGCCGGTGGGCGGGATCGGGTAGGACAGCGTGGGCGTGGGCGGGAAGAGTTCGGGGATGTCGAGCAGGGAGAGCGAGCAGGCGTTCAGCAGCAGGATGGCCAGGCTGAACAGGGCGGCCCTGCGGACGGTGAGGCGAAATGCGGCGGTGGGTTTCATACCCCTCCTGTTTCTCCCGGGGACCGGGGGGAAAAATAAACCGCGAAGAAACGCCCCCCAAAGTACGGGGGCAGGCGGACGCGAAGAATCAATTTGCCCGCGAAGGATTCCTTCGCGACCTCAGCGAATCTTCGCGTCTTCGCGGTGAAAGAACACAATACTTCAGAGGGTAACTCATCCATCTTTTGCAACAGCATTTTTCTGATTCTCGTGGATGGTGTGGTTTTGCTGCTTTTGCCCAAACCGTCCACGAATTTTTCACGAATTCACGAATATCGAGGCGAAAACCTGTGCCACGCAGTGGTATTCGGGTATTCGTGGCTCATTCGTGGATGGTTGGCGGCTCAAACCACAAAATCCATCAGAATCAGGCATTTTTCTTCCTGCCGGCCGAGGCCAGGTAACTGAGCGCGATGCTGAGGAAATAGAGCAGGATCATCGGCAGCATGACCAGCGACATATTGAGCGGGTCCGGCGTCGGCGTGATAGCCGCGGCCAGGACGGCGATGACGATGACGGCAATGCGCCACTGCCGGGCCAGTCCGCCCGGTTTGACGATGCCCATGGCGGTCAGCACGTAGATGACCAGCGGGAACTCAAAGGAAACGCCGATCCAGAACATCAGGCCGGTCACAAAATTGATGTAGGTGGAAAGCCGCCAGTTGGCGGTGACGCCCAGGAAATCAAGCAGGAAGGGCAGCGCAGTGGGGAGCAGCAGCCAGTAAGTGAATGCGATGCCTCCCAGGAAAAAAGCGAGGGCGAAGGGGATGCCCGCCAGGCCGATCCTGCGCTCGCGGGGGCGCAGGCCGGGGGCGGCGAACAGCCAGAATTCGAAGGCGATGTAGGGCAGCGCAAGGGCAAACCCGCCGAACAGGGCCACGCGCATGAACACGCCCACCGACTCGGTCGGGTCGAGCGCCTGGAGCGCCTGCAGTCCGCCAATGGAGCGGGCCAGGATTTCCAGGATCTGTTCCGTGTACACCCCGCAGACGGCCACCCCGACGAGCAGGGCAATCAGCATGTGCAGGATGTGCCGGCGCAGGGCTTCGATATGCGGCACCAGGGTTGACGGTTTCTTGATCGTGTCCGCCAGCGAATCGGACAGCGGGCGGTCCTCCGGCTCGGCATTAACGAAGCGCCACGCGCCGCGGATGCCGCGCGCCGGCAGGGTCACAACCCGCCACAGCAAGCGGAAGGGAAACGTTATGACTTTCCACAGGCCGCGCAGGAATTTACGCATACTCACTCATCTGGGGGCTGGTCTGGTTTGGGAGCATCGCCCGCGGCGGCAGGCCCCCCGGCTGCTCCTTCGCTTCGCTCAGGAGGCTGGCCCGGGGCAGGCGGCTGGTCGGGGGGATGGATGTGCGGGTCTTCCTTCCAGGCGGTGGAGGGAAATTCCCCGGCGGCTTTTTTGGCCTCCAGTTCTTCCAGCCGGGCCTCGCGCATCAGTTCGTTCGGGAGGGTTTTGAGTTTCCGGGAGGCCTGGGTGATGGTCCGCCAGGTTTCCGAGTTGATCAGTTTGTACAGGCTGCGGCCCAGGGTGCGGCCCGCCTTCTCGATCTCCTTGGGGCCGAAGATGAGCAACGCCAGGAGCAGGACGAGCAGGAGTTCCAGCGGACCGATCCCGAAGAGTTCCATGCTCAGTCCTTCCGGATATTCTGCACGAACTGGGCCACGTCGTTGTGGTGTTCCACCAGGCTGCCGAGCACGCCGTTGACAAAGCGCGAGGCGCTGTCGGAACCGTACATTTTCGCCAGTTCGACGGCCTCGTTGATCGCCACCTTTACCGGCGTGTCCTTCTGCACGGCAAACTCCCAGGCCGCCATGCGCAGGATGTTGCGGTCAATGGCCGCGATCTGGTCGAGCGGCCAATCGGGCGCGTAGCGCGCCAGGATATGGTCGAGTTGTTCACGGATGGGGAGGACGCCAAAAACAATCTGGCGGGCAAACTCCGCCAGTTCAACCGGCAAAGGCTCATCCGCCAGCCGCTCCTGTAACACCTGCGCCGGGGGATGGTTTGCAATGTCCAATTCGTAAAGTACCTGCAGGGCAACGCCGCGCGCCCTGGTACGTGCTTTCATACCGGATCAAACCTCAGATGGGAAATTGATGTCCTCGATGTGGACATTGACGCGCCCGACTTCCATGCCGGTCATTTCGGAGATGGCGCGCGCCACCCGCTGCTGGACCGTGCGGCTGGTCTCGCGCATGTTAACGCCGTCTTCCAGCGCCAGGTGAAGATCCAAAAGAACGATGCCGTCCTCGATCTCGATCAGGACGCCGTCGCTGGCGCGCCCGAACAGGCTCTTGACGCCGCCCTTGACGGGGATCATGCGGCTGACGCCTTCCACTTCCAGCGCAGCCATGCGGGCGATGGTCAGCAGGACATCGGGAGTAAGCGTGGTCTTTCCGGGAGTGCGATATTCGGTCATGGTACCTCCTCGAAGATTTGCGGAATTATATCACTGCCCGGCGCGCCTCTGTTGCCAGGCTTTCTTTGGGTGCGCGCGAAAGTGGGACAAGTCTATAGACTTGTCCTACTGATCGGCTTTGCGTGCGACCTTCTTTGGCCGCAGCGCCAGTCCCAGCGCCAGGCCGCCGCCAATGGTAATAACACCGGCGAAGATAAAAGCATCCTGCCAGAAACGCATCGGGAACAGGCGGATGAGCGTGTCGGAATACAGGAACAGCCAGGAATCGCCGGTGAAGAACAGGCTGTGGAAGACGGTAAAGAACTGCCAGAAACTGACCGCGGCGAAGAGGCCGATCCCCGCCGCCAGCCCGGCCGTCAGCCAGCCGCCGCGGCGGATGCCGGCGATCACGTCTGCCCGCCAGGGGCGGCGCTGGGCCACCAGCAGCAGGCCGAATAGGACGAGGGTCAGCCCGAAGCCGAGGTTGACGACCGGCGCGAAGACCGCCTTCACGTCTTCCATGTGGCCGAGTTCGCGTTCGTTGAACAGCGGGGAACCGTCGGGGAAGACCGGTTCGGAGAGCAGGCTGATGTCGGCGCTGGAGGTGAGATAGCGCAGGCACAGGCTGGCATATTCCAGCCGCTCCGGCTGTGTGAAGCCGTATTCGTCCGGCGGGAAGTTCGGCATCTGGTATTCCAGTTCGAGGAAGAACCCGCTCGCCAGGATACGCACGGCAAGGAAAATCAGGACCACCGGTACAAGCAGGGTGGCAATCCAGGAAGCAGCCATGCCCCAGGGTTTGGCAAATTTCGTGAGGGGGTTTTTCATAAATCTCCTTTCCGGCAACTCCATCAGCGGCCGGGTTCGATGATTTCTAGGTAGTGGGTCGAGTTACATGATTTTCACCGTAGAGCGAGATACTATCTCGCCCTACATCATGTACTTTGCACCATTACCGATTTCTATTCCAGCGTTCCGGCCCCGCCTGCGAGCAGGAAATTGAGGATGAGGTCGTTCGTCAGCCACTCGATGGGATTCAAGTCGTCGGTAAAGACGGTCGTCCGCTGCGGCGCGGGCTGGAGGTTGTACAGCGTCAGCGCCATGGACTGGACCAACAGCGGATGCACGTCGCCGCGGGCGGCGAGACGTTCCAGGTTGGCCTGCAAATTCGCGGCCTCCGTCGGCTGGAGGGTGGCGTACAGGATCGAGTTGAACGTGCCGGGGATGTCCATCACGTAAATGGATGGGAAGATCGTACCGATGGTGGTGGCCAGCCCGTCAATCAGCCGCCGGTCGCCGGGCGCGCGGCCCACGTTGATCGCCAGCGTCCCGTCCGGTTTCAAATGGTCGGCGGCGATCTGGAAGAACTCCTGCGTGGTCAGGTGCGGCGGAATGTATGGCGGACGGTAGGCGTCCACGATGATCAGGTCGTATTTCTCCCGGCTCTGCTCCAACCCCCAGCGCCCGTCCTGCACGTACACGTTCAGGTTCGGCAGGTTCATGTCGAAATACGTCCGCCCGGCCGCGACGATCTTCGGGTCAATCTCCCAGCCATCCATCGTCACGTCCGGGAAGACCGCGTCGGCCTGCCGCGCCGTCGTCCCGGCGGCCAGGCCGACGATCGCGATGCGGGTCACGGAGGCAGGCTCACGGTCCGGGTAGAAGAACGGGCCGGCCAGGAACTGCTGCCACGGTCCGCCGTAGGCCAGCGTGTCCGGGTTATATTCCGAGTGGACGCCCTGCCCCTCGTTCAGGCGCAGGTAGCGTGTCCCGTTGAACTCCAGCACTTGGATGTAATTATAGGAGGATTCGGTCTCGAAAATCTGCCCCGCCGTGGATTTGACCCCGCCCTTTCCGAAAACGGCCAGCAGGGCGAGCGCCGCGGCCATCAGCAGGTAGGGCAGCATTTTCCTCGTCCCGGCGCTGGACCGGAGGCCTGCCAGCGCGACGAACAGCAGCGCCGTGCTGAAGACGAGGAAGGTGCGCGTGGTGCCGATGGTCGGGATGAGCAGCAGGGTCGGCAGGAAAGCGCCGAGGAACGAGCCGATGGTGGAGACGCCGTAAACGGTCCCGGCCACGTTGCCGGCGCGCGACTTGTCGTCCATGCAGATGCGGATGGCGAACGGCGAGATCATGCCGAGCAGGGTGATGGGGACGGTGAACAGCGCCAGCACCCCGGCGAACGCCCCGGCCAGCACGCCGACCTGCAGGTTGTCGAAGGCGTCCGCGGCGGCGCGCAGGACCGGGTTCGCGATGTACGGGACGACGCCGAGCGTGAACGCGCCCCAGGCCAGGATGGCGTACATTGTTTTTGGATACGGGGACTTATCCGCCCATCTGCCGCCGAGGAAATAGCCAACGGTCAGGTAGATCAGGATGAGGCCGATGATGGCCGCCCAGACCAGGTTCGAGGTCCCGAAGACGTTGCCGAGCAGGCGCGAGGCCCCGAACTCGGCGGCGAGGGTGGTCATCCCGGAGACGAAGACGGTGAAGTAGATATAGCGGCGGGTCATGGGCTTATTATACTTGGCTGGCGGGCACCAGGCGCAAGGGCAGAAGGGAAAAAACAAACGCGAATTCCGCGAAAAAAGCGAATAGCGCAAATATTTTTAGATTTATTCGCGCCATTCGCCCATTCGCGCTATTCGCGTTGAGAGAACGCGAACACTTGACGAAACGCGACGGCAAGGCTACAATTCCGCCCGCTTCCGGCACAGCCGGACGCCATCCAGCCTCGCTGGAAATTCATTCGCAGAGCGAAGGTAACCCCGGGGACGGGGTGAGAGGCGCTCGAGGAAGGTAAAGATGGAGAAAGTCGTTTTGAAGGCCACCCGCCGCACCGTGATCGGGAAACAGGTCGGGGCGCTGCGCCGGGCCGGGGAATTGCCGGCGATCCTGTACGGACACAATGTCGAGCCGACCGCCATTTCGATGAACGCCAAGGAAGTCACGAAAACGCTGGCGCGGGTATCTGCATCCAGCCTGGTGACGATTGACCTGGACGGGAAGGAATTCCCGACGCTGGTGCGCGAACGCCAGCGCGAGCCGATCAAGGGCGTGATCATCCACATGGACTTCCAGGCCGTCTCGCTGACCGAGAAGATCCGCGCCAACGTGAGCATCGTGCTGACCGGCGCATCGCCCGCCGTGAAGGACTTCTCCGCCATCCTGGTGACCACCCTGAATGCACTCGAACTGGAAGCGCTCCCGCAGGACCTGCCCGAACGCATCGTGGTGGACATTGCCAAACTGGAGAAGATCGGCGACGGCATCCACGTCAGCGACCTGGTCCTTTCGGACAAGGTGCACGTGGTGTCCAGCACAGACGAGATGATCGTCCTGGCGGCTGCTCCGAAGACGGAAGTGGAAGAAGTTGCTCCGACCGAAGCCGAAGTCGCGGTCGAAGAAGGGGCCGAGCCCGATGTGATCGAGAAGGGCAAGAAGGAAGAAGAGGGCGAAGAGGAAGAGAAGAAGAAATAATCTCCGCCTGGTTGAAACACCCGGTAGGGGCGGCGTTACGCCGCCCCTACTTGCCTTTTAAACCCAACACCTTCAAAAAATTCAGCGTCATGCGCGCCGTGGCGCCCCAAACGATCTCCCCTTCATACGGGCGATAGATGATCACCGGGAAGGCGCGCAAGACGCCTTTCGGCGTCGCCATGCGCTCCTCCCAGTTCCCGCGCCGGGCCAGCCACGCCAGCGGGACGGCAAACACGCGGCTGACCTCGCGCGGCGACAGGATGAATTTGTACGGCCAGGGGATGACCCCCACTACCGGCGTGACCCGGTACCCGGTGATGGTCGCCATATCATCCATCTGCCCCAGAAGGCGCACGTCGCGCGGACGCAGGCCGATCTCCTCGTCCGCCTCGCGCAGGGCGGTCGCCTCGGGCGTGGTCTCGTCCGCGTCGCACGCGCCGCCGGGGAAAGAGACCTGTCCCTTGTGATGCTCGACCGCGTCGGTGCGGCGGGTGAAGACGAGATACCACTCGCCCTCGATGCAGGCAAGCGGCATCAGAACGGCGGCGCATCTCAACTCCGCGCCTTTCAGCAGCGGAGCGACGCCGTCCGTGGAGGCGATCCTGCCGGGCCGGCAGGCGCGCCGCAGTTTTCCCGCGATCACTTCCTCGGTGAGAATTTTCGCCATGAGTAATTTTTACCGCGAAGAAACGAAGTGCGCGAAGTTTTTTCATTGCCCGCGAAGGATTTCTTCGCGAACACAAAGAATCCTTCGCGTCCTTCGCCTCTTCGCGGTTGACTCACTCCGCCCGGACGGCGCTGCCGCAGAACTGGCACACGGCGGTGTACTCGTCCGTCCACTCGACTTCGTCGGCGCGCAGCGGGCCGCCGCAGTCGGGACAGTTGGTCGGCAGCAGGCGGGGCTGGGCGACGCCGGCAGCCGGTCCCGCGGGGGCGAACCCGCCAGGGATGGCCTGCTGGAGATACGCCTCGATCTCGGCGGCTTCCGCCACCAGGCCGCGCTGGTTCAGTTCGGCCACCGTGCGCTGACTGGCGTTCTGCAAGTGCGGCCAGTCGCCGCGGCCGGCGAGGATGGACAGTCCCTGCTTGAGCAGTACCATCCCGGCCGGAACCTGCCCGGCCAGGATGCGGCAGCGCCCGGCTTGCAGGAAAAATTGCGGGGCGCGCGGTCCGCCGCGTACCTGTGCGCCGCGGGCGAACTGCTCGAAGATTTCGGCCGCCCCGGCGTACTGACCGGCGGCCATCAGTTCGTTGGCGCGCCGCAGGGCGGGCGGCACATTCTGCTGTCCCGCCATCATCGGGCGGCCCGGCGGAGGGGCAACCACGGCCCTGACCACCGGCCGGACAATGGGTCTTACAATGGGTCTTACAATCGGTCGTACTGGCCTTCTGCCTCTTCGGAACATATCATCTCCTTTCACTGACCGGAACGGAACTCGACGAGTTCGACCGTGCTCTTGACCGAAATCGGGAAGATCAGGCCCATGTAGGTCACGTCGCCGGAGTCGATCTGCGATTTGAGCAGGCCGGTGAACGGTTCGAACCACTGCGTGGTGCGCAGGGTCAGCGTCCCGCTGACGGACATCCCCTCCACCACCAGCGAAATGTTCATCGTCATCACACGCTGGATTTTGAGCGCCCGGTCGAAGGTCCCGGCCGGGACGGTGACGGTCTCGAACGCGGCGTCGCCGGACCCGGCAGTCTGCCACGCCAGGTGGACGGGGGAATCCTGCAAGACAATGGTCATCGTCTCGCCTTCATCCTGGACCTGGATGCTGCCGGTGGCGATGAAATCCGATGTCCAGTTGTAGAGCCAATCATTGCCGGTGAAGGCACTCTCGGCGGGGGCGAACACGCCCGCAACGTACTCCAGGCTGAACTCGCTGGCGGCGGCGTTGCCGATGAGCATCGTCTGGGTCAGGGCCGGGAAATTCGTGATGGCGCCGTCGTCACATTCGGCCACCGTCTGCGTGATGACGCCAGTGGACATGTCGAGGGCGTTGATGAAGGCGCGCGAGTCCTCGACCTTTTCCACCGTCAGCCCGAGTTTGGACGGTTCGCTGCCGTCTTCGGCGCTGATCTGGTAGATCCACTGGTTGCCGGGGACGAAGGGGAACAGCACGTTGTAGCACGGCCCGGCCGCCGGCTGGTCCGTCCCGCCGGTGGATTGTGTCCCGCAGGCGAGGGAAGCGGCAAGCAGCACAACGACGGCGAGCAGGGTGGCAAATTTGGATTTCATGGAGCCTCCTGTGTCTTCTGGGGCAGTACAACACCCAAGCGTGGTCAGTGATTTTTTTCTGCCACGAATTTCACGAATGGGCACGAAAAATTCGAGAAATTCGTGCAATTCGTGGCAAAATTTGTTCGGCTTTGCTTGCGTATTTTCCATGATTTCGGCGGGATGCGCAACCGGCCCGTTGGGTGGAAATCGGCCTGGGGAAATTCTATTTTGCGAAGTCCGCTAAAGCGGACTGATGTGCCGAGACCGGTTCGCCGGTCTTTCGCTCTGAGAGGGTGGTTATTTCTTGCAGCCTGGACAGGACAGCGGCGGCAATGGTCAGGCGACGATCTCGTTCAATCCTTCGATGATCTGCTCAAGAACTTCAAGAGATAAATGCCCGATCTTCTTGCCCAGTCTCTCGACAGAAAGGGTGCGGATCTGGCTGATCTTTACCCAGGACTGTTTCGGCAAATCCGCAGTTTGCAATTCGAGAGTCAGCGGGAAGCCCGCCTGTTGCGGCTGGCTGGTGATTGCCAAAGCAATGACCGTCCCGGAACGTTCATTGAACACGTCATGGCTGATGACCACAACCGGCCGCAGGCCGGCTTGTTCATGCCCGCGTGCCGGGTTGAGATCGGCCCAGAGCATATCCCCTCTTAATATTCGGGCCATTCTTCCACCTCGAATGCCAGGCCTTCATCCGCCAGTTTTTGCTCGAACTGCGGATTCAGTTTGGCCGCTTCGCGCGCCAGGCGGCCGCCTCCCATGCGGACGAGTTTCTCGCGCACCGCCTCCTGGAAAACGCGGCTGCGGTTGGGGAAGCGGCGTTCGACCACCAGGCGGTCCACTTGCGTGAGCAGGTTCTTCTCGATGGTGATGGCGATTTTGCTTGTATTCATATCTGCCTCCGGTATGATATTGTATCATACCAAAGGATCGCTTTATTTATCGTCCGTGCGCTTGCGCATTTCGCGCGCCTTGTCTTTCAGGTCCTTGAAGAATTCACTGCCGGCAATCTCGTCCACCTGCTTCTGGCGCCTGGCCTCGTCAATCTCGATCTTCAATTGCGTCACTTCTTCCCGCAGTTTCTTCTGGCGTTCTTGAACCTGCACCGCCATCCGGCTAAAGACGCGCGCCAGTTGGCCCAGTTCGTCGGTCCCGCGCGCCACGCGCTCCAGCCGCTCCGGCTCGAACGGCTCATCCTGCTCGAGGGCCTGGGCCGCGCCGGTGATGGCGCGCAGCGGCTTGGTGATGGCGCCCGAGAGCAGGTACACCGCAGCGAAAACGGCGGCAAGAGAGATGACAAAGGCCAGGAGGCTGACATTCCTGATCTGCGCCTGCACGAGCAGGATATCATCCACGTGCATGTCAACGCCAACGATGGCAACCACTTCGCCGGAAGCGTCCAGAATGGGGGCATATCCCGACAAGTAGTCCCCGTCCGCGTCACTGACGATATTGACATCAGCGGTCGGCTGCCCATCGAAGGCTTTCATCATCTGCGGCGCATTGCTGGCATCATAAATCTCACCCAGGGACACCCGGCCCGAAGTATCTTCCGTGTCCGCCGTGCTCTCCTCGGAATCTACAACAAAAATAACTTCATTTGGATTGGAGGAGAGCGCCGCGGTATAGATCGAATCGATGTTATCGTTCGCATCCCGCACCAGGCGCAGTTGTTCGGCAATATGCGTATATTGGGGAGTATCCTCCACGCCGGTCGCGTAAACCTGCTCATGCTCGGCGGGATCAACCAGTCCGGCCGCCGTGACCGCCGCGGTGACCAGGCTCTCCCGCAGGCTGTCCATGGCCCTTGCCGTGGCGGACTGGTAGAACCAGGTGAACACCCCGGCCAGGACAACGGCGGAGAGACTCATGAAGACGATCATCATTTTCGTGCGAATGCTCAAGCGTGACATTTCTGCCTCCCGGGGAACACGATGGAATGTTAACCTGAATTACTCCAGGTCTTCGATTGCCGAAACTCCTGCCGCCTCTTCCAGCAGGTCGCGGCTGCGCTCGTCCCCGCCCGCCTCGATGCGGCGGCCAAAGATGAGGTAGCCGGTGTGCGCCACCATCCGGTCGGTGGGACGCAGGCGGGTGGGTTCGGGTTTGTAGAAACGCAGCATCAGTTCACAGACTTCGATGAACGCAAAATTTTCGCGCCGTAGCGCATGGAGCAGGAGCGCCACCTGGTTGAAGGTCGGCAGCAGGCTGGCAAAAAATCCGCCCGGCTTGAGCGCCGCACGCACCGGCGCAATGTAATCCCACGGATTGGAAACGTCGAGGAAGAACGCGTCGGCATCGGTCACGTCGAAGCCTTCGATAATGTCACGCAGCCTGAACTCGACCCGCCCGCCCAGCCCGAGGCGCTCCAGGTTTTTGCGCGCCAGTTTCTGGAACTCCTCACGCTTCTCGTACGTGACCACGCGTCCCTGCGGACCGACCGCGTAGGCCAGCGCCACAGCCATGGACCCGGAGCCGGTCCCCGCTTCGAGGACAGTCTGCCCCGGCCCGACCGAGAGACGCGTCAAAATGTAGCCGATGTCTTTCGGGTACATGATCTGCGTGCTGCGCTTCAGGTCGTTCAAAATGTCAGCCAGCGCGGGCTGGAGCAGGAAGAACGGACTTCCCTGGTGGCTGAACACCTGGCTGCCCCACGGCTTGCCGATGAGTTCGTCGTGCGAGAGGATGCCGCGGTGCGTGTGGAACGTCCCGCCGGGGAGCAGCGGGAAAATGAAATGCTTGTGCCGCAGGCCGACGAGCAGGGCCAGGTCACCGATGGCAGCGTGGGTGGTGTTCAAATTCCAGGGCATAGTAACGTTTCCAGGTTTACATGTTGTCACGTTTGCAAGTCAGCAGATCACAGCGTGCAACCTGCAACGTGTGAACGTGCCAACGTGTGAACGTGCCGACGTTAAGGATTGAGAATCTTCGCAAAGAAATCAGCGATGGCATTGTAGCACGTCACACGGTTGGCATGTTTCAGCACATCGTGGCCTTCGTCCTCGAAGACCAGCAGTTCGATCTCCTTGCCTTTTTTCTTCAAGTCCGCGACCAGTTCCTCGGACTCTTTCGCCACCACGCGCGGGTCGTTGCGCCCCTGGATGACCAGCATCGGGCAGGACAGGCTGCCCAGGTACGTTTTGGGCGAACGCTCTTCCAGGAACTTGCGGTCTTCGGGATCCTGCGGGTCGCCGATGGCGATCTTGAAATACGGCTTCCACGTCTCGGGGATGCGCGCGGAAAAGGTGAGCAGGTCGTAGGGACCGAACATGTCGCACGCGGCAGACCACAGGTCCGGGTGGCGCCCCGCCAGGGTGAGGGACATGTAGCCGCCGTAGGAACGTCCCACCACCGCGGCGCGCTTCACATCCAGGCGCTTCTCCTTCGGCAGGATTTTCGTCATTGCATGGACGTGGTCGAGGCGGTCGCGCCCGCCCCAGTCGCGGTCCACCTGTTTGGCGTATTCCATCCCATAACCGGTGGAGCCGCGCACGTTCGGCACGAAGACAGCAAAGCCGCGCAGGGTCAGGAACTGGATGAGCGGCATCGAGAACCAGGCGAAGTCCGGGCGCTCCTGCGACTGCGGCCCGCCGTGGATGTAGTACACGAGCGGGCGCGGACCGGTGAAGCCGAGCGCCGCGGCGGGCAGGTAGAGGCGAGCCGAGATGCGCCGCCCATCGAAGGAGACGAACGAAGCGTCCTCGCCTTTGGCAAGGTGCTCGGCCGGGATGCCGAGGATGCGCTCCTCGGTGTGCATGACGATGGTCTCGCGGTCTTTGGCTTCCACGGTATAGATTTGCGTGGGGCTGGTGGCTGTGGAAAATGTCAGTACGAAGCGGTCTTTCGCCTTATCGTAATGCCAGTGCTGAAGCACTCCGTTCGAGAGGTCGCCGTCGCCGCAGAGCACATACTTGAGCGACATGACGCGCTTATCCTCGTTGAAGATGCCCTCGTAGAGCCAGGAACATCCGTCAATGTTGAACTGGACAGCGTAGTGCGTGCCCCTCAACCGGCGGAAGCCGGCCAGTTCCCCGGCGCCGATGTGGAGCATGCCCTCCAGTTTTACCGGCTGGACCTCGCTCGCTTTGGACAGGTCAATCCAGCCAAGGCCGTACTTGTCGTCGAAGACGGCGCACGAAACCAGGACCCCGGTCCCGGTCGGCGTCCATTCGGCGGACCCCAGTCCGTTGGGCGGGACGACTTCCCCCTCCGCGCGCTGGTCCATCGGTTTACCGAAGAGCAGGCGCTTTTTGCCGTTCTCCAGCAGGTAGAGCACCGAGTCGCCCAGCGAGTACCCCTCGCCGAGGAACAGGCGCGTGTGGTCCTCGTTCGGCCCGCCCGGCCAGGCGCCCCACTCGGACTCGTCCAGTTTGGTCAGTTTGTTCGTGCGCAGGTCGGCACGGTAGGCCTCCTGCTTGTTGGTGTCACGCCGCTCGGCGTTGAAGTAGGCAATGTTCTTCTCCACGTCGCACTCGGTCAGGTGGACGCGGTAGTTGGCGAGTAGGGGCGTGACACCGTCACGCCCGTCCACAAAGGCCGGTTCGGGGAAGCCGCCGTCAATCGGAATGAACATCGGCTGGTAGTTCTCGTCACCGTCGCGGTCGAGCATGATGAGGATGCGATCCAGGAGGGGAAAGACGAAGAACGAGTACCCACCGATCAACTCCGGGTTTTGCATGGCGATGTGGGCGGGCAGGAGCGGCTCGGGCACCGATCCGCCGTAATACATGGCATACAGGCTCAGGCGTCCAGAGAGATTGCTGATGAAATAGATCCGGTCTCCGACGATCTGGGGGGAGAGATGGAGCCGGGCTGAGAGAAAAGATTCAATTCGAGCGGGCATGGGAAATCTCCTTCCGGGATGGATTAATCTTATCATGAAAAGTCTTGACGAATTCCCCCCCGCCTGATAAACTGGCGACTGTCAGGTTGCAAGTGTTCGTGCTGGAAGCGAAGACCCGGCCAGAACAAAGCGCCACGTTCAGGCCGGCCTTTTTTTACCAGCGGGCACAAGCGCCAAATCATATTCTTTTGTTCAGTAAGGAGAAGTAAGCAATGGCAGAGCGTGTGACCGGTACGGTCAAATGGTTCAATGCGTCGAAGGGCTACGGCTTCCTCGCGCGCGAGGGCGGCCCGGACGTCTTCGTCCATTTCAGCGCAATTCAGAACGAGGGCTTCAAGACCCTCAACGAAGGCCAGCAGGTCGAGTTCGAGATCGAACAGGGACCCAAGGGCCTGCAGGCGGCCAACGTCAAAGCCCTGTAATCCTGAATGCGAACACGAATCCCTCCCCAACCGGGGAGGGATTTTTTATTTACTGCGGGTCACTTCCACACGGCTCAACCATTCGCCCCCAAACAGGAAGACAGCGCTGCCGAGGGTCGCCATCCCGCCATTCAGCGGACCGATGGCCGCGAACGTCCAGCCGATCAGCCCGCCGATGATATGCCCGATCCAGAACCCGGCCCAGGCTAGGGCGAGGAAGAGGAACAGTTTGCTCAACTTGCCGCCTTTCCATACATGGAAAGCAGCGCCGTAAACCGAAGAAAGAACAATGCCGAACAGGATGGCGGGAAGGGTCATGAGTTTCTCCTGATTCTATTCTAAATTTCACATTTCCAAATTGCTGGCTACGCGAAATTCCTGGACGATGACACCGCCTCCGAGGAGGGTGTCTCCATCATAGAAGACCGCCGACTGGCCGGGGGTAATATCCCGCACCGGCGCGTCAAACCGGACCTGAACCCTGCTCCCCCCTTCGAGCGGTGTCACCTCCGCCGCGGCTTCGCGGGCGGTGTAACGCGTCTTGACATCAGCGCGGAACGGGGCCGCGGGCGCTTCGCCGGAGATCCAGTTGACGTCCACAGCGGTCAACTCGCGCGAGCCGAGTTCCGCCTGCGGCCCGACGATGAGCATGTTCGCGGCGGCGTCCTTCCCCAGCACGTAGAGCGGGACGGCGGATGGGACGCCCAGTCCCTTGCGCTGGCCAATGGTGTAGTCCGCCAGCCCGGTATGTTCACCCAGCGCCTCCCCGCCGCGCGTGGAGATCGGTCCGGGACGGAGGATTTCCGGGGCGTGGCGGCGGATGAAGGCGCGGTAATCCTCCCCGGCCAGGAAGCACAGGTCCTGGCTGTCGGGGCGTTTGGCGGTCGGCAGGCCAAAAGAATCAGCGAATCTGCGAATCTGCAATTTTGGATATTCGCCAATGGGAAAGAGTGAGCGGGACAACTGCTCCTGGTTCAGAACATGCAGAACATACGACTGATCCTTCAAGCGGTCCACGGCGCGCAACAACTCGATCCGTCGTCCGTCGTCCATCGTCCGTCGTCTGACGTAATGGCCGGTGGCAAGATAGTCCGCGCCGAGGGCGAGGGCGTGTTCCAGCAAAACGCCCCAGCGGATGAGACGGTTGCAGACCAGGCACGGGTTGGGGGTCCGGGCAGCAGCGTACCCGTCGAGAAAAGCCTGCACCACCGTGGAGCGGAACGCGTCTTTGGCGTCCACCACGTAGAAGGGAATGTCCAGTTTCGCCGCCACGCGGCGGGCAAGCGCCATCGAGTCGGGCGTACAGCAGCGGTTGGAATCCTCCCGGCCCGGCTCGGACCACAGGCGCAGCATCATGCCGGTGACGCGGTAGCCCTGCTGCTTGAGCAGCGCCGCGGCGACTGAAGAATCCACCCCGCCGGACATGCCGACGACAACGTGCGCGTTCATGCGGACGGTTCTTCCAATCTGCGCGGCTCTTTGGGCCACAGGCTGAGGGTCACGTAGTAGACGATGTACACCAACGAGGCTCCCATCAGCCATTGTGGAACATCCGGGTATTGCGCGATGGCGGCGGTCCCGACCGCGCCGTAGAGGCAGGTCAGCGTCAGGGTCAGGCGGCGGGCGATGACGGTGCGGGAGGGATAAACGTACTTGATCGGAACGAAGACCAGCACGTTGAGCAACGCCAGGATGCCGACGTTCCACCAGGGCGCGATCCGCAGGGTCAGCATATAGATGACCACCACGTTCCAGTAGGACGGGAACCCCTTGAAGTAGTGGTCGTCGGTTTTGGCGTCGGTCTGCGAGAACTGGTAAGCGGAGGTCAGCAGGATCGAGAGCGCCCCGGCCAGTTCCCAGCCGGACGGGAGCAGGCCGGCCGTGTACAACGCATAGGCCGGGACGATGACATAGGTGAAATAGTCGAGGATGTTGTCGAGCAGCGCGCCGTCGAGACCGGCGGCGTACTTCTTCACGTTGAGCAGGCGCGCCAGCGTGCCGTCGAAACTGTCCACCACGACGGCAACGATCATCCAGAGCATGGCGGCGCGGTAATCGCCGGTCTGGAAGCTGAGCAGGGCCAGGAAGCCCCAGGCCGCGCCGGAGGCGGTGAGCAGGTGGACGCTCCAGGCAAGGATCTTGCGAAGCAGGGGAAAGCGAGGCGGAACGGATGGCATGATGACTCCCTCGTCAGGCAGAATGGAGTTGGCGCAAGCGGGATATTTTTTCGGGCAGGACCGACAGGAAGGCTTCCACCTGTCCGGCGGTCGTGCCGGCGCCGAGCGTGACGCGCAGCGAGCCGAGCGCCCACTCGCGCGGCAGTCCCAGCGACTTGAGCGCTTCAGACGGCTCCGGGCTGCCGGTCTTGCAGGCCGAGCCGGAGGAGCAGGCAAACCCGGCCGCGTCGAGCGCTTGCAGCAGGGCGTTGCCGTCCACGTCCTTGAAGGCAAAAGAACAGTGATTAGGCAATCGGGTAACAGGGTGACCGGTCAGGCGCGCGTCTGGGATGGACTCGAGCAGCGCGCCGATGAGGTGGTCGCGCAGCGGGCGGACGTGCGCGGCGCGGGCGTCCCGTTCCTGGACCGTCAGCCGGAGCGCCTCGGCCAGACCGACGATGTACGGCACGTTGGACGTGCCGGCGCGCAGACCGGCTTCCTGCCCGCCGCCGGTCAGGTGCGGGACGAGCGGCGTGCCTTTGCGGACGTACAGCGCGCCGCTGCCCTTCGGACCGTAGAACTTGTGCGCGCCGAGCGCGAGCAGGTCCACGCCCAGCGCGTCCACGTCCACGGGCAGGTAGGCAGCCGCCTGGACCGCGTCCGTGTGGAAGGGCACGCCCTGCGCGCGGCAAACGGCGGCAATCTCGGCCACCGGATTGATCGTGCCGATCTCGTTGTTGGCATACATGACCGAGACGACCGCCGTCTCGTGGCAGATGGCCTTCGCGACCGTCTCCGGGTGGATCATGCCATGTTCGTCGGCGTCCAGCCATTCGATCTTGAAGCCGTGATACTTCGCCAGGTGCTCGACGGTTTTCGTCACCGCCGGGTGTTCGAGGCGCGAGGTCAGGATCCAGTCGGCGCCGGTCTTCTCGCGCATGGCGAGGGCCGCGCCGCGCAGGGCCAGGTTGTCAGACTCGGAGCCGCAGGAGGTGAAGACGACTTCGTCCGGGCGGCAGTTCAGCGCGGCGGCCACCGTCTCGCGGGCTGACTCGACCGCCGCCTCGGCGATCTGTCCATGGCGATGGATGGAGGAAGGGTTGCCGAATGACTCGTTGAAATACGGCAGCATCGCGTCAATGACGCGCGGGTCCACGGGAGTGGTGGCGGAGTAATCGAGGTAGATTGGCAGGTTCATGGCGGGGATTATACTGCTCCTTGTATAAATTTTTGGACTGAAGCAGCCAAAAGGCAGGAGAAAAACAGCGAACCGGATTCAAATATTACCGCAGTACTCTGCAGCGCTGCCGGGAAGGAAACAGCCCCGGCTGAGGCAAGGCCGGGAAACGGCGGGCAGGCCGGAGGTCCGGCAGGCGCGGGAAATTTACAGAATTGCAACACGGTCAACGTTTCTGCACCAGTATTCTTTGTTACAATGCTCGCAGATCGCATCCGTATCTTCCGAAGGAGTAACCACGTCATAGAACATGGAAACTGCTGTGCCTAATGAGGCCGAACTCCTGGAACGCGCCTTGCGCTTCGACCGCCAGGCCTTAGCGCAAATCTACGACCTGTACAGCCCCGGCATCCACCGTTACGCGCTCAGGCTGCTCGGCGATACCGCCCAGGCCGAGGACTGCGTCGCGGAAACCTTCAGCCGTTTCCTGCACGCCCTGCGCGCCCGGAAAGGCCCCCGCAATTACATCCAGGCCTATCTGTACCGCACCGCGCACAACTGGATCGCCGACCAGTACCGGAAAGCGCCAAGCGCGCCGGTTGAGCTGAGCGAACAAATCGCCGACAAACACGCCGGCCCGGAAGATGAGTATTGGGAGCAAAACCGGCAGGCCCGCCTCAGGCTGGCCCTGCGCAAACTGACCCCCGACCAGCAGCAAGTCATTGCGCTCAAATTTGTCGAGGGCTGGGAGAACGAAGCGGTCGCCCGCGCGCTCGGCAAACCAGTCGGCGCCGTCAAATCTTTGCAGCACCGGGCGCTGGCAACCTTGCAGCGCCTGCTCAGGAACGAGGAACTGTGATGAGCAAAAACGATGAAATTAACCCGCAATTGATCGCCCGCCTGGAGGAACTCAGGAACGTCCCGGCGCGGGACCCGCACACTGCCGCGCGCGGACGCGCCCGCTTCCTGGCCCAGGCCGCCGCGGCCGCGCCCGTATCTGCCCGCGAGGGGCGGCGTCACAAGGACTGGAGACTGCTCTCCAGAAAGGAAAGGCTTGTGATGAATACTGTCATTTCAATCGTGGTGACCCTGGTGGTGCTCTTGAGCGGAGGCGTAACCGTCGCCGCGGCGCAGGACGACCTGCCCAACCAGCCGCTCTACCAGGTCAAACTATCCAGCGAGGACGCGCGCTTGTGGCTGAACGCCGATCCGCAGACCGAGGTTGGCCTGCTGATGCAACTCGTCCAGACGCGCGTCAGCGAAATGAATGCCCTGGCGGCCATGGGCGTGACCCCGCCCGCACAGGTGAAGGAACGGCTGGAACAGCACCTCCAGCAGGCATTCCAGATCGCGGCCGGGATGGAGGATGCCGCCATGCAGGGCGCGCTGGTGGAAATGCAGAACACCTTCCGCGAACAACTGCAAATCATGAACGCCGCGCAAACACAGAATTCCGGCGAAACCGCCCAGGTGATGCTGCAAGTGCGCGCCATGCTCGAAAACCGCCTGCGCCTGGTCGAGGCCGGCATGGCCGACCCGCAGGGATTCCAGAACACCTATCGCCACGAAGAAGAACTGCGCATCGGGCAGACCGGCACGCCCCAGCCTTCCGGCACGCCCGTCCCCGGCGGGAACGGCAATGGCGGGAACGGCAACGGCGGGCCAGGCACAGTCACGCCCCCGCTTCCAGGCGGGACCGAAACCCCGCAAGGAACAGAAGAACCAGGAGCCACCCCCACCCCCTGCAGCCCCGACTACATGCAGACTCCCACTCCCGGTGAATCGGGTCATAAACCTTAGCATTTCGAACATTTTTCGCTAAATCACAACTCGATGCCCCCGCTCCTTCCAAAGGCGGGGGCATCGAATATTTATGATAATTATCTATATTATTGACAAAGTGGAACCAGACGGTTATACTCCAATTCATGAAAAGCACGCGTGACCGAATCCTGCAAACCCTGGCAAAGCACCCCCGCGCGACCATCACCGGGCTGGCCGAGGCAGTCGGCATCAACCCCATCTCCGTCCGCCACCACCTGACCAACCTGCAAGTGGAAGGCCTGGTAACGGCGGAGGAGGAACGGCACGGGGTCGGGCGTCCGCGCCTGGTCTACCTGCTGACCGAGCACGGGATGGAGCGCTTCCCCACCCGCTACCTGCGCCTGACCTCGCGCCTGCTCGATCAGTTGAAATCCACCATGCCCGCGCCGATGGTCAGCAAACTGTTCCTGCAAATGGCCACCGACATGGCCGATGATTACGCCGAACAGATGAAAGGCCTCTCGATGGAAGAGCGCCTCGATCTTGCCAAAACCCTGCTGGCCGAGGAAGGCTTCGATGTCGAATGGGAGAAAGCCGGCGAGCAGTACCGCATCCACGAGATCACCTGTCCGTACCTGCAGATCGGGCAGAACCACCCGGAAGTCTGCACGGTGGACCAAACGCTCATCTCGCGCATGTTGGCAGTGCCGGCCGAAAAGGTGCAGTGCATCCTGGCAGGCGACGCCAAGTGCACATACGTCGTCCAGGCGGATGGAAAGGCCAAATGAGCGGCGACACAGATTCAGGGCCCAACGAGATCCGCTGGGACCTGCACGACACGCACCCGGACCTTGTGCCGGCCCTGCGCGCCAAACTGTCCGAAGTCATGGACCCGGAGATCGGCCTGAGCGTCATCCAGTTGGGACTGATCCGCAAGGTCAGCGTGGAGAATAACGAAGGGAAGATGTACGTGCTGTTGACCACTCCCTTCTGCCCCTACGGTCCGGCCATGCTGGCAACGATCAAGCAGAAAGCCGCCGAAGGATTGGGAATGCCGGTGGCTGTCGAACTCGGCTTCGAGCCGTGGGATTTTTCGATGATGGAAGACCCCGGCGCAATTGACTGGGGCATGTACATGTAACCAAATCCCCGGCTTCTGGAAAGAGGCCGGGGATTTTTTAGTTCATTGGGAATTGCCGTGGCGTAGGGGCAGACCTGGGTGTCTGCCCTGGGCGAACACGCAGGTTCGCCCCTACGGGTGGGGGTGTGTCACGGCAAATCCCAGAGAACCGATTTTTTGATCATCATAAACGCGTTGCGGCGGCGGGAAATCCCGCCGCCGCAGCAAACCCTCCTTTGGCGTGGAGGCTGGCTCAGCGGATCTTGAACATGGTCATCAGTTTCATGGCCAGGTTCAGGTCGCCGGCCAGTTTGATCTTGCCCTGCATGAAAGCCTGCATCCCGTCCAGTTCGCCGGTGAACACCTTGACGTAATCGCTGGAATCGGCGGACAGGGTCATCTTCGGGCTGGGGTGCGCGCCCTGCTCCGTGGTGCATTTGCCATCCTTGATGGCGGCAAACCAGTCGCCCGCTTCCGCGCCGGTGAACTTGAACTGGATGACTGCATCCAACCCGGGGGCTTTTTCCGGCAGGAAGGCTTTGGGCATTTTAGACATCAGGTCAGCAACTGTGAGAGGCATAAGATTCTCCTTTTGTTAGTGTGTCATTGCGAGCCGCCCTTTGGCGAAGCAATCTCCTCGCTTGCCGGGGGATTGCTTCGGGTCTCGATACGCCCCTCCGGGGCTACTCGACCCTCGCAATGACAAATGGTTATTGCAGATTTTCGAAGATGGCCGCCGCGCCCATCCCGCCGCCGATGCACATGGAGACCATGCCATAGCGGGACTTGCGCCGCGCCATTTCGTAAATCAACTGGACCGTGAGTTTGCCGCCGGTGCAGCCGAGCGGATGCCCCAGCGCGATGGCGCCGCCGTTGACGTTGACCTTATCCATGTTCAGTCCCAGTTCACGCGCCACTGCCAAAGACTGGGCGGCAAAGGCCTCGTTCAATTCGATCAGGTCAATATCATCAAGTTTCATCCCGGCCACTTTCAGCGCCTTCGGGATGGCGGCAATCGGGCCGAGTCCCATCACCTCCGGCGGGACGCCGCCCACCGCAAACGCCACGAAACGCGCCAGCGGCTTGAGTCCCAGCGCGGCGGCCTTTTCGGCAGACATGACCGCCACTACCGCCGCGCCGTCGGACATCTGCGACGAGTTGCCCGCCGTCACCGTGCCGCCCTCCTTGAAGGCCGGCTTGAGCTTGGCAAGCGCTTCCAGGTTCGTATCGGCGCGCGGACCTTCATCCCGTTTCACCGCGAATTTCCTCAAAACCGGTTTACCGTCCGGGCCGAGTTCCTTCACCTCCACGTCAATCGTGACGAGTTCGGGATCGAAACGGCCTGAGTTGACCGCCTCTGCGGCGCGCTGGTTGCTGCGCAGGGCAAAGGCATCCTGCTCCTCGCGGCTGATCTTGTATTTCACCGAGACGTTCTCGGCCGTCAGTCCCATGTTGGTGTAGTAATGCGGCAGTTCCATGGCAAAGTACGGGTTCACCGCGAACTTATATCCCATCATTGGCACCATGCTCATGGATTCCACCCCGCCGGCAATGGCCGCGTCGATCTGGCCGGCCAGGATGGCGTAGGCGACGTGGGCGATGCTCTGCACGCCGGAGGAACAGTAACGGTTGATCGTCTCGCCGGGGACCGAATCCGGCAGGCCGGCGCGCAGGGCCACCATGCGCGCCATGTTGAGGCCCTGCTCCCCTTCCGGGAAGGCACAGCCGAGGACAACATCTTCAACTTCTTTCGGATCCAGTTTCGGGGTCCGATGGAGCAGCTCGCGGATGACCGTCGCGCCGAGTTCATCCGGGCGGACAGTCGCCAGTCCGCCGCGTTTGGCTTTGCCCACGGGCGTGCGCACTGCGCTGACAATTACGGCTTCACGTGACATGATACACCTCCATTCCTAATTCCGCAGCGGTCTGCCGGTCTGAAGAATGGCAAACATGCGCTCGTGGGTCTTCTCCTCGCCGCACAGCGAGAGGAAGGCTTCGCGCTCCAGGTCGAGGATGTACTGCTCGCTGACCCAGGTTGGGCGGGAGAGGTCGCCGCCGGTCATAACGTTGGCGAGTTTTTTGGCAATGACTTCCTCGTAGGCGGTGATGTACTTGCCTTCCTTGAATGACCATGCGCCGACGAGCAGGTTCGCCAAGGCGTCGCGTCCGGCCGCGTAGAGCAGTTCTGGAGCGGGCGGATGGTAGCCCGCCGCGGCCATGTGCAGGACCTCGCGCTTGGCTTCTGCCAGCAGGTGGTCGCGGTTCAGGATGATACGGTCCGTGGGGGCAAGGATGGCAAACTGGCGCGCTTCCTCGGCGCTAGTGGCCACCTTGGCCATGCCGATCTGATCGAAGACCTTCATCAGGAAGGGGAAGGCATCCACGTTCGGCACGCGTACGCCCGGGTTGACGATGCGGCGGATCATTTCCTTCGTCCCGCCGCCGGCCGGGATGACGCCCGCGCCCAGTTCCACCATGCCGATGTACAATTCTCCGGCGGCCACCACGCGGCTGCCGTGCATGGTGATCTCACAGCCTCCGCCCAGCGCCAGCCCTGCCGGGGCAATGACCACCGGCCTGGGGAAATAACGCATGCGCATGTTCAGGTTCTGTAACTTGGCCACCACGGCATCCAGCGTGTCCCACTGGCCGGATTTTGCGACCATCAGGACCATGGCCAGGTTCGCCCCGGCGCTGAACGCCTCCGCCTCGCCGCCGATGACCAGGCCGGCGAACCCGTCTGCAGCGCGGTCCATGGCCTCGTTCATCATGTTCATGATGTCGTCGTCAATGGTGTTCATCTTCGTGCGGAACTCGACCAGCGCCACATCGTCGCCGATGTCGTAGAGCGCCGCGCTGGCATTCTGGGAGATGATCTTCTTGGCGCGCGCCAAATCCTTCAGGACGATCAACTCCGGCGGGCGCTGGATGGCGGCATATTTCTTCTTGACGACATCGTAGACGCCGGCCTTGCTGTCGCCCTTGTATTTGTAGAACGTCTCGCAGCCGGACTTGAGCATCTCATCCACCCATTTGGCCGGCGCGTAGCCCGCGGCTTTCATCGCCTTGACCGTTTCCGCGACCCCGAGCATGTCCCAGATCTCGAACGGCCCGGAATCGTGCATGAAGCCCCAGCGGACGGCATCGTCAACCGGCTTGGGCGTGTCGGCTACTTCGGGGATGATGACCGAGGCGTACTGGAAGCCCTGGTAAGTCAGAGCGCGCACCAATTGCGCGGCGCGGTCGGACTCGCCCAGGAACACTTTCAGCCGCTCCCCCAGTCCCTCGATATCCTTGACCTTGCCGGCCGAATCGAAGCGCGGCTTGGTGGGCGCGACATGCTCCAGTTTTTGCAGGTCGAGCGGCCAGAACTCTTTCTTGCCATCATCCGTGCGGACTTCCTTGTAGAAGCCAACCTTGGACTTGTTGCCCAGCCAGCCGCGTTCGACCATCGTGTGGATGAGTTTGTTCGGCTTCTCGGCCGTCAAGTAGGGCATGATGAATTTATCGTGCGGGATGGCATCCTTCAGGTTCACGCCCACGTGCTCCCACACATCCACGCCCACCAGGTCAATCAGCCGGAAGGTGGCGGTCTTGGGGTGGCCCATCAGGGGTCCGGTAAGCGCGTCCACTTCGTCAACGGTATACCCGTTCTCGACGAAGTAGTTCAACGCGAACGCGCCTGTCCCGAAGGCCACCCGGTTGCCGATGAAGTTGGGCGTATCCTTGCACAGGACGATGCCCTTGCCCAGCCGGTACTCGCCGAACCAGGCGAAGAATTTTATCACCGCGGGCAGGGTGTCGGCGGTCGGGATGATCTCCAGCAGTTTCAGGTAGCGCGGCGGGTTGAAGAAGTGCGTGCCGAGGAAATGCTGCTTGAATCCTTTGGAGAGTCCCTCGGCGATGTCCTTGACCGGGATGCCCGACGTGTTGGTGCTGACGATGGCCTCCGGCTTGCGGACGGCGTCTATGCGCGCCATCAGGCTCTGTTTGATTTTCAAGTTCTCGACAATCGCCTCGACGATCCAGTCTGCGTTGGCGATGGCGTCGAAATCGTCCTCGAGGTTGCCGAGTTTGACCAGCGTTGCCAGGTCCGAAGACATCAGGTTGGCCGGGCGCGCCTTGATGCAGCGCTCCCAGCCCTCGGCGACGATCTTGTTGCGCGCCGGCTTGTTGTCCTTGGGCGCATCCTTCGGGACGATATCGAGCAGGGTCACCGGCACGCCTGCGTTGGCCAGGTGCGCCGCCAGGGCGGCTCCCATGGTCCCAGCGCCGATGACAACGGCGGAATTGATTTTATATTTCATGACACCTCCTCCGGGCGGTCATGCCCGCAAGCAAATCCGTGGCAGAATAAAATCGGGAATTACCTTAACTCGCTGCTGCGGTAGCCGAGCAGTTGCCGGGCCACCACCAGCCGGTTGATCTGGCCGGTGCCTTCGTAGATATCGCTGATCTTGGCGTCGCGGAACCACTTCTCCAGCAGGTACTCGCGGCTGTAGCCGAGCGGCCCCATGATCTCCACCGCTTTCTGCGTAATGCGGTTGACCACGTCGCCGGCGCGGACTTTGCACATCGAAGACTCGAGCGAGTTCGGCTTCCCGTTGTCCATCATCCAAACCGCCTTGAGCGTCAGCCACCAGGCCGAGCGCAGCATGACTTCCATATCAATCACATCTTTCTCAATGGAAGTCAGTTTCTGACGCGGAAGACCGTAGCGGATGGTGACGCCGCGCTCCTTCAGCATCTCCTTCAGCATTTCCAGCGTGGCGCGTGCCAGGCCGATGGCCTGCGCGGCGACAAGGGGCCGCGTCGCGTCGAACGTTGCCATGGCGCCCTTGAAGCCGGTGGTGGCCTTATCGGTGCTGACCACTTCCGCGCTGCCCAGGATGTTCTCGAACGGCACACGGCAATCCTGCAAGACGATGGAAACCGTGTCGCTGGCGCGGATGCCGAGTTTGTGCTCCATCTTCGTCACCTGGCAGCCGGGCGTCCTGGCCTCGACGACGAACGGGCGCATCCCGGCGCGTCCGGCCGACGGGTCAATCGTGGCCCAGACCACAAGGAAACCTTCCGAGTCGAGCATGGCCTTGTGCCCGGCAGTCACGAAGATCTTCTCGCCGTTGAGCACCCACTGGTTCTTCTCTTTGTCCAGCGCCGCCGTGGTGCGGATGGCCGACGTGTCCGAACCGCACTGCGGTTCAGTCATGCACATCGCATCGAAGGTCGGCTTCTCGCCGCGGAAGCGCGCCAGGAAACGTTCCTTCTGTTCCGGCGTGCCGGTGGCCGAAACCGCCGCCGAGCCGAGCATCCCGCCGGGCGTATCCAGGTACATCCCCGCATCACCCCAGGAGAGCATCTCCACCATCACGGCGAGGCGCTGGAAGCCAAAGCGCGGGCCTTCCTTCTTGCCCTCGCCCGGCGACATCGAACTGCCGCCCATCGCCCGTGTGGCAGTGTGCATGAAGTTGATGTAATCCCACGGAATTTCGTGCTCGTGCTCGTCGAAGTACCGCGAGACCGGGCGCATCATGTTGACTGCCACCGTCTCGACCACCGTTTTGATACCGGCGATCTTTTCGGGAATCTCGAAATCAATCATGGTCATCCTCCTTTGGCTCTAGACCATCGCCAAACCGGTGAACATGGCAAAGCCGCGCCCGTTGCGCATGAACAACTCGACCGGGTGCTCGCGGATGTAGCCGTGCCCGCCCAGGATCTGCACGGCGCGGTCGGTCACCATCATCACCGTGTCAATCGCTCCTGTCGCGGCGATATAGGCTTTCTGGCCGGCGTCTTCCTTCTTGTTGTCAATAGCCCAGCCCGCCTCCCACACCAGCAGGCGGATGGCCTCGATCTCGGTTGCCATCTCGGCCAGCATGAAGGCGATCGCCTGTTTCTGTGCCACTTTCACGCCGAAGACATCGCGATCCTTGGCATAGTCGCGGGCATAATCGAACGCCGCCCTTGCCACGCCGACGGCCATGGCCGCAACCGCCACGCGGCTGGCATCCAGCACGGGAGCGAAGTTGCCAGGCAGCAGGTTCGACTTGGGGACCTTCACCCCGTCCAGTTTGACGCGGTGGAACGGGAGGGCATTCAGCCCCATCCATTTTTCCCGCTCCTCCTGGACCGTGAGGCCGGCCGCGCCCTTCGGGACGATGAACGCCCTGGTCTCCTTTTTCAGCGCGGCAAAGACAATCATCGCCTCGGCCTGCGCGGCAAACGGGACGAGCGTCTTCTCGCCGGTCAGGACGTAATCGCCGCCCTCGGCCTTGGCAGTCGTCTTCAGGTCGTTCGGGTCGAAGTCGAAAGCCGGTTCGATGAGGGCGGCGGTGTAGGGCTTCCAATCTGCGGCGATGACGGGGGGCAGGTGCTGCTTCTTCTGCTCTTCGCTGCCGGCCAGCAGGATGGGAATGGCGAACAGGCCCGGGGTCCCGACCGCCAGCGCGCCGGCCAGGTCGCCGCAGGCCAGTTCCTCGGCGGCCAGCGCGCCGGTCACCGCCGACCGTTCCCCAAATCCGCCATAGGTTTCGGGGATGGAGGCCTGCAGGACGCCGAGTTCCCAGCCTTTGCTGATCAGTTTGGGCGGGAGTTCCTTGCTCTCCTCGGCGTCGTGCGCGGCCGCCCGCAGGTCCGCGGTGGCGTAGCGGCGGGCGGCATCCACCAGCATTTTTTGCTCATCACTTGGTTCGAACGAGTACATGGTCGCTCCTTTCCATGAACTAGTTACGGCAAAGCAAGCCGTTTAAAAATAAACCGACCGCGTGGTCTGCGATCTGTTCGATCGTCAACGGGCCGGAAGGTTTGTACCATGTGACCGTCCAGTTCAGGACGCTCAACAGGGTGCGGGCAGTGAGGGCGGCGTCAATGTCGCAGAACACGCCCGAATCCACCCCCTCCTGGATGATCGTGCGCCACTGCTTTTCGAAGCGGTCGCGGCGGGGGATGTGCCGTTCCCGCGACCGGGCATCCAGGGAGCGGTATTCCAATAAAAGCACGGAAATGAGGTCCCTGCGTTCCGACAGCGCGTCCATGTGGGCGCGCACCGCCTGGCGGAGTTTTTCTTCGGCAGGGAGTTCCTGGCCGATCACCGTCTCGACATGCGCGGTCAGGTAGTCAACCGCCTGGTCGAGCAGCATCAACAGGATTTCCTGTTTGCCGGAAAAATGGTGGTAGAGACTGGCTTTTTGCAGGTTGACCGCTTCGGCAATATCCTGCATCGAGGTGGCATGAAAGCCATTCTGGCGGATGATCTGTGCAGCAGCCTGGAGGATTTGTTCTTTATCCATGGGGTATCCCTACCGACCGGTCGGTAGATATAGAATAGCAGAGTTTACATGAAAAGTCAAGGAGCGCCGGAGGAAAAGCGCGTTTTTTAAGTTTGAGACTCCTCGCATGAGAAACAAATCACCACGGAGCAGGTCTGCGCTCCGTGGTGACGCGGGAAGTTCGGTGGTTCGATACGAGGCCCTACACCCAGGTCCGGCGGCGCATCCACAGGAACATGGATATTGGCAAAAAGATGGTGATGGCAAGTGTGACATAAAAAGCCGGGCTGCTTGTCCAGTTCAGAAGGTGGGCGGTCGGCTCGAAAAAGTTCATCCCAAAAAAACCGGCAATGAATGAGATCGGCATGAAAACCGACGTTATGACGGTGAGCGTTTTCATCACCTCATTCAATCGGTTGTTGATGACCGAGAGGTAGGTATCCAGCGCGCCGGAGACCAGGTCGCGCATGCTTTCGTTCAGGTCGTGCAGGCGGACCAGGTGATCGTACACGTCGCGGAAAAAGATGCGGTCATGCGGGTCAATGACGCGGTAATCGTCCCGGGCCAGTTTGTTGAGCACCTCGCGCTGGGGCGTGATGACGCGCCGCATCGAAAGCAGGGCGCGCTTGAGGGCGAACAAGGATTCCAGCGTTCCGGGAACTGGCTTATAAAAAATCTGGTCTTCGATATCGTCAATCTCCCTGTCAATCTGCTCGACGATTGGCATGTAGGCGGCAACAAGGTAGTCCACGATCTTGTAGAGCAGGTGGTCGGCGCCGCTGCGGGTGTGCCGGTCGTCACGCTGGCAGGCCACCCATGCCTGTTCGATGGCCTGGAAGGGCCGGTCGTGGTGAGTGACGACGAAATTGCGCCCCAGGAACACGTCCAGTTCGTGCGTGTGGAGAGTGCCGTTGGTAAGGGTCTCGTCAAAATCCAGGGCGTTCAAAACGATGTACAGATAATCCCCCCAGTCATCCACTTTGGGAACATGGGTCTCCTGCAGGGCGTCATCCACGGCCAGCGGGTGGAAGCGAAAAATTTCGCGCAGGATCGGTTCGCAAGTTTCATTCGGCTCGCCGCTAAAATCCACCCAGAGCAGTCCTTTGCGATTTCGCAGGGCCTTTTTGAATTTGTCAACCGGGTATTCCATTTCGAGCCGGGAAGCGGGCGAAAAATACAGAGCGCGGATCATGGGACCTCCAGAAGGGACAAGGCTCCTCCAATTTTATCCGAAAAGCCCGTTTTCTGCCGTTTTCTTCCTTCTCGGGCAGGATTATTAGTGTTGCCATTCAGAATATTGAAGTTGATATAAATAATATCAAACTTTTAACTTGACAATTTCAAACATTGTTATATAATCTAAATCATATTCACGATATGTTTTGACCTCTCATGAGGAGAAGCCTATGAAATCCCTGTTTCATGCCCATCAAGCCTGCAAAATCCGGGCAAGACTCAAACTCAAGCGCCATGCCCTCACCGGAAAATCAATGGCCTGGTCGCCGCTAACGGGGAGCCATCCATGAAAGCCGCGCTCAGCAAATGCCCCGTCTGCGACGGCGAACTGACCGTCACCCGCCTGCACTGCGACACCTGCGATACCTCCATCGAAGGCCGTTTCGCCAACGGCGCCTTCGCCGGGCTGACCCCCGAGCAGTTGGATTTCATCGAAACCTTCGTCCGCTGCGAAGGAAAGATGAACCGCATGGAAGACGAACTGGCGCTCTCCTACCCCACCCTGCGCAACCGCCTGCAGGAAGTTATCCGCGCCCTGGGGTACGAGCCGGGCAGGGAGGATACAACCGAGATCCCCGACGAGAAGCGGCGCGCCGTTCTCGAAGACCTGGACGCCGGAAAAATTTCTGCCGAAGACGCGATGCGACAATTGCACGGAGAGGAGTAAACCATGAAGATGCAAACTATTGCCACCAATCCGGCGCCGGTTATCCTGGTGCGCGCCATCCCCGGCGACCTGCGGGCGGCCGGCTGGGACCGCAACGAACTGATGGCCAAGACCGACGGCGATGCGCTGGAACTCGTTCCCGGTTCCGACCCCATCCTCATCACCTGCGACGAAAACCTGATCCTGTACCTGCCGCGCGGCGCCAGCCTCAAAGTGGAATCCGTCGCCGGGGACGCATCGCTGCAAGCCCTGGGAGGCGCGCTCGACCTCGGACCTGTGGCCGGCGACCTGAACCTGCACGATCTCGGTCCCGTAACGCTGGCGGATGTCTCCGGTGACGCGTCCCTGCGCAACCTGAGCGGGCTGAGGGCCGGGAACATTGCCGGCGATTTCACCCTGCGCAACTGCGCGGGCGATTGCGAGGTCGCATCCGTCGGCGGCGACGCGTCGATCCGCGAGGTGGGCGGCGCGGTCCAGATCCCCACCATCGGCTCGGACCTGTACCTGCGCAAAGCCGACGGGCCGGTGGACGTCAGTGCCGGGGCCGACGTGGTCCTGTTCCTCGAACCGCATGCCGGGATGGAATACCACGCGAATGCCGGGGACGACCTGCTCCTGCGCCTGCCGCCCGACGCCAGTGCCACCCTCCACCTCACCGGCGGTTCGCCGGAATCCATCCAGGTGGATTTCCCCGGCGTGCAGCTGGACGAGGAATGCGAAGCCTGCGACGTGACCATCGGCGGCGGCGAAGCGCAAATGTACCTGCTTGCCGGAGATGACCTGGTGGTCACCAGCCAGGCCGACCAATGGGACTCGGCCGCGGATTTCGGCATCGGCATGAAAGACAGCGGCGACTGGGATTTCCCGCCCATCCCGCCCATCCCCCCCGATTTTTCCGAACGCATCAACCGGCGCGTGCGCGACGCCATGGAACGTTCGCAATCCCGTCTTGAGACAGCCGGCCGCCGCGCCGAAGCCGCCGTGCGCCGCGCCGAAGCCAAGGCCCGGGCCGCCGAAGTGCGCGCCCGCCGCGGCGCCCATGCCACCATGAACATCGGACGCTGGAACTGGGACCTTTCCCCGCACGGCCCCGCCGAGGCCGGCCAGGCCGTTTCAGACGAAGAACGTCTCACCATCCTGCGCATGTTGCAGAAAAAAAAGATCACCCTCGAAGACGCCGAAAAACTGCTGGCGGCTCTCGAAGGCAAGTGACATTGTCTTTCCTCCAACCCTGCCCCTCCACCCAAGAAGAGGGGCAGGGCCAGGGAAAACAAGGAGACTCCCATGACCGACCAGGAACGCGAAATTGTCCTGAAAATGATCGAGGATGGCAAGATCTCGCCCGAAGAAGGCTTGAAGTTGATGAACGCCCTCAAGTCGTCGGCGGAAGTCGAAACGCCGCCCGCCGGACCGAACACCGGTTCGGGGTCCGGTCCGGCGGGCGGCGCGGCAGGCGAACGGTCCGGCCTCGAAGCGGACCCGCGCATCGCGCGCGTCAAGTCCACCGCCCGCCGCCTGTGGCAGGTCCCGCTGTGGATCGGCGTCGGCGTCACCGTGTTGAGCGCCGCCGGGATGTACTTCATCCTGCGCGGAACGGGCATGAACTTCTGGTTCTACTGCCTGAGCCTGCCGCTGCTGCTGGGCATTGTGGTGATGGCCGCCGCGGTCGGATCGCGGAAGGCGCGCTGGCTGTTCGTGGACGTGCATCAGAAGCCCGGTGAAAAACCGGGGCGCATCTTCCTCGGCTTCCCGCTGCCGCTGAAACTCACCGCCTGGGGCCTGCGCACCTTCGGGCACAAAATCCCCGACCTGAAAAACACCAGCGTGGATGAGGTCCTCCAGGTGGTGGAGACCGGACTCAGCGGCGACGAGCCGCTCATCGTCAACGTGGACGAAGGCGAGGACGGCGAACGCGTACAGGTTTACATCGGGTAGGCGGCGCATGGGTCCTGCCCCCCTGGAAACCGCGCAAGCCCGGAAAAAGCCGCTCCTGAATGGCCTGATCCTCCTGTTCCTGCTGGGCATGATCCTGGCCAACATGGGCGGGCAGATGTACATGCCTTTGATGTCCATCTACATCCGCGACCTGGGCGCAACGGTGCCGCAGATCGGCCTGTTCTTTACCCTTTCATCCATCGTGCCGCTGGCCCTGCAGATCCTGGGCGGCTGGATCTCGGACACGCTCGGCCGCCTGCGCGCCATCGCCATCGGCAGCGTGGTGGGCATCTTTACGTATGTTGCCCTGATTATGGCCCCCACCTGGGAATGGCTGCTGCTGGCTTCGGCCTTCAGCGCCATCACCGGCTCGCTGGTGGGCCCCAGTTTCGACGCCTTCATCGCCGAACAATCCAACGAGGAAAACCGCGCCAAAATGTTCGGCGTCACCCAGGCCCTGTTCGGCATCGTCGGCTTCATCGGCCCCGCCCTGGGCGGCTGGCTGGCCGGGGTGCGCGGCTTCAAGTTCATGCTGCTGGTGGCCGGGATCATGTACGTCTGCGCGACGATCATCCGCGTCGGCATGGCACGCGCCGTGGGGAAGAACGGCGGCCACAAGGCTGAGAAACTCTCTTTCACCGGCCTGAAAGCCAACCTGGGCGCGATGTTCGGCCTGCTCTTCGCCGGCGGCGTTGTGACCTGGATCCTGATCACCGACGGCGTACGGGATACTTCGTTCGCCCTCTCGATGAACCTGTTCTCGGTCTACATGCAGGATTTCGGCGGCTTGAGCCTCCAGCAGATCGGCCTGACGAGCAGCATCTTCGGCCTGTTCATGATGCTGACGGTCATCCCGGCCGGCATCCTGGCCGACAAGGTCGGCGAGCGGGTCGGCATTGCCATCGGTTTCTTCCTGGTCGGCCTTTCGCTGGGAATGCTGGTATTCCTGCCCTACGGCGCCTTCCTGCTGTACCTGGCCGGCTGGGCCGCAGCCGGGGTCGGGGTCGGGATGCTCCAGCCGGCCTACCAGTCGCTGATCAGCAAGGCGGTCCCGGCAAAGTTGCGCGGCACGGCCTTCGGGCTGTTCAGCACCAGCCTGGGATTGATCTCCCTGCCGGCCCCCTGGATCGGGGCGCAGTTGTGGCAGAGCGTCAGCCCGCGCTTCCCGTTCCTGATCACCATCGTGGTCATCTTCCTGTCCATCATCCCGGTCTGGCTGAAATTCAAACTGCCGAAAGCGGAACAGGCTGGCGGCACAGGAAGCGCAAACACAGAGCCGAAATAAGTGTAGGACAAATTGCCAATTTGTCCCGCAAATTGGCAATTTGCGCTACATCTACAGGCTGATTTTTACGAAAGGAGTTTTGCTATGGCTACCACAGAAGAACGCATGAAGATCCTGAAAATGATCGAGGAAGGAAAACTGAGCGCCGAGGAAGGCGCCAAACTGCTCTCCGCCCTGACCAGCGGCAGCCGCCCCGGCGGACTGGCCGCCAGCGGAGCCAAATGGCTGCGCGTGCGCGTCACTGATGTCAATTCGGGACGCCCCAAAGCCACCGTGCAGATCCCGCTGGCCCTGATGGACGCCGGGATGAAGATCGGCGCGCACTTCGCCCCCGAAATTGACGGCGTCAACATGGACCAGTTGATGGAGGCCCTGCGCTCCGGCATGACCGGCAAGATCATAGACGTGACCGACAACGAAGACGGCGAACACGTCGAGATTTTCGTGGAGTAGGCCGCCATGCCCGAAGAAACCATCGACATGCTCCAGGTCCAGAACGGCGGCGTGGATGTCCACATGAACAGCGCCTCCGGCTGGCTGGCAGTCGAACCCTGATAAAATTGCCCAATGTCAAACAACATCGAACCCACCCCTGACCGCCCTTCGGGCATGTTTGGCTTCATCATCGTCTGGCTCGGCCAGATCATCTCGGTACTGGCCTCCAGCATGACCGGCTTCGGCCTTTCGATCTGGATGTACAAACAGACCGAAAGCGCCACCGCCATGGGGCTGATGCAGGTGGCCTACATTGTGCCGTTCCTGGCGCTCTCGCCCATCGCCGGGGTGATGGTAGACCGCTACAATCGCAAATTAATGATGATGGTCAGCGACCTGACGGCGGTGGTTGGCACAACCTTCCTCCTGGTGATGTATGCCACCGGGCAACTGCAATTCTGGCATCTTTACATCGCCGCCGTGCTAAACGGGCTGGGCAATACGTTCCAGTGGCCGGCATATTCGGCAGCCATCAGCACGATGGTTCCGAAGAAGCATTACGGGCGCGCCAACGGGTTGATGTCGCTGGTCGAATCCGGGCCGGGCATTTTGGCGCCCATGTTGGCCGGGGTGGTCCTGTCCATCTCCAACATTGACGGCATGACCTGGATCCTGCTGGCCGACGTGATTACCTTCTTCATTGCCATCGGCGCGCTGCTCATCGTCCGCGTGCCGCAGCCGGAAAAGACCGCCGAAGGCCAGAAGGAAAGCGGCAGCATGTGGCGGGAAGCGCTCTACGGATTCAAATACATCTTCCAGCGCCCCAGCCTGCTCGGCCTGCAACTGACCTTCTTCTTCGGCAACCTGTTCGGCGGCATCCAGTGGGTGCTATTCGCGCCGATGATCCTGGCCCGCACCAACCAGAACAGCCTCATCTTCGGCTCGGTGCAGACCGCCGGGGCAATCGGCGGCGTGCTTGGCGGCATCCTCATGAGCGCCTGGGGTGGCACCAAGAAGAAAGTCCACGGCGTGCTGGCCGGGCACATTCTAATCGGCATCTCCGGCATATTCCTCGGCATCGCCACCGGCCTGCCGTTGTGGATTCCCGCCATCGTGATGGTGAACCTGCTCATCCCGTGGATCAACGGCTCCAACCAGGCCATCTGGCAAGCCAAAGTCGCCCCCGACGTGCAGGGACGCGTCTTCTCGGCCCGCCGCCTGATCGCCTGGTTCGCCGGCCCCCTGACCCCCATCATCGGCGGGACGCTGGCCGACTTCGTGATGGAACCCGCCATGCGGACGACCAGCAGCCTCTCCGCCGCCTTCTCCTGGCTGGTCGGCACGGGACCGGGAGCCGGGATGGGCCTGCTGACGGTCTTCGCCTGTCTGGGCGTTGCCCTCGTCGGCCTGGTCGGCTACTTTGTCCCGGCCATCCGCAACGCCGAGTCCATCCTGCCAGACCACGATCAGTTGAAGAAGATTGTAGAAACACCGGCAACAACGTAAATAACAAATGAACGTGGCTGGAAAGGCGTAACAGGCCAAAGGTCCAGGAAAGAGATGTCCCCGGTTTTGTGCCGGGGACATCTTATTTGCTCAATCTGCTTCAACCAGCGTCACCTGGATGGGCAGGTGGTCGCTGCAACCGTTCTGGTTGACCGGTTTTCCCATTCCGCCGAAGGGAATGGGTTCGGGATAGGCTCCCTTTTTCACCATTTCCGGGAAGCGCAGGATTTCCACCGATCCAGGAACCACCCGCAGGGGGACATCTTTGGCCAGCAGGTTTTTATTGGCCAGGAACTGGTCGAACACAATCGGCCCGTCGAAATAATACGTGCCAATTCCCTGCCCCATCAACGGCCACATCAAATTGAGAAAGTAGGGATTGATGCCCTTGAGCACCTGTTGCAGGCTGCGCAAGGCAAGGGCGTAATCCACCAGCGAGGCGTCGAACGGCTCGTCGTTGAAATCGCCCATCGCGAGCACAGGAGTGGTTTTTCCTTGGATATCGAAAACTCGCTGATGGAAGTAGGCCATCGTCTCTCCGGCCATGGCGCGATAGGCGGCCGATGCGCCTTCGTCCCCCTTGCGGGACGGCCAGTGGTTGCCCATCAGCACCAGCAGGCGGCCATGCGCGACGGTCTTGAAGTTGACGTGTACGATGTCGCGCGTCGCTGTCCGCTTCATGACGAAGTGGCTGAACACGTTATCTGCAAGCGGTTCCGGTACCGCAAACAGATTTGCATCGTAGATGAATGCCACATCAATGCCACGGCTATCCCGCGTATCATGGTGAACAATCCTGTAATTCCGTCCGAGCGGGGCGAGCGCCTGCACGAGCAGTTCAATCACATACAGGTTCTCGGTCTCGGCGATGCCAAGGATATCCGGGCCGCGCCCGTCGTTCATCTTGCGGATGATGCCGGCCAGCTGGCCGATCTTCCGGTCGAGCAGGGCCTGGGTCCAGCCTTTGATGCTGCTACCGAGCGTGCGGGCAAGCTTCTCCGTGCGCTGCGGTGAACCTTCGATGTCGAACAGGTTTTCCAGATTCCAGAAGGCGATGCGGTATTGCCTGGGCATATTCCACACTCCTTTATGGGAACAGGGACAGCGAATAAGACTTTCATAGTATAGACCAAAACGGGAACGAATCCAAATTAAAAAATTCGCTTCGTCAGCGCACCGGACCCGGTACCTGCGCCGAAAAAACGAGCCGGGAAAATTTGCCCGGCTCGTTTGACTCCTCACTCTTTACTTCTTCGCCTTCACCCGCTCCGCCGCATCGAACCCGGCCTGCAAGGCTTTGCGGTTCATATCCTCCGTCCCTTTCGGGGCGCGGGCGGTGACGGCTTTTTCAATCGCCTCGCGTGAGACAACATCGGTCAACCCAACCAGCACACCCAGCGCCACGGTGTTGGCCGTGATGCCCTTGCCGGTCGTCTCGACCGCCATTTTCGTGATGGGCAGGCGGATAAGGCGCACATTCTTCGGCGCAGCGCTGGAGTCCACTTTTTCCTCGTCCACGATCAGCCAGCCGCCCGGCTTGATGCTGCCGGAGGCTTTCTCGGATTCCTCCTTGTCCGCAGCAATCAGGCGGCCATCCGGCCCGAAACTGCCGGAGAATTTCTGGAACGCCGCCTGGCTCAAGGTAATCACCACATCGGCCTCCAGCACTTCAGGATGGTCAATCTCGCCGGACGAGATGACCACCTCGGCCTTGCTCGCCCCGCCGCGCGCCTCGGGACCGTACGACTGCGTCTGGACGGCGTTCCTGCCGTCGTGGATAGCCGCCTCCGCCAGGATGATGCCCGCCAGGATCATCCCCTGCCCCCCCTCGCCTGCCAGCCGGACCTCGGTCCGGTCGGCCATTTTCGTGGTAGTCCCGGTTCCAGCACGGGGCGTTGTCATTTTTCACCTCCCTGCACGCGCGTGATGAGATTGGCATAGATGGCTGTGTACTGCGGCCGGTCAATATCCACGAACTTGCCGCGCACGATTTTTGTATTGTCCGCCTTCTGTTCGGGGGACATGGCATCGAAAGCGGTGCGGGAGATACTGTTATCCTTGAGGGCGCGCATCATGTCGGCAGCAGTGCCGAGTTTGTTGAGCCGCCCGTAGGTGGTGTGACAGTAGGAGACCGCCTCCACCAGGCTAAAGCCATCCTTCGCGATTGCCTCGGCCAGGAACTTGTCCAGTTCGAGGGCGTGGTAGACGGTCGAGCGCGCCACGTAGGTCGCGCCGGCGGCAATCGCCAGGTCACAGACCGGGAAGGGCGGCTCCACGTTGCCATAAGGGGCGGTGGTGGCGCGTTTGCCGAGCGGCGTGGTCGGGCTGTACTGTCCGCCGGTCATGCCGTAGATGGAGTTGTTGACCACCAGGGCGGTGATGCCCAGGTTGCGCCGGGCGGCGTGGATGAAGTGGTTGCCGCCGATGGCGAGGGCGTCGCCGTCGCCCATGATGGCGATGACCTTCATGTCGGGACGGGCGATCTTCAGGCCGGTGGCAAAGGCCAGGGCGCGGCCATGCGTGGTGTGCAGGGTGTTGAAGTCCATGTAGACCGGCATGCGCGCCGTGCAGCCGATCCCGGCCACCAGCGCCACATCGTCGTTCTTCAGCCCGAGGTGGTCAATGGCGCGGATGAGCGCGCCCATCACCACGCCGATGCCGCAGCCGGGACACCAGATGGTGGGGAATTTCTTGTTTTTGCGTAACTTTTGAAGCGTTTCGCTTTGCTCGAACCAGCCCGACTTCGGGATGAGCGCTTCGTCCTGGTTCAATGCCGCGGCGTCGAGAATGTGTTGGCTCATGGCGCTACCCTCCCATCTTTTCCAGAACCATCTGCGGCGTGACCATCTCGCCGTTGGCAAGCCCGACGCGCCGCACCTTCTTCCGTCCGACGATCCGCTCCACCTCCAGCGCCAACTGCCCCCGGTTCATCTCCGGGACGACGATGCGGTCCACTTTGTCGCCGAGCGCCTCCACCTGCTTTTCGGGGAAAGGCCAGATGGTGAACAGGCTCAGCAGATCCACCTTCTGCCCCTGCGCCCGCGCCAGTTTCATGGCGTGACGAGCGGTGCGCGCCGAGCAACCGTAGGAGAGCAGGGCCACCTTCGCGCCGTCTTCATAGTCTTCCTCGTAGAGCGCAATCTCGTCCATGTGGTTTGTCAGTTTCGTGTTGACGCGTTCCAGCCAGGGGTCAATCTCGTCCAGCCGCTGGGTGGGGAATCCCACCTCGTCGTGGAACAGGCCGGTGATGTGGTACCGGTACCCGGTCCCGAAAGCGGCCATCGGAGGCACATCGCCGGGACCGTTGCGGTAGGCTTTGTAATCCGCCGGTTTTTCGGTCACGCTATGCTCGAAGATTTTCACCGTCTTGAAGTCCGGCAGTTCGACCGGCTCGCGCATGTGGCCGATGATCTCGTCGGTCAGCAGGATGACCGGCGTGCGGTATTTTTCGGAGAAGTCGAAAGCCTTGATCGTCAGGTCAAAGGAATGACGGACTGAGATGGGGCTGAGGACGATGATGGGATGGTCGCCGTGCGTGCCCCAGCGGGCCTGCATCACGTCGCCCTGGGAGGCGGCGGTGGGCTGGCCGGTGGACGGTCCGAGACGCTGCACATTCACGATCACGCACGGCACCTCGGTCATGGCCGCGTAACCGATGTTCTCCTGCATCAGCGAGAAACCGGGGCCGCTGGTGGCGGTCATGGATTTGAGTCCGCCGACGCGCGCCCCGATGATGGCCGCCATGCTGGCGATCTCGTCTTCCATCTGGATGAATTTTCCGCCCACTTTGGGCAGTTCACGCGAAAGCACTTCGGCCACTTCGGTGGACGGGGTGATGGGGTAGCCGGCGTAGAAGCGGCACCCGGCGGCGACCGCGCCCTTCGCGATGGCTTCGTTCCCTTGCATCAATTTAACAGCCATGCCTGCCTCCTATTCCAGTTTCCTGACCACAATCGCCAGGTCGGGACAATGGGTGTCGCAGAAATGACAGGCGGTGCATTTTTCCGGGAAGGCGACGTGCGGGTAGTTCTCGCTCTCGTCCATGGCCAGCACCTTCGGCGGGCAGAACTCGACACAGATGCGGCAGCCTTTGCACCAGGTGGCATGGATGGTCACCGCACCGCGCGGACCTTTCTTCGCGGTGGCAGGCGGAGGGGCAGCCGGTTGTGTTTGCTGGACAACGTTGGGCATAAACATTCCTCTCGGTTGAATTCGGATATTTCTGTCATGATTTTATCAATAATTACGCGGCTTGGACAAGATGAATATCCTTTTAAAATATTCCGTATGTAATCATTCGACCAACGGTAGGCTGGATTGGCAATCCGGCCTGCGCCGCTTCCCGGCCAAATCCAGGAAGCCTCCCACCAAATTATGCTATAATGAATTCCACTATGGCCGAATACGAAGAAGAACTCTCACCCGAGGAAGAAGCCGCTTACCGGGCTGCCGTCCGCAAGCAGAGATGGATGCTGGCGGGTATTATTATCGGGGGCATCCTCTTCCTGGCCGGGATCGTTGCAGCCGTCTATTTCCTGCTCCAGGAAGGCTCACCCACCGACACCATCCGGGACATCTTCATCATCTTCATGGCGCTCGAGTCGCTCATCATCGGCGCGGCGCTGGTGGTGCTCATCATCCAGATCGCCGGCCTCATCAACCTGCTGCAAAACGAAGTCAAGCCGATTCTGAAATCCACGAGCGAGACGGTCAACACGTTGCGCGGCACCACGGAGTTCCTGAGCGAGAACCTGGTGGAACCGGTCATCAAACTGAACAGTTCCATCGCCGGCATGCGGCGCTTCTTCGAACTATTCGGCCTCAAGAAAAAATAACCGCCTATTTCAAAAAGGAGAGATAAAATGGCTGATCGTGATGATTTTGGAGCATTCCTGATCGGGTTCGTGGTCGGCGGCGTGGCCGGAGCGGTTGCCGCCCTCCTGTTGGCCCCGCAATCCGGCGTCGAGACGCGCGCCATGATCAAGGATAAGAGCATCGAACTGCGCGACAAGGCTGTCGAGACCGCGGAAAAAACCCGCGTAAAAGTGGACGAGTTCGCGGTGGAAGCCAAGACACGCGGCAAGGAATTCGTCGACTCGGCCAAGAAGGCCGTCACCAAGAAACGCCCCGCCGAGACCGGCGGCTAGGCGCATCCCAACTGCTGCAAGGGTTTGACCGCGGAGCCGGTCGAACCCTTGTTCTTCTTTTTGGAAGAAATCAGCAAAAAAATGTAATAGAGTTTCTGCTGCAATCATCTTTTATCCATTGCTTGCGAAGTACGTCTCCGGGAGGTATGTGATGAGCAGCAAAAAAGTATTCCTTCTTTTTCTGGGGGTGATGACAGGACTATTCCTGCATTCCTGTACATGCTCGGAGCCAATCGCGCCAGCAGAATGCACGCCTGTTGAAAATGCCCCCTCCTTCGATCTTCCGGATGGCACGCTCATCCACTGGTGGGACGGCAGTGACTTTGTCTACGTGCCGCCGGGCGAATTCAGCATGGGCGACGCCGACGCCGCCAGCGGAGACAACGTCCCCGCCCACACGGTCGGCCTGCCCGGTTTCTGGATCCAGCAGACCGAGGTGACCAACCGGATGTACGCCCAGTGCGTGTCGCTGGGCATTTGCGAAGCGCCAGCGCAGCAGGCGCAGACGCCCGATTGGTTTGCAGATGCGGAATATGCCAGCCATCCGGTCGTCAATGTGACCTGGGAGAATGCCCGCACTTACTGTGAATGGATCAGCGCGCGCCTCCCCTCCGAGGCCGAATGGGAACTGGCCGCCCGGGGTACGCCGGGCCAACCGTATCCCTGGGGGGACGAGACGCCCTCCTGCCAGCGGTCGAACTACGCCGGCTGCCTCGACCCCGGGGAAACCATGCCGGTCAACAGTTACCCGGACGGGTTGAGTCCTTACGCAGCCGCCGACATGACCGGCAATGTCTTCGAATGGGTCAATGACTGGTATGCTGCAGATTATTATGCCAACTCACCAGCCGATAACCCCACCGGACCTGCCACTGGCGAGAAGCGCGTCACCCGCAGCAGCAGTTACCTGAGTGATGTCGGAGCCTTGCCTGTATTCCTGCGCTCCTCCCTGGAGCCTGACATGACCCGCCCCGACCTGGGTTTCCGCTGCGTCCTGACCGAAGCGGCCTTCACCAGCCCGACCCTGCCGCTCTGCACCAGCCTCCCCTACTCGCCCATCGCGCAGGATGCGCCGGCCCCGCCTGTCAATCCCCAGGTCCCGCCGGATGTTTCCCTGCAAGGCTATTGCCAGACGGATAACCAGAACCTCCCGTACGGAACGGCCTCCATCTGGCTCGGACAGGGAGTCAGCCTCAATTCCATAACAATCGAATCGCCGGACGGCAACATCTCCTGCGCGCCGGACCAGAACAACCCGCAGATGCTCAACTGCGCGGGGTCCGCCATCCAGCCGGGTAAACTCCTGCACATCGAGGTCTGCCACGTCCTCCCGCCGCCGCCCATCCTGGCTGAACCCACCTGCCCGCTCTTCTATCATTTCGATCAAGCCACCGACATGTGTCTGTACGGCGCTCAAAATCCGGCCCAGTGCAATCCTCCCAATGTCGCTGTTCCCGGATATGGCTGCCTGCCGCCGCCCCAGTGTGGTACAGACTGCCCGCCCGGATATTTCATCGGAACGTATAACAGCCAGCCGGTCTGCATCCCAGCCTGGGGGCTGCAATGCCAATGCAACGCCTGCTCGGCTATTTGCCCGCAGGGACTGGCGCTCGACGAGGCCACTCTCTGTTGTTCGTACCCGCCCGACGTGACGCCCATCTGCCCGCAAGGATTTTCATACGACGCCAACATGAAAGCCTGCGCTCCCGACACCCCTCAGACGCCTGCCTGCTCCGACTACACCAGCCCAGTCCCGACCTGCTCACTCGAAGCCTGTTGGATCACAACCACCACGCAACCGTTCAGTGGAGGTCCCTGGGTTACGACCACGACCTGTGTGTCCCCTTGCCCGGTCGGGCCGACCAACGGCGGAGCGTGCACACCGTAACGATGGCAAGGGTTCGACCGCGCGGCCGGTCGAACCCTTGTTTTGTTTCGGGGGGAAAACGATTGACAGGAACTCCGCGAGTGATTAGACTCGACGCCGCCTATGAAGCACCGCATCGCACTTCTCCTGACCGCAGCCAGCCTGCTGGCGCTAATCCTCCCCGCCTGCGAAACATCCAGCCCGACCATCATCCTTGCCACCACCAGCAGCACGCAGGACTCGGGCTTGCTCGACGAGTTGATCCCGCTCTTCGAGCGGCAGACCGGCTACACGGTCCAGACCGTGGCGGTCGGCTCCGGCGCGGCCATGCAAATGGGGCGGGACGGCAATGCCGACGTGCTGCTCGTCCACTCGCCGTCCGCCGAAGTCACGTTCATGAACGACGGCTGGGGCCGGGAGCGCACCCTGGTGATGCACAACGACTTCGTCATCGTCGGCCCGGCCGCCGACCCGGCGCAGATCGCGGGGCTTTCCCCGACGGCTGCGCTGCAAGCCATCGCCGCCTCCGGCGCGGCTTTCGTCTCGCGCGGCGATGAGTCCGGCACCCACACGAAGGAACTCGCCCTGTGGACGAGCGCGGGCCTCGACCCGCAGGGGACGGCCGCTCCCTGGTACATCGAGAGCGGACAGAACATGGGCGTCACGCTGACCATCGCCAGCGAGCGCGAGGCCTACACCCTGACCGACCGCGCCACCTGCCTGGCCTACCAGTCCAACCTGCAACTGGTCGTCCTGGTCGAGGGCGACAACTCCCTGCTGAACGTCTACCACGTCATCACCGTCAACCCGGACAAGTGGCCGAACGTGAACTACGACGGCGCCATCGCCTTCCTCAAGTTCCTGACCCACCCCGACACGCAGCAGGTCATCGCGGCCTTCGGCGTGGAGCAGTACGGCCAGCCGTTGTTCATCCCCGATGCCGGCAAGACGGATGCTGATCTTGGATTACCTTAATTGACCGTAAGGGCGGGCCTGGCTGACGAGGATGACCGGTCACGCGCGACGCCCAGACCCGCCCCTGCTTTCGTGAAGTTCGTGGTATTCGATGCCGGAATTCCCATGCCATTCTCCGACCTCTCCGAAATCACCCTCCTGTCGCTGCAAGTCTCCGGGCTGGCCACGCTCATCAGCCTGCTCGTCGGCCTGCCGCTCGGCACCCTGCTCGGGCTGGGGAAATTCCCCGGCCGCGCCTTTTTCCTGACGGTGGTGAACACCGGGATGGCGCTCCCGCCCGTGGTGGTGGGACTGGCGGTGGCGATGACGCTCTGGCGCTCCGGGCCGCTCGGGAGCCTGCGCCTGATCTACACGCCGTGGGCCATCGTCATCGCCCAGGTCATCATCGCCGCGCCGGTCGTGACCGGGCTGACTTCCGCGGCGCTGCAAGCCCTCGACCCGCGCCTGCGCCTGCAACTGCTCGGATTGGGCGCGTCGAAGGCGCAGGTCATCCTGTCGCTCTGGCGGGAGGCGCGCCTGCCGCTGCTGGCCGCGCTGATGGCCGGCTTCGGCGCGGTCATCTCGGAGGTCGGCGCTTCGATGATGGTCGGCGGCAACATCCGCGGCCAGACGCGCGTCCTGACCACCGCCATCGTGCTGGAGACGGGCAAGGGAGAATTCGAGAACGCCCTCGCCCTCGGCGTCCTGCTGCTGGTCATCACCTTTTCCATCAACTACGCGCTGACGTGGATCCAGCAGCGGGGAGCGCGGCGATGACCCCTCTCGTCGAAATCCGCGGCCTGCTCGTGCGGCGCGAAAAGCGCGTCGCGCTGGAAGTGGCGCGCCTGACCATCGAGAGGGGCGAAATCCTGGCCGTGGCCGGGCCGAACGGCGCGGGCAAGACGACCCTCCTGCTGGTGCTGGCGCGCCTGCTCAAGCCGGAACGCGGCGAGATCCTGTTCGACGGGCGGCCCGTCACAGCGCGCGGCGACCTGGACTACCGCCGCCGCATTGGGCTGGTGATGCAGGACTCGCTCCTGCTGAACCGATCTGTGTTCGACAACGTGGCCCTCGGCCTGCGCTTCCGCCGCCTGCCCGGACCTGAGACCTGCCGCCGCGTGGACGAGTGGCTCGAACGCCTCGGCATTTCCCACCTGCGGCCGCGTCCCGCCCTGCAACTCTCCGGCGGCGAGGCGCGCCGCGTGGCGCTCGCCCGCGCCTTCGCCCTCCAGCCGGACCTGCTCCTGCTCGACGAACCGTTCAGCGCGCTGGACCGCGCCTCCCGCCACAAATTGCAGGATGACCTGAAGACTATCCTGGCCGGGGCGAACATCGCCACCGTCTTCAGCACGCACAGTGAAACCGATGTGCAGAAACTGGCAGACAGGAAGATCGAACTCGACGGGGGAAAACTGGAGGGGTGAGGAGAATAGCCGGGAGATTTTGTTTAATCGGCTTGCGCCGAGGGGAATTTTGCTGTATGCTTATTACAGTTGAAACAAAGAAAGTGGTGGACGCGCCGATGCCATCCGTGCTGGATCGGGCGTTTAAGGGAGAGTTGTGAAAGGAGAGAAACATGACAAAAGGAAATCGAGGCGAAAGTTGTGCTGATGCTGTTCGTTCATCATTGAAGCCAGGCGAAATAGTCACATCCTCAGAACTTTACAAACGAGTAAAACAAAAAGGTTCTTGGAAAGATGAAACCGTGTGGCAGCACTTGATTGGACTCATCGTAAATCTTCCAGCCGCGAGACATCACTGGAAATCGGCAGTACCTTTTCTGTTTCTTCATGGCGATGGAAGATATGAATTGTATGATCCCAGCAAACACCCGCAAACCATCGAATAAAGTGCAGTTCAACGCATTGCGGGAGCTACAGTCCGCGAGCGGGGAGGAGATGTCCGCGCTGATGCCGTCCGTGTGGGATAGGGCGTTTAAGGGAGAGTTGTGAGGATACTATATGACAAAAGAATCAAAAGAAGAAAGAGCTGCCCGTATTCAAAGCAAGGCCACTATTAATAGTGCAGTGATAATCGTGTGCGGTACACTGATTGTTGGTTTAGTCACTGCTTTTTTTACATTTCCACCATTTCAAGAATGGGTTATCTAGCCACCTGACAGTTTGGAGTCACAGGTAGGTACACAGCGGAACAGAGATAGAAAGAGCATTGATGAGTCTCCTTTGGATGAAACGCAAGCCG
>WOUS01000023.1 GCA_009772985.1 Anaerolineaceae bacterium
GATCGGCTTGCGTTTCATCCAAAGGAGACTCATCAATGCTCTTTCTATCTCTGTTCCGCTGTGTACCTACCTGTGACTCCAAACTGTCAGGTGGCTAGTATTTTCTTTCAGTAATAATGCGCTTGCAGCATAAAACGCAGCGTAATAGGCTCTTGAAGCGGCAATGTCATAATATTCCTTTTCGACCATATCCTTTGCGGCTTTGATCGAAATTTCTGCACGCTTCAAGTTCTCCCTGATCTCATCACTATTTTTACCCATTACACTGTTACCCCTTCTCGCTTGGCATTTCTATATAGCGAGACGCTGCCTGCTTCAAAATCTTTTATAGAAACGGGCTTTGCCGAAATCAGATGGTCCGATTCAAGTTGAAGAGGATACAGCACGTTTACAATTTGCCACAACTCGGCGAAGTAATCCAGCGGCGGCGAGAGCAACACCAGCAGGTCAATGTCGCTGGCAGGGCTGGCCTGTCCACGCGCCATTGACCCGTAAAGGACCACACCTTTGAGCCGTTTGCCGTAATGCCTGGCAAGCGTTGCTTTACATTTCTCAATGATGGGGTCTTGCCGGATTGACGCCGCGTGTTTCCCGCTCGCGCCTCTGCTGGAATCGTATTCGGCGCGCATTTCTTTAATCCTTTGGGATTTACTCGCATTATCCTTTGTGCCCATTTTTACCTCGCGCTAATTATACTTCCCAATTCTACAATGTATGCCGGGCGGCGGGTATAATGAATTTATGGCAAAGCGCAGAATCAGGCTCATCCTCGCCATTCTCGTGCTGACCGTCTCCCTGACCCTCCTCGTCTGGGGACTCTGGCCGTTCGCGCACGTGACCCGCATCCTGTCCTTCCCGGCGGGGAGTCTGCTGGTCCCGTGACTATCGCTCCGGGCGGCGGAGGTCAAGTAGTCCGAAGGATGTATCGAGACCCCGCCGCCGGGAAAAGCAGGCGGTTCTTAAAAAAACTCAGCGGCTGGCATATTCGCCAACCGCTGTTCTCTTTTCTCCACGCTGAGCGGAGGGCGTTCTTTGCCCGCAGTCGAAGCGCTACAGCCGCACCGTGAAGACGTACAGGTCATCGCCCACCGCGTAGAAATCGCGGATGCGCGCCTCGAGTTCGCAGCCGGGGTAGCGGAGATAGAATTGCCGCGTCGGCTCGAACTCCTCCTTGCCCGCCGTCTCGATGAGGAGCAGGCGTCCCCCGCGTGCTTTGACGCTGGCTTTGACAAATTCCATGAGCAGTTTTCCAATTCCCTTGCCCTGCATGTTTTGAGCCACGCCCATCCAGTAGAAATCCCATGTTCCCTCAGTCAGGGCACGCTGGCCATAGCAGCCGAAGCCGAGAATCTCATCGCCGCGCCGCGCGGCGATGAAGTGGTACCAGGATGCCTCGCCTTTGTTGACGAATTCCGTCCACAACTCGCGGATGGTGTCCACGTCCTCCGCGCTGAACAGTTTGACGCCGAGCGCCAGTTCTAGGAGGCGTTCGCCATCTGCAGGCGCGGGGATACCGATTTCAACAGCGGCAGTTGATAGTGCCAATCTTCCCTCTTCAAGGCAAGTTGCAAAATGTGTTCCGGGATGTCGGCGTACGTGTACCCGGCGGCCAGCGCCGAGTTCGGGAACCCGGCTCCCAGGGCCAGGTCCGGGATCTCGTTGATGTCAATGATGTACGGAACGCCGTCTTCGTAGCGGATGTCTGCCCGGCAGAAGTCGCGCAGGCCGACGGTCCGCATGGCGCGCACGGTCGTCTCGCTCACCAGCCGCGCCTCCTCGGGCGTCAGGTCCGCCGGGACGCGGGTGGGGATGTTGTGGTAATACGCCGAGTCCTCCACCCATTTGGCGTCGTAGGTCAGCAGCCGGTTGAGCGGGTTCTCGATGGCCGAATAATCCTGCTCGGCAATGGGCAGCACTTCGATGACCTCGTTGCCCCAGGCCGACACAGCCAGTTCGCGCCCGCCAATGAACTCCTCCACCAGCGCCGGCTGGCGGTAGTTGTGGAGCACGCAGCCAACCTGCTTGAGCAGCGCCTGCTGGTCGCTCACCACCGACTCCAGGTTGATGCCCACGCTGCCATCGTCGGTCATCGGTTTGACGATGGCCGGGAAGCGGTGCTGGAACTCGCCGCGCGCCTCGGTGAACACCTGGTAGCGCGGCGTCGGGATCCCCGCCGCTGCCAGACGCTGCTTCATGCGGCTCTTGTCAATGCAGGCGGTCACCACCTCGGCCGACGAGCCGGTGTGCTTGAACCCGAGCGTCTCAATTAAATGCACGATCTTCACGGCCGCCAGATTGTTGCCGCGAAAACTGTCGCAGTAATTGAAGATGAAATTCTGTCGGGGAGAGAAGGGCTTGAGCGCCTGCCGAAGTTCGGTCAGCGAGTGTTCCACTTCTATCGGATGGACCCGATACCCCCGTGCGCGCAACGCCTTGATGAGCTGGGCGGCCGTATTGGCAGTCTCCTGCAACGCGATCAAATCCATCGGATTGCCGTAGGGCGCCTTATGCTCGACGTTATAGAGAAAAAGTATGAGAGGGTCTTCTTCGTTCACTCCGGGCCTGATCTTCAAGAAAGTGTGGCTGGCAGAATTGCCAGGTGCGTTTATATTACTATCACTGCGCCAAATCGAATAGAGGCTGGGGGTTGTTTCTTGAAAACTTTAAGGTTAAGATTGGAGACGATGCGGACCAAACGAACGCTTTCCCTGCTCCTGCTTGCGGCGCTTTCTTTAGCGTTTGCCTGCGCCGCGCCCGCTTCCTCCGGGACCGTGAGCCTGCCTCCGTCCGGACCGGCAGCCCCGTCCGCCCCGGCCGCGCTGCTCGAGCCGCGCCTGCTCACGCTGGTTCACCCGGCGGTCGTCCGGCGCGGCGGCCTGGCCGTCATCCGCCTGACGTTCGCGCCCGGCCCGGACGACGGACTCGGGCTGACGGTCCCGCGCGCCGACGTGTTCGCTTCCTACAACATCATCGCCGAAGCGAAACTGGACCTGCCGGGCATCGCCGTCCGACCGCCGGGGCTGGTCAGCCAGCCGCTGGAGGCGGGGCGGGGCGTGACGTTCACCTGGTATGTCCAGCCGCAGGAGACGGGCCAGGTGACCGGCACAGCCTGGTTCTTCCTGCGTTTCGTGCCGCAGGACGGGAATGCCGGGCCGGGCGGGCAGGTCCCCGGCGGCGCCCCGAGCGTGTCGAGGGGTCCCGACCGCGAACTGCCGGTGGCCGCGCTGCCGGTCGGGTTCGAAGTCGTCTCCCTGGCCGAGCTGGACGGCAGCGCGGCGCGCGTCGTTGGGACAATCGGCGCGTTCCTCGGCCTGTTGCTGGCGCTCCCGTTCCTGGCGGCTCGGAGGCGCGGCGGGTAAATTTTAGTATTATGACGAAAATAATGCGAAATTCAGGAAACAGGGAACATCGGATGGATTTTCATCTGTGGTAAAATTCGCAAGTCCGGAAGCAGGATAATCCATATTATTTTTTGGAGCGTACATGTACAGCGAATGGCTCTACATTGGGGTGTTCATCATCATCGGAATCATTGTGCCGGTTGTGCCGTTGGTGTTTTCCGCACTGGTGGCGCCCAAAAAATCGAACCCGAGCAAGCAGTCCACGTATGAATGCGGCATCGAGACGGTGGGGGAGTCGTGGGTTCAGTTCAAAGCCCAGTATTACATCTTCGCGCTCGTTTTCCTCGTCTTCGATGTGGAGACGGTCTTCCTGTTTCCCTGGGCGTTGTCGCTGAACCGGATGCCGATGTTCGTGGCGCTGGAAGGAGTTTTGTTCATCGGAATTCTCGTTGCCGGGCTGGTGTATGCCTGGCGCAAAGGGATGCTGGAGTGGGTGTAGACCAGCAAGGGCAAAAAATCAAGGCTGGAAGAGTTCTTTCAGCCTTTTCGCTGTCTCAGGAGCAAGCGCCATGACTTTTTGGAACGACCCGATCAATTTCATCGCCAACTGGCTGACCGGCCTGCTGACCGGCTGGGGCGTGCCGGATTTGTGGGCCACGATCATCGAGTATGCGCTGGGCATCACGGCGCTGATCGTCTTTGCGATGGTGCTCGACATCCTGCTGGTCTGGGTGGAGCGCAAGGTGGTGGCCCGCTTCCAGGACCGTCTCGGCCCGAACCGCATCGGACCGTTTGGCCTGATCCAGCCGTTCGCCGACATCATCAAACTGGTCATCAAGGAAGACATCACGCCCGCCAACGCGGACAAGGTCGTCTACAACATCGCCCCGGTGCTGGCGGCCACCTCGGTCATCTCGTTGTGGGCCATCCTGCCGCTCTCCTCGCGCATCTTCGGCGTGGACATGAATGTGGCCCTGCTCTACCTGGTGGCGGCCGGCGCGCTCGGCACGCTCGCCATCATCATGGCCGGGTGGTCGTCCAACAACAAATACGCGCTGATCGGCGCTTTCCGCATGGTGGCGAACATGGTCTCGTACGAGATCCCGATGGTGATCATCCTGCTCATCCCGACCATCCTGGCGGACACGATGAGCGTGCAGGGCATCACCCAGGCGCAGAGCGGAATCTGGTTCGCCATCCTGTCGCCGCTGGGTTTCATCATTTTCTTCATCAGCGCCATCGCCGAACTCGGACGCTCGCCGTTCGACCTGATCGAGGCCGAGTCCGAACTCACCGCCGGGTTCAACGTGGAATACAGCGGCATGAAATTCGGCTGGTTCTTTGCCAGTGAACTCCTGCACGCCTTCACCTTCGGCGGTTTCATGGCAGTGCTGTTCTTCGGCGGGTACGGCGGCTTCTTCGGCCTGGAGAAGGTGGCCGGTTTCGGCTGGCTGACCAATCCCTTTGTCGAGTCGGCGGTGTTCCTGGCCAAGGCCATGTTCGGCTACTGGGCGATCATGTGGGTCAAGTACTCGATGCCGCGCGTCCGCATTGACCACATGCTGGCCTTCAACTGGAAGTTCCTCGTGCCACTCTCGCTGGCGCTGCTGGTGACCACGGCCATCCTGCACAAGCTCCTTATCGTTCTTCCCACCTGGCAGTACGCTGTGGGCATGTTCGCCTCGAACGTTGTCATTATCACCGGCACGATCGAGATCCTGCGCGCTCACGGGCGCAAACAGCGCAAAGCGGAAGAAAAACTTTCGCCGCAGCCTGTGAAAAACTAGGAGCAGGTTCCATGACTGCTGAACAAATCCTCTTTCTTCTGACCGGCGCGTTGATCCTCGGGTCTGCGCTGATGGTGGTCGCCACCCGCAAACTGCTGCACGCCGCCCTCTGGCTGGTGGCGGCGCTCTTCGGGGTGGCGATCCTGTACGCGATCTTGCAGGCCAGTTTCCTGGCGGTCGTCCAGGTGGTGGTCTACATCGGCGCGATTGCCATCCTGTTCATCTTTGCCGTCATGCTGACCCGCCGCGAGATGCGCGACCAGGGCCAGCAGACGCGCACGAACTGGTGGATCGCCGCGCTGCTCGGACTGCTGATCCTGGCCGGGCTGGTGTTCCTCATCCTCGCCGTCCCGGGCGCGGACCGGCTGCCGGCCGCGCTGCCCGAGGGTCTTGACACGGTCCGCGCGCTCGGAAACGCGCTCGTGTCCCCGGAAGCGTACGTGCTGCCGTTCGAGGTCGCGTCCGTTCTGCTGCTGGCGGCGCTGGTCGGCGCGGTCTACATCGCCAGTGTGGGTAAAAAGGATTAGGTGGCTGAGATGAGTATCCCGCTTTCCTGGTATCTGATCCTGGCCGCCGCCTTGTTTGCAATCGGCCTGTTCGGCGTCCTGTCCCGCAGGAATGCCATCGCCATCCTGCTCGGCGTGGAACTGATGCTGAACGCGGTCAACATCAACCTGGCGGCCTTCTGGCGCTACCTCGACCCGGCGCAGATGGCCGGACAGGCGTTCGCCGTGATCGTTTTCGCCGTCGCCGCCGCGGAAGTGGCCGTGGGCCTGGCGTTGATCATCTCGGTTTACCGACGCCGCAAGACGGTGGTGGCCGATGAAATTGACCTGATGAAATGGTAAAACGTGTGAACGTGCAAACGTGTCCACGTTTACACGTTTTGGAGGCTTCATGACCTGGATTATCTGGTTACTTCCTCTTCCACCCCTGCTGGCGTTTTTCGTCATCATCCTGTTCACCAACAAGAACAAGGCCCTCAGCCACGGCATCGCCGTCGGCGCGGCGGGGCTTTCCTGGCTGGGCAGTATGGTTGTGTTCATAACGGCCATCGGTACGGAAGAGTTCGGCAAACACATCTTTGAATCCGCCATCAATTGGCTGCCGACCGGCAACACGTGGCTCCAGATCGGCGTGCGCATTGATCCGCTCGGTGCGGTGACGCTCTTCTTCGCGGCCTGGACGATCTTCATGATCTTTATCTACAGCATCGGCTACCAGAATTTCGGACAGCCGAAAGGCGACCATGACCGTCCCGGCCTGCCGCCGCACGGCGCGACGGTGGAGGAACACGGCAAGAAGCATACGGTCCCGTCCATCGAGCCGATGTACTCGCGTTTCTTTGCCTTCCTGGGATTGTTCGCGTTTGGCATGTATGTGCTGGTTGTCTCGAACAACCTGCTGACCATGTTCGTCGGCTGGGAGATCATGGGGCTTTGCTCCTACCTGCTGATCGGCTTCTGGTACGGCAAACCGTCCGCCCGCAACGCGGCGGTCAAGGCCTTCATGACCACCCGCATCGGCGACGTGTTCATGCTGCTCGGCATCGCTTTCCTGTACTCGGCGACCGGCAGCCTGACCTTTACCGACATCTTCAAGCCCGAAGTCCTCGAAGCCCTCGCCGCGGCCAAGACCCCGATCCTGGGTCTCTCGGCGGCGGGTTTGATCGGCCTGCTGCTTTTCATCGGCACGGTGGGCAAGTCCGCCCAGTGGCCGTTGCACGTCTGGCTGCCGGACGCGATGGAAGGCCCGACCCCGGTCAGCGCGATGATCCATGCCGCCACAATGGTCTCGGCGGGCGTGTACGCCGCCATCCGCATGTTCCCACTCATCAGCCTTGACCCGGCGACGATGTCCATTGTGGCGTTCATCGGCGCGTTCACGGCGCTGTTTGCGGCGACCATCGCGGTGGCGCAGAACGATATCAAGCGCGTGCTGGCTTACTCGACGATTTCGCAACTCGGCTTCATGATCGCCGCCCTGGGCGTCGGCGCTTACGTGGCGGCGGCGTTCCATCTCGTCACCCACGCTTTCTTCAAGGCGCTGCTCTTCCTCGGTTCCGGCTCGGTCATCCACGGCATGGAGCACGGCGCGTTGCATACCGGCGATCATGCGGACGTTCAAGACATGTTCAACATGGGCGGCCTGCGCAAGAAGATGCCCATCACCTTCTGGACCTTCCTGATCGGCGGCTTCGCCCTTTCCGGCTTCCCGGTGCTGACGGCCGGCTTCTGGTCGAAGGACGAGATCCTGGCAGACGCCTTCGGCCACGGCCACATGGCGGTGTTCGTCACCCTGGCGGTGGCGGCCTTCTTCACGGCCTTCTACACCATGCGCCAGATCACCCTGACCTTCTTCGGGGAACCGCGCACCAAAGCCGCCGAACACGCCAGCGAAACGCCCTGGACGATGACCCTGCCGCTCGTGATCCTGGCAGTCTTCGCCGCCGGGTTTGGGTGGGTTGGCATCCCGGAGCATTTCCCCGCTCTGGGCGGGATCGTGCCGAACTGGTTCCACGAGTTCGTGGGCAGCACCCTGGCCGAACATCCAGAAGCGGTCGAGTTCAGTTGGATACCCCTGGCGACCTCGCTGTTCGTCGCTCTCGGCGGATTGGGCCTGGGCTGGCTGGTTTACCGGAACGTCAAGTCCCCGAAGCAGGATTTCCTGCAAATCCCGGTCTTGAAGAACAAGTGGTATTTCGACGAGGCCTACAATTTCCTGTTCGTCAAACCGGCCTACTGGATCGCCGAGAAGTTCACCTCCCTGTTCATGGATCGCTGGCTGATTGACGGCATCCTGCACGGCGCGGCGCGCTTCTCGCTCTTCCTGGGACATTTCTTCCGCAACTACATTGACAAACCGGTTGTCAACGAATTGATTGGCGACGGCACAGGCAACCTGGTGAAAGCCTCCGGTTCGGGACTGCGCAAGATCCAGGCGGGACGCATCCAGTATTACATGGTCGTCTCGATGGTCGTGCTGGTCATCTTTGCCGTGTTGTACTACTTCCTGATTGGAGGAATGTAGTAGGCGGACTCCGATGTCTCCAGACATCGGTCCAACATCTGGAGATGTTGGATTCCCTGCTACGGAGTAAACGATGGAATTTATTCGCAGTCACATCCTGACCCTGATCCTGTTTTTCCCCGTCCTGGCGGCGGTGGTTGTTTTGCTTCTGCCGAAGAACAACCTGAAAGCCATCCGCTGGACGGCGCTGGGCATGAGCCTCGTCCCGTTCGCGCTGACCGTCTACCTGTGGACACAGTTCCAGTCCGGGCAGGCCGGTTTCCAGTTCGAGGAACAGTACGCCTGGTACGCGGCGCTCAACTCGACCCTCCACGTCGGTGTGGACGGTCTCTCGCTGACCATGGTGCTGTTGACCACGCTCCTGACGCCGGTTGCATTGCTGGCTTCGTTCAGCATTACCGACCGGGTCAAGGCCTACATGTTCCTGTTCCTGTTTTTGGAAACCGGTATGCTGGGCGTGTTCCTGGCGCTCGACCTGCTGATCTTCTTTGTCTTCTGGGAAATCGGTCTCGTTCCGATGTACTTTCTTATCAACCAGTGGGGGAGCGAGAAGGGCGAGCGCGAACTCTGGAAGGGCGTCAAAATCCAGGCGCGCAACTACGCCTCGCTCAAGTTCATCATTTTCACCATGGCCGGCTCGCTGGGACTGCTGCTCGCCATCCAGTTGCTCGGCGTGCTTTTCAAAACCTATGACCTGGCCGCCCTGACCGCCCAGTGGAATTCCCTCGAAGGGACGGTTCTCGGCCTGCCCGTGGCGACCGTCAAGACAGTCTCGTTCTGGGCGTTCGTGGTCGCCTTCGCCATCAAGGTCCCGGTCTGGCCGTTCCACACCTGGCTGCCGGACGCCCACACCGAAGCCCCGACTGCCGGTTCGATGATCCTGGCGGGCGTGCTGCTGAAACTGGGCGCGTACGGGTTCCTGCGCCTCGTCCTGCCGCTGTATCCGGCCGAGTCGGCCAAATATGCCGGGGCGCTGGCGTTCCTGGCGGTGATGGCAATCGTGTTCGGCGCGTTTGCAGCGTACGGTCAAAAAGACTTCAAGCGGCTGGTCGCTTATTCGTCGGTCAACCACATGGGGTTCGTGCTGCTCGGCATCGCCGCGGCAGCCAAAGCGTCCGGCACGCTCGACGCCAACATCGCCCTGAACGGCGCGGTGCTGCAGATGTTCAACCACGGACTTTCGGCGGCGGGCATGTTCTTCCTGGTCGGCGTCCTCTACGAGCGGACGCACACCCGCAACCTGGACGACTTTGGCGGGCTGTTCCCGCTGGTTCCGGTCTACGGCGGCATCCTGATCTTCACCAGCATGGCCTCGCTGGGCTTGCCGGGGCTGAACGGGTTCGTGTCCGAGTTCCTGGTGGTGCGGGGTTCGTGGCCCATCCTGACTGTCTACACGGCCATCGCCATGATCGGCCTGCTGTTCACCGGCGCGTACATCCTCAAGGGAATCAAGTCCGTGCTGCACGGCCCGCTGAACGAACACTGGGCCACGGGCGAACACAAACTAACCGAAATCAACCTGCGGGAAATCATCGTGATGGCCCCGCTGATGGTCCTGATCCTCGTCATCGGGATTTACCCGGCCTGGATTTTGGATGTCATCAACAAGGCCATGATGATGTTGTTCCACTAACGAGGCAGACATGCAATTTCCGTTCCTGAGTGTGATCGTTTTCACCCCGCTGGCCGCGGCGCTCGTCATCCTGCTCTACAAGGCAGAGTGGAAGAAAGCCGTCCGCTGGACGGCGCTGGCTGCCGGTCTGTTTGCGCTGGCGCTCTCCGTCTGGGTATACATTGCCTACGATAAGGGCGCGGCGGGCTACCAGTTCATCGAGAAATACGACTGGATGCCCATGTTCGGCATCAGCCTGCACTTCGGCGTGGACGGGATGTCGGTCCCGCTCGTGCTGCTGACCGGCATCGTGATGGTCACGGGCGTGATGATCTCGTGGGGCATCGAAGACCGCCCGCGCGAGTTCTTTGCCTTCCTGTTCATCCTGGCTTCGGGCGTGTTCGGCGTCTTCGCCTCGCTCGACCTGTTCATGCTGTTCTTCTTCTACGAGATCGCCGTCTTCCCGATGTACCTGCTCATCGCCATCTGGGGCTGGATCAAGACGCGTGAGTATGCGGCGATGAAACTGACCCTCTACCTGTTCATCGGTTCGGTCGTCTCGCTGGTCGGGGCGCTGGTCATGTACTGGACCGCCGCGCAGCAGACCGGCGCGCTCACCTTCGATATGCTCGCCCTGGAGACGGTCAAATTCGCGCCGGAATTCCAGAAGATCTGGTTCCTGCCGGTCTTCCTCGGCTTCGCCATCCTGGGCGGCCTCTTCCCGTTTCACAACTGGTCGCCGGATGGTCACGTGGCCGCCCCGACCGCCGTCTCGATGTTCCATGCCGGTGTGTTGATGAAACTCGGCGCGTTCGCCGCCCTGCGGGTCGGCATCATGCTCCTGCCGGAAGGCGCGAAATTCTGGGCGCCGCTCATCATGTCGCTGGCGCTGGTCAACATTGTCTATGGCGCGTTCATCGCCAGCGTGCAGACCGACTTCAAATACGTCATCGGCTTCTCGTCCGTCTCGCACATGGGACTGGTGGCGATGGGCTTCGCCACCCTCAACGCCGACGGCATGACCGGCGCGGGCGTGCAGATGTTCTCCCACGGCGTGATGACGGCTCTCTTCTTTGCCGCCGTCGGCATGGTCTACGACCGGGCGCACACGCGTGAAATCCCCAAACTGGGCGGCATGGTCAAGCCCCTGCCGCTGGTGGCGATTGGGGTCATCGTGGGCAGTCTCGTCTCGATGGGCATGCCGGGCTTCTCCGGCTTTATCGCCGAGTTCCCCATCTTCCGCGGCATCTGGGATACGAAACTGTGGTGGATGGCCATCGTTGCGGCCATCTCGATTGTGATCACGGCGGCCTACGTTTTGCGGGTCGTGCTCAAGGTCTTCTTTGGCGACATGCCCGCAGAACTCGAAGGCCACATCACGCCCATCAAACCCCTCGACAAGATCGCGCTGGTGCTCCTGATGGCGCTCATGATCGGCATCGGCATATTGCCGGCGCTGATGGTTCCCTGGGTGGAGACTGGCGTCAAACACATCCTCTCCCTGCTGGGAGGTGCATAAGTGACCACCATCCTTCCCATTCTCCCTGAACTCCTGCTCCTGGCGCTGGGTATCCTGATCCTGACCCTTGACCCGTTCCTGAAAAAGGATGAGGCGCGCCGCCCGTTCCTGGGCTGGTTCACTGTCGCCAGCCTGCTCGCCGCGTTGACCGTGAGCCTGCTCCTCGCCCGTCCTGCTGGCGCCGCGCTGGCCTTTGGCGGCATGATCCGCTTCGACTGGCTTGGGTTCCTGTTCAAGATGTTCTTCCTCTTTGCCGCGGCCGTGACTGCGCTCCTCTTCATGGATGCGGACAAACTCAACCGCCGCGCCGAGGCCTACTTCCTGCTGGTCGCCGCGGCGCTGGGCATGTGCCTGATGGCCTCCGCTGCGGATTTGGTCATGCTGTACCTGGCCATCGAGACCACCTCCATTCCGCTCTACATCCTGGCCGGTTTCCTGAAGACCGACGACAAATCCACCGAGTCGGGCTTCAAATACATGCTCTTCGGCGCGCTGACCTCCGCCGTCCTGCTCTACGGGTTCAGCCTGGTCTACGGGTTCACCGGCAAGACCAACCTGTATGAACTGGGCCTCCATTTTAGCAATTTCAATATTGTCGCCATTGGCGTCACTTTCCTCATCCTGGCCGGACTGGCCTTCAAGGTCTCGCTGTTCCCGTTCCATTTCTGGGCGCCGGACGTGTACGAAGGCGCGCCCACCCCGGTGGCCGGGTTCCTGTCCACGGCTTCGAAAGCCGCCGGTTTTGCGGTACTCATCCGCCTGTTCACGGCGGTCTTCCCGGTGCTCAACGCGGACTGGAGCCTCATCCTCGCCATCCTCGCCACGCTGACGATGACGGTCGGCAACCTGATCGCCCTGACGCAGAAATCCGTCAAGCGCATGTTGGCCTACTCGTCCATTGCGCACGCTGGCTACGCCATGATCGGCGTGGTAGCCTTCTCGGAACTGGGCATGGCGAGCGTGGTTTTCTATCTCATCGCTTACGCGCTGACCAATTTGCTGGCCTTCGGCATCGTCGGCATCGTGGGGCGCGCCGCCGGCTCGGACGAATTCTCCGCCTACAACGGCCTCAGCCGCCGCAGCGCGGGATTGGGATTGGCCGCGCTGGTGGCGTTCCTGTCGCTGGCGGGCATGCCGCCCTTCGTCGGTTTTGTGTCCAAGTTTTTCGTGTTCGCGGCGGCTGTCCAATCCGGTTGGGTCTGGCTGGCCATCGTGGGTGTGCTGAACTCCATCGTCGGCCTGTACTACTACCTGAACGTCCTCAAGGCTGTCTACCTCTACCGGATGGAGAACGAGGACGAGGACCGGCATCCGGTCCCGGTCTCCCGCCCCGCAGCGATTGCGCTGGTCATCCTGGTGGCCGGTATCCTCCTGATCGGTACGCTGTTTGGACCGTGGTTCGGCCTCGCCACGCGCGCGGCCGCGGCTCTGTTCTAGACGCCATCCGCGCCCTCTGATATAATTCCGCCGCCATGAGCGAACCGGAGAAAGACCAAAAACATCCGCTTGGCGCGGCGCTGAATCAAATGAGCGGTCTGGCGGTACAAATAGCCGGGTTGAGCCTTATCCTGATTTTTGGCGCCGTGTTCGGCGGCCAGTGGCTGGACAAGATGCTTGGCACCGGCCACGCCATCCTGATTGCGCTCGTGGTTGCCTCCGGGCCTTTATCGTTATTCCTGACTTTTAAAATGGCTCTGCGGGCGGCAAAGAACATGCCCATGCCGCCGGTGCAGACGAAATCCCAGCCTGAGAACAAGGAGGAAGAGACTGGTGAGTAGCGAAACGAAACCAAAAAAGCGTTTTCATATAAAGACAACGCTCATCCTGGGGCTTTTTGCCTTGGGGATTTACGCGGCGTTCATTGGCCCCTCGATCTTGAAGCCAATCAGCCCGGTGGTGGTACTTCCCGCTGAACCAACCGGCCTGGAGATTTCTGGGTTCCCGATCACCAACACCATCGCGGCTACCTTGCTGGCGGACATTGTTCTGATCATCCTTGCGATTTCCGCTTTTCGCTTCTATCGCAAGGGTGGGGAAGTACCCAAGGGTTTCCTGAATGCCTTCGAGGCCATCATGGAATTCCTTTGGAATACTGTGCAGGATTCGGCGGGCAAATGGGCGAAGCGCATCCTCCCGGTTGTCGCGACTATCTTCCTGCTGATCTTCACCGCCAACATGGTCAAGATGATCCCCGGCTTTGAAAGTATTGGCCATCTCAAGCAGGTCCATGAGGGAACCGGGTATGCACCGGTGGCCCTTGTTCGTATGGGCGATTTCACCCTGTGGACAATTGATAAAGGCCAGCCAATCGAAGTTGTGGCTGCGGCCGGCGTGGAAGGGGAAGCCGCCGCGGCTGAAGGTCACGGCGAAGAGACCGCGGTTGCAGCGGGTGAAGCGCCTTGCACGGCCTGTGAAGTTGTTCCTGCGTTCCGCGGTACGGCAACCGATATCAACTTCCCGTTCGCGCTGGCGTTCATCACCGTCCTGATGACCCAGGTGTACGGTGTCTGGGCGCAGGGGCCGAAGTATTTCGAGAAGTTTTTCCAGTTCAAGCAGTTGGTCAACGGCGGCCCGTTCGGTGCCATCAACTTCGGTGTCGGCTTTCTGGAAATCATCCTGGAACTTGCCAAAATCCTCTCGTTTGGCTTCCGTCTATTTGGTAACATTTTCGCGGGCGCGCTACTGCTTTCCATCATCGGCGCGCTGACGGCGGTGGCCGTCCCCGCGGGGTTGTACTTGTTTGAAGTATTCTTCGGCATCATCCAGGCCTACGTGTTCTTCCTGCTGGCGACTATTTTCCTCAGCGGAGCGACCGTATCGCATGGGCATGAAGAACATCACTAAAGAAAATCTACTATCCAATAATATCGGAGGAATCAAAAATGAATGGCATTGATGGAGCTTCTTTTGTTGAAGGTCTGAAACTTCTGGGCGCTGGTATTGCCATGCTGGGTGCCATCGGCGCCGGCGCGGGCGTTGGTATTGCCGCCGCTGGCGGTGTGCAGGCCATGGGCCGCAATCCGGATGCCGCGGGCATCATCCAGACGAACATGATCCTGGGTATGGCTTTTGCCGAAGCGGTCGCCATTTATGCTCTGGCCGTCGCACTGATCATCATCTTCGTCGGCTAACCCCGGCAAGGAGTCCCGATGGATAAATTAGGAATCAATCTGGGTTATTTTCTCTTCCAGGTTTTCAACTTCACTGTGATGGCGATCCTGCTTTATGCCTGGGCGTATAAGCCGATTGTCCGGATGCTTGAAAACCGCAAAGAGAAGATCGCCCAAGGCAATGAAGACGCCCGCATCGCCGCCGAGGCGCGTGCCAACGCGGAAAAAGACGCCGCCAAGATCGTCGCCGAGGCGCAGGCCAAAGCCGCGCAGACCATCCGCGAAGCGACCGAGCGCGCCGAAGTGGCCGCCAAGGATGTGCGCGCCGCCGCCGAAGCCGAAGCCGCCAAAGCGCGCGACGGCGCTCTTGCCGAAATTGGCGAAGAGCGCAACCGCATGTTGGGCGACCTGCGCGGACAGGTGGCCGCCCTCGCCATTGCCGCCACGCAGAAACTGGTCGGCGAGACGCTGGACGAGAAACGCCAGCACGCCCTCATCAACGAGTTCTTCTCCGGCGTGAAATCCGGCAAGGTGGTTGTGCTGGAAGGCGCGGATGTGGCCGGCGCGTCCGCGGAAGTGACTTCCGCCCTGCCGCTGAACAAGGATGAGCAGGAGGCGGTCAAGGCCAATGTGCTCTCGAAAATGGGCAAACAGGCCACGGTCAGTTTCCGCGTCGAACCGGCCATCCTCGGCGGGCTGGTCGTCCGCGTGGGCGATAAGGTGCTGGACGGCTCGGTTGCGGCCCATCTCGAAGGCTTGCGCAAATCGTTGAAGTAAGCCGCTCTTTCAGGAAATCAGGCCTGACGGGTTTCTCACCTGTCAGGTCTTTCTCGTTTATGGTAAAACTGCCCCATGACCAACGTTCCACTCAAAGAACTCTTCGCTGAATTCCCGCTTCTCTTTACTCCAGTAGAAATCCCCAACACTCCCATCACCGGCATTGCCATTGACAGCCGCCGGGTTGAGGCGGGGAATCTCTTTATTGCCTGGCGCGGCGGCTCGGCGGACGGTCACGCCTTCGTCCCCGCCGCCATCGAACGCGGCGCGGCGGCAATTGTAGGGGAACGGGAAATGACCGGTTTGCCGGTTCCCTATATTCGCGTGGAAAATTCCATCGAAGCGGTGACCTGGCTGGCGGCGGCCTTCTACGGCTGGCCAGGGCGCAGCCTGACCGTGATCGGGGTCACCGGAACCGACGGCAAGACCACCACCTGCAACCTGCTCTACCAGGTCATGCTGGCCGCCGGGCTGAAAGCCGGGCTGATCTCCACCGTCAACGCGGTTATCGGCGGCGAAGTGCTCGACACCGGCTTCCACGTCACCACGCCCGACGCCCCCGACGTGCAGTTTTACCTGTCGAAGATGGTCGCCGCCGGGCTGACCCACGTCATCCTCGAAACCACCTCGCATGGCCTGGCCCAGCGCCGCACCGACGCCGCGCAGTACGACGTGGCCGTCGTCACCAACGTCACCCACGAGCACCTCGACCAGCACGGCTCCTACGAAAACTACCGCGCTGCCAAAGCGCGCCTGTTCCAACTTCTGGCTGTGACGGCGGATAAGCCGCAGGGCAACCCGCGCCTGGCAGTGCTGAACCGCGACGACTCGTCTTATGCCTATTTATCGTCCATCGTCCATCGTCCATCGTCTGCGGTCTGTTATGGCCTGAACGGAGAAGCCGATGTCCGCGCGGAAAATATCTCCTATTCCCCGCAGGGCATCCGTTTCGACGCGGCGGGCCCCGGCTTCCGCGTCCCGGTGACGAGCGCCCTGGTGGGGGAGTTCAACGTCTCGAACTGCCTCGCCGCGCTGACGGCTGCCGTGCGCGGCCTGGGCGTGGACCCGGAGACTGCCGCGCGCGGCCTGGCCGCGCTGACCGGCGTGCCGGGCCGCATGGAGCGGATTGATCTCGGCCAGCCGTTCACCGCCATCGTGGATTTTGCCCACACGCCTAATGCTTTGCGCGTAGCCATTAATGCAGTTAGGAAGATGATTGGTTCCCCTCTCCCGCAATCGGGAGAGGGGTCAGGGGTGAGGGCGGGGCGCGTGATCGCCATCTTCGGTTCGGCGGGATTGCGCGACAAGGAAAAGCGTCGCATGATGGCCGAGGTCGCGGCGGAACTGGCGGACGTGTCCATTCTGACCGCCGAAGACCCGCGCACCGAGTCGCTGGACGGGATTCTCGAAGAAATGGCGGCCGGCGCGCGGTCCCGCGGCGGGACGGAGGGGCAGGCTTTCGTCCGCGTCGCGGACCGGGGCGAGGCGATCCGGTTCGGGGTCCGCATGGCCGCGCCGGGCGACGTCGTCATCGCCTGCGGGAAGGGGCACGAACAGTCCATGTGCTTTGGCGAGACCGAGTACCCCTGGGACGACCGGACGGCGATGCGCGCCGCGCTCGCGGAGTTGGTGGGCGCGGCGGGTCCGGCGATGCCCTATCTCCCCACGCAGGAGAAGTAGGACGAGATATTATCTCGTCCTACGCTTGCTGGAGAAAAAATGACTGGCGATTTGTGGAAGGCACCCGTCACGCTGACCGGCCGCGTCGTGCGGCTGGAACCGCTGGGCGAAGCGCACATTCCCGGGCTGGCCGAGGCCGGGCGGGACGGGAGCATCTGGAAGTACATGCTTTACGGCGACTTGAGCATGCCGGAGAACATGGCCGCCTGGGTGGGGGAATTGTTGGCGAAGCAGGCCGCCGGGACGGATTTGCCGTTCGTGGTGGTACACCTCGCCAGCGGAAGAGTCGCCGGGGCGACGCGCTATCTCGACATACGCCCGCCGCACCGCTCGCTCGAACTGGGCGGGACGTGGTACGCGCCGGAATTCCAGCGCACGGCGGTCAACACGGAATGCAAGTACCTGCTGCTGGGATACGCCTTCGAGACGCTGGGCTGCATCCGCGTCCAATTCAAGGCGGACGCGCGCAACGCGCGCTCGATCCGCTCCATCGAACGGCTGGGCGCGGCGCGCGAGGGACTGCTGCGCAATCACTACATCCTGCCGGACGGGACGCTCCGCGACTCGGCCTATTTCAGCATTCTGGATAAGGAGTGGCCGGCGGTGAAGAAGAATCTGGAAATCCGGCTGGCGGGGTAATCATTTCTGATGCGGACTTAAGTTCGGACAACAGATTATTCAAGAACTTTTAGCAACGGATTAGTGCGGATTACGCGGATTTCTCCCGCTCTTTCCGCGGATGGTCTCCCTGTTGAGCGCAGTTCAATTTCTCACCGCAAAGAAGCGACCCCCATAGAGCGGGGGCAGGCAAGCGCGAAGTTTTCTGAAAGCCGCGAAGGGAATTCCTTCGCGTTCTTCGTACCTTCGCGGTTCAATTTTGCCGACAATGCCGGGAACTGCTCTCCGCGGGGAGACTACCTTCCGCGAGAATCCGCAAAATCCGCTGCCGAAGAATGATGGCCCGAACCCAGTCGTTTTTGTTGACAGTTCCGGCGATTGGGACGATAATAAGGCCGCTAACAAATTTGTAAACGGCTCGTTATTCCTGCTTCGAGGAGGTGGAACTTCAACTGTGACACAGCGCCTGTCGTTGCGAAGTTTTTCTCTCTGATCACCCAAATCAAATAAAAGAGGAGAAGCAGTAAATGAAACGGTCAGCAATGTTGTTCAGCCTGGTGTTGGTCGCCGTCCTGGTCTTGGGGTCGGTCAACATCTCCGGCGCATACGCCGGTTCTCAGAACGGCAAAGTTCGTGTGCTCGTGCAATTTGCTCCCGGTTCGAAAGGCGCAGTGGAAGGGGCGCTGAGGGGAGCGGGCGGGGAAATCCATTACGCGTTCGACAGTCTGGATGCCTTTGCGGTCACGCTGCCTGAGGCCGCCCTGAACGGCATCAGCCACAATCCCAACGTCATTCTCATCGAAGAAGATGCGCCGCGCTACTTCATCTCCACCCCGGAATCCTCGGCGGAGGCGGTTGCCGCGCTCAGCCCGCAGACAGTGCCTTACGGCATTGACATGGTGCAGGCCCGCGATGTCTGGGATGCCAATCGTGATGGCGTGATTGACACCGGCGCCCCGACCGGGTCCAACCGGAAGATCTGCATCATCGACTCCGGCATGTACACGGCCCACGAAGACCTGGCGGGCGTCAACGTGACCGGCTACAACATCGGTTGGAACAGCGACGGCCTCGGCCACGGAAGCCACGTTGCCGGGACGATCGCGGCGATGAACAATGCCCTGGGCGTCGTCGGCGTCACCCCCGGGACCGTGAACCTGTACATCGTCAAAGTCTTCGGCGACACCGGCGAGTGGGTCTACACCTCCACGCTGATTGATGCTGCAAATAAGTGCTACGCCGCCGGCGCGAACATCATCAGCATGAGCCTGGGAGGCGCGCGCAGCTCGGTTACCGAACGACGCGGCTTCGATACCCTGTATGCCAACGGCGTTCTCTCCGTTGCCGCGGCCAGCAACGACGGCACGACAGCCTACAGTTACCCGGCTTCCTACGCTTCGGTCGTGTCGGTGGCGGCGCTCGATTCGAACAAGCAGTGGGCCACTTTTTCGAACTATAACGATCAGGTTGAACTCGCCGCGCCCGGCGTGGGCGTTCTGAGCACCGTTCCCTATCTGGACGACAACACCCTGACCGTGGACGGCGTCACGTATGTGGCCAACCACATCGAGTATTCGGCGCGCGGGGCCGTCAGCGGCGTTCTCGTTGATGGCGGCCTGTGCGCCACATCTGGCGCATGGGCTGGGAAAGTTGTTCTGTGTGAGCGCGGCACCTATGATTTCTATACCAAGGTCATGAGTGTCCAGAACGGCGGCGGTGTTGCGGCGGTCATCTACAACAACCTCCCCGGCAACTTCCTCGGCACGCTGGGCGACGGCAATTCGTCCATCATCCCCGCCATCAGCCTGACCCAGGAAGACGGGCAGTATCTGGTTGCCAACAAACTCGGCCAAATCGGCGCGATCGAAAGTACTTACACCTGGCCGGCCAGCAGCTATGAATACTATGATGGTACCTCCATGGCGACCCCGCACGTCTCTGCAGTGGCTGCCCTTATCTGGAGCGCCAAGCCGACCGCCACCAATGTGGAAATCCGCGCTGCCCTGACCGCCACCGCGGAAGACCTCGGCGCGGCGGGACGCGATGTCTACTATGGCTACGGCCTGGTGCAGGCCAAGGATGCCCTCGACTACCTGGCCAGCGGGACCACTGTTGCTGTCTATGTCGCTGACCTGGATGGGACCAAGGTTGTCGGCGCCAAGTCCTGGACCGCCACCGTCACCATCAAGGTCGTGAACGCCAACGGCGTCGCGGTCTCCGGCGCAGTTGTGACCGGCGCCTGGAGCGGCGCCTACACCGGCACGGCTACCTGTACGACCGGCGTTGCGGGCACCTGCTCGGTCACCACCGGCGCGATGAAATTGAACAAGACCAGCGTCACCTATACTGTGACGAACGTGGCCGCCGCCGGCTACACCTACAACGCGGCCGCCAACAGCGACCCGGACGGTGACAGCACCGGCACGGTCATCACGATTTTGAAGTAAGTACAATTGAATAACACGAAGGCCAGGCTCCAATCGGAACCTGGCCTTTCTGTTTGCCTGCTGGCGGAATAAAGAACTCCCGCAGGCGGGAATCTGCGGGAGGAAGGGGGGCTGACAGCGCGGCTCATCGGCGGGACCGGCGAGACTCCTTCTCAATTATCGCGCATTTCTGGCAAATCGCGCCTGCGCGCGAGCGGCAGAGCCGCTACCTGTGGTGAGCGAAGGTGAACCATCCGCTGGAGACGATGTTAGCCCGCCTGCAAAGCTTGCACTTACAAATCCCATACTTCTAGGGCCAGCTTAGCGAGATAATCCTGTCGTTTCTCGATCTCCACAGCATCCCATGTTGAGAGTGACTTGAAATATTGATTTATGGGTAATGTTGATTCGCTTAAGGCTGGTTTCTTATCAGCAAAAGATGTATTAGCCAATTCGGAATTGATCTTGGTGGTAAGAAGGGTTAGATTACCAAGTCGGTATATATAATCCGCAGGATCTATATCTTTAGAGAAACCCTTTTTCCATACTTCACCGGGCTCTTGTGGTAACACGTGCTCTAGGTTCACTTTGTGCGCATCAGGATTAGAAACTAACTCTGCCCCGGTGGACTTAGATGCTATGTAATTGGAAATCTTTGACAAAATATACCGGGCAATTTTAGCTCGTGTCTTTTGTATGGTTACGAGAGCAAAATCTGAGCGGAATACTTGGTCGGAGTTAATCGAGCGTAATGTATCTGCAATATCTTTTGGTTTGGATATTTCTCCTGTCCGGATAGAATAGGCGATCCTGCCAGTTTCTCTCTCGAGATTTCCTGGAGATTGATTTCCGATTATGAAGTACCGAAATGAAAAGTTCGCTATAATCCTAAAAACTTTCGCAACATCATTAGCTCTTTTAAAACCTTGTATTGCATTCAGCAAAAGAGGATGACATTGGAAAACCTTGAAAAGAGCAAGTTCATCTAGGCTATTTTTTAAATCCTGACCGTATGCAGAATCATCGGGCCAAAGATTGTAATCGTTGATCCTGACATAATCACTTGCGCTCAGTGCCAAGTCTGCAAGAAGTTGAATTGTTGTTTGAGGCTTCCCGCTCACCTCTGATGCAATTGCTCTATAAAGACGCTTTTCTCGGACATTAAGATTCTTCAAATCAGTCTTTTTGGCAATCCAATAGTGGCGAATATATTCAGGAATTGATCTACTAATAAGGTCATTTTCAATTTTTTCCCAGAGTTCTTGCGCTCTAGTCACTTCATTTCCGGCTTCGAAGTAAAGCCTGTTTTTCACTAAGTCCGAGACAGCCAATTCCTTTCCCCGGGCATTAAGTGACTCAAAAAATAGATTTGCATCTTCATCTGTAGTAACAGGGATGGTAATAAATTTCACCCTTGCTCGGAGATAATTTATGAGAGGAGTTATGAATTTATCAGCATCTGTTCCTAGTCTAGAAGCCTCAGAGATTACTTGTCCTAGAAAGAATGAATAAGCTCTCAATAAAAGCTTGTTTGATTGGTCAAGCCCCTTTTGTTTTAGAGCTCGTTCAACTTCTGCTTTATTACTGCTGGTAATCACATAGCGAAGATAAGTATCATTATTGATCCTGTTCATAACGAACTTTGGATGTGGCACTGCATCCTTTGAATAATCCTTTGCTCCAAGATAATCGAGAAATAGTTGATCTGCGCGTTGGTCAGCACTAGCTAGATATACATTTCTTATTGCACTGAAAATCATGCTTATGCAAGCGATACGCTGTTGACCGTCAATTATCTCAACCTCTTTAGGGTCCTTTCCTTGTAAAACAAGGGTTCCTAAAAAGTAATCGCCTTTACGATCAATTGTTGCAATAACATCATCCCAAAGTTCCTCAATTTCATCTTCGCCCCATGCAAAGCTTCGCTGGTACTTGGGGACAGAGAATGTTGTGTCACCAGAAAATAGTTGATCGACCGATTTTAGTTCCGGAGGTAATATTCCAGTTTGAACCATTTATTTACCCTAATGTTAGAAAACTAAGAATGATGAGGCAGGCTAACGGCTTAGATCACCTGCCTCCGTGTCTGGAAAGGCGACAGTCTTATAATGACATGAAACCTTGAAAAGTGCCGCTGCTGTACCTCCGCCGAAGGCGGTCAGCGTGGAGCCGTTGTTGGGCGCGATTTTCGTCATGCCCCATCCCGCCCTCGTTTTCAGTAATGCAATTACACTTTGTCAGGGCGTTGGTGCATGAAAGGCTAGACAAAAGAGGCGTGACCGTGTAAGTTTGGGTTTATGCCTAAACAAAAACACACACAGCCACGCCCGAAAACATT